>JBNLDM010000088.1:0-17902 GCA_050304335.1 Pontiella sp.
CTTGCCGATCAGGAAATCAAACGAATTACTGAGGCTGTGCGAACCCGTGACGATGGTATTGAGCAGGACATCATTATCGTACTGACGCACCTCGTTTCCGTCGTACACCTGGGTAAGTAGATGCCATTCTTTAACCGGGAGAGAATAGGCCAATCGCGAGTTAATCCCCGTCCCATCATCCCAGCGCATGCTGGTACCGAAAGTCGCCATTGACATATCATGACCCGTGTAAAATTGATAGTTGCTGTTCTCTGTCTGGTAAGCGAACCGTTGCTGGCTCCAGGGACCCATATAGCGTGAATCCGTATAGGTATCGATATTGATCCACGCGGAAACCGTGAAATTACTGAAGCCATTGATGATGTTTCCACAGTTGATGTAGGCGGACGACCCATTAAAGTCGTAGGCACCGTCGGCGTTACCAAAGCGGTCCGTCGTCAACGTCGCACCATTGACCGTTCCATCGTGCTCATTGCCGGATTCATCGGACGCATCCCCGTTGAAGGGATAGTAAGCCATAAGACCGTCGTATAATGTATTCGACCCACCTGCTCCTCCACTAGCGCCCTGGATATCAAACTCAAGATCGGCATTACCGGAGTTGGAGATAACCAGGGTCTGGGTAGCAGTTTCCCCGGCAACCAACAGCGTGTTGGTGATCGCGTCAAGTGCTATCGAAATTTGCGGTCCGACCACATTAAAGGGCGAACTATTGCCGGCAATTCCGCCCGCTTCACCCCGCAGAATTACACCGTTACCTATGTTACCAAAACTGACCGGGACCGTAGCGGCCCCGCTACTGAAATTAGTTACATTGGCCGGGGATACAGTAACGGCACCGCGGTCCCCTTCTGCTGACAGCGATACCGCTTCCGCAAAGGCAGTGGCCGGGTGTTCGTCGATTGTCCGGGCTGAAATCGTGGCTGATGCAGACTCAAATAATGCAAGATTGCCGGCCAGGCCTTGTATTGAAAGATGGTGCGGGTCGTTATCTACGATTGTTATCCTGCTTGAATCCGGAATGTAACCTGGAGCCTGGGCCAACACCGACACGACCGATGTTCCATCCGTATCCGAATCATCCAGAACTGCCACGTTAAAGAATGCCTGACTCGCACCTGCCGGAATCGTGGCATAAGCCGGCACGCTCAATTCGGAAGAATCAGCGACGGTGAGCAGCACATTGATCTCCACAATGGCCGTTGCAGGAATGGATACCACCCCGCCATTGGTCACCACCCCATCACCCTCAGTCAGTGATGCGGGGATCTCGAGATGGAGTCCGGTGGTTTCATCATCGAATATAAAGACCGACGCATAGCCGCTCTGCCAGTTTTCCACGCGAGCCTCGATGGTCGCGGTTTGAATGCCATCGATTTCAGCGTCGTCAATCACACGCAGCGTGAAGGGCACAAATATCTGTCCTGCCGGAATGACGACGGTGCCGTTGCCGATTTCCGTTGGATTGTTGGAAATCAACTCTACCGTCATATCTTTAACCGGTGCCCGGTCAACAACCAATGCTCCGTCAATCGATTCCGCCCCTTCATAGGCGGTCTGGGGTAGGGAGAGTGATATCGATGCAGTCTCATTGTCATGCACGAGCACTTTGCCCGAACCATTGGTATACCCCTCATATTCCGTGACGGCAAGGACGGTCACCTGCTGCGGCCCATCCAGCAGATCATCGTCAAGTATCGTAATATCAAATGTAACGTTCGTGGCTCCGGCGGGTATGCTGACTGTTGCAGGCACTTCGATGGCGGATGGATCTTCAACGTAGAGGTTTACCACAAGATTGCTGGCAGGCGCGGTATGAACGGTCAAAGATCCAGCCAGTTTCAGCAGGCCATCCCCTTCGTACGCTTCAGAGGGAATATCCACAAACAGGTGCGTCGCTTCATCGAAAAGAAGTCCCAACCGGCCACGACCGGAATAGAATCCCTCGGCAACCGCCTCGATATTGACGTGCCGGGAGCCGTCCAAAACATCGAAATCCACGATGGTGATATCAAAGTCCGCCGCCAGGGATCCCGCCGGTATGGTTACAGATGCCGGAACGGTGACACTGTCCGGCGCCGAGCAGCGCACCGTGAACGCCACATCATTCGTCTGCGCTTCATCAAGCTCAATCTGGCATGTCCCGACAAGTTCTCCGTCGACCTCATGCACCAGATACGGAAGATCGAGCGATGCCCGGTTAAGCTTTCGGTCTACTTCATAGTGGTGCAATATATTACCGGCAGACTCAAACGCCCATAACTGACACCCATCTTCGCTCAGACCATAAATTGTTGTGGAATAACCAAAGCCGCTCAGTTCATTACCGGTCTCCGCGTCGTAATACCGGGCAGGACCAAATGCAACATGCGGTGCAGCGGCGTAAATACTCTGGGTCATCATTTGCAGATTGGATTTCACATTCATCGCATCAACCTGCAGACGACCGTAGTAGAAATAGGTTCCATCCGTAGAAAGAATGCTGGTTCCGCCGCCATTCTGCGCCGTGCCGTACGTACCCGTGCCCCCGCTGCTCACAAGGGTGTCGTCCACGACGGTACGTACATCAATCTCTCTGGACGACGAACCCGAGTTCCCGTGGTAAACCCGCATTGTTTCCGGATCGTATTCCATGTCGCCGTAGTAATCAGACGCGATGCGGGAAAGCTCGGTGACCGCCCCGTCAAAGCTGTTTAAGGTGATGCTAATCCACTGATCGTGCTCCTGTAAAAGCACACGGTTGGCGGCAACCGCCTCTATCTTCCAGGCAATCTTAGGCGCCTTAGCAACGTCCCAGCGACCCTGCAACGCGTCATACCGATGCACATAGTGCGGCGCCAGCGGCGTACCGTACCCTGTGCGCTCACCACCATAATCGGCCACAAACAAGTAGCGCCCATCCTCCGTCAAATCCATATCCGTAAACGTATTGGTGGCCACTTGCGTTGAAAGGATTTCACGTGAGGCGGTATCGACCACCAGAATCGAATCTTGCCGGCGCAGGAACATCAACTCATACAGAGGAGAATATTCGATCTGAGAGGGTGCCGTGCCTAACGAGTATGACTCCACTTCTCTGACACCGCTGATTCCATATCCGGAAATACACTCAATGTCACGGGTTGCAGACAGCATCCGGTCGCCTTCCGTATAGGAAGCCTCAACCGTAAAGACCCCAGGACGCAACAGGGTAGTAAGCATGCCGGAACCACCGATGGTACCGAATGAAGCATCGTCCACCGACCATGTGCAGTTTGAAGTAACATCTACCTCGCTACCATCCATGTACAAGGCGGTCGCAGCAAATTGAGCCTCATTGGTGTAGCCTACTGCCCGTGGGCCGTTTATCTCCAGATACAGCAGCACTTTCTCCGTGGACCCTGAAATCGTGTAATGGTACATCGTTCCGGTATCAGAGGCATACGCCCAGACATGCTGACCGTCTTCGCTTACGCCCAGCGCGCCGCAGGTGAATCCCCAGGAGCCCAGAAGCGTCCCCGTTCCTGCAGTGTAGTAACTCGTTTTACCAAACGTCATCTGAGGTGATGCCGCATAGATGGCCTCCGGGAACATCCGCAGGTTGTTACGAACATTCATCGCTTCGACCTGCAGTTTACCGTAGTAAAGAAATGCTCCATCCGTGGACAACACGCATGTTCCACCGCCATTCTGCGCGGTCCCATAGACACCTGTATCACCGCTGTTGACGAGAGTGTCTCCTTCGATCGTTCGCACATGAATTTCCCTGGAAGAGGAACCGGAGCAGCCATGGTAGGCTCGCCCTGTATCGGGATCGTATTCCAGATCTCCGTAGTAATCTGCACGAATTCGCGAAAGTTCGGTCATTGTTGAGCCAAAGCTGTTCAATGTCATGTCCACGTGCTGGTCATGTTCCTGCAACAGGACCCGGTCGGAGCTAACCGCCTCTATCTTCCATGCAATTTTCGGGGCCTGGGCAATGGCCCATGCTTTCTCCTGCGTATCATACCGGTGCACGTAGTGCGGAGCCAGCGGAGTGCCGTACCCCGTGCGTTCACCTCCATAGTCCGCAACGAAAAGATAGCGGTTGTCGCGCGTCAGATCCATGTCGGTGAAGGACTCCGTCGCTGTATGGGTATCGATGATTTCTCCGGTTGCGCCTCGCACAATGCGGATGTCGCTCCCTGAAAGCAAGAACAGCAAATCCTGCTCCGGCGCATACTCAATCTTGGATACTGACGTCACTCCGGATAGCTGTCCGGTTTCAGTCAGTTGAATCTCCAAAGGTCCTGCGAACGTCCACCCAGACGCAAAAACTGTAGCAAAGAAAACAACTGTAATACCAAACGAGAACCCTGATGAATAGTTGCGTTCGATCCCCATACTTTCCCCCTTACACGTGAGTATTTATGAACATTACAGTAAAAACTTACATGCAAGCAGAGGCAACGTAAAAACCCTTATCATGAATACGTTTTTTAGCATCTTTTACTAACGAATCATTATGGATTCGCCCCATCATGCAAAACATGTGGTTGCTTGCGCTGCAATTACGCCCTCGAGCCAGCTAGCCCATTAGCCGCAATTCCCGCTTGCGTTTTGGTTGCTGATTCCCATCATTGGCCGCTCATTTTCAAACTCTTGAACCGAAAGGAACAATCATGGCTGTAAAGAAAGTTGCCCTGCTGACCGCCGGCGGGCTGGCCCCGTGCCTGTCCACCGCTGTCGGCCGTCTCATCGAGCGCTACACCGAGGTCTCTCCGGAGACGGAAATCATCGCCTACGTCGGCGGCTACAAGGGCCTGCTGAAGGGCGAATCGATCACCATCACCGACGAGATCCGCAGGAATGCCGCCGTCCTCTACAAGCACGGCGGCAGCCCGATCGGCAACAGCCGCGTGAAGCTGACCAACGTCAAGGACTGCGAAAAGCGCGGCCTCGTACAGCCCGGCCAGAACCCGCTTGAAGTTGCGGCCAACCAGCTCGTCAAGGACGGCGTCGACGTGCTCCACACCATCGGCGGCGACGACACCAACACTACGGCGGCCGATCTTGCGGCCTACCTGGCCGAAAACGACTACAGCCTGATCGTGGTCGGCCTGCCGAAGACCATCGACAACGACGTCTATCCGATCAAGCAGAGCCTCGGAGCCTGGACCGCCGCCGAAGAGGGCGCGAAGTATTTTGCGAACGTGGTCGCCGAGCACAATGCCAACCCGCGCATGCTCATCGTACACGAAGTAATGGGACGCAACTGCGGCTGGCTGACCGCCTACACCGCCAAGGTCTACCGCGAAAATCTCCACGAGCTCGACTTCCTGCCCGATCTCGGCCTTTCACAGGAGCGCAAGGATGTCCATGCCGTATTTGTACCGGAAATGGAAATCAACATTGCCGCCGAGGCCGAGCGCCTCAAAAAGGTGATGGACGAAGTCGACAACGTGAACATCTTCATCTCCGAAGGTGCCGGTGTTGAATCGATCGTCAAGGAAATGGAGGCCGCAGGCGAAGCGGTTCCGCGCGACGCCTTCGGTCACGTCAAGCTGGATGCCGTCAATCCGGGTGCCTGGTTCGGCAAGCAGTTTGCCAAGCTGCTCGACGCCGAGAAGGTGCTGATCCAGAAGTCCGGCTACTATGCGCGCGCCGCCGCCTCCAACGAAGCCGACCTCAAGCTCATCAAGGAATGCTGCGACGTAGCGGTTGATTCCGCTATAGCCGGCATAGGCGGCGTGGTCGGCCACGACGAGGATCAGAACGATGAGCTGCGCGCCTGCGAATTTCCGCGCATCGCCGGCGGCAAGCCGTTTAACATCGATGAACCCTGGTTCGGCGAGCTGCTGGCCGCTATCGGCCAGCCCAAGGGCGGCAAGGTCGAGGTTAGCCATTAAATTGCAGGCAGGGAATGGGTAAAACCCTTCCTGCCCTACTAAAATAAGAGAGCAGGCCTACCCAGCCTGCTCTTTTTCTTTAGATCGCATCTAATGATTCCGCCTGACGCTTTCCGGGCTTTGGGATGAGCTCCGTTTGAATATACTTATTGATCTTGCATATTTTACCAAATCTATAACCAGGGAGCTTAATTATGCCGTCAATCAAGGGATCCGAAACCGAAAAGAACCTGCTGAAAGCCTTTGCCGGTGAATCGCAGGCACGCACGCGGTATACCTATTATGCCGGTGCTGCCAGGAAGGAAGGCTATGTGCAGATCGCGGACATTTTTACCGAAACCGCTGAACAGGAAAAGGAGCATGCCAAGCGTTTCTTCAAGTTTCTCGAAGGGGGCGAACTGGAAGTCACCGCCACCTTTCCTGCCGGAATGATCGGCACCACTACCGAAAACCTTGAAGCCGCCGCCGGTGGCGAAAATGAGGAGTGGACGGATATGTATCCGGCGTTTGCGGCCAAGGCCCGCGAAGAAGGATTCACAGCCATTGCCTCCGTGATTGAAAAGATCGCCATTGCTGAAAAGCAGCATGAAAAACGCTACCGCGACCTGCTGAAAAACCTGAATGAGGGCAAGGTATTCAAGAAGGACGGAAAGGTAATCTGGCGCTGCCGTAACTGCGGTTATATCCACGAAGCCGAGGAAGCACCGGCCATGTGTCCCGCCTGCGCCCATCCCCAGGCCCATTTCGAAGTGCTGGCCGAAAACTGGTAACAGACAGGGGGCTTTCGGCGAAAGCCGCGGACGGTTCGGCGAACCGTCCCTACCCTTTTAATCATGGGCCGTAGGTATCGCCTTCGGCCTTTTTGGTTGTTATTCTGCACGGCTGATGAAAGACACAATATCCATCCGATACCAGCAGGTCGGCGACGCGAAACGCTTCACCGAGATCCTGAACAGCCCGAAGTTCATCTACTTTCCGGCCAAGCCGAAAACCATCCGGGAGGAAAGGGAGTTTCTGCGGAAGAACGCCGCACTGAGAAACAGCGGAACCCAATATAACTATTCCATTCTTCTAAATGGAAATGTTGTGGGTGCAGTGGGCCTGCATATAGAAGCGCGCCGCAAGCATTGTGCGGAAATCGGCTACTTTGTCGATGAAGCCTACTGGGGCCGCAACATCGCCTGCGTGGCCGTGCGGCAACTGGAGAAAATTGCATTCAACGAACTCGGTGTCGTTCGCATCGAAATCAACATGATTAAACAAAACAAGGCCAGCGAGCGCGTCGCCATCAAATGCGGCTACCGCAAGGAGGGCATAGGGCGCAAAAAACTGCCGCTCGACGGTACATACATCGACTGCTACGTTTATTCAAAGGTCCGACTGGACAGAAACGGAGGAAGATCATGAGCCATCCGGCACTGACATTGCTGGTCCGCTTTAAATCGAAGCTGTCACTGGATGAAGTGGAGGAGATCATGGAGAAACGGGCACCCGAGTTCCGTGCGCTCGATGGCCTACTGCAGAAATACTATCTGCAGGATGCGAACACAGGGGAATTTGCAGGCTTCTATCTCTGGGAGTCGCAGGAAGCATTTGACGCATACAAAAACTCAGAACTGAGGGCCAGTATCGCCAAGGCATATCAGGCAGAGGGAGAACCACGCATCGAAGTCTACAAGGTGATCATGCCGCTGCGGGACTGACGAGCACCGTGATCGTTGATTCTCACTCTCCGGTTTTGCTCCAGACACTTCGTGACCGGAAAAGCTCCAAATCATCGGCCTTGATCATGTGGTTGAATTGCTCCGGCCCGGTTTCTTCGGAGTAGATTGAAACGGACTGACCGTACACCGCCTCGGCCAGATAGTTGACTTCAAGCTGCCGGATGGTGTGCATTTCATGGAAACCGAGCGGCAGTGCGTTCAACATCCATTCAATGTAGCGCACATTGTTGACATGCCCATTCAGGTCCAGATCGCCATAGGTCACCGGCATGGTTAATCCGCCTTTGCAGTTGAATCCTTTCAGTCGGGCCGGCCTGGCTTCAAACACCTTCTGCCCCTCGGGAATATCTACGCGGAGATAGATATCGGGATGCACCCGTTCACGTTTTTCGATATCGATCAGCGACCAGGCATTGGATGCCACCAGGAGTCGCCGCCCCGATCCATTGGAGATCTCAAAGTCGCGATGGAAAAACAGTTTGTCGCGACCCGACGGCCAGGTACGAATGTGCACCAAATCGCCCCACTTCGGCAGTCTGCTGACGTCTATCCGCTGCCGCGCCAGCACCCAGGCCAATCCCCGTTCGGCCAGAAACGGGTGTCCCAGCCCCAGATGCTCGGCATGGAGGTAGGCCGCCTCCTGCATGAACCGGCACAGTGCCGGCAACCGCGCCGTCTGGTGCGGATCGACGTCATACGAGCAGATCGTCTGCTCCGTCTTCCATTCAGGTTTAAGGTTCCCGCTCATGAATTCTAACCACCCGCATCGCTAGAGGACACGAAGGACGTAGCGACGTTCCCTCCGCATTCCACTGTGATCTCTGTGGTGAAAACAAACATTTTCAGTCAAATAGTCTTTGCGCGGAGTTCTTGCGGGAGCGCGAGCTGGTGATGGTGGCAGATGGCGATGGCGAGCGCGTCCGCGGCATCCTCCTGCGGTTGTTCCTTCAGGTTGAGCAACCGCATGACCATCTTGGCCACCTGATCCTTCTGCGCCGCACCGGTGCCGACCAGCGACTGCTTGACCTTTCGCGGGGAGTGTTCGGTGATATCCAGCCCCTTTTTCGCACAGGCCGTTATGGCGGTACCGCGTGCCTGCCCCAGCACCATCGCGGTGCGGGCATTCTTCGCAAAGAACGCCCCTTCGATCGCCGCACAATCGGGACGGTGTGCCTCGATGAGTTCCGTAATCGAATCATAAATGTTTTCGAGGCATTTTGAATGCGGATCCGACGGTTTATTCCGAATCCGGCCATAGGCGATGGCCCGCATCTCGGAACCGCTTGCTTCGACAATCCCTACACCCGTGGAGCGCAGGGAGGTATCGATGCCCAGAATCCTGATCTTATCCCTTGCCATAAATCCGTATCATCCTTACACGCCGTCACTCTACAGAAAACGGCTTCAGGATTAAACGGTATTCAGTCGCTTTGGAGCGGGCCTTGTACGGATCCATGGTAACCGGCCCGCAGGAGCCGTTACCCACACCGGAGACCTGGGCTGCGATACGCAGCTCCGTGACCGACGGCGATGGCAGGTCAACGGTATGGCGCGCCGCACCAATCTCCTCCTGCGTGTAGGGCAGCACACTCATCGACAAGGGCTCGTGGGTCATAATCTCCAACCCGTTGCCGGCGGAATCGGTCAAACGCATCCATCGTACCCCTTCATGGTTGCCTTGATCCTGCGGCCTGGGATAGGGGATGAAACATTTCTGCACCGTTGTTAAATAGATATCCATCCAGGCGCCGTATGAACGATCGACGTAGTTATCCTGTGGACCCATGCCATAGTAGGTTACGTTTTCCAGATCCTTGATCAGATCGAGCCGCAGGCCCACCCTCGGAACCCAAACGCTGTCTCCGAGTTCTCCGCCGGGCTTCACCGATTCAATGAGACTAATCTGTCCTGCGCCATCAATGGTCCAGGCCTGCGCTTCATCAAATCCCGCATTCCGTGGGCTGCGGTACGAGGTTTGGATGCGCACGACGACCTTGTTCGTGGTGATGCCGAAAACAATCTCGGACGGCGACGCCTTTTCCAACCGGTCCAGTTCCAGCCGGTCGTACTCCTTCAGGACGGACCGTCCTCCCCAACCGTAATTATCGATGCCTGCAGAAGCGACGTCGAACATCCTGGTACGGTGACCGACCCGTGGCGCGAGCAGTTCTTTGCCCTTGATCGAAAGCGAGATCAACGCCCCTTCCTTCTGGTCAAATATGCAGGTGAGTCCATTTCCCGCAGTGACCGTGATGCGACCGTCTTGCGACATCACGCCGGGCGCTTCATTTGCCACCTCGAGCGGCATTGCGTATGAGCCCCCCAGCTTGAATTCCGCGAACGTTATCTCATGTCCGGCATTTGCCCACACCGAATCCGTTAATGTCTTGTATCCGATGCGCAGGAAGTATTCTTTCCCCTCCTCCATGGTGTTCTGATCGACGGGTACGGTGAATGCTCCCGTCCCGCCGGGAGGAACACTCAGGGCAGGAAGCGATCCCGACTGCACGACAATGCCGTTCGCACGCAGCTGCCATATGATTTCATACTGGTTCAGGTTGGATTGATTCAGGCGGTTGCGGACTTCGAAGGAAGCGTCCGGCAGTGATACGGCCCGCGTCATGAAGGGCTCGTAGCACTTCTTGACTTCGGGCAGCTTCGGTGTCCAGCCGCGGTCGGGCAGCACCAGTCCGTTCATGCAGAAGTGGTCCGCGTTGGCGTCTTCGTCGCCCCAGTCGCCGCCATACTGGTAGTACACGGTTCCGTTTTGATTGGTGGCCATCACGCCCTGGTCGACCCAGTCCCAAATGCAGCCCCCGTTGACGCCTTTATCCTCATGCTCGTAGATGAAATCCCATACATCCTTCAATGCCCCCACGGCATTCCCCATCGCATGGCGGTATTCACACATAAAGAAGGGACGGTGGTCGCCGCTCTCCAGATAACCTTTCATTTTGTCGAGCGCCCTGTACATGGGCGTAATGGCGTCGGGCTTGTCCGCATGCGCAGGATTTTCCGTGGGTGAGGAGGTGCGGTTTCCGCGGTCGCACATGACCATACGGCTTGAATCCAGTTGCTTGACCTTCTCGTACTGTGCATCGAACGTCTTGCACCAGCCGGCTCCCTGCTCGTTGCCTAGCGACCAGATAAACACCGAAGGATGGTTCTTGTCGCGTTCCACCATATTGACGACGCGGTCAACAGCCTGGGGGATCCACTGCGGATAGTTGCCCGGGATCAGTTTCGATACGTGATGCGACTCCACGTTCGCCTCGTCGAGCAGCACCATACCGTACCGGTTGCACAGGTAGTACCAGCGTTCGTCGTTTGGATAGTGGGACGTGCGCACCGTATTGATGTTGTTCCGCTTCATCAGTTCCAGGTCGCGGATCATGGTGTCCGGCGAAACGAAATGACCCAGCTTCGGATCGTGCTCGTGCCGGTTGACCCCCTTGATGAAGAAGCGCTGTCCGTTCAGGTAGAGGTTGCCGTTCCGGCTTTCGAAGCGACGGAAGCCGGTGTCGATCCGGACCACCTCGATGACATTTCCCCATCTGGTTTTAAGCGTTGCCAGCAGTGTGTAGAGGTTGGGCTGGTCGGGACTCCACAGCTCCAGATCGTCAAGACGAAGCTCCCCCTGCACCTCGACAGAGCTGCCTGAGGCAACTACAGGAAGCTTATGGCTCCATTTTTCGACCGTTTTTCCACTGCTGTTGGATATGAGATCAAAAGCCAGCTTGACGCCTTTCAGTTCCTTGCCGGACGCATTATGAACATCAACGGAATACGTGGCATTCACTGTTTTCAGATCGGCAGAAGGGGTTCCCGTGAAGGCAATGTCGCTGATATGCTCCAAAGGCTCGAATCGCAGAAAGACATCGCGATGGATCCCGCTCCAGCGAATCATGTCCTGGATCTCCAGATAACTGCCGTCGGTCCAGCGGTATACCTGCAGGGCAATCAGATTCCTGCCGGGTATCAAATAAGAGGAGAGGTCGAACTCAGCGGGGGTCATGCTGTCCTGGCTGTAGCCCACCTCCCTGCCGTTCACGTACACGCCGACACCAGCCTCCACGGCACCGATACGCAATACCGTTCGCCCCTCGAGCTGATTCTTTGTCAGCTCGACCCACTTGCGGTAGCACCCGATGGATACGGTCTCCGCCGGGACATGCCCGGCGATCGCACTGGCATTCAGGGCATCCCCGTCGGCAAAGCCATCCCTGCGCTTTTCGCCTTTCCCGTCGTAGTCGAACCAGAAGGGCAACGTTGAATTCAAGTAGTACAGGCGGTCAAAGCCATAGCTCTGCCAGCTTCCCGGCACCCGGATTTCATCCCACGCTGAAACCCCGCCATCCGCCTTGTACCAGTTTTCCGGAACCGCACCAGGATTGGGATACCAGTTGAAATCCCAGGCTCCGTTCAGGGTTTGATAGGAATCGCCGCTCCAGGGTCGGGTCGGATCGAAGGGTTGCTTCGCCGCCCAACGGTTGTCGTATACGACGAATTCCGCATGGGCCGGCTCCTTATTGACACGGAAAACCTCCGGATCGCTCCATCTTTCGGCGGCCCGGCCGTTCCACGCCGCGAGCAAGGTCATGATCCCGAGGATGCGATACACCAAAACAGCTCTCATTCTTCCAACCCTTTCATCCAAAACATGTTCGCCGCCCGGCACTGGCGGCACAACGCGATCCAATACCTCTCACGACAATCCTGTCCAATACCGGCGGATTGCAATTTCTACACATTGCACTAACTTATCAACTTCTTATCCTTAAGCTAGTTTGTTGCCAACCCGGTTTCAATCCTTTGTACCGGTTGTCCGCGGAGTGCGCGGGGAGCACGCCCCGCCTAGAGCCTATCCTAGAACCTTCGCCGAGTGAGGGCACGCGGCCTACAGTATGCAATTTCCCGCGGAAATTGGTGTAGGCCCGGTCCCTCGACCGGGCGCTAAACATGGTTTTGGGATAGGTTCTAGTAAAAAAAGCGGCCCATCCGGACCGCCCTCTTGCGCAATACGCACTACGTTTACGCTTCGCTCATGAAGTTACGCAGGACATAGTTCAGCACGCCGCCGTTCTTGAGGTATTCTATTTCGAGCGGCGTGTCGACGCGGGCCTTAACCTGGAATTCCTTGTCGTCGGCCTTGACGGTCAGGATCTTGCCGGGCCTGAAACCGTCAGCAATGCCGCTGATGGAGAAGCTCTCCTTGCCGGTCAGGCCCAGGCTTTCCGCCGTTTCGCCGTTGATGAACTCGCACGGTACCACGCCCATGCCGACCAGGTTGGAGCGATGGATGCGCTCGAAGCTTTCGGCGATGACCGCCTTGATGCCCTGCAGTTTGGTCCCCTTTGCGGCCCAGTCGCGCGAGGAACCGGCGCCGTACATCTGGCCGGCAAGCACCACCAGATCTTTACCTTCATCGATGTATTTCATCGCGGCGGTATAGATCGGCATCTCTTCACCATCCTTGACGGTGAAACCGCCGGCACGGTCTACGAGCTTGTTCTGGATACGGATGTTGCCGAAGGTGCCGCGCATCATGACTTCGTGGTTACCGCGGCGCGAACCGAAGCTGTTGAAGTCTCGCTTTTCAACCCCGCGCTCGAGCAGATACTGGGTGGTCGGGTTTTCTTCCGGGATCACGCCGGCCGGGGAGATGTGGTCGGTGGTGATGAAGTCGCCGAAGTAGCCGAGCACGGCGGCATCGGAAATATCACTCAGCTCGCCGGCGGGCTGGTCGCAGCCTTCAAAGAATGAAGGTTCGCGGATATAGGTCGACGCATCGTCCCATGCGAAGGTTTCGCCGGATCCGATCTCGAGCTCGTTCCACTGGTCGTTGGCCGTGAAGACATCGGCATAGATCTGCTTATAGTAGTCGCTGTTGGCCGCGATCTTGATGGCCTCGATCAGTTCTTCGTCCGTGTACCAGATATCCTTCAGATAGACATCGTTGCCGTCGCCGTCCTTGCCGATGGGGTCCTGTTCCAGATCAATATCGACCGTACCGGCCAGGCCGTAGGCGACCACCAGCGGCGGCGACGCGAGATAGTTGGACTTGGTCAGCGGATGGACGCGACCCTCGAAGTTGCGGTTGCCGGACAGCACGGCACCGACCGTCAGATTGTGGTCCTTGATGGCGGCTTCGATCGGTTCGGCCAGCGGGCCGGAGTTGCCGATACAGGTGGCGCAACCGTACGCGGCCACATTGTAGCCGAGCTGTTCGAGCGGTTCCAGCAGCCCGGATTCCTGCAGGTATTCGGTGGCAACCTGCGAGCCGGGGGCCAGCGAGGTCTTGACGTAGGCCGGCACCTTCATGCCCTTTTCCACCGCCTTCTTGGCGATCAGCCCAGCGCCCATGATCAGGCTTGGATTGGAGGTGTTGGTACAACTGGTGATTGAGGAAATTACAACAGCGCCATCCTTCATGGTACCAAAGTCGGGTACTTCAACTTCCTTGTCGGTCGGATTGAAGTCGGTGTTGAACTCCGTCTTGAGCTCCTTGAGCGGTAGACGCTGCTGTGGCTTGTTCGGACCGGCGACGCAGGGTTCAACATCGGCGAGGTCCAGTTCAAGCGTAGCGTTGTAGTCCGCTTCCGCCCCTTCGAAGCCCCAGAGACCCTGGACCTTGCAGTATTTTTCAACCAGTTCGCACTGTTCGTCTGAACGGCCGGTTTCCTTGAGATAGGCGATCGTCTTTTCATCGATGGCGAAGAAGCCCATGGTGGCACCGTATTCGGGTGCCATGTTGGCGACCGGACAGCGGTCGGCCAGGGTCAAATTGGCTGCGCCTTCGCCGTAGAACTCGACAAACTTGCCGACCACACCGAGCTCGCGCAGCATCTTGGTCACGGTCAGCGCCAGATCGGTGGCGGTGACTCCCGGGCGGAGTTTGCCGGTCAGTTTAAAACCGACGACTTCCGGCGTGAGGATCGGAATCGGCTGGCCGAGCATGGCCGCTTCGGCTTCGATACCGCCGACCCCCCAACCCAGCACGCCCATGCAGTTGATGGTGGTGGTGTGCGAGTCGGTTCCGACAAGGGTGTCCGGATAGGCCACGCCGTCTTCACCGGTCATGACGCAGCCGGCGAGGTATTCCATGTTGATCTGGTGGCAGATGCCGAGGCCGGGCGGCAGTACGCGCAGTTTTTCAAAGGCCTGCTGACCCCATTTAAGGAACTTATAGCGCTCTTCGTTGCGTTCAAACTCGCGACCGACATTGATCTTGAAGGAGGTGGCATGTCCGGCGTCGTCCAGCTGAACGGAGTGGTCGATGACGAGATCGACGGGAATGAGCGGCTCGATCCGGGCGGGATCCTTGCCCGCCTTCTGCATGGCGGAACGCAAGGCGGCGAGATCGACCACGCACGGCACACCGGTAAAGTCCTGCAGCAGAACGCGCGCAGGCATGTAGGGCAGCTCGTCCTTATCGGCGGACGGGGTCCATTTGGCCAGCGTTTCAACCTGCTCCGGTGTATACGCAGGGTGGCCCTGCATGCGCACCAGCGATTCTATCAGGATCAGGACTGATTTCGGTACTTTCGAAAAATCGCCGTAGCCCTTTTCCTCCAATGCCTTGAGGCTGTAGTAACCCACCTTTTTCCCGCTGGAAAGTTCCAGCTCATTCTTTGCAAAATCAAATGTGCTCATAATATGATCGTCCTTTTGTTAATTCGGAAATGCCGAAAAACTAGTGCTTGAGGGGCGGAGTGTCAATGTAGATGACAGTTTCACCCCGGCTACGCAAAGTCCTCAGCCCGCGTACCGCAATAGTCGATAATGTCGGAGATAGCCCTGGACGAGACACCGCGCCAGTAGATCTGCCACTTCCCATCAAGGTGATGTCCATCGGCCCGCTGGTGGTACCATGAGTTGAAAGGATTGGCCGCATTCGAACGCCAGAACAGCGACGCGTGGTTGTCGCAGACCGCGTTCCACAGTTCCATCGCCAGCCCTTCGCCACGGGCTTCGCGCCCCACGGCAAACTTGGAGAGATAGAGTCCGGCGGAATGCTCCTCAAGCAGGACAGCCCCGCGATACTCCTTTTCGATGTATGCTTCGACCACGTTGGCCAGGAACGATTCGCTTCTCAGCTTCTTGGCGAAGCTGGTTTCAAGCAGTTCGACCAGACGGTCATGGTCGACATCGGCGAGGCCTTGATAATGGCGGATCTCGCTCCCCTTCCGGAACAGGGTACCCGCACCTTTTACCGTGAATATTTCCTGCAGCAGGTTGAGGGGCGATGTGATCGACACGTGCAGCCCGGGCCGCTCCTCCAGCAGCTTCCTGCCCAGCGCCGGATAGTCGAACTCAAGCTGCTCCGGCGGATGGGTGTTTTCCCGCTGGGTGTAGATGTAGGGCATGAGATCGCCCAGACTGTTTCTTAGACCGCCCGCCGCCCGGATAAAGTGGACGCGCCGGGCGACATCGGGAACCAGTTGAAGCAAAACCGTTTCCAGATCGGCCTGTTCCGTCACCAATACCGGCACCTTCTCGTTGTTTTTAGCCTGCTGGATGAATGTATTGGCGTCGCCGTCCTGCAGATTGTGGAACTGGAAGATCGCTTCGGAGGAAAGTGCATCGCGCATAGCATGCGCCTTTTCGCCGCAGAGCAGTATCGCCGGCACCAGTTCAAGTCGCAGCAGGAAATGCAGATCAAAAGCCAGGATCTCGGCACCCGCCTCGATACTGCCCGGATCCGGACACAGGAGCGCAAAGCAGGCCGTGTGTTCGGACTGGAACTTGTTCAGATAGAATTCGTATTCGTCCCGGCGGCCGATGCTGTCGAGAAACAGCCGGATGGTTTTGTTTAGCGTGATCATTAGAAACCACTAATTAGCACTAATCTCCACCAATGCACCAGAACAGAATCATAAGCGAGGATTAGTGTCGATTAACGGTTCTTTCTACAGCGTCTGTTTGGACTGCTTGACGAGGCGTTTGAGCTTGCCGGACAGGGCGACCTTCTTGACGTGCGACATGCGGTCGACCAGCAGGATGCCGTCCAGATGATCGAGCTCGTGCTGGATGGCGCGGGACAGCAATCCCTTGGCATGCACCTGCACGATGTGCCCTTCGAGATTCATGTATTCCGCGTCCACCTCGTACCACCGCTCCACATTCGCAAAGATGTCGGGGAAACTCAGGCATCCTTCCGGACCGATCTGGATATCCTCCGAGTGCGCCGTGATTTTAGGATTGATCAGCACCATCGGCATCGCGATGTCGGGGTTTTCTCGCTGACCGTCGTCATCCACATCGCTCTCCGGCGGAATGTCGATCACGAACATGCGCTCCGTGCGGCCAACCTGTTCGGCGGCCAGCCCTACACCGCGCTCCTCATACATGGTCTCCAGCATCTCCTTCGCCAGCTCGTGGATCTGACCGTCGATCTCTGTTACCTCCACGGCCTTCTTGCGAAGAACCGGATTTCCATATGTGCAAATGGCTAAACTCATGGGAGCTAGGTTTTCATCAAGATCGCCCGGGATGTCAATTGAATTTAAATGGCGGGCAATGCACCCCGTATTCCGTAATGATACCGGAAATCAGCCCGTTCGGTGTCACATCGAAGGCGGGATTATACGCTTCAACCCCGTCGGTGCCGCCGATTTCCGAAGGATCGCGCTGCTCAATGGGTATCAGGCTGCCGTCCGCCAGCGAGGTATCGATGGTTGACGTCGGCGCTGCGATGTAGAATGGAATGTTGTGGTGCTTCGCCAGGACCGCCAGCCCGTAGGTTCCGATCTTGTTGGCGGCATCGCCGTTAGCCGCAATGCGGTCGGACCCGACGATGACCAGATCGATCTTCCCCTCCTTCATCACCTGCGCCGCCATGCTGTCGCAGATTGTTACTACATCGATACCGCCTTTATGCAGCTCCCACGCCGTCAGGCGTGAACCCTGCAGCAGCGGCCGGGTTTCGTCGGAGTAGACCCTGAAACGGCGTCCGGCGGCATGCGCTGCGTACATCGGCGACAACGCCGTACCAAAATCGCCCGTTGCCAGGGCCCCGGCGTTGCAGTGCGTGAGGATCCCCGTGCCTTCTCCGATCAGAGGAGCACCGTGTTCACCGATGGCGCGGCACATCCGGATATCTTCGGTCAGAATATCCAGTGCTTCGCGTACGAGTTCATCCATGCAGGTGGCCTTGCGGCAGCGGTCCAGCGCCCAGAACAGGTTGACCGCTGTCGGACGGGTGGCGGCAAGCTGGTCCGCCAACCGAATGACGCCGGCTGCAAAATCCTGTTCGTCCAGATGCTGTGCGCACGCCGCCAGCCCCAGCGCGGCGGCGCAGCCGATGGCCGG
>JBNLDM010000089.1:0-43527 GCA_050304335.1 Pontiella sp.
GGAAACGACGCACGACCTTGCGCATGAGGAAAACCTTACCGCAACCATCTATCTGCTCGATCCAGCGATGGTCATTAGTCAGGTGCGGGTCTTTACGGGCGATTGACGGCAATCCTTGCCTACAGGTTCCCGGGGAAGATATCGCCGAGCCTGGGTTCCTTCCCGGGTGGTGTGCGCCTGCCCATGGTCTTTCGGGCATCCCGTTCACATCGCGCCCAGAATTCCTGCGACGACATGACCTGCGCGCCTGCGCTGGAAACGGTGGCATGTTCCGCATGGTCGGAGGTCACCACGAGGATTCTTTCAGGCTGGTCGCTTTTGGATACCAGTCGTTCGATGACCGTATCGGCGGAGAGATCGCCGGGCGAAAAGAACACCTCGAGCTGCGGCGAGGTGAGCGATGCATCATGACCCGCTTCACGTCCGTCAAATACGATGGTGGTCCGGGTAGCCAGCCGGTGCGCCGTGTTTTCGATGCGGCGCACCAGTCGATGCCGGGCAGTCGACAGGTCCTGTCGAATCAGGTCCGCCCATTCCTCTACCTGATGGAGCAGATTGTAGCCGTCGATGATAAGCCAGTCCGGATGCATTATTCGGTCCGCCGGTCCTGTTGCCGGCTTTCCAGCAGCTCTTCCAACTGGCGTTTGAATGCGTCCTTTGCACCCAGGCCCTGTTCATAGATTTCCCACGGCCTGTGGAAATCGAGCATCTCCACATCAACCAGCGGTGGACGAAGGTAGATATCGACTGGATGATGGGCGAGTTTTTCGCGGGCCATGGCGTCCATCATGACCTGATAGGTGTGGATGACGGCATCGCGCGGCGACGGAATTTTGGTGGGCGGTGATGACCGTTTTCCCAGAATATCGACAGCCACGCGTACATCGCATGCCGGGTCGAGGAGGTCGAGGGGCACGTTATTCACCAGTCCGCCGTCAACCAGCACGCGATCGTCGATCGTGACGGGGGTGAAGATGTAGGGCAGGGCCATGCTGGCCCGGAGCGCCGGAAGCAGGTCGCCGGTATTGAACACAACCTGTTCGTTGCGCCAGAAATCGGTAGCCACGACGGTCAGCGGTATGTGCAGTTCGTCGAAGGTGTCGACTTTCATCTGGTCGTAGAGATACGAGAGCAGCTTCTGACCCTTGATGAGGCCCTGGGGTTTGAGGCTTACATGCGGGTCGATAAGGCTGAAGATCTTCAGGAAATCCTTGCTGCGGATAATATCCTTGAGACGGGCGTTGGGCGGCACGATGAGTTCATGGAACATTTCCGCAATATCCGTGGCGGAATGGCCGGCTGCATAAAGCGCCCCCAGAATGGCGCCGATGCTGGTGCCGGTGATGCAACAAGGCTTGATGCCCAGTTCATCAAACACTTCCAGAATCGGAATGTGTGCGAATCCCCTGGCTCCGCCGCCTCCAAGTGTAAGACCGATTTTCATTGAGAGGCCATTGCAGGAAAGATGGGGCGACAAATCAACATTATTCAGGTCTTTTGATAATGCGGTCCGTAATCAGGCTCGCGAGAGATACTTGCGGTCACGGGTATCCACCTTGATGATTTCACCCTGTTCAATGTATTCGGGGACCTGCACGGTCAGACCGGTTGTCAAGATGGCCGGTTTGGTGCGCGATGTTGCGGAAGCACCCTTCATCGACGGCGGGCATTCGACAATTTCCAGCTCGATCACATCGGGCATGCGCAGGGTCAGCACCTTGCCGTTGGATACGAGGGCGATGATGCCCTCCATGTCCTCGACCAGAAAGGGCAGGCACTCCTCGATATCATCCTTCACCAGCTCGAACTGCTCGTAGCTGTCCAGATCCATGAAGGCGTAGCGGTCGGTATCCTGGTAGAGATACTGCACTTCCCTCGTTTCATAGGATGTTTCCTGCAGGACATCCTCGCCGCGAAAGGTCTTGTCGACCTTGGCTTGGTTGGAGACATTGCGGAAGCGCACCTTGTACAAGGTGTTGCCGCCGCGCGCGGTCGGTGCCTGCTGGGAAATGTTTTCGACACAATGCGGCGCACCGTCGATGTCGATAACGGATGTTTTCTTCAAATCACATGCCTTGATCATATGCTTCTCCGGGTTAACGAATCGCGCAATATCCACGAAGGCCATCGCGGAAGCAAGTCAGATAAACACGAAGACGCAAAGATCATGCAACGGCGGGTCTTCGAACGCTTAGTGCCTTTGTGTTCCATTTCCGCTATTGATCATGGCGGCACAGAATCCTGCACCGAAGCCATTGTCAATATTAACGACGGTAATGTTCGGGGCGCAGGAGTTCAGCATGGTAAACAGCGGAGCGATTCCGTTGAGGTGGGAGCCGTACCCCACCGATGTGGGAACGGCGATGACGGGGCAGGGGGCCAGTCCGCCGACGACGGAAGGCAGGGCGCCCTCCATGCCGGCGACCGCCACGATGCAGCGAGCCTGCTGAATCTTCCGGTTCTGGGCCAGCAGCCGATGAATGCCCGCCACGCCGCAATCGTAGAGGCGTTCCACGTTCGCACCGGAAATCGAAGCCGTGACGGCAGCCTCCTCGGCGACCGGGATATCAGCGGTTCCGGCCGATATTACCAGCACGCTCCCGGCCTTGTCCCGCTCTTCCTGTTCGAGGGTAATGGTCCGGCCCAGCTCGTTGTAGATCAGGCGCTGGTCGACTAATGTTAAACGGTCAAAGAGTTCGGGTTCGGCGCGGGTGAGCAGGATGTTGCCGTTGTGCTTTTCGAGCGACAGGAAGATCTTTTCCACCTGTTCGTGGGTCTTGCCCTGGCAGAAGACCACCTCGGGGTATCCGGTTCGCAGCGCCCGATGGTGATCCACCTTGGCAAAGCCCATATCTTCAAAGGGCATATGCTTCAGCGAATCGAGGGTTTGTGCCAGATCCATCTCGCCGTTTTTAAACCGACCTAACAGCATCTCTAATTTTTCAATTTCCATATCGACAGCCTTTGCTAACCACAAAATACGCAAAGATCACAACCTCACCCGGTGTGTCCTTTGAGCATTCTGTGAATGTTTAGGTTAAGTTCCAGATTTCCATGGCGGTGTCCCCGGCAAAAGGGCTTTGAATTCCTGGTTCAGTTGGTTTTGGTAATCCTCAGAAAAACCACCGGCTAGAAAGCGATCATAGCCTTCGTTCATAAACCGGCCCCAGCTTTCCACCTCACGACCGGGATTGATCGGGAAGAAATTACATCCGATGCGCTGAGCCGTTGCCATGTCTCCTGGGGCGTCGCCGATCATCAGTATGGCGCTGGCGGGATAGCGGTTTACAGCCGCCATGGTGAAATGGTCGATCTTGCTGCCCAGCTCCGGCCCGGCGATGACCGAAACATATTGGTCGAGGTTGTCACGATACCAGTCTTTCAGGAGCGCCACCGCCTGGGTCTGCGAAATAACAATGACATCGGAGTGCTGCTCGATACGCTGGAGCGCCTGTTCAACTCCCAGGAAAGGCGGGGGGGGCGGCATGTTCCGGTCAATATCCAGGTTGAGCTCGACACTCCACTCGTGGGCGGCTGCCAGCAATGGACTGCCGGTGCGGTCGGCCTCGGCCTGGATGGTTGCATTGCTGAGCGGAAGGCCGGTGTCGCAGTAGACACGAAGGTCAGCCGGATCCGGCAGGTCAGCGTGTTCACTGGCTTCCGGCCAGTCCTGCAGCAGTTCAAAGGTTTTGCAAAGGCCGAGGAAACGGTTCAGCCCACGGTAGGTGGAGTAGAGGTAGACAAATTCGGCAGCCGCCCGCACCTGCGGCTCAATGGCTTCCAGGCCCCAGTGCCGGATAATATGGGGGTGGAAGAACTCCTTCTGCTTGATTTCCATGGTATCGAATACGCACCCGTCCGAGTCGATTCCAACGAAGGTGTCGAATCGGGGAAGGAACTTGATCAGGTCATCCTTGGTATACTCTTTCATGCTTGCGGTAAAGTGTGCTGAAACTGGAGCCATAGGGTCAAGCATTGAGCGGAAAAAGCGATTTTTTACTCATTTTTGATAGAACCGATGTAGGTATTTAGGTACATTCCTGATCCATATTCATAAATCCGAATAAACGAATAGAGGTTTTAAGATGAGTAAAATACGCGCCGATCATGTGTTCACTTCCGAATCGGTCTCAGAAGGACATCCCGACAAGGTGTGCGACCAGATATCCGATGCCATCCTCGATGCCTGCATTGAGCAGGATCCCAAGAGCCGTGTGGCGTGCGAAACCCTGACGACCACCAATCTGGTCGTAAATGCAGGAGAGATCACCTGCGCCGCCTGGGACAACCTGGACCCGGAGGCTATTGCGCGCCAGGTGGTACGCGAGATCGGTTACGACCGCGAAGAGCTGGAGTTTTGCTGCGACACGTTCGAATACATCAATCGGCTGCACGGTCAATCTCCTGACATATCCCAGGGCGTGACGGAAGGACAGGGCCTCTTTAACGAGCAGGGTGCGGGAGACCAGGGAATGATGTTCGGCTATGCCTGCAACGACACGGAGGAACTGCTGCCGGCTCCGATTGCCTACAGCCACCGCCTGCTCGACGAATTGCAGAAGATCCGCAAAGCCGGCGATATTGCGTATCTGCGTCCCGATTCCAAGTCGCAGGTGTCCATCCAGTACAATGAAGGGAAGCCGGTTTCAATCGAAACCGTGGTGATTTCCCACCAGACCGACGATGTATCGCTGGATCAGATCCGTACCGACCTCATCCGTGTCTGTGAGGATATACTGGGCCCGACGGGACTGCTCAAGAAAGATACCGACTTCTACATCAATCCGACGGGTAAGTTTGTCATTGGCGGGCCGCACGGCGATGCCGGACTGACAGGCCGCAAGATCATTGTCGACACCTACGGTGGTGTGGGCAGCCATGGCGGCGGTGCATTTTCAGGCAAGGACCCGTCCAAGGTTGACCGCTCTGCCGCCTATTATTCACGCTACGCCGCAAAAAACATTGTTGCTGCGGGGCTGGCGGAAAAGTGCGAAATACAGGTTGCCTATGCCATTGGCGTCTCCAAGCCGCTCAGCATCAACATCGACACTTACGGGACCGGCACCGTGGATGACCACCGGATCGAGGCGGTGATCAAGTCGGGGGAAATATTCGACTTCCGTCCAAGCGCGCTGATTGCGGATCTGGGCCTGCTGAACCCGCAGGGCTGGAGTTACCGGGATTCGGCGGCGTACGGCCACTTTGGTCGTTCCCACTTCCCGTGGGAAAAAACCGACAAGGTTGATCTGCTGCTCAAAGCGCTGGGCAGATAACCGGACCGGGCAAATGTGCCTGTTGGACCTTATCCGCAGGCCTTTTTATGCCGAGGCATGTCGGGACAGTCGCGTCTTGAAGAAAAAGTATGCTATCCGGTACAGTGTTTGCATGCATGTTTCAGGGTCCGGGTTAATACATGATCAATAAGCGCAAACTGGAACAACTGGAAACCTATATGCTTTCCGTGCTGGACGGCTCCCGTGCAGGGAAGTGGCCCAGTACGTTGCGCTTACTGCTCAAGGGCCTGTCCACCATATTTGCAGCCATTGTCCAGATCCGGCTCTGGCTGTATCACCATCGCATCCTGCGTCCCAGCACACTCGGCTGCCAGGTGATCAGCGTGGGAAACCTCACGGTTGGCGGTACCGGCAAAACCCCGGTGGTGGAGGTGTTTGCCCGCAACCTGCAGCAGCAGGGGCGGAAAGTCGCCATCCTCAGCCGTGGCTACAAGAGCAAGGAGCTGCCCTTCTGGCAGAAAATGGTCCAGCGCATCACCACGGGCAGGATCGAGACGCCGCCGCGCGTGGTTTCCGACGGAAAAAGACTGCTGCTGGATTCGTGGACGGCCGGCGACGAGCCCTACATGCTGGCGTCCAACCTGACTGAAGTCGCGGTGGTCGTCGACAAGGACCGCGTCAAGGCCGGCAAGTATGCAATCAAGGAGCTGGGGTGCGATACCCTCATTCTCGATGATGGTTTCCAGTATCTGAAGCTCGGCAACCGCCTGGATATCGCTCTGGTAGACCGAACCAATCCGTTCGGTGGCGGACATCTTCTTCCCCGCGGCCTGTTGCGTGAGCCGATGCGCAATATTAAGCGGGCCGGCTTTATTTTTATCACCAAGTGCAATGATGGCGGGGACAAGGAGCTGAAGGAGCAATTGCGTCGGTTCAATCCGGTCGCGGAAATCTCGGAGTGTCGCCATTCGGAAAAGTATTTGAAGGATGTTTTCGGTACCGCGACGTATGAGCTGGACAAGCTGAAGGGGTTGAAAATTGCCGCCATTTCAGCCATTGCCGTGCCTGAAACGTTTGAAAACGCCTTGCGTAAGCTGGGGGCGGAAGTGGTATACGCTCGGCGTTTCGCGGACCACCACCGCTTTACCCAGCAGGAAATCATCAATACCATCAACTGGAGCATCAAGCGCGGGGCCGAAGCCATCCTTACCACGGAAAAGGATGCGGTCCGCTTCCCGTTTGTCGAGCGGCGGGATATTCCCGTCATGTTCATGCGCGTTGAAATCGAAATGCTGAGCGGGGAAGAGGAATTCATGGATTGGATTGCCCGTATCTGCTTTAAATCCCCCCGGGACCGGCAGCCGCCGGCAAAAAAGAAGGCGGCTGATGAAATCAGCCGCCCGGAATCAGAGGGAAAGGAGAATGAAAACCCTCTGTTCACTCCCAACTTGACTACTTAGACGGGCCGGAACCCGAACCGTTCAATGGTCATATGAAAAAAGCGCCCGCATCGCAGGCGCTTCTGCTGAAGGCTGTAAAAGACCTTCTAACCCGCGTGATACTCCTGAATCGGGCGTACATTCCATTCATGAGATTTAATGTATTTGATGGCCTTGGCCGTAGCCCGTGCGCCCGATTCGGTGGTTACAATCGGCAGTCCGCGCAGGATGGCTTCAGAACGGATCTTGATTTCATCCGCCCGTGCTACCGGCCCGCTGGGTGTGTTGACCAGCAGGTGGACGCCGTTTTCCTTCATCAGGTCAATTACGTTTTTGCCGTCTTCGGAGAGTTTGTGGGTCAGCAATACTTCCAGTCCCGCATCATGCAGTGCCTGGGCCGTCCCTTCGGTGGCGACCAGGCTGAAGCCAAACTCGGCGAATCGCGTGCCTATTTCGACAATCCAGTCCTTGTCCCGATCCTTTGCGCTCAGAAAAACCGTGCCTTCGGTCGGCAGAACCTGGCCGGCGGCGAGTTCAGCCTTCCAGAACGCCAGTTCAAAGCTGGTGTCGATGCCCATCACTTCCCCGGTGGATTTCATTTCCGGTCCCAGGATCGGGTCAACGCCGGCAAAACGGTTGAACGGGAATACCGCTTCCTTTACCGCGTACCATTCCAGTTTTGGTTCATGGCCGACGAGATTGAGTTCCTTGAGCGTTTTGCCCATGGCGATCTGCGTGGCCACATTGGCCAGGGGTACGTTGGTGGCCTTGGAGACATACGGAACGGTGCGCGAAGCCCGCGGATTCACCTCGATGATATAGAACTCATCATCCTTCACCGCGATCTGCGCATTCATCAGACCATGCACATCGAGTTCCAGTGCCATCTTCCGGCAGGCCTCCTTGATCCGCCCGACCATTTCATCGGATAACGTGTAGGGGGGAATCGAACAGGCGGAATCGCCTGAATGAATGCCGGCTTCCTCGACGTGTTCCATCACGCCTCCGATATAGACATCGGTGCCGTCGCACACCAGATCCACGTCGACTTCGATGGCATGTTCCAGAAAACGGTCGATCAGTACGGGGTAGTCCGGACTGGCGGCAAAGGCCGCCTTCACAAAGGGCTCCAGCTCCTCTTCTTCATACGCGACCATCATGGCACGTCCGCCAAGTACGAAGGATGGCCGGATCATGACCGGAAAGCCAATGCGCTCGGCAATGACTTCCGCCTCTTCAAGCGTCTTGGCCGTAGCGGACTCCGGCTGCTTCAGTTCCAGCTTGTTCAGCATTTGACGGAACAGTTCGCGGTCTTCAGCGGCCGCGATGCTCTTCGGCGATGTGCCGAGGATCGGGACGCCGGCTTCCAGCAGGCGATCGGCCAGGTTGAGCGGGGTCTGGCCACCCATCTGGACGATCATGCCGATCGGCTGTTCGGCTTCGTAGATGTTCATCACGTCTTCGAAGGTGAGCGGCTCGAAGTATAGCTTGTCCGATGTGTCATAGTCCGTCGAAACCGTTTCGGGATTGGAATTGACCATGATGGCCTCATAACCCATTTCCCGCAGCGCCTTGACGGTATGCACACAGGAATAGTCGAACTCGATGCCCTGGCCGATCCGGTTGGGTCCGGAGCCGAGCACGATAACGCTTTTCCGGTCGGTCTTGCGTGTTTCGTCGAGATCGGCGTAGCAGGAGTAGAAGTAGGGTGTCGATGCCGCGAATTCTCCGGCGCATGTATCCACCAGGCTGTAGACGGGGATGATGCCGAGCTTCTTGCGGAGCGCGCGGATCTCGTTGCCCTTGCATCCGCGCAGCGCGCCGAGCTGCTCGTCGGAAAAGCCGTTTTTCTTAGCCTTCTTCAGCAGGTCGTGATCCAGCTCGGCCGCATCCCTGATCTCATTCTCAATCTCGACGAGCTGCAGGATCTGATCGATGAACCACGGATCGAGATGGGTCATCTCCCGGATTTTTTCGATTGTATATCCCTTCTTTAGAGCCATCTTAATCGCGATGGTGCGCTCGGTGCAGGTGGTCTGAAGATAGTTATCGAGTCTGGACGCATCCAGTTTGGCTTCGGCCTTGAGGTCAAGGCCGTCCACGCCGATTTCCAGCGAACGGAACGCCTTCTGCAGCGACTCCTTGAAGGTGCGCCCGATGGCCATCGTTTCACCCACCGACTTCATGCTCGGGCCCAGCTTGGGATTGGCGGACGGGAATTTTTCAAAGGTGAACCGCGGAAGCTTGGTCACAACATAATCGATGGACGGTTCAAAGCAGGCCGGGGTTTCCCTGGTAATATCGTTGGGTAGTTCGTCGAGCGTATAGCCGACCGCCAGTTTTGCCGCCAGTTTTGCGATTGGAAATCCCGTGGCCTTGGAGGCGAGGGCGGACGAACGCGATACGCGGGGATTCATTTCAATGATGGCCAGACGCCCACTTTGTGGATCGATGCAGAACTGCACATTGGAGCCGCCGGTTTCCACGCCGATGGCGCGCAGTGTAGTCAACGAGGCGTCGCGCATGATCTGGTACTCGCGGTCGGTCAGGGTCTGGGTCGGCGCGACGGTAATGCTGTCGCCGGTATGAATGCCCATGGGATCCATGTTCTCAATGGCGCAGATGATAACGGCATTGTCCTTCTTGTCGCGCATGACCTCCATCTCGAATTCCTTCCATCCGAAGACCGATTCCTCGATCAGCACTTCGGTGGTCAGCGAGGCCTTTAATCCCGCTTCCGCGATGGTCATCAGCTCGTCCATGTTTTCGGCGATGCCGCCGCCGGTGCCGCCCAGTGTGAACGAGGGGCGGACAATCACAGGGAATCCGAGCTCCTCGGTCGCAACCCGACGCGCTTCCTCCAGGTTGTGGACTTCAAAGCTCTTGAGGCTTTCGATTCCTGCTTCGGACATGGTGGCTTTGAACAGGTCGCGTTCCTCGCCGCGCATGATGGCGTCGTAGTTGGCGCCGATCATTTCCACGCCGTGCTTTTCAAGCACACCCATCTCCACCAGTTTCATGGCCGTATTGAGGGCGGTCTGGCCGCCGAGTGTCGGCAGAATCGCATCCGGCTTTTCCTTGATGATGATCTTCTCCACGGCTTCCGGCGTAATGGGTTCGATATAGGTCCGGTCGGCCGTGGCCGGGTCGGTCATGATCGTCGCCGGGTTGGAGTTGATGAGCGTGATCGTATAGCCCTCTTCCCGCAGGGCTTTGCAGGCCTGGGTACCGGAATAGTCGAACTCGCACGCCTGACCGATCACGATCGGGCCGGAACCGATAATCAGAATATGATGGATATCTTCTCTCTTTGGCATCATTACCTCTTTAAATATGAATTATGAAAGATGAAATATGAAATCGGGTCTGCGACGCATTTACATTTTGTCCTTCGACTTCTTTGCCCATGAAACCATGATGGAAATCAGTTCGCTGCATTCCTTCCATAGAGCTTCAGTCTGTTCGTTTTCAACGTGACACCCTTCAGCTAACAGCTCCAGCCATAGCAGACTTTCATCAGCCTCTTGAAGGCATTGCTCCAGTTTCGAAATGAACTCCGCAGTGCTTCGCGCCCTGTACGCTTTACGAAAGTTGGCTGCGACCGAAGTGCCTGATCTGAGCAATTGTTTACCACAAACCTGGATTTCGGAGTTTTGTTTCGTTAACGATGAATAAAAGCGGATGATTTCAACTGCAAAGGACTTGGTCCGGCTTCTGAAATCATAGTTGTTAGTGTCATCCACGCGCTTCATACCTCATATTTCATCGTTCATCTTTCCGTTCCTACTCCCATTCGATCGTGCTGGGCGGCTTGGAGCTGATGTCGTAGCAGACGCGGTTGACGCCGCGCACTTCGTTGATGATCCGGTTCGAAATGGAATCCAGCACCTCGTAGGGAAGCTTGTACCAGTCGGCCGTCATGCCGTCGCGGCTTTCAACGGCGCGGACGGCAACCACGTTTTCATAGGTGCGGTCGTCGCCCATGACCCCGACGGACTGGATCGGCAGCAATACCGCAAAATACTGCCAGACATCGAGATGGTTGGGCATCTTCATGATTTCTTCGCGGACGCGCAGATCAGCCTGCTGCAGGACTTCGATGCGCTCGGGCGTGATGTCGCCGATAATGCGCACGGCCAGACCGGGGCCGGGAAAGGGCTGGCGGTCAACGACGTAGCTAGGCAGGCCCAGCTCGCGTCCGACGGCGCGCACCTCGTCCTTGAAAAGTTCTCGCAGCGGCTCGATCAGTTCAAACTGCAGATCGTCGGGAAGGCCGCCGACATTGTGGTGGCTCTTGATCGTGGCCGACGGTCCGCCGATCGGCGAAACAGATTCGATGACATCGGGATAGAGCGTGCCCTGTCCGAGGAACCTGACCTTGTTGCTGAGGGTTCGTGCCTTTTCGGAAAACACATCGATGAACGTGCTTCCGATAATCTTGCGCTTCTTCTCAGGATCCGTGACGCCGGCGAGCTTGCTCAGGAAAATGTCGCCCGCCCTGGCTACATGCAGGTCGATGCCGAATGCACTGCCGAACAATTCCTCGATCTCCTCGGTTTCGTTATACCGCATGAGTCCGTTGTCGACATAAACACAGTGCAGCTGCTCGCCGATGGCCTTGTGGAGGAGGGCGGCAACGACGGACGAATCGACCCCGCCGCTAAGACCGAGCAGGACGTGGTCGTCGCCAACGGTTTCCCGCACCTGCCTGACCGTGGCTTCAACGAACTTCGACATTTCCCAGTCACCTGCACATCCGCAGATCTTGAAGGCAAAGTTCCAGAGCATTTCCTTGCCCTGCGGAGTATGCACCACCTCAGGGTGGAACTGGACGCCGAATATGCCGCGTTCCAGATCCTGCATGGTCGCGTAGGGGCAGTTGTCCGACTCGGCGACCACCTCGAAGCCGTCCGGCATGGATTCCACCTTGTCGCCGTGGCTCATCCAGACCTGAAGATCGGGAGAAAGCCCCTTGAAGAGCGGTGAGTTCTTCGTGATACGCATCATGGCCTTGCCGTACTCGCGCTTCAGGCCGGGCCTGACCGACCCGCCGAGGAGATGCGCCGTAAGCTGCATGCCGTAGCAGATACCGAGGATTGGTATGCCCAGCTCAAAGATCGCCGGATCGCACTTGGGTGCGTCCTCGTCCGGAACGCTGCAGGGTCCTCCGGAAAGGATGATCCCCTTGGGCGCACGCTTTTTAAGATCCTCCGCCGATGTGTCGAAACGGATGATTTCGCAATAGACCTTCTGTTCGCGGATACGCCGTGCGATCAGCTGGGTGACCTGGGATCCATAGTCGAGGATGGCTATCCATTCGGGATGATTCATTTCTTGTATTCCTTCATTAGGTCGATGAACTCCTCGAAGAGGTAAAACGGATCGTGGGGGCCGGGTGCCGCTTCGGGATGGTATTGTACACAGAAAAGCGGCTGCTGCTTGTGCTTGAGACCCGCGACCGTGTTGTCGTTGAGATTGATGTGCGTAACTTCGGCCACCTGAGGATCCACCGAATCGGCGTCGACGCAGAATCCATGGTTGTGGGAGGCGATTTCCACCTTGGTGGTACGCAGATCCTGGATCGGCTGGTTACCGCCGCGATGGCCGAACTTGAGTTTGAAGGTCTTGGCACCCAGGGCGAGGCCAAGCATCTGGTGGCCGAAACAGATTCCGAATATCGGCCGTTTGGATTCGATCAGGCTGGCAACCAGCCGGGTTGTTTCAGGCGCGCCGGCCGGGTCGCCGGGGCCGTTGGAAACAAAGATGCCGTCTGGACTGGTTGCAAGGATCTCTTCAGCCGGCGTGGTGTTCGGGTACACGGTGCATTCGCAGCCGAGCTGCTCGAATATACGCAGTTGATTCAGTTTTATGCCGCAGTCGATGACCGCTACCTTGAACGCGGCGTCCGGCATCCCGCCCTTCGGCCAGACATATTCTTCAGCGATGGTGACTTCCGTGGCGAGGTCGCGTCCGACGAGCCCCTCTGATGCCTGCGCCTTGGCAACCAGGCTTTTTTTGTCGGGATCCTCAGTGGAAACCACGCATTTCATGGCACCTTTATCGCGGATATGCAGGGTGATCGCGCGCGTATCGACCTGATCGACGCCGATCTTCTTGTTTTCCTCCAGGTATTGCGCGAGCGATTTGGTCGCGCGCCAGTTGCTGTGAATCCGCGAGCATTCACCGACCACGAGGCCCTGGGCGAATATGCCGCGCGATTCGGCGTCCTCGTCGTTGATGCCGTAGTTGCCGATCAGCGGGTAGGTCATGGTGACAATCTGACCATGGTAGGATGGATCCGTCAAAATCTCCTGATAACCGGTCATGGAGGTGTTGAAGACCAGCTCTCCGTAGAATTCGCCTGATCCGGCAAAGGCCCGACCTTCGAAACAGGTACCATCCTCTAGTGCAATAATCGCTTTTTTCATGGGTAAATCCGTTAAATTCCAGTCTGCGTGCAGCCCTTTTATCCAAAATTCGGAGTATCATCCATGTCCGATGCACCCCATGCAATCATTTATAGCGGTGAAATGGTTTCGAGGGCGCTGCCGGTCGGCACAGCCGGTGCTGTACAGACTTTTTTTATAGGTGCAGGTCGTGGATTTCGATGCGGCATGCGTGCGGATCTGAAGCAAGGCGGCAGGGATCCAAAGTTAATGAATAATAAACACTAGGTGTCCTTGACTCTATAAAATGCTCTGTTAATCATATTCCGGTTTTTTGCGCAAATTAGTGCTTTATCAAATAAGGAGATATGACCATGGCTCAAAAACAATACGTCTACTTCTACGGCGTCTCGAAGGAGCTCACCGAGGGCGACAGCAGCATGAAGGCAGTCCTTGGCGGCAAGGGTGCGAATCTGGCGGAAATGGCAAACGCAAACCTTCCGGTGCCCCCCGGACTGACCATTTCAACCGAAGCATGTGCCTACTATTCCAAGACCGGCGGGAAATATCCGCAGGAAATGGAAAAGCAGCTGAAAGCCCAGCTCAAGAAGCTGGAAGACAACATGGGCAAGAAACTGGGTGATCCCAAGGATCCGCTGCTCGTATCCGTTCGCTCCGGCGCCGCGGTCTCGATGCCGGGCATGATGGACACCGTTCTGAACCTGGGCCTGACCGATAAGTCGGTTCTGGGATTCATTGAACAAACCGGCAACGAACGCACCGGCTGGGATTGCTACCGCCGCTTCATCGATATGTTCGGCGACGTGGTCATGGGGCCCTACACCGGTCTGACGCATCACGATTTTGAAGTCGAACTCGAAGCGATCAAGAAGAAATACAAGGCCAAGGAAGACACCGATCTGACTGCCGAGCAGCTCAAGGAACTGGTCGATATCTACAAGAAGGTCTACAAGAACAAGGTAAAGAAACCCTTCCCGCAGGATCCGATGGAACAGCTGGATCTTTCGATTCGCGCCGTGTTTGGATCATGGAATTCAGAACGTGCCGAAAAATACCGCCAGATCAACAAGATCTCCGGCCTGCTGGGTACAGCCGTGAACATCTGCACCATGGTCTTCGGCAACATGGGCAAGAAGTCCGGGACGGGCGTGGCATTCACCCGCGACGGCGGAACCGGGCACAGCAAGCCGATGGGTGAATACCTGATTGACGCGCAGGGCGAAGACGTAGTGGCCGGCATCCGTACCCCGAAGCAACTGGATGAAATGCCGAATGAAGAATCCAAAGTGTGGAAAAAGGCCTATGCCGACCTGCAGAAGATCATGGCCCGCCTTGAGAAGCACTACAAGTATCCGCAGGACGTAGAGTTTACGGTTCAGGAAGGCAAGCTGTTCATGCTGCAGACCCGTAATGCCAAGCGTACCGGCCTGGCCGGTGTACGCTGGGCCGTCGAAATGGCGACCGGCAAGGATGTCTACACCGGCGAAAGCCAGCCGAAGATTCTGACACAGAAGGAAGCGCTGATGACGCTCTCCGGTGATGACCTGGAACAGCTGCTGTTCCCGATCTTCGATATCGCAGCCGAACAGAAGGCCAAGCAGGTGACCGGCGGGTTGCCTGCAGGACCCGGCGCGGCGGTCGGCCAGATTGTGTTCGAAGCCCATGATGCGGAAGCCGCTGTTAAGAAAAACCCGGATGCGAAAGTCGTACTCGTTCGCCACGAAACCAGCCCCGAGGACGTCGGCGGCATGTGGGCGGCCCAGGGCGTTCTGACGTCGACCGGCGGGATGACATCCCATGCAGCGGTCGTTGCCCGCGGCTGGGGCAAGTGCTGCATCTGCGGCGCCGGCGAACTTAAGATTGATTACAAGAAAAAGACGGTGTCGGTTGGCCGCAAGGTGTTCAAGCAGGGCGACTGGATCAGCCTGAACGGCTCCACGGGTGCCGTGTACGAAGGTCAGATCCCGACGCAGGTCAGCCCGGTGGTCTCCGCCGTGGTTGACGGCAAGGCTGCCGCGAAAAAGGACCCGATCTTTAAAATGTATTCCGAGGTCTCCAAGTGGTCGGATGCCAACCGCAAGATCAATGTCCGTACGAATGCCGACACGCCGAATGACTCCAAGGCCGCCCGTTCGTTCGGTGCCGAAGGGATCGGCCTCTGCCGTACCGAACACATGTTCTTCGAAGGAGACCGCATCTGGTCGATCCGCGAGTTTATTCTCGCTGAGGATGAAAAGGCGCGCAAGGCTGCGCTGGCCAAGCTGCTGAAGCATCAGCAGAAGGACTTCGAGGGCATCTTCAAGGCCATGGACGGCCTGCCGGTAACCGTGCGCCTTCTTGATCCGCCGCTGCACGAATTCGTGCCGCACACCAGGAAGGATCAGCAGGAAATGGCCAAGCGTCTCGGCGTTCCGCTCAAGAAGGTAACCGAGCGCGTTCAGGAACTGCACGAGTTTAATCCGATGCTGGGTCATCGTGGCTGCCGTCTCTCGATTACCTATCCGGAACTGTGCGTCATGCAGACCCAGGCCATTATTGGCGCTGCCTGCAAGATGTCCAAGGCAAAATCCAAGGTCAAAGTCCTGCCGGAAATCATGATACCGCTGATCGGCACCAAGGCCGAACTGGACTTCCTGGAAAAGATTGTCCGCAAGACCGCGGAAGAGGTTATTGCCAAGACCGGTGTCAATGTGAAGTACATGGTCGGCACCATGATCGAGATTCCGCGTGCCGCCCTGACGGCTGATGAGATCGCCGAAACCGCCGAGTTCTTCAGCTTCGGCACCAACGACCTGACGCAGATGACCTTCGGCTACAGCCGCGATGATATCGGTTCATTCCTTCCGGACTATCTGAAGGAAAAAATCCTGCCGTCGGATCCGTTCCAGCACATCGACCAGACCGGTGTCGGTCAGTTGGTCAAGCTGGGCGTTGAACGCGGCCGCGAAACCCGGCCGGATCTCAAGTGCGGCATCTGCGGTGAACATGGAGGCGATCCTGAAAGCGTGAAGTTCTGCGCAAAAGCGGGTCTCAACTATGTGAGCTGCTCGCCGTACCGCGTTCCGATCGCCCGTCTGGCCGCAGCCCAGGCTGCAATCAAGGGTTAATCACCTAGCCAGCGGCAAACAAAAAGCCCGTCATTGCGACGGGCTTTTTTTATCGGAGTCACGCCGGTCATTCGGCATAGCCGTCCGGGTGGGCCCGGTGCCAATCCCATGCGCTTTGGACAATCCCCTTCAGGTCGGCGTGCTGCGGATCCCAGCCGAGCACGGTCTTTGCCTTGGTGGCATCTGCGACGAGGGAGGTGCAGTCGCCGGGCCGGCGGGGCTGCGTTTCTGCCGGAATCGCATGACCGGTAACCTCGCGGCAGACGTCGATGACTTCCCTGACCGTGTAGCCGTCACCGTTGCCAAGATTGAATGCGCCGGATATTCCGGGTTTGAGCGCCAGGATGTGGGCCTGGGCGAGATCCTTGATATGGATATAGTCGCGCACGCAGGTGCCGTCGCGGGTTTCATAGTCATCGCCGAAGATGAAGATCTTTTCACGCTTGCCCTGGGCAACCTGCAACACCAGTGGAATCAGATGGCTTTCCGGATGGTGTGCCTCGCCGTACTGCTCCGTGGCGCCGCAGGCGTTGAAGTAGCGCAGGAAGACGCATTCAATACCGTGTATTGCCTGTCCCCAATGAAAGATCTTTTCGCACAGCAGCTTGGATTCGCCGTACACCGATTCAGGCATTTGAGGGAGCGATTCATCCATTGGAATGCGTTCCGGCGTGCCGTAGGTGGCACAGGTGGATGAAAAGATCAGCTTTTTGCATCCGGACTGCACCATGGCGCTCATCAGGTTGAGCGAACCGCTGACATTGTTTTCAAAGAAGGGCATCGGTTCCTTCATGGATTCGCCGACCTCGATATAGGCGGCGAAGTGAATAACCGCATCCGGGCGTTCCGCCAGGAGGGCACTCTTGATATCCTCCTTGTACCGGAGATCGCCCTGCATGAACTTTGCACGTGGGTCGACGGCCGGCTGATATCCACGTTCGAGATTGTCGAACACGACGACATCATGACCGGCGTCGCACAGCATTTGCGTGGTTACACTGCCGATATAACCGGCACCGCCGGCAACAAGCACTTTCATGAATAGACCTCCTTATTGCGTATTAGGTACTGCACGTCCGAATGCTTACCTGCGTATACCGTTACTTTGATCAACACGCAGTAAGCAATATGAACTAATTTATTTAACAATCGTGGCTCCCGCCGACGGAATGATAATTTCCGCAGAAGGATGCAATCCCCTGGCCTTGCAGGATTCGATAATCCGGCTGCAGATCGCTTCTGCATTCTTTTCGTGAACAAGCGCAACTGCGCTCCCGCCCCAGCCGCCGCCGGACAGACGTGCGCCCAGCGCACCGGCCTCGCGGGCCGCTTCCACAACGATGTCGAGCTCGGCGCAGGAGTTTTCAAAAGCCGTGCGCGAGGTTTCATGCGAATCGTAGAGGTATTGTCCGAAGGCCGCCAGGTTTCCTTCCGCCAGCAGCTTGACGCCTTCTTCGACGCGATGGATTTCCCCCACGACATGCGTGGCCCGTTGGGCCGCTTCCGGATCGATCCTGTCCTTGTTGGCTTCGAATTCTTCCCACGACACATCGCGCAGGGCCTTCACGGGATGGTCGAGCAGGGCATCCAGTTCGGCGGCCGCCTTTTCGCAGCTGATGCGGCGCGCGTTATAGGGAGAATCGGCCAGTGCATGCTTGATATGCGGATTGATCATCAGGAATACCACATCGGCCGGCAGCTTGACCTGCGTGGCCTCGAGCGATCGGAAGTCGCTGTGGATGAGACCGTGATCCACGCCGAAGATGCTGGAAAACTGATCGAGCAGCCCGCAATTACAGCCCGCGAAATCGTGCTCCGCCTTCTGTGCGACCTTCGCGATTTCCACCTTGTCGAGTGTCGCATCGGCATAGGCGAGAACCGCATAGGCGGTAGCCACTTCGAGCGCGGCCGAGCTGGAGAGACCGGCACCCATTGGAATGGATCCAAGAAATGTGCAATCCAATCCTTCCACTCTAACACCCTTGTCGCGCAGGTAGTACATGACACCCTTGACATAATTAGCCCATTGCACCTGTTTTTCGAGCGGCGCGTTGTGGGATGGGTCGAACTCGGCCGTCTCTTTCAGATCGCCGGCCGTAAGGCGCACGCCTGGCTTTTCGGATGCCGAGATACAGAAGCAATGCCCCATATTGATTGCAGCCGACAGTACGGTCCCTTCATTATAGTCGGTGTGGTTGCCCAACACTTCGATTCGTCCCGGTGCATAGGACACGGTGGTCGGTTCAGTGCCGTAGATTTCGGCATGGATGGCCATGGCTTCGTTTACAACGTTCTGGTCGTACATGGTCGCTCTCTCCCGGTTACATGGTTTAAATGAGTGTTCCAATATACGTGAGCCCGCAAATAAAATCCATGGGCTAAACGTGTAAAGACATGGACAAAAATGGCAAATATTGATTTATTGTCCATATGAATCCGCTCATGCATTATACGTTCAGCAGCAAGGTCGCAGAAATTTTCGATCTCTACACCGAACTGCATGACATCCGTATCACTCTATTCAGTCCCGACGGAAAACTGGTATATCCCGATCAGGTCGGACGGCCCAATTGCGCACACTGCAGAATGTTACGGGAAGATCTCTCCATGGATTCACAATGCCGGAAGCTGGATCGGAAAATGATGATGACCTCTCTGCAGCGCGGAACAATGGTTACCTATACCTGCCACGCCGGAATGCGGGAAGCCACGGCTCCGGTTTTTGTGGAAGACGGCCTGGTCGGGTACGTCATGCTGGGACAGTTTCGCAGCGAGACATCTCCTGAAGAATCGCCCTATGCCCGGCATTGGGAGCAGGAAATGGGAAACAAGGCACTGCAGGGGGCCTATCGGCAAACCGCTGTCTTTCCGGAACAGAAGATTGAGACACTGCTGTCCATGTTCCAGCACCTGCTGGAATTCATCATTGAAAGCCAGCTGATACGGCACCGGGATTATGATCTCGTCGGCCCGGCGATCGAGCATATCCACCGACAACCGGACGTTCCGTTTTCACTCGAGGCCGCTTCGTCTATGGTGGGCAGGAGCCCCTCGACGGTTACACGACTGTTCCGGAAAGTAACCGGTATGAGCTTTAAGCAGTACCAGACGGCCCACCGCCTGGAACAGGCGGCCACGATGCTTCGATCCATGCCGAATCGCCCGGTGGCGGAGATTGCACAGGGGATGGGCTACGAAGATCCGCTCTATTTTTCGCGCGTCTTCCATCGTCATTTCAAGTGCTCGCCATCGGCCTATCGCAGGAAAAGTTGATCCTGGTTGCGGAGAATATGCTAGGAATGGCTTGAACAGCGTATGGGGCTTCCTATAATCGCGCGCTTGTTAAATTAGGTGAGAATCATGGCAAAAACACTGTTTGAGAAAATATGGGACCGGCACGTCGTCAAGGAACTTCCAAGTGGCGAAGTGCTCCTTTACATCGACCGGCATCTGGTGCACGAAGTCACCAGTCCGCAGGCATTCGAGGGGCTCCGCCTTCAGAATCGCAAGGTACGTCATCCGGAACTGACGATTGCCACAACCGACCACAATGTTCCTACCGACAGCCGTACCGACATTCTGGATCCGGTTGCCAAAGCGCAGGTAGAGGCCCTGAAGGAAAACTGTGCTCAATACGGAATTACCTTCTATGGCATGGACTCCGACAAACAGGGCGTGGTGCACATCATCGGTCCCGAGCAGGGCATCACCCTGCCAGGCACTACCATCGTATGCGGCGACTCCCATACAGCCACGCACGGCGCCTTCGGTGCGATCGCCTTCGGTATCGGTACGTCGGAAGTCGAGCACGTGCTTGCCACCCAGACGCTGCGGCAGAAGAAGCCGAAGCAGTACAAGGTGGAGTTCAAGGGACGGATACCGCTCGGTGTCACCGCAAAGGATCTTGTACTCGACCTGATCGGTAAGATCGGTACGGCCGGCGGCACCGGTTGTGCCTTCGAGTTCTGCGGCGAGGCCATCGAGTCGCTCTCCATGGAAGGTCGCCTTACGATCTGCAACATGGCGATCGAAGCGGGGGCCCGGTCCGGACTTATCGCGCCCGACCAGACCACCATCGATTACATCACGGCTGAGGACCGCCCGTTCGCCCCGAAGGGTCCGGCGCTGGACGAAGCCGTTGCATACTGGAAGACCCTCTATTCAGACGACGATGCGATGTTCGACAAGACGCTGGTGATCGATGTGGAGCAGATCGAGCCGCAGGTCACCTGGGGAACCAGTCCCGGCATGGTGACGGGGGTGAACCAGCAGGTGCCCGCTTTGGATGCCGTTCCGGAGTACAGCCCCGAGGATGTGCGGGCTGCACTTGACTACATGGGACTCGAGCCGGGCATGAAAATGACCGATATCAAGGTGGATGCCGTTTTTATCGGCAGCTGCACCAACGGCCGCATCGAAGACCTGCGCGAAGCCGCCCGGGTGATGGAGGGCAAAAAGGTGGCCAATGGGGTACGGGTACTGGTGGTGCCGGGCTCCGAAAAGGTCCGCTACCAGGCCGAGCAGGAACGGCTGGACCGCATCTTCTTTGAAGCAGGCGCCGACTGGCGCTATGCCGGATGCAGCATGTGTCTTGCCATGAATCCCGACAAGCTGGCGATGAAGGAGCGTTGCGCGTCGACTTCGAACCGCAACTTCGAAGGGCGCCAGGGTCGCGGCGGCCGCACCCATCTTGTCAGTCCCGCGATGGCGGCAGCGGCGGCGGTTAACGGTCATTTTGTTGATGTAAGGGAGCTTGGATAACCATGGAAAAGTTTGAAACATTCACCGGCGTGGTATGCGCGGTCGACCGCGCCAACATCGATACGGATGCATTGATCCCGAAGGAGCACCTCAAGTCGATCAAACGCACGGGCTTTGGGCCGGCACTGTTTTCGGACTGGCGCTACAACGATGACGGAACGGATAAACCCGACTTCATCCTGAACAAACCAAAGACCAGAGGGGCGTCCATTCTTGTTGGACGCAACAATTTCGGGTGCGGATCGAGCCGCGAACACGCGGTCTGGGCGGTCGCCCAGCAGGGGTTCAAGGTCGTGATCGCGCCGACGGAAGGCGACATTCCCGGCTTTGCCGACATTTTCAGGAACAACTGCGCCAAAAACGGCGTGCTGACCATCCAGCTTGCCAGCGGGGAAGTGGATCGCATCTTTGCCATGACCGAAGCGGACGAACCGCTGGAGGCCACGGTTAATCTCGAGGAGCAGACGGTGACCTTCAAACAGGCCGGAACCGATGTGATCTTCAGTTTCGAGGTGGATCCGGGCGTAAAGGAAAAACTGCTGCAGGGCATGGATGACATCGCGGAGTCGTTGCTGTACGAGGCCGACATAACGGAATTCGAAACGGATCACAACACGCAGTTGATCAGAGCCTAGCCTTGTACCATGAAAGGTTAGGTACAAGTAAAAGCTTCCGTGTCCGGAAGCTTTTTTTGGTTCAGACCGGATGAAAAACTATCTTACAGCTTCCATATCCGAATCGGCGGTGCGACACAACATTGCCGTGCTGCGCGGGCTGATTGGTGACGGGGTAAAGCTCTGTCCGGTGGTCAAGGACGACTGTTTCGGACACGGCATGGATGTGTTGTACCCGGTGTTGGCGGAGCTGACCGATGGTTTCGCAGTCGCCGCGCCCCTGGAGGCCCTGGAACTGAGAAGAAAAGGTTATCACGGCTTCATCCTATGCTTTCTTTCCGCCTACTTCGATGATTTCAAGGTGCAGGACGAACTGGTTTGGCAGGAGATAACGCAGACCGTGATGTCGAATGCGGCGCTGGCTTCCATCCAGGAGGCGGCACAGCGCGTCGGTAAAACGGCGAGGGTTCATCTCAAGGTGGATACCGGCATGGGCCGACTGGGCGTGCCCGCCAGCCAGGCGCCGGAACTGATCCGGAAGATCCAGGAAACGCCCCGGGTTGAACTCACCGGGATCTACACGCATTTTGCAACCGCCGACGGCGAGGACAGCAGCATAACCCTGCGCCAGCTGGAATTGTTCAAGTCGATCATACCCCACGATGGAAAGATCACCAAACATGCCGCCAATTCAGCCGCAACGATCAGTTTTCCCGCAGCCTTCTTCGATATGGTGCGGCCGGGCATCGCCGTGTACGGCTGCCATCCTTCCGCGGCGTCTGGCCGGCGGATCGACCTGCGCCCCTGCATGTCGGTCAAAGCCCAGTTGATCGCTGTCAAGCACATGCGGAAGGGGAGCTACAGTGGATACGGTCTAACGCATCAATACGACCGGGACAGCCGGGTGGGGGTAGTTCCTATCGGTTACGGAGACGGCTACTTCCGCTGCCTCTCCAACCGTGCCGTGGTGCGGATCAACGGCCGGGATGCCCCCGTTCGAGGTCGGGTTTCCATGGATCAGATGACGGTCGATGTGACTGATATTCCCGATGCGAAGGTGGGGGATGCGGTGGAGGTTATTTCTGCCGATCCTGCGGCTCCGAACTGCGTCGAAAACCTGGCACGTCTGGCCGATACAATTCCGTACGAGATTACCTGCCACCTCGGACACAACATGCGGCATGTCTTGGTGGATTAGGCGGACTCGGCCTGGATTTCATTCTCGAAGCTTTCGGCACACTCCGGACAGATGCAGTGGCTGAATTCCATCTTGGTCTGTTCCATGAGATACGTGTCCACATGCTTCCAGACACCGTCTTTGTCCTGAATGCTTTTACAATGGCTGCAGAGGTTGTGCAGGCCGCCCAGCTCCTGCACGTCGGCCAGCATACTGCGCAGCCGTTCATTGGCCGCCGCAAGATCATGGTCCTTCCGGCTTAATGTCTTCGTGATACGTTTCAGGCTTCCCAGCGAAACTGCGGCGAGTATCTGCAATGCGATATGGGCCGGCGCAAGAGCGAAGCTGTTATAGCTGGTGGAAATTGAAAACTGGTCATAGATCCAGCTGGTAGCCGGAACGAGAAGCAGAGCCGTCGCCAGCCCCATAACGCTTCCGCACAACCAGGCAACGGTTCCCACCACGGCAGTACCCAGGACATAATAGGGTTCGCTGCTCGGTGCAACATATCGCAACAGTAGCAGATAGACCGCTACAACGGTCGCAGCCAAAAACGGTTTTACAAGCTTCTTCATAGTCCAGCCAGAGTGGTATCCCATCAGGGATACTGACCACAATTAGCTAGACCTGTGCCAGATTCCAGGCCGAACATCAGGTTCATGTTCTGCAAAGCATTGCCCGCCTGACCTTTCATCAGGTTATCGATGTGCGAAATCACCCGCAAACGGTTGTTCCGCTGGTCCACGTCTACCGTCAGGTTGCAGTAGTTGGTCCCCCGCACGTCGGCTATGCTGGCGGGCGTCCCGGCATCCTGGATCCGTACAAAAATATTGTTCCGGTTGAATTCCCGATAGATTTCCAGTACCTCATCCGCCGTCTGGCCGTCCAGTGTGGCATACAGGCAGGACATGATCCCCCGGCAGACCGGGACCACCTGCGCCGTGAAGGTGATCCGCACGTCGTCGTCGCCCAGCAATGCCAGTTCCTGCTCGATTTCAACCACATGCTGGTGGCCGGCCAGTTTGTAGGCGTTCATGTTGTCATACCGGTTGGGGTAGTGAAACGCCGGATTGGGCTTCTTGCCGGCGCCGGAAACGCCGGTTTTACAGTCGCAGATAATGCTTTTGGTATCGATGATTCCGGCTTCCACCGCCGGAGCCAGACCCAGTATGCAACTCACGGCAAAGCAGCCCGGGTTGCCCACGATGCTTTGCGATGAGGTAATGTCGTGCAGCTCGGGAAGTCCGTAGACGGTTTCGTTCAGCAGCGCCGGTGCCTTGTGGACGGGATCCAGGCCGATAAAGTTGGCGTACTCCGCATAACGCTCGACGCTTCCGAACCGGAAGTCGCCGCTGTAGTCGATGACCTTGGCCCCTCGTGCAAGTTCCGCTTCTGCCGTCTGCATACCGACCCCGTCCGGCGTGGAGAAAAATACCACGTCGAAAGGCTCCTGTGTCTTCGGGTCATCGGGCGATACAATCACATCATCGCAAAAGCCTCGTAGATGTGGGAACACGTCACTCATCTTCCGTCCGGTGTCCGAAAGGCTCACCAAACAGCCGATTTCCGCTTCGGTGTGTTTCAGCAGCAGTTCGGTAATCCCAACACCGCCGTACCCGCCGGCTCCAACTATCTTTGCCCTGATCATAGGTGTTCTCCTTGCTACAAAGTGCGAAAAACCTAAACCAGCACTCAGTATGAATCGACATTAAACTTCCGTTTTTGGTTTCTGCCACTCGGAGATCCGTGCAAATCTGACGTCATGAAGGTAGGCATTCTATCCGATACGCACGGAAATCTCTCCGCCACGAAAAGTGCCGCGAAAGCGATGGCCGGAGCCGGCGTGGAAGCAGTGTTTCATTGCGGCGATATCGGGGGTATGGATGTGCTGGCGGAGCTGGCAGCCGTCTTTGAACCTAAGGGCGTGCCTGTGCATGCCGTCTTCGGCAACGTGGATGTCTATGCATCCGACTGGAAGTTTTTCCCTGCCAATATTGGTGTAACACTGCATGGCCGCTGCGGCGAAATTTCATGCGCTGGAAAAGCCATCGCCCTGCTGCATAGTGATGATGCCCGGCGTTATCGACAGGTGGTAGCGTCCGGCGAGTACGATCTGGTGCTGAGCGGTCATACCCACGAGGTACACGACTATAAGCGTGGCCGGACACGCTGCATCAATCCCGGTACGGCGGGCCGGGGATCGCCCAATACCTGTGCGGTACTGGATCTGGAATCCGGAACCTTGGATGTCCTGTCTATATGAGGAGGAGCGACGACCGACGTGTCCGTCCGGGGACGGAACAGCGCGCGTCCCTCCATTAGCCGAGGTCAGGAAACACTTCGGCCACGGCGGAGCAGGTGATGTTTCCGCTGCGCATGTTGAGCGCCGCCCCGCGTCCGGGACTCTTTGCCAGAAAGCCGTCCAGGCCAAGCCCGGCCAGTTCCCGGCAATAAGCGAGCGTGGCATTGCAGAGTGCATGGCTGCTTGTCCGGCCCACCGCTCCGGGCATGTTGGTAACGCAGTAGTGGACCACCTCGTCTACCACATAAACCGGCTCGCTATGGGTCGTGGGCCGGCTTGTTTCGCAGCATCCTCCCTGATCGATGCAGACATCGACGATTACCGCACCGCGCTTCATGCCGGCGACGAGCTTCCGATCGATCAGTTGCGGTGCCTTGGCACCCGGAATCAGCACCGACCCGACGACCAGATCGGCATCAATGGCATATTGTTTCACGGCATGCGGCTCGCAGAAGATGGTGGTGACGTTGGACGGCATGATTTCGTCCAGTTGGCGCAGACGATCCAGGCTGATATCCATAATGGTGACATTGGCACCGAGTCCGGCGGCCACGCGGGCTGCGTTCGATCCCACCACACCGCCGCCAAGGATGAGTACGTTGGCAGGGGGGACGCCGGGCACGCCGCCGAGCAGAATTCCGCGACCCATCATCGGCCGCTCCAGGCACTTCGCACCTTCCTGTACCGACATCTTGCCGGCGACCTCGCTCATGGGAGTGAGCAGGGGCAGGCGACCTCGCTCATCGGCTAGTGTTTCGTACGCAACCGCAGCAATTCCGCTCTTCAGGCACTTGACAGTCAGTTCGCGCGAACTGGCAAAATGGAAATAGCAAAAGACGGTTTGTCCATTCCGCAGGAGCTTGATCTCGTCGGCCTGCGGCTCCTTGACCTTGACGACCATCTCCGCCTGCGCGAACAGGTGCTCTGATACATCGATAATTTCGGCACCTACCTTTACGTAGTCGGCATCTGTATATCCGCTAGCCAGGCCGGCATCCTTTTCAATCAGCACGCGATGGCCGTCCTGGACAAGCAGCTGTGCACCGACAGGCAGTATCGCCACCCGGTATTCATCCGTCTTCACCTCGCGCGGTACCCCGATGATCATAACTGAGCCATTTCGTGTTAACCTGTTTCCCATTCGCGGCTGTGTTCAACAGCGCGGAGCCATTGGGCGTAGCGGCTCTCGGCCTCGTCCGCACTGATCCCGGGCTCGAAAACGCGATCCACCTGGCGGACGGATGCGACGTCATTCTCTCCTTGCCAGAAGCCGACCGCCAGTCCGGCAAGAGCTGCGGCGCCAAAGGCGGTGGTCTCGATCATCTGAGGCCGCTCCACCGGGATCTGGAGCAGGTCGGACTGGATCTGCATTAACAGGTCGTTGGCGCAGGCACCGCCGTCGACGCGCAGGATGTCCGTGGGCTTGCCTGCATCCTTCTCCATCGCTTTCAATACCTCGATCGACTGGAAGCACATCGCTTCCAACGCCGCACGTGCTATATGCGATTTGTTTGATCCACGTGTTAGACCGATGATCGTGCCGCGTGCGCGGGGATCCCAGTGGGGTGCACCGAGTCCGGCAAAGGCGGGCACGAAACAGACGCCGCCCGCATCGGGAACCTTTGCGGCCAGGACCTCCACCTCGGGAGCGGACTGGATGATGCCCAGTTCGTCGCGGAGCCACTGCACCACGGCCCCGCAGATAAAGACGCTGCCTTCCAGCGCATAGCGGGTTTCATCACCGCGTTTCCACGCCAGCGTCGTCAGGAGTTTATTATTCGACGTCACGGGCTGGCTGCCGGTATTCATCAGCATGAAGGAACCGGTGCCATAGGTGTTCTTGGAGGCGCCAGCCTCGAAGCAGGCCTGCCCGAAAAGGGCTGCATGCTGGTCGCCGGCAATACCCGCAATCCTGCAGCCGCATTCGCAGAGGTATTTATCGACTGAGCCGAAGACTTCACTCGAAGATCGCACCTCAGGCATCATGCTGCGCGGGATGCCGAGCAGTTCCAGCAGGGTGTCGTCCCAGTCAAGTGTGTGGATGTTGAACAGCAGGGTGCGCGAGGCGTTGGTTACGTCGGTGATGTGCTGCGAGGCGTTGGTCAGTTTCCAGACCAGCCAGGTATCCATAGTGCCGAAGGCCAGCTCGCCCTGTTCGGCCTGCTTCCGGGCACCTTCGACGTGGTCGAGAAGCCATTTGACCTTCGTGCCGGAAAAATAGGGATCGAGATAGAGTCCCGTCGCGTCGTGGAATACCTGCTCCGCGCCGTCGGCCTTGAGCCGGGCGCAGAGGTCGGCTGTACGGCGATCCTGCCATACAATTGCGTTATGGATAGGCTCGCCCGTCCTGCGGTTCCAGACGACGGTGGTCTCGCGCTGGTTGGTGATACCGATGGCCGCCAGGTCCTCGCTGTGCACGCCCGCATGGTGCATGGCCTTGCGGGCAGTCTGCTGCTGCGACTCCCAGATTTCGTTCGGATCGTGCTCCACCCAGCCCGGGCGGGGATAGTGCTGCTTGAACTCCTGCTGGGCGAGGGAGCGTATCCTGCCGTCTTGGTCGAACAGGATCGACCGGGAACTCGTAGTGCCTTGATCGAGTGCCAGTACGCATTTCATGATGCGCAGTATAGATTCAACCCCGGTTTTTTGAAGTAAATTCTACTCTGCTTCATCTTGGCAGGCAGTGCGCGCGATCCGTGCGGCGCTCATTTTTATGCAAACTCGTTGCTGCCGAACCGTTCAGGGCAGGGGGGCGACGCGGGGCCAGCCCTCGTCCCAGACGATGGTGGAGATATGCAGTCGGGGGCGTCCGCGCTGTCCGTCGTAGGCGTGGAACAGGAGGTAGTCCTGACCATTTTCCCGGAAGACGGCTTCATGCCCCGGACCTTTCCAGTTCGGGGTTGTTGCCTTGATGACCTGGGTGCCTCCGCCGTTTCGCATCGGAACGCCGGCACGGTCGATATAGGGGCCGGTGATATCTTTCGACCGTCCCACCCGCACATTGTAGGTGCTGTTGGTTCCGCGACAGCAGAAATCGTAGGAGGCAAAAAGGTACCAGTAGTCATCGTGCTGCACGATGAAGGGCGCTTCGATGGCGCCTTCAACCGGAGGCGTTTCATGCTCGTACTGTCGCGGACGGCTTGCAATGGCATAGACCGAGGCATCGTCCTTTGAAGCCTTGCCGGTCCGCGGATCGATCCGGCGGATCATGATGCCGCCCCAGAAGCTGCCCCATGAAAGCCAGATGTTGTCTTTATCCACGATGACAATGTTGGGGTCGATGGCATTGTAGTCGGTTTCTCCCGACCGCGAACGGATCACCATGCCGCGGTCCTCCCACTGGTAGTCGGGGCTCTCTGGATCCAGGGTTTTATTGACGACCAGACCGATGGCCGACTCGTTTACGCCGAAGCTGGAGAGGGAATAGTAGAGGTGGTACAGGCCGTTGAAATAGGAGATGTCCGGCGCCCATGCCCCTTCGGCCTTCGGGATTTGATTTGTAACCCAGTCGGGGAATTCTTCGAAGACATGTCCGCGCCGCTGCCAATCCACCATGTTGGTTGATGTCATCATCGGAATTTTTCCGCCGGTGCAGAAGAGGTAATAGGTATCACCCTCCTTGATCATGACCGGATCATGGACGTGAGGTCGTCTGGCCATTTCGAGGCGACGAGGTTCCGCATGCTTCCCATTCAACGTGCCTGATGTGTGCGCGCAACCGGTTTGAATGGATAGCAGGCAAAGGCAGCCTGACCAGGACGCAGCATATTGAATGAGCATCTGTTTCATGGGTAGTTCCTCCTTAGCTTTTGCGGAGTGATTTCATGATTTCGCGGAGCTCGGGGGCTTTGAACAGCAGGGTTAGCAGAAGATAGCTTCCTATACCGAGTCCAACGGAAGCCGCAACGACCGTGATCTCGGCAATCTTGGCGGGCAGGTGCCGTCCAAGCATCGGCGACAGGAAATGGGCCGTGAACCAGGTGACAGCGGCCATGGCCAGTGCGCACAGCAGGCAGCGGACCAGCGTCCGTCCCGTTTCCTTCCAGTCGATATTTTCGATGCGGCGGGACAGCAGAATACCGAGGCCGGTCATGCCGGCTCCTTCGGCCAGCACGGTAGCCAGTGCCATGCCGGCGTGTTTCCAGTAGAGCGGGAAGGTCAGGATGAAAGTAATATTCAAGGCGAGGTTGAACAGGACGACATAGACACCGATGCGTACCGGCGTTCGTGTATCCTGCAGGGCGTAAAAGGCGGGCACGAACACCTTGGCGGCGCTGAAGACAACGAGGCCCGGGGCGTAGAAGGCGAGAGCGCGGGCGCTCAGCAGGGTCGATTCAGCGTTGAAGCTTCCGTTCCATTCGAAGATGGCGCGCAGAATGTTCGGCGCGAGCACGAGCAGTCCCAGCGCGGCGGGGGTCATGATATAGATCATATGGCGCATGGAATGGGAAATGGTTTTCCCCATGGAGGCGTGGTCGCCTTCGGCGGCATGGGAGGAGAAGGTGGGCAGCAGTACCGTGCCCATGGCCGTGGCAATGATACCCAGCGGAAAGTAGACCATGCGTTCACTGTAGAACAGCGCGGCCGGCGCCCATGGACCGATCCACATGGCCAGCAGGCGGTCGATCAGCACATTGAACTGTGTCACGGCCATGCCCAGCGCGGCCGGACCCATGAGCAGCAGCATCTTGCGAATCAGCGGATCATTCCACCTGCTCGCAAATTTGAAGGGGCAACCGAAGCGTTTGAGGGCCGGCAGCTGGATCGCCATCTGGAGAATGCCCGCCAGCAGTACCGCCCAGGCAAGGATGTGGGCGCGCTCCAGGTCGTCGCCCCCGATGAACGGGAAGAGCCCCAGCATGGCAATGATCAGCACAAGATTCAGCAGCGAGGGGGCGAACGCGGAGGTGGCGAAATGTTTGAATGAGTTGAGCACGGCCATGAACAGCGCGGCCAGGCAGATGAATACGACATAGGGAAACATGATGCGCGACAGATCGAACGTGGCTACCCACTTATCACTTGCGCAGGGCAGATACACACCAACGGAAAAAATCACAACCCCTAATACAGCAATGGTGGAGAGCAGCGCGGCGCACATGGTCACAACTTTCGAGGCCATGTCCCACGCAGCGCGTTCGCCCTGACGCGTGCGGGTTTCAATGAAGATCGGTATGAAGGCGGCGGACAGGGCGCCCTCGCCGAACAGCCGGCGGAAGAGGTTGGGAATGGTGAAAGCCACGAAGAAGGCCGAAGCCATGAGGGAGGTGCCGAAGAAATAGCCGATAACGATGTCGCGCAGCATCCCGAGCCCGCGGCTGAGCAGCGTGAATCCGCCGACGACCCGTGTCGAGCGTATGACCGCATCCTGTTTCAATCAGAGCCCCCTTTTATTTGCGTTGAAGCCGCAAAGCCACTAAATGTATGGCATTGACAACGGTAGATCAAAACAGAACGGATTCGATTTATGACTAATCCCGGCACCATTCTGATGGGCGACGAAGAATCGATCAAGGCCTCGTACGAAGCCATGAACAATCAACCCGTGGACTGGGATCTTAGCGACAAACCCGTCCCGCCATACCGAAAATTCCAGACGACGCTGGCCGGGTCGGCCTCGGTGTCGGGCCCCGGCACCTTTTTCAGGAAAGCAACCCGGACCATCGCACTCGAACCGACAGATAATCAGGGCTGGTGGCTGGACCGCACGGATCTTCCGCATACGCTTCCCATACGCGTCAGTATTGCCAATGTCTGGACCACCGGACAGATCGTCAGCAATATTGTGCTGCGCAGCGGCAACCCGCACAATTATGTCCGCATGGTGGAGCACATTATCTGTATGAGGATGGGACTGGGCATCGACAATGTACTAATCAAGCTCGACTCGGGCGATCCCCCGCTGTTTGAGCAGGGAAGCCTCGATCTGGTGGAGGCATTCGACAAGTGCGGAACCGTCACCACCGACAGGCCGGTGCCATACGTGACGGTCAAGGAGCCGGTTACCGTGGGCGGCGCCTACGGTGATTTCGTAACCCTGGCCCCGCCGGACGATCCTGCCAGCCCGGGGCTGGTGATCGACGCCGCGGTCAATTTCAAGACTGCCATCGGACAGCAGCGGATCATTTTTCCGGTATGCGAAGAACTGACGCGCATGGCATCGGTGGCCCGCACCAATACCTCTTACGGCAAGGTGCTGTACTGCCGGACCATTGGCAAGCTATTCGCCGATGTACGAAACCTGGGTTATACCAATCAAAACGTCCTGATTGCCGGATCGAAGGGATACAAGAACGAACCCCGCCTGATCCACGAAGGCAAGGCACTTGAAGCGGCATGGCATCGTTCCGTGCTTGATCTGCTGGCAGCCATTGCGCTGATCCACAACGGGATTTTTGTCGGCAAAATCAAGTCCTACAAAGCGGGCCACCGGCTTGACTGCGACCTGGTGCGCCAGCTGTATCTGAATGAAATGCTGGTGCCGCTGAATGATTAATGAATGACTGATTTAGTATCGGAGATGCCAGCGCAATGAAATCGTATCGGAAAGAACTTTGGTTTGAAGCCCGTAAACGGCGACAGATCATCCATATCACTCCCCAGATCGAAAAGTGCCTGAAGGAGTCCGGCATCAAGGAGGGATTCTGCCTGATTAACGCCATGCATATCACCGCTTCGGTGTTCATCAATGACAACGAGAGCGGACTGCATTCGGATTTTGAACGATGGCTGGAAAAGCTCGCGCCCGAGAAACCGTACGACCAGTATGCTCACAACGGCTACGAAGACAACGCAGATGCGCACCTCAAGCGAACCGTCATGGGGCGGGAAGTCATGGTGGCTATTACCGATGGCAAGCTTGATTTCGGGCCGTGGGAGCAGATCTTCTACTACGAGCTGGACGGAAAGCGCCGCAAGCGCGCACTGGTAAAGATTATCGGCGAATGAAATGGCCGTTCAGTGCGTCTGTCCGCCTACCACCATGACTCAAGCTGCACGCCGGCAGACATACCGCGCGTGTCGGTCAGATGGGTCGGTGTTCCGATCTGCCCTCTAAAACCGTCGGTCCACCAGGCAAATGTAACAAAGGCCCGGATGGCCGGCCGGCTGAGCACGGACATCTCAGGCGTGATCTGAGGTGCAAACGTCAGCTTGAACAGGGAGCCGGCCATGCCGTCCTTCTGGTCGGTATAATCCATCCCGGCCTCGGTGGCAAAGGAGTAGTTGCGGTTGAAATGGTAGACCGGCCGGACACCGAACGAGCCCCACTGAATATCGCTCATCGGCACATCTCCGAGATCGGTGTATTGATATACAGCCGTCGCTGTAGCGGATACCTTTCTGTTGTTGACGAAGGTTATATCCTCAATAAACCGGAACTGCTGCCAGTCGGACGTATCGATCGATGCCCCGTTGGCCGGCAGGTTGGCCGCGCTAAACCCGATCGGAAGGGAAAGCAGCGCCTTGAAGTTGTAGGCCGCACCGGCGCCAAACTGGGCGACCGCCAGATTCTTTATGCCATTATTGAATTCATTGATTTGAAACAGGTTTATTGACGCTCCCTGGCTTGATGTGAGCTCATTGGTGATTCCCGGAGAGGTGGCGACGGTGTCCCCGTTAAAATAGCTGTAGGTGAGCAGCGCCCTGAATTCTCCGCCCAGGGAAGGCACTTCCGTGATGGAGAGATCGATGCTGTCCTTGCGCAGCTGACCATCGGGATTAACGAATACGGTCCCGTCGGAGTCCAGCTTGTCGATCGATCCTCCGATCCAGGCCAGGCCGACCTTGGTGCTGTCGCCGATCTGCACGTTTTCAATGCCCCCGCCGTAGCCTGACATGTCCCTGTACCAGAAATCGGTCATGTGGACCTGGATACGGGAGTAGAAACGCTGGCCGGCCCACCATCCCGCGGTAGGATTGTCTCCAAACAAACCTCCTGCGGTTCCGTACGCCTCACGCAACGAAAATGTGCTTTGATACTGGGCGTTATTGGAATTCGGAACAGTATAGGCGAGGCGGACAGCGGTTTCAAATTTCTTATCACTGGTCCCCGTAATCTCCTCGGGGGTTTTCGCGATGAATACGGTTTCCAGATAGGTTTCCGCTTCGTTTCCAAGACGGTATTTGGACTCCGCGTTGGGAGCCCTGAATTCGACCTGCGCATTGCCTTTTCCATCAACGCCGAATCCGGCACGCAAATAGCCCTGGTAGTCGAAATCGAGGGCAGACTGGCCGGTGCTCCGCCTGTAAGCGTCAGCTTGCGCCTCCAGCGTTTCAATACGGGCTTCGCTCTCGGCTTTGTAGGTCTCGAATTCGCTTCGCAGCTGTTCGATGGATTCCTCGCCTCGTGAAGCGGTTGTGACGAGCAGAACAAGTGCAATCATCATCCTCATGCGATACCCCTCCATTTAATGGCGGAGGAATGATAAAGGATTTCCGGGATAATGCAAGACCGTAGGAAGCACTAAGACTCCTCAAGCACGTACATGTAACCCGCCGTTCGCTTGCGGAACTGGCCGGTGGACAGGTTCCCGTCGTCAATGACCTCATCGATCAGGCGCATCTGTTCATCGTTCCAGTTGGGTGCATGGACAGAAACTCCCGCGCGGGTTCCGAACTGTTCAAAATCCCAATCCCAGTGCCCGCCGACAACGGTCTCCCCATACCAGGGGAATCCCTTCAGGTAAGGCGCCATCCCGACCGGCATCTGGGCCGGGGTTGTATCGGCGGGGTAGTCGCCGTTTTCCACTGCATATTGAACGAACGCATGGCCGGCGGCCTTGATCTCGCGGGCAAAGCGGCGGGCCCGCGTCTGTATTCCGGCGTCGAACATGGACGGTATGGCGAGCGCGGCCAGCAATCCGATGATTGCGCCGACAATCATGATTTCGAGCAGCGTGAAGCCGTTTTTTCCAACCGTTTTCATTATACATATATATGCATAAGAAGTGCCAAAGTCTTGGGCGTCGTAATCTTAAGAAGTATCCGCTGCACTGCACTGGATGCCGGGACAGGTGGCTGTCCGGTTCGCAAATCGTCGACAGTATCCTCCCAAAAGAGGGTTTCACCGCAAACAACTGTCAATTCCGTGTGAGTGGTTAGTGATCCGGGCTGTGCAGTAAGAGTTCGTAAAGCTGCCGGTAGTATCCATCCCGGGCCATCAACTCGTCGTGGCTTCCCTGGTCGATCAGCTCACCGTGCCGCATGACCAGGATCCGGTCGGCGTGGCGGATGGTCGATAGACGGTGGGCAATCACGATGCTGGTACGGTTTTCCATCAGTTTGCCAAGAGCGTCCTGAATCAGCATCTCGGTGGCGGTGTCGACACTGGCTGTGGCCTCGTCGAGAACGAACAGCAGCTCCGGATCCTGCGCGAGCGTGCGGGCCATGACCAGCAGCTGTTTCTGGCCCAGCGACAGCCCTTCGCCGCGCTCGTTCAGGATGGTGTCGTAGCCCGCGGGCATCGCCTCGATGAATGTGTGGGCATTTACCGTCCGCGCTGCCCGCATGATGTCGTTGCGCGAGACGCCCGGACTTTCCAGTCCGATATTATCGGCCACGGATGCGGTGAAGATGAACGGATCCTGGAATACGTAGCCGAGCCGGGCGCGCAGATCGTACTTGGCGAACTGGCGCACATCGACGCCGTCAATGGAAATCACCCCCTGCTGGATGTCGTAGAAGCGTCCGATCAGATTAATGATCGTACTCTTTCCCGCACCGGTCGCTCCAACGACTGCCAGTACCTGGCCGGGCTCGACACGGAATGAGAGATCCTTGATGACCCAGTTCCTGTCGTTGTACGCAAACGAGACATGGTCGAAGGCGATGGTGCCGGCGATGCGTTCCGGCCGGACCGGCTGCTCCGGATCAGGGATTTCCTCGACGGTATCAAGCAGCGAAAAAACACGTTCCGTGGAGGCAAGGGCGACCTGGAACGAACCGGCCTTTTCGGATAGCGATCCGAGTGGATGGAAGAAGTTGCGGACATAGGCCAGGAAGGCGATGAAGGTTCCGAGCGATACGGTATCCGCGCCGTTCAGGATGGCGAAACCGCCGACCGCCAGCGTAATCAGAATGGAAAGGGTCTGGCCCGTTTCGATGGCCGGGAAGTAGAGGCTGAACCAGCGTACTTCGTCGAAATAGGCGGCGCGCAGATGGGTGTTGCGCTGGTCGAATTCCTCCTGTGCCTGGGCTTCGCGGTTGAACAGCTGGATCGTGCTCATACCGGTCAGATCCTCCTGCACCAGGGCGTTGAGCCGGGATTGCCGGTCGCGGATATCGCGGTTGGCATTGCGCAGGCGAATGTTGATGTAGAACATCGCGGCAAACAGGAAGGGCAGGATCGCGAAGATCGAAATCGACAGCACCGGGCTCATGTAGATCATGTAGCCCATGATGCCCAGCAGCATGGCCAGATCGGCAATGGATCCAACCACGCCTTCCGTGACGAAATGCTGGAGACGCTCGATGTCCGAGGTGGCACGCGACATCAGCGTCCCGACGGCGGTCTTGTCGAAGAAGCCCTGATGCAAGCGCAGTACTTTGCGGAATACATCGAGACGCAGGTCATAGATGATCTTCTGACCGATCCATGCCGTCAGCATGGACTGAACATAGCGAATGCAGTGACCCAGCGCCGCAATACCCAGGTAGATGCCGCCAAGCCGCAGCAGCAGGTCCATGCGTTCCGTCACGGGGTGTACGGTATCAACGAGGCATTCGTCCGTAATCCGCTTCAGGATAAGCGGCAGAAAGTTGAGTGCCAGCGCCATGGCCATGATGAGCGCAAGCGAGGTAATCAGCATGCGCCAGTAGGGAAGGGCATAGGAGAGCAGTCGTTTCGCCTTCTTCACGCGTCGCCCTCCAGTTTCTGCTGCAGCTGCTGAATCGTGTTCAACTCGGCGTAGTAGCCCGGTTGCCGGATCAGTTCCTCGTGGCTTCCGCGCTGCGTGATGCGGCCGTTTTCAATCACAACGATCTCATCGGAATAGCGCAGCGTGGAGATGCGGTGGCTGACAAACAGTGTGGTGCGTTCGGCCATCACGGGCTGCAGCTTTTTCATGATGGCTGCTTCGGTTTGCGTATCGACAGCCGAAAGCACGTCGTCGAGAATGAGGATGTCCGGCCGTCTCGCGATGGCCCTGCTGATAGAGGTTCGCTGACGCTGTCCGCCGGACAGGGTTACGCCGCGTTCGCCGAGTATGGTCTGGTAGCGCTCGGGGAATGTTTCAATGTCCCCGTGCAGGTGGGCAATCTCCGCCGCCCAGCCGATGACGCCCATATCGGCGTCTTCAACGCCGAATCCAATATTGTGTTCCAGCGTCCGGGAAAAGAGCACCGGTTCCTGCGCGGCGAAACCGATCATCCCGCGCAGCGTTGCCAGTGAGAGGGTTCGGACATCCTTGCCGCCGACCAGCACCAAGCCGTTTGTCGGATCGGCCAGCCGGGCCACAAGGGAGGTCAGCAGAGTCTTTCCGCTACCGGTGGGTCCGGTAATGCCGAGCGTGGTGCCGGCGGAGATATCCATGTTGATGTCGTGCAGAAGCCGTTGGCCGCCGATATCGAGGTCCACGTGCCGGAAGGCAATCGAAGCCGTTGGCCGTGTGAGATCGGGTGCGATGGTATCGGATTCGGCGATTCGCGGCTGCGTCTCCAGGATCGCCTTGACCCGGATCCAGCTCACCTTGCCGCGCTGGAGCATGCTCATCACCCAGCTGAGCGCAAGCAGGGGCCATTGCATATAGAGCAGGTACTGGATGAACTGGGTCAGCGTACCCAGCGTCAGGGTACCTGCAATAATGCGTTTGCCGCCGATCACGAAGATCAGGATGGTCCCCAGATTGAACCAGAACGCCATGAACGGCCACAGGCTTTGCCGCGAGCCCTGCATACGCATGGTTTTTCGGATCAGTTCGCTGTTGAGTTCCTCGAACTGTTTGCCGCGCCGCCGTTCCAGAGCGAATCCCTTCAGGCAGCGGATCCCGGAAAAGCTCTCCTGGCAGAAGTTAGATACCTCGGAAACATGCTCCTGCAGGGCTTGCTGATAGCGCCTCATGACGCGCAGCACCAGGAAAAAGACCATGATCATCGGAGTGAAGACCGCGAACATGATGCCGGTCAGCTGCGGATCAGCTATCACCATGACAACGGACGCCGAAACCAGGGTGATCACCGTGCGGATTCCCTGAAGCAGTCCCTGCCCGATGGAATCGCGGATTATGTTGATGTCCGAGGAAAGCTTGGTCATCAGATCGCCGGTGCGTTCGCTGCGATAGTACGACTGGTCGAGTCGCGTGAGGTGGGCAAAGACATCGTTGCGCAGGGCGTACTCGATCTGATGCGAAAGCTTCAACGGGATCTGTCGGATCATGCGCGAGAAGACAATGGCCACAGCACCAATAATCAGAAAGAGCCAGATGAGATCCCACAGCCGGTCGCGTGTGAGCGTACCGTCCTTGAGCCCGTCGATCACCATGCGGATGATGAAGGGCAGGGCCAGGCTGCTCCAGACCGTGATCAGTCCGCAGACCACGGTGGCGACGATGGACTTGCGGTACGGAACGAAGTACCGGCCTATGCTGGTATTTGGCGTGGCGATGTCAGCCTCTCCCTTCAAAAGGAGCTAAAGGTAGTTTCTTCGGTCGGATTTACAAGCCCGCATTCCCGTTCATCCTGGAACCAAGGTTCGATGCGGGTTCCAATTGACTTTTCCGGGCCTGGTCTCTATAAACCCGCACCTTTAGCGATACAGCACCAATTCGGTCTGTTTATGCAGAAGGAGACGTCGATGTTGAAGCCCAAAAAGAAACGGAATACCTGCAAGGTGCTTGAAGTACGCAAGCTGACCGAGTCGGTTGCCGTCATCCGCTTCGAGCGTGCCGGCCTCGCATTCGATCCGGGGCAGTATATACGCGTGGGGGTTGAGGGAGATCCGGAGATTCGGGACTATTCGGTCTACTCCGGCGCCGATGCCGATTACGTCGAGGTGCTGGTGCGTCGCGTGGAAGATGGGTTGGTGTCGAAACAGCTCTGCGATCTGGTACCGGGCGAGCAGGTCAGTGTAGGCGGTCCCTACGGTCATTTCAAACTGACTGAAAGCCTTCGCAGTCAACCGTTGCTGTTCGTGGCAACGGGTACCGGCATATCACCCTACCACAGTTTTATTGAATCGTATCCGTCGCTCGACTACCGCCTGATTCACGGGACCAGCAAGCTGGCCGAGGCCTACGAGGCAGACGCATACGGCGAACGGTATTTTCATTGCGTATCACGGGAAGAGGGCGGAAACTTTAAAGGGCGTGTAACGGAATACCTGGGTACTCTGGATGTATCACGCGACCTGCAGGCATTTCTGTGCGGCAACTGCGACATGATCTATGAAGCATTCGACCTGCTGCAGGAGAAGGGTCTGCCCACCGCAAACATCCATACGGAAGTTTATTTCTAGTTGTCAGACTGAATTGGGGATCGTTCGGAAGTACCTCCGTTGATCCGGTTATCCTGTCAGAGGAATCATGAAATGCTGCATTGTCACATTGGGCTGCCAGATGAACCAGTCGGATTCCGAGCGGATCCGCAGCGTCATTGAAAGCATGGGCTACATCATGACCGACGTCGAGGAAGAGGCTTCGCTGATCGGCGTCGTAGCCTGTTCCGTGCGGCAGAAGGCGATCGACAAGGTGTACAGCAAGATCCAGAAATGGAACCAGTGGAAGAACGACCGCCCGCTGATAACCTTCGTTTCCGGCTGCATTCTTCCGGCGGATGAGGTGAAGTTCCTGAAACGGTTCGATCTGGTCTTTCGCATGAACGAGTTGCCGGACCTGCCCGCCATGCTGCAGCAGTGCGGTGTGGCTACCGAATATTCCTCGCGTCATCTGCTTGACGGTATCGAACGCCAGGACGATCGCACCGACTTCTGGCAGGTGGATCCCACCTACAGCTCATCCTTCGAAGCATTCGTGCCCATCCAGAACGGATGCGACAAGTTCTGTTCGTTTTGTGCCGTGCCGTACACCCGCGGCCGGGAGGTTTCCCGCGCGAGCACCGACATACTTGCCGAGGTGCAGCGGCTGGTGGATCAGGGCGTCAAGTCGATCACCCTGCTGGGGCAGAACGTCAACTCCTACGGACAGGACCGGCCGGGCGAGGAAATTTCGTTTGCCGAACTGTTGCGCAAGGTCGGCGAAATCGGCAAGGCCAGCGGCAAGGAGTTCTGGGTCTACTTTACGTCGCCGCATCCGCGCGACATGACGCGCGACGTCATCGAAGCGATTGCCGACTACGATTGCCTGGCCAAGCAGATCCATCTGCCGGTACAGAGCGGCGACGAAAAACTATTGCGCCGCATGAACCGCAACCACAGCGTCGATGACTATCTCAAGATCGTCGGCGATATCCGCGAACTGCTGCCTGCAGCGACCATCTTCACCGATATCATCGTCGGCTTCAGCGGCGAAACCGACGAGCAGCTCGAAAGCACGGCCGAACTGATGCTGAAGGTTGGTTTCAACATGGCCTATATAGCAAAATATTCCCCGCGCGTGGGCGCCCGCTCGGCCCGCTGGGAGGATGACATTTCCGCGCAGCAGAAAAGCGAACGGCTGGCGCGCCTCGCCGAGATTCTCAAGCGCACCTCGCTGGCCCACAACGAAGCGATGGTCGGAAAAACCTGTCGCGTGCTGATTGACGGCAAGGACCGGCGCATGGAAGGTGCGTTGACCGGTCGCACCGAAGGCAAGCTTCCTATCCGCATTCTAGATGCATCCGACGACCTGATCGGCACCTTTCAGGATATAGAAATCACCTCAGCCGCCGAACTGTCGCTAACCGGCAAACTGTGATTCTCCGCTGGACCGAGGCGGATTCAGGGAGAATCCCAGCAGGCAGATGTCATCACCCACCTTCCCGCTGCCGGTGTAATCCTGCACCACGTCCACGATGCGATGGATAATCTGATCCAGGGGAAGATGGCTATGCGCCGCAATGGTTTCCTGCAAGTGCCGCTCGCCGAATTCATCGCGTGAAACATTCATGGCTTCGCAGATGCCGTCAGTATAGAAGAGCATTTCATCTCCGGGATGAAGCTGCAAGTGAATGGATTCGTATTCATAATCCGCTGCAACGGCCAGCGCAGGGCCCAGAACGTTTTCGGCGGCTGTGATCTGCGTCACCTTGCCCTGGCGCGGCTGAATCAGGAAAGGAATGGGATGGCCGGCGATGGCTCCCGTCAACTCTGCGCTGTCTACATCGATGGTAAAATAGGCGGCGGTGGCAAAGAGGTACTGATCTTCGGTCTGAAGTACAGGAAACAACCGTTGATTCATGACCGTCAGAAATTCCCCGGGAGATGCCGCTTTGCGGACAAGTTCCTGCGCGGTGGCATGAATGATGGCGGTAATCAAAGCCGCTCGGACACCGTGTCCCATTACATCGCAGATAAACAGGCCGGCCACGGAGTCGCTCAGTTGATAGATGGAGCAAAAGTCGCCGCCCAGCTCGGTATCGGCTTCATACAGATGGCAGAACTGAATCAGTGGATGCCCCATGGCATCGGTGAAGACGGGATATTCCTGCGGAAGAAACGCCTGCTGCACCTTTGCCGCCATGCGCAGATCCACGGCGATCTGTTCATTGGCCTGCTGCAGCTGCAGTTCTTTATTCTTTAGATCCGAAATATCCCTGCCGATGCCCATCGTGCCGATAATCTGCCCGTCTTTGTCGCGCAGCGGCAGCTTGGTCACCGATCCCCAGCCGGCTGCAAATCCGTTACGCGAGTTAGCCTGTTCCTCGCAGAGCACCGGTTTTCCGGTATTCATGATCCACTGCTCCTCTTCGATCTGTTTAGACGCATGTTCCTTCGTAAAGAAATCGAAATCATCCTTCCCGATGGCTTCCCGGGGATCAGCCAGCCCAAACCATCGCGCATTCGCCTTGTTGATCATGATAAACTTCGAGTCCCTGTCCTTGAAAAAGATGTTGTCCTCGATGTTGTCCATGAGTTGCTGAAGCAGGTCCACATTATCCATATTCATCCCTCGCTCGAGACTTCGCTGTATCTATCGACAAACGGAAGCCTAGCACACGTTGATGCCGTACGCCATTGGAAGTCGGTGCCGTATCGCACCATGGATCATGGCACAAAAAAAGGCGGGTCCGAAGAACCGCCTCTGGATAAACAAAGTCGCTGGATTATCCCTTGATCATTGCATTGATCTGCGCTTCAGCCTGGGCCCAGTATTCGGCGGGATCTTTGCTGAACCCGTCGTTCTGTCCGGCGAAGTAAGCCGCCTGTTCGATCATCGAGTAGACCTGCTCGGCGGTGTATTTCACCTTTTTGGCCGGTGCCTTTTTCTTAGCCGGCGCCTTCTTGGCCGGAGCTTTCTTGGCCGGTGCCTTTTTAGCTGGAGCCTTCTTGGCCGGAGCTTTCTTGGCCGGTGCCTTTTTGGCTGGAGCTTTCTTAGCCGGCGTTTTCTTAGCTGCTGTCTTTTTTGCTGCCATTTTTTTCTCCTGATTTTTTCTGCCCACATTGTTTCCAACGTGATGCCTGAGTGTGTATCCAGTTGATCGGCGCTTGTAAACATTTCCTTTATAAAAATTGCATTAGCCGCCGACGGCGTTCTTTAATACATTGGTACTTGCATATAACAATGCAGTCGGAAAGGGGGCGACATGGCGTTTCACGGGGATAAGAAAGAGGGCACCTGGCTGTTGGCTGAGGCGGAAAACCGCCTGAAAAACCGGCTGGTTCCAAAAGTGCCGAAATCGATTGAAACGTATCATCTCACGCTCACGACCCTGTTGTGGTGCGCGATGATCATACTTTTCAGCTTCATGGCCCGTTTTAATGTGCAGTGGCTCTGGGTCGTCTCGTTTGCGATTCTTGCGCAATACATCACCGATCTGCTTGACGGGGAGGTGGGCCGGCGCCGCAACACGGGCCTGATCAAGTGGGGCTATTACATGGACCACTTTCTTGACTATCTGTTTCTCTGCTCGATCATCATCGGCTATGGATTGCTGGTCGAGGACCAGAACAAATACCTGCTCTTCTACATCCTGGCACTCTTCGGCGCATTCATGGTCAACTCGTTCCTGTCGTTTGCCGCCACCGGATCGTTCCGGATCAGCTATCTGGGTATAGGTCCCACCGAAGTCCGCGCCATCTTCATCATCATCAATACGTTTATCATTGCGTTTGCCGACCGGATTGAAATAGTGCGCGTGCTCCCCATTGTACTCACCGGTGCCACGTTTGCGCTCTTTGTGACGGTCTTCCAGACCCAGAAGGAGCTTTGGAAAATCGATATGGAAAACAAGCGGCAGTCGGAAGAATGAAGCAGCAGTCAGACGCATGCAGCAAGACGCTGATCGTCGCCAGGTTTTGAAATTGGGAGCAATATGCTGAAGAACAAACGTATCCTGCTGGCAACACCGCTGCTCATCGTGGCCGCCACGTTGGTGCTGGGCATGCGTGTGGCCTATCCGCACCATCGCCTGATGGCGTTCGCGCTGCTCGCGCTGGGATGGGTGCCGATCATCGTTTCGTACCGGATCAACCGCCGCCTGCTTCACGTCGAACGCCTGATCATAAAGAAGAAAACCCGCCCCTACATACCGCACATCATCGTGGCGATAGTGCTGCTTGCGGCCTTTTACATTACCTGGGCGCTCTTTCCCGTGGAAAAGAGTCCGCTGACCGATCTGACGCCGGAGCAGCTGCGCACATCCATTGATGAGGATCTGGACAGCTATCTTATGCTGCGCCGCGCCGGGGACGATCTGATCCGCGAACTGGAGCAGTCGCACCTGCTGGAACGCCGCGTGGACAACCTGAACGTTGAGGAACGGGCGCACCTGCGCTCCCTGTGGCGTGACGGGGTCATGATATTTCTTGAGTTCGACCTGCTGAAGGAAAAGTACCGCGGATTCTACCAGATCGACTATGTCGCGCAGCCGCAGCTGCATGCGGACGCGTTCATGCTGGCCTACATGGCATACGTCGCACAGTACAATGCCTGTCTGCAGGTGGCCGGCATGGTGGACGATAATGATTTCATGGAAACGCTGCTGAACGAAGCAGGAGAGGGCATTCCGGAGGGCAGCTATTTTTCCATGAAGCAGCGTCTGACCAACCCGAACGTCATGCTTCGACTGAATGCGGCCGCCGCGTATCGCGAGCTGCTTGCAAAGGATGTCACGATCGCCCCCTCCTTGATCGACGATTTTCTGCAGCGCAAGCGCACCCTCTACCGACGTCTTGGACAGAATGCAGACATCTTCATCGACAATCCGCTGGACCAGCTGGAACGGGTGGCCTTCGAAACAATTCTGCCGATCCAGAAAAACGTAGCGGTCCAGATGAGCTATATCCGAACCGCCAAGCGGGACTATTTGATCACACCGGATATCATTGCCAGATGCCAGCCGATGCTGCAGCCCGGCGATATCCTTATCCAGCGTCGAAACTGGCACATGACCAAC
>JBNLDM010000090.1:0-10039 GCA_050304335.1 Pontiella sp.
TTATGAACGGTCGGATCGTCAGGGAAAGCGGCTTTGAGGATATCTATGTAATGCCGGCCGCCGGCGACAACGGGACAGCGATCGGTGCGGCCTATCACGTGCTTCATGGGATCCAGGGTGCTAAACGGGCATACGTGCATGACAATCCATATGTAGGCACCTCTTACAGCCAGGACGAAATCGATGCCGTCATCAAGGATTGCAAACTGAATCCCGTGCGGGTGCGTAGTGACGAGATCGCGTCTGAAGCAGCGCGGCTGCTTCATGAAGGCAATATTGTGGGCTGGTTCCAGGGTGCCATGGAGATTGGTCCGCGTGCCTTGGGCAATCGAAGCATTCTGGCGGACCCCACGCGACCGGGCATGAAGGACAAGATCAATGCCGAGGTGAAGCATCGCGAAGCCTTCCGGCCGTTTGCCCCGTCGGTTCCCGTCGAGGCCATGAAGGATTATTTCCTGTCGGAGGTAGAGGCTCCGTTCATGCTCAAGGTATGCGATGTGCGACCGGACCAGCGTGATCGGCTTCCCGCCATCACCCACGTCGATGGAACCGCCCGGCTGCAGACTGTCAGTAAAGAGATCAATCCGCTGTACCATTCACTTATGACGGAGTTTGGGAAACTGAGCGGTGTTCCCGTCGTATTGAACACGAGTTTCAATGTAATGGGGGAACCCATCGTGGAATCGCCCTATGATGCGATCCGCTGCTTTTTTTCCACAGGTCTCGATAAACTGGTGCTGGGCAACTGCGTTATTGGAAAATAATGACCGGGCAGATGCCGGCATGGAATAAATCTTGAGCAGGACATTCATTCAGAAAATGCGGCGGCTGTGGGAGCACAGCCGTTCCGGTTATCTCCGTGTATGGTTGCAGAGCAAGCTGTTCCCGCCTCCACCCCGGGGAACCTTTCCCCCGATGAAACTGGCATCGGTACGCGCCTATCCCGCTGCATTGAAAACGGACGAGCGCCCGCATGCCCTGCTGGCGGTTGGAGGGATCCTGTCGGAAGATTCACTCGTCAGCGCCTATTCCAAAGGGATCTATCCCATGTGCTACGAACACCCGGTCCGGTGGCTCGTATTCAACCCGCGTATGGTGCTTTTTCTTGAAAAAACCAGGCTGAAAAAGGGCCTCCGACCGCTCATTCGTTCGGGGCTATACCGGGTAACCTTCGACACCGCCTTTGAAGACGTTGTCCGAGCCTGCGCCGACCGCTCGTGGACGTGGCTGGTTCCGGAACGGGTGGATGTATCAGTTGCGCTGCATCGGCGCGGACAAGCCCATTCCGTTGAGGTATGGAATGCCGATGGCAAGCTGGCAGGAGGATTGTTCGGTGTGGATATGGGGCGGTTCTTTGTTACGGAGTCGGCCTTCTCTATCGAATCCAACACCGTGAAGCTGGCTTTCGCGTATCTGAATTGCCACTTGCAGCACTGGGGATACGTTCTCAATGACGGGCAGTCGTTCAGCGAGCATCTCCGCCGGTTGGGATTCGAGGAAATACCCTGCAAGGAATATGGACGTCTGGTGGGTGAATTGTCCTGCCAGGACATCCGGTATGGCCCATGGAATGTTGATGAAGCTCTGGATGTGGCCGAATGGGTCCCTTCATCGCCGGGAAGCCAGGTAAAGTAGACAGCACAGCGGTGAACAGGCCGTGAAAAGCGTGAAGACTTTTTGGAATAGAGTTCTGGTGCGTCTGCCCCGTAAGCTGGGCTATCTGCGCGTTAGGTGCCAAAGCCTGCTGTTTCCGCTGTCACGGGGAGTGTTCCCGCCTTTATGGCTGTCGGTGCACAGCGCCTTCCCGCCGGAGTGGAAAACCGATGACAGGCCACACGGGCTGCTTGCGGTCGGGGGAAGCCTGAACGAAGGCGCATTGCTATCCGCCTATTCAAAAGGAATCCACCCGCTATGCGACCGTCATCCGGTTCGATGGGTCGTCTTCAATCCGCGCATGGTACTCTTTCCCGGACACACCAAGCTCCGCAGACGACTGCGCACGCTCATCCGGTCCGGTAGCTACCGGGTGACTTTCGATACCGCATTCGAAGAGGTGATCAACCGCTGCAGTGATCGAAAATACACCTGGCTGGTGCCGGAGAGGATCGATGCAGCCATTGCACTGAACGAAAAGGGACAGGCCCATTCCGTGGAGGTTTGGAACCGTGATGGCCAGCTGGTCGGCGGCCTGGTCGGAGTGGATATGGGGCGCGTGTTTATTGCCGAATCGGCCTTTTCGGCCGAGCCGAACACCATGAAGATATCCATCGTTTATCTGGCCTGCCACCTGCAGCACTGGGGATATGAACTGCTTGACGGGCAGGCTCATAGCGATCATCTGGAGCTGCTGGGATTCGAAGAAATCCCGCGCAGGCAGTATGTGGACATGCTGCGGAAGCTGGCCGGCAGGAATATCCGATACGGAAAATGGAGCGTGGATGGTGAATTGGACGTGGGGGCATGGAAGCCTTCCATCGCAGGCGGCCAGACACCACAGATTGCGACCGGGGCATAGGATGCCCGGCAGTCCCATTAAAGAATACGACGAATGGTTTTCTTACACAGGATTGTACGGCTGCTGCATCGTCTAAAGGTGCGCCATCGTTTGGGCTACTGCAGGGTCTGGTGCCAAAGCCTGCTGATTCCACCTCCGCCCGGAGGCCGGTTCCCTCCGGTATGTCTGGCGGCAAAGCGGCCCTGGGGGCTGTTGTCGGTTGGCGGGGTCATGACACCCGACACTCTGCTTGAAGCCTATTCCCGGGGAATCTACTCCTTCTATGACGAGCATCCGGTCAAATGGTTTTCATGCAATCCGCGCATGGTCCTTTATCCTGAACGCATGAGAATTGAAAAGGGCTGGCGCAAGCTTGCTCGCGGCGGTCGTTATCGCGTGACGTTCGATACCGTCTATGAAGAGGTGGTCCGCCGGTGCAGCGAACGAAAGTGGACCTGGCTCATCCCTGAACGAATCGAGGTGGCCATCGAGCTGCATCGACGCGGTCGTGCGCATTCAGTAGAGGTATGGGATCGGGAAGGTCGTCTGGTCGGAGGTAAGATAGGCGTGGATATGGGGCGGCTGTATATCGGGGAATCGTCCTTTTCCATCGAGAAGAATGTGATTCACGTGGCAAACATTCACCTGGTATGCCACCTGCAGCATTGGGGATATGCTTTGCTGGACGCGCAGGCCTATGGAAAACACCTTCATATGGAAGGGTACGAGGAAATCCCGCGCAAGGAATATATACGGATGCTGCCTGACTTGGTTGACATTCATGTGAATACCGGTCCTTGGAAGGCAGATGAAAATCTCGATGTAGGCGCCTGGAATCCTGCTTTGCCAGGGAGTCAGTTGAAAGCCGCGAACAACCGGGAAAATGCTAATTGATGACATTTGATATCAGAGATGAAGTTCCGTTGGTGAGTGTGTGTCTCATCACCTACAACCACGCATCCCACATCCGCGAATGCCTCGAAAGCATTCTGCAACAGGAGACGGATTTTCTATATGAGATCTGCATCGGAGAGGATGAATCAACAGACGGTACCCGCGAAATCTGCATGGAATATGCCGCAAGGCATCCCGAACGAATCCGCCTGATTCTTCGATCCCAGTCTGAGCCGGGACGCGAAGCCTATGCTGCGCAGGGAAACTACAACTATGTGGAAACGCTCAAGGCTTGCCGGGGAAGATACATTGCCGATTGTGACGGCGATGATGTATGGCTCGACGCGCAGAAACTACAGAAACAGGCCGACATAATGGAAGCCGATTCGTCGCTCTCTCTCGTATGCTCCGACTATGCGGTGATCGATGCCCAAAGTGGGAAGTACCTTTCAAGGCACCTGTGTCGCGACAAAGAGCTGGCCCATGTTGTGCCCGACGACCGCAAGGCGTTTATGTTCGATGTGCTCAAGTCCAACTACAAGATACTCTCCTCCTCCGCTTTGATGCGGAAAGCAGCAATCGATCAGGTTCTCGAAAACGATCCAACGCTCTTCATGCAATTTGCCAATGGAGACACGCCGCTGTATTGCGAGCTGAGCTCGCTCGGATCTTTTTCCTATATCGATGAGCCAATGGTCGCTCATAAGGTCTTAAGCGAGTCAGCCACGCAATCGCGTGATCCATGGAGAAGGCTTCGGTTTTACAACCGGAACGAGGACATGAAGCTCTATCTTGCCCGGAAGCATGGTCTGCCAATGGAGTCGATTCTATGGCAGAAGATCAGGATCGCCAACCGGTTGGCAATGACGGAAGAGGAGCGGACGGAGATTGCGGAACTGTACCGGAATCATAAGCGGTCATTCCCTACTGCGGAACGGTTGCTATATCAGCTGACCCGGGTTCGCCCGATTCGAGCCTTTCTGTGCAGGATATATTCCTATATCTACAGTGTGCGATGCAGAAGTCTATAACAGACATGGATTTCAAATGAACCTGTTTTCGCTAGTGCTATACGGGCTCGTCAATCTGTTGATGGTGGTTTCCTACCTGTTTGGGCCAAGGGGCCGCTTTTATGAATTCCCCTTTTGGGCGGGGGTGATTGCCCTGGGGTGGTTTTATCCTCAAGCCGTGGGCGGTTTTCTGTCGGCGGACGATTTTCCCGAACATGCCTACGCGAACGGGATGCTTTTTGCCTCCCTATGCTCCATGGCGCTTTGGGGGGGGTATGCCCTATCGGTCAGGCGTCCACCCAATCGTACGTCCTGGCTGAACAGCTACTTTGATATGCGAAGGTTATACTGGGCGGCGGCGGCCTTGTGCTTTTTCGGCTTCTTCTTCCAATGGAAGCTGTGGTCGCTACCGGAGGAAATGCTGGCTAAATCGCAATGGTCAGGGCCTGCCGTTAAATATCTGTTCCTTGCGAGTGTTTTCGAGTTTGGTTTTCTCGTGCTGTGGCTCATGTATTTGCTGCGTCCCGGCTGGTTCAAGCCCAAGCTGCTGATATTTCTGGTTCCATGCTTTGCATTTCTCATTGAAGCCGCCTTTTTGAGGGGGCGCCGTTCGGCGATGATGAATCTGGTGGCATACGTGGCGGTAGGACTCTGGCTGGCACGAAATGTGGCAATGCCCCGCTGGTTTATCATCAGCGGCATGGCCGGCGGCTTGATTCTGATTAATGCCATTGGTGCCTACCGGGCGGTCATGATGAACAAGGAGCTCTCATTGTCGGAACGGATTACGCAGGCCGCAAATACCGATTACGTCTCGAAGTCGGAGGAAAAGCTTCACAAATCAGGGGCCGAATTCCAGAACTACATCTATTATAGACAGGCCTATGCGGATGCCGGATTATACGATTATGGTCTTAATCACTGGAATCGACTGGTGTTCAACTATGTACCGGCTCAGATTTTCGGCAGTGGATTCAAGGAATCGCTGATGTGCAGAAGTGTGATGGAGAAGGATCCCGGTGTCGCTGCCCGGGTGATGTACGGGCATGTGCGGCGAACGGGAAGCACATCCACTGGATACTGTGATGCTTTTGGCTCGTTTGCGTGGCTGGGATTCATCAAGTTTTTGCTGATCGGGCAGATCATGGGGGTCCTGTACCGGTATGCTTTGCACCGGAGTATTCTGGGCATGATGCTGTACATGTATGTATTGACCATCGCCATGCAGTCGATTACGCACGGCACGAACGATCCATTGGTGCGCGTGTGGGTATATTTCTTTTTACTGGGCTATCCACCCCTCTGCTGGGCCAAGCTGCGCAACTGGAAATCGCTCGCCTTGCAGGAAGATGAGCAGGCTTCGCTATCGACCGCCTAGTGACGGAACATACACTGATCGGATACAAGTATGATTAGAAGAATAATATGGAAAGTCGGGCAACTGATGGGACTGTTACTGCGGAGTGTCTACTACAGGGTCGGCGCCATCCTTATTGGATACAGACTCGGCTCCGGGTGCAGAATCTACGGGCGTATACGATTCGGCAGTGCGGGACGAGGAATTGAGATCGGGCACCGGTGCATGCTGGGTGCCGACCTCTTTTTTTCGGTCTCCCGGGATGCAAGGCTGGTCATAGGGGATGGCGTCTCAATCAACACCGGCGGGCACCTGGTAGCATGTGAGCGTATCGAGATTGGAGAGGGAACCGCCATCGGCGAATACGTCTCGATCCGGGACCAGAATCATCGGTTCGGAGCAGGTGGATCGCCTGTATCTACCCAGGGATATTCATCGGCGCCAATAACCATTGGCCGGAATGTCTGGATTGGGCGCGGCTGCTTCATCGGTCCAGGCGTGGATATCGGTGATGGCGCCGTGATCGGGGCCAACAGCGTGGTTACGAAAAGCATTCCGGCGATGACCGTGGCGGTTGGATCGCCTGCAAAAGCCATTCGCAGTCTGAAGGGAGAAACCACGGCGTGAAGGTAATCGTCACGCAGCATGGTGCGCGACGGCGTTATCTTGTGCCACGACTGCTTCATGAACAGGGGTTGTTGGAAGCGTTGTATACGGACAGCTGCTCGCAGACGCTGTGCGGAAGACTGGCAGCGCGCCTGGGCCGATTCTCTCCGCCACGATTCAAACGTCTGGCGGCACGCAGAATAGAAGGCATCCCCCCGTCGATGATTTGGGCAACCGACAGGGTGTTATACTCGGATATCAAGGCGGCTATGCTTCGGCGGCGGGAGCGTTCATGCGATGCGGCGGTACGGCGTCACGAGGTGATGTCGAAGGTTATGAAATACTGGGGGATCCTGGAGGCAGATGCGGTTTATGCCATGCAGGATGAGGCCAACGGATTTCTACGCTATGCCAGGGAAGAGGGACTGAAGGCGGTCGTGGATATATGTGTTACTCCCCTGGCACATCGGATTACCTTAGATGAGCAAAAACGTTTTTCAGGATGGGAAACAACGATCAGCGATTCTGAACTGGAGGTGCTGGAAACAGGCATGCGCGAAAACCTGACGATTGCCGACCTGGTGCTGTGTCCATCACGTGTTGTTGCCGATGCTGTTATGCAGTTTGCAGGAATTCCGAGATCGCGATTGGCGGTCGTCCCTTATGGAAGCAGTATTTCCCCAGGCACGAACAATCCGGTGCCGGGACGGATTCTGTATGTGGGAAGTGCTTGTCTTCGCAAAGGTATCCATTACCTGGCCGATGCAGCAAACCGATTGTGTGCCCGTTACCCGGGGGAATACGAGTTCAGGATTGCAGGCGACGCGGCGGACCGAATACGTGAGCGGGAGGAATGCCGCAATCTAAATTTTCTCGGAAAGCTATCGAAAGCAGAACTGATGGAGGAATTTTCCCATACCGATGCATTCGTCCTGCCCACATTGGCCGAAGGCATGCCGGCCGCCGTGCTCGAGGCAATGTCCTATGGTTTGCCTGTCATAACAACGGTTGCGGCAGGTGTGGAGATTGAACACGGAGTGGATGGATTGCTGGTGCCTGAGCGCGACGCACAGACGCTTGCAACCACGGTGCAATCGATCGTGGCTGACAGAGCCTTGCGTGGACGCGTTTCCAAGGGGGCGCAACGGTTGGCTTCCACCTTCATGGCGCATTCGGTCGGCGTAGAGCTCGCACGCGCATTGCAGTCGATGGAAGTTCCTGCCGAACGGAAAACGCATATCGGAACACACGGATAGGATATGTTTAGCATCTGTATATGGATGAATACCCCTTCGCATCATCAAAGCGCGTTTTTCCATTCACTCGACGAACGCGACGATATTGACTTGCGTGTAGTCTACATGGCAACACAGTCTGCCAACCGGATCGCCGAGGGGTGGAAGGAGGAACATGCTTTCCAGCCATTCGAGATATGTCTTCCGTCAACTGCTCTGCCCGCCGCAGGCGTGCTGGAGCACGTACCCGATTGGCAGGGTCGAATCCATATCATTTGCAGCTATTTTGGGTCCTCGCTGATTGATCTGTTCTGCAAGAAGGGGGTGTCTTGGTGTCACTGGTCGGAAGCGCCTGGATACCGGCTGGCCGGGTTGTTGGGTTTTCGCATGACCTTATTCCGAATCCTCAGTCCACTAATGCTGGTCGGTAAGCGTGGGGAAGGGCGGCGCATAGGCACGTATGCACTGGGGGCGTTCTCCCAGGGCGAGCTTGCGCGTCGGGCGTTCCGATTGATGGGGGTCCCCGATGTGCGGATTGCAGACCTTTATTATGTTCCAGCAGCGTTGCAACCCATGGAGCCCTTGGACCGAATTGTACAGTTCGCAGCTGGCAGGAAGGTGATGCTTTCAACAGCGGCTTTGTGCCGGCGCAAGGGAATCGACGTGCTGCTGAAAGCGTATGCCCGTTTGAGGTCGGAGAACTGGTGTCTGGTACTATGCGGACTCGACCGTGCCGATGGCGCCTATCAAGCCTTAAGCCGGAAACTGGGAATTGCCGACCGCGTCCTTTTTCTCGGGGTCCATCCCTCGGAACGGATTGCGGAGGTATATGCGGCTTCTCATCTCTTTATCCTCCCATCGCGGTTTGATGGGTGGGGCGCGGTCCTTAACGAAGCTTCATCGCTGGGGCTTCCCCTGATATCCACGGATCTTTGCGGGGCGGCCTGGCACATCATTGAGGACGGTAGGAATGGATATCGTGTGCGGGCGGGTTCCGTCGACGCGTTGGCCAAATCGCTGAACAAGTATAACGAAAACCCGGATCTCATACACCGGCATGGCCAGGCATCGATGCAGCGTTACAACGAAATGTTCACTCCGGATAAGAATGCCGGCCGTCTGGTGGATGCCCTGCAGAAATGGTTGAATACATGAAGATTGCCGTTCTGACCAACAGTTCCCGAAAAGCCGGCGGTTTGTTCTATTCGGTCCGCTGGCTGTGTGATGCGTTGCGCGAATACGAATGCTCGCCCGTGGTCCTGAGTACGCTGAATGAGTATTCTGCGCAGGACCTCGATGTGTGGAATCAAATACCGGTGGAGTTGTTTCGGGGATACGGTCCCCTGAAGACCGCCCCGTCAATGCGCAGGCGGCTTTATGCATTGCCGATGGATCTGATGCATCTGCATGGCATCTGGATGGATAATCAGCGGGCATCCCTGTGCGCCCAGAAGAAAAGGGAGATCCCCGTTGTGATTTCCCCCCGCGGCATGCTGGATCCATGGGCTGTTCAGAATGCTGCCTGGAAAAAACGGATGGTGGAACACCTGTTTGCAAGGGAGTCCCTGGAACGTGCAACCTGTATCCATGCCCTGTGCCGGTCCGAAGCGGAGTCGATCCGTAGCTATGGCTTGCAGAATCCGATTGCCGTGATTCCCAACGGTGTCGTGCTTCCAGAGCTCCCTGAAAAGGAGCCTGGAACGGAAGGCAGGAAGCGACTGTTGTTCCTCGGCCGCATCCATCCCAAGAAAGGACTGAAGGAACTGCTGCAGGCATGGTCCATGGTGCAGGGATCACAATCCTCCTTCAGCCAGGATTGGCAGCTGATCATTGCAGGCTGGGATGACGGCGGGCACGAACCCGAGTTGCGCAAGCTCGTCGGGGAGCTGGGAATTGAGCGTACCGTTGAGTTTCCGGGACCTGCATACGGGGCTGATAAGGACGCACTCCTGCGAAGTGCGGATGCGTTCATTCTGCCATCCTATTCGGAGGGACTGCCGATGTCTGTGCTAGAAGCCTGGTCCTATGCACAGCCTGTCTTAATAACCGAATTCTGTAACCTTGCCGAGGGATTCGAGCATAACGCGGCCTTGCACATCGCCCCTGATGCCGATTCGATTGTGGAGGGACTAAACAAATTATTCTTGCTGGATGGGGCCGGATTGAGAGCTCTCGGGAAAAACGGCCGCCAACTGGTAGAGCAACGGTTTACATGGCGGCGTATTGCGAAGGATATGATGGATGTGTACACGTGGTGCATTACCGGTAAGTCCCCGCCTTCGTGCCTGGTAATAGACGGATAATCCTTGGTTTATTCCTGCACTCATACCCATGATGAGGGGTGTATGCACCGAACGAAGAAACAGTGTTCATGAAGATCGGCATCGTTACATTTCATTTTGTCAAAAACTATGGGGGCTTGTTGCAGGCCTACGCCCTGCAA
>JBNLDM010000091.1:0-14831 GCA_050304335.1 Pontiella sp.
CTGTGAAATCCAGGTTTCAGATCGTAGCTCGCATATCCGATGCGAGACTTCTGCAAACACAGAACGCGGATCAGATATCCGCGCCACGTCCAGTCCGCCCGCCAATGCGAGTCTTCGGTAGTAGCTCGCATGTCCGATGCGAGTGTTCCGCACGCCAGGAACGCGGATCAGATATCCGCGCCACATCCAGCCCGTCTGTGAAATCCAGGTTTCAGATCGTAGCTCGCATATCCGATGCGAGACTTCTGCAAACACAGAACGCGGATCAGATATCCGCGCCACGTCCAGCCCGTCTGTGAAATCCAGGTTTCAGATCGTAGCTCGCATATCCGATGCGAGACTTCTGCAAACACAGAACGCGGATCAGATATCCGTGCCACGTCCAGCCCGACTGTGAAATCCAGGTTTCAGATCGTGGCTTGAATATCCGATGCGAATTTCAGTCATTTAGCCAGTCAGCCGTGAAGATTGAATAGTGATTATCATGAAGACGCGCTTTCAGCGGGTTTGACCGGATGTATTCCCTGAAACGCATTAATTCCGGCCTGTCTCTAATAATGTGGTCATAACTTTCGCTCTGCCAAATGCGCCCCCCTTCATGCAGTGCTAGCTTGGTCATTTGCGTAGATACAAACCGCTTGATTGATTGCAGGATGGTTTCCAGAGAATACGTGTCCCGTGGCTGAATGATCCAGTGCACATGATTCGGCATGATAACAAAATCGCCCGACCAATACCGCTCGCTGTCATAATGCTGCATACTTTCCTGCAATACTGTGCGACATTCAGATGATGTGAAAATGCAGCTTCCATAACATCGGTCAAGTTCGGTAAGGAGCCGCCGAGCTTGGGCGCGCTCGAAGTTTTTCCTGCGAGAGGCATTGATTCGTTGATAGGCATCAGTCCGTTCCGGTTGTGTCATGGATGCGTGCACGCCATTGGCTTCCAACCAGACTTTGCGTTCATGATTCCATCGTGCAACCACTGCCCGCGGTATGGAATCAGCCTGACGAAATGTCACAAAATAGGTGGAACCTTCCTGGCGCCAATGAGGGAGGTCCCGGTGATAGCCGTCAACGGGAGCATGCGGATTGAATGCCTGAAATTTAGGATTCATATATCAATTGATGTGTGCGCTAAGCTGAAAACACGGAACGAGGCGGATAAGATATCCACGCCACATCCAGTCCGCCCGCCGATGCGAATCTTCGGTCGTAGCTCGCATATCCGATGCGAGTGTTCCGTATGCAATGCACGCGGATCGGATATCCGCGCCACGTCGTAGTCTACCTGTCTGATGCGCAATTGCCGGAGCCGGCCAATGCTGCCAAAAAGCCCCGGACGAGAATGTCCGGGGCTTCGAGGCATGTCAGCTTGATGATAACCTATTCCGAGTTGCCGGAGGATGCTGTGCTTTCCTGCTTCTTTTTCTTGGACGCGGCGCATTGCTTGCAGGGCGTATAGCCGGCTTTTTTCGCGTCGGCTTCCGTTTTGAACTCCTTGGAGGAGCTTTTGCTTTTGTAGAACCGGCAGGATGCCTTGTGGTAGACCTTGCTGTTGGGATTGCCCTTGATGACGGGAGCCGGAGTCGTTTCCGCCGCGAACGTAGTCGCCGCGCAGGCGATCACAGCAACAGCCATGAGCTTCATCCATTTGTGTCTATTCATGATCATCTCCTTTGTTGTTCGGCAGCATCATTGCCACCGGGTGAATCTGTACAACAATGGAAATCTCTTTATAAGTATAAATCTTAAAAATAATTAGTATATTCTGCTAAGTATTGCGTGCATAAAGACGCCGCATTAACCGTGTTATTTAAGATTTTTATCAAAACCTCATCTTTATTGAGGCAGGTTCGTCTGATAAATTTTGCCGACTTATCATCTTCCAGATCTGAGAGGGAAAAGCAGGTGGACAATCTCGTTAAAGGATTTTTTCTAGCATGTTGCGTGGTCGTGGCTCAGGCTGCTGACTACCGGACGTTCACCGACACGCAGGGACGTGCCATCCAGGCCAGGCTCCTCGACGCGAACACGTCAAAGGGCGAAATCTGCCTTGAACGCGAGGACGGGAAGAAGGTGTGGGTGTCGCCGGCCGCCTTTTCGGAAGGGGACCAGACGTATATCCGCAGCTGGGCCGTTGCCTATGAGGCGCTTTCCGGTCGGTTGATGAAGATCGACGCGGAGCCCGTCAGCATTGCGATCAATGGGAATGAACAGCCGCATGCAGACAACTTCAAGGCCGGCAACACGGTCGAGCGATGGTCGAAGGTGCACCACAAGTCGCATTATACGATCGAGTTCCAGAACACGGGAGATGACGAAATTCCGGCTCTGGGCATCGAATGCCACAGCTACGTCAAACTGGTTGCCCGTGGCAGCCGCACCGACAGGATCAGGGTGGTGGCGGAGACCCTGTCCCTCGGTCCTATCGAACCCGGGGAACACGCGGAGTTGTCCACCAGGGAAACCGACTTGAAGGAATGGCTGGTCACGCAGGTTGAAAACGTATGGAACAGTTCCGGCACCACGATCATCGACACGATCGGGTCTAGGGTGACCACCCACGACGAGCGGTTGGAGGGCCTCTGGATCCGCATCTCTGTCCCGCTGAGCAACGGGGAGGAATTCGTGCACGATGTCTGCTTTCCCGACGACTTGAAGGAGAAGGTTGTATGGGACGAACAAACCGTGAATCCTTTCCCGCCAAGGGGGTCGGAACTGGATCCGCATGCACGGCCCGCCCTGCCGATCTGCACACTCGCGTTTATCCAGGAGCGGGGCCGCCCCGGGGACCGGAACGAATTCGGGGCGTGGATGAACCGGGCGCGGGGCGAAATGGAAACGGCCGGGAGCGATACAGCCCTCCTGCAGCAGGTGTCCGATGGAATGGACCTGTTCTATCTCGAGAAATTCGATACACAGGGCCGTTGGGCATGGAACATGGGCCGTGATTTCGAGAAGGTCAAAGCCTATGCACTGGCACTTCACTGGTATGAACGCAGTGTACAAACCGATGAGTACCATCTTGTTTTTTTCACCGAGATGCTGGCGTCGTCCGCCCAGGAGGGGCTGCGCAACGGCGAGCTGGCCCTCAAATATGCCTTGATCGCTCTCGACAAGGACAAGAAGTCGGACGAACGGATCGAGCTCCTGGCGCGGGCCTACGCGCGTAACGGCCAGTTTGATCTGGCGATAAAGACGCAGGAGGAGGCCATCGCCCGCCTGATGAAATCGCGCAAGGACGAGCAGGCGCTGGCCATCTACCAGGGCAGGCTGGAACTGTACCGGAAAGGCGAACCGTTTACCGACAAGCCGAAACGGTAGAAACTATCACGTAGGGATCATGAAGAATGAAGAGAGCACTGTTTGGATTTTTGATGTATTCGTTGGTTGTGCACGGAGCTGAAAGCTATCACGTCTTCACCGATACGCAGGGACGGGAGCTGAAGGCAAAGATCGTATCGTTCAATGCATCCAAGGGGAACATCGGGCTGGAGCGGGAGGACGGGAAAACGTTTAAGGTGTCGCCGAACCTGTTTTCGGAAGCCGACCAGGACTACATCAATAAGTGGATTGCCGCCGGCCGGGTACTGTCCGATGACAACCTGCGCGTTTCGTTCAAGAAAAAGAGCGAGCCGGCGGATGAAAAGGCCACGTCCCAAACAACCGGATTCGATGGAGAGGCCGTACACTATGAGGTAACCATGGAAAACCGCTCCGGGGAACCGATCGAAAACCTGGAGATCGAATACCGTTATTTCATCACCGTCGCCTACAAGGCCAAGGGCCGCGAAGATGTGGTCAGGTCGGTTTGCGGGAAGAAGACCCTTGCCCGGATCGATGCGATGTCGTCGATGACATTCGCTACGGATGCGGCTACATACGGGGAGCGGATCAAGCAGGTAGCCGTCTATGTGAGCCAGCGATTTACCGGATATGACGAGGCAACCATCTCCGACGAGGACCTCGAGGGCATCTGGTTGAAGATCAGCGGTCCTGAACTCGACGGGGAACCGGTCGTCCGCGATGTCTTCTATCCTGCCGGACTCGAGAAGAAGGTGGTATGGGGCGAAGCGCTTTCCCCGCGCATGGAACGGGCATTTCAGCGTGGGGTGGCCGTCAGCACCACTGAGCTGCAGACCTGGCTGGTCGAAGATTTGCGGGAGCTCGATAAGGCGACGGAGGAGGCGCAGATGCGCGAAATCTCCAAGGTGATCGACATGTACTATGATGAACAGGTGGACGGCTCTGGATACTGTGGAATCATCATTGCAATGGGTTTCTATCGGAAAGGATTGTATGACCTCGCCGTATACTGGATGGAAAAAAACCAGCTGGTGCAGGAGGGGGCGGCTACCTACACGCGCGATCTGCTGCTGTCTGAGCTTTACGCGACGGCTTCTTCCGTTGCCAATGGCGCCCGGGCGCTCGAGCTGGCCAACCGGGCACGGGATACGCAGGGCGGCAATCCCGGGGCGTGGCTATGGAGTGTGCTGGCCAAGGCCTATGCGCGGAGCGGCCGGTTCGACCAGGCGGTGGAATGCCAGACCAAAGCAATTGAAAAGCTGTCGAAGACGTATCAGGAGCGTTATCAGGCGTTCTTCGAACGCTGTCTGGAATGCTACAGGTCCGGCCGGCCCTACGACCTGGATCCGGCGGATCCCTGCTGCTGGATCTACAGGATTCGCCTAACGAGCAAAGCATTGCAGGAACAGGAAAAAACGCAGCGGGCGAACGGCGAGCCGGTCACGCACGTATACCTGTGGCCCGATCAGCAGCCGGAGGAGGGTGGGAATACCCGCTATCTATCCCAGATGTCGGTGAGCCTGTTTGTTGAGTAGTCCATCCTCGTCCGATGACGATCCAGCGCTTCGGAAATCGAGGGAGGATGGAAAAGATCCGCAAATCCGGCGCACTATATCGGGCAGTCAGCCGTTTACTGGGAAACCAAAATACGGTATATGGATATTCGAGAGGCTGGAAATGCTGAAAAAAATGATAATCTTGTTTTTGGTATGTCTTGCGGTCCCGATCGCTCATGGCAGGGAGTTCCGCATCTTCACGGATGATCAGGGCCGGGCAATCGAGGCGAAGGTGATCTCCCATGATCCTGTAAAAGGAAACGTTCAGCTGGAGCGGACAGACGGGAAGCGGGTCTGGGTTTCGCCCGGCCTGTTTTCCGCAGGCGACCAGGCCTACCTCAAGGAATGGATCGCGGCGAACCGGGTGTTGTCGGACGACAGCCTGCGCGTTTCATTTGACAAAACCAGAGTGGATCACGTCAAGAAAGGCATGACCGACGAAGAGCGCACCAGCGAGGGCGTTGAAAGCGACATTATCTGCTATGAGATCACCCTCCGGAACCGGTCCAGGAAGCCCATCGAAAAGATTAAGATCGAATACCGCTATTTTGTAGAAACAGAAGGCGACAATATACCCAGGGGCACCTTGAAGGATGTGAAGACCGGTACGCTGACCGTTGCCCGCATTGAACCGGGTGAACGGGTTATGGTCAAGACCGGCAATCTCAGCCTCGACGAAAAATTCAGCAAGACAGCAGTCTATGATACCCGGTCCAGCGGATCGAACCAGTTTGTGGGCTATGAGATGGACAAAAAGTCCGAAGACAAGCTGCTGGGTATCTGGCTGAAAATGTACGGCCCCGAGATCGATGGCGAGCCGGCGGTACGCGATGTCTCCGATCCAGAAGACCTGCAGGAAGAGGTGAAGTGGCAGGGGTAGCGTTGCTGACGTGCCGCAGAAATGCTGCGGAGTATGACTTCGGAGTATCATCCGTATATGTTGGCCATCAACTTTCATGAAGGAGGGTTCAATGCGACTGAAACTCGTGGCGGTGTTCGTACTCATATTTCCCCTGCTGGCCAAAAGCGGCGAATTCCGCGTGTTTACAGACACGCAGGGACGGGCGATCGAGGCCAGGATCCTGTCATTCGATCCCGTCAAGGGAGAGGTTGAAATCGAGCGCCAGGACGGCAAGCGCGTCTGGTTATCACCCAAGCTGTTTTCAGGCGATGACCAGCGCTATGTAAAGGATTGGGTTGCCGCCTACCGGGTTCTCTCGGACGACTGCCTGCGGATCTCTTTCGACAAAGTGAAAGTCGACAGCTTCAAGGAGGGGATGACCGACGAGGAACGGGTCGCCACGGCCAGCAAGGGGGAGATCATCTGCTACGAAATCACCCTGAGCAACCGCTCGAAGAATCCGTTTGAAGGGCTCAAGGTTGAATACCGGTATTTCATTCGGGTGGAAGAAGACAAAACAGATAAAACGTTCTTGAAGAACATACCTGTGGGCAGCTCCACTATCAAGCGGATCGAGCCGGGTGAAAAGGTCACATTCAGAACCAGGGAAACCCGCGTCGAAACCCGTTACAGCAAGACGGAACAAACCACATGGAGTAGTGGTTTTGTCGGTTATGCGCTTGACCAGATATCCGATGACAAGCTATTGGGGATCTGGTTGCGGATCTATGGTCCGCCGGTCGAAGGGGAACCCGCCGTGCGGGATGTGACCGATCCGGAAAGTCTGCAGCAGGAAGTCGGCTGGAATGATTAGCAGGGTCCGTTAGGATCTGGGTGTGATGGGGGAAGCATGAAGGGGTTTGCAGCGGGGTTGTTTCTTGGTCTTTTGTCTGTGTGTGCATTCGGTGATGGGGACGTTCTGTACCAGCAGGGCATGACATATTTCAAATCCGATCCGGAAAAAGCGTATCCGCTTTTTTTAGAAGCGGCCGCAGCCGGGCATGTATCCGCCATGGTCGGGGTCGCGCACTGCCTGGAAAAGGGCATTGGCACGCCGCGGGATTACGCCGGGGCCATCGGATGGTACGAAAAAGCGGTCGCGCAGAACAACCTGACGGCCTGCGAGGGACTCGCGCGAATCTACGCTGCCTGCCTCGATCCCCAGTTCCATGATGGTGAATCGGCCGTGAAATATGCCGAGGCCGTACTGCGGAAAAAGCCCAAGGATCCCGATGCGCTTGCCCTCGTTGCCGCAGCCTATGCCCGTGGCATTGATTTCGAGCAGGCGGTGCGCTTCGCCGGAAAGGCCATTGGATTTGAGCGGCGTGCTGCCGAATCGGCTGAGCTGAGAAAACAGCTGGAGGGATACCGGCAGGGAGCACCCAATCCGCAGGTAGCAACAGAAGGCTGGATGCTTGCCGCGTTGAATCAGGATTCGCAGTGGGCGATTGATCAAATGCTGTGGCGAATCGCAGACCGTTTTGATCCGTTGTATGACCCCGCGATGGCGATGCGGATATGCGAAGATGGAATCAAGGCCGGCAATAAGCAGCTCTATTCGATACTGGGGTATCTCTTCCTTTATGCAGCTGATCTGGCTGAAGCCCGGGACTGTTTCAAGGAGTTCCATGCGAACTGGATTGATCACAAGGAAGACCGAAGGATGTCTGCGCCGATTAGCTGCAGCAGATTCCTCGGTGATGATCCGGAAAGGATCGTTCAGGAGGCCACTCGCCGCCGGACGGTATGGGAACGGGTCATCGTGTCCGGCACCGGTCGGTATTCCGACGGAAGGACATACAGCATCTACCGGGAATTCGAGTCCAGAGAGGAAGCGGAACAGGCGTTTCCACGCAATCCGAATGCCGGGTATGAAGTGTCGATCAATTCATTCCGGCACCCGCCGGACATGGCGGCCGTCGAATTTTTGTTGCTGGTGGCATCCGCCAAGGGAAACCAGGCAGCGAAAGAGCAGCTTGAGGAGCTGGAGAATCGAATGCGAACATCCAGGAAACTCCTCGAGGAAACGGAGACCAGGGTTCCGGACACCTGGGCCGAGGCGTTGAGCAATGAGGCGCTGAAGTACTGCAACAACGATGTGCTGCCTGTCAATCTGCCGCTGGCGGCAGTCTATCTTGAAGCCTCCTACGGGGCAGTGCCATCCGCCAGGACTGCCTGTATGCTGGGCCGCCTTTTCCTCGGAGATTTCCTGTATCGCGATCACTATGCATCCCGGCGCGTTGATGAAGCTGTTTACTGGCTCGAAATCGCCCATGCCCTGGGCTACGCGCCAGCCACCCGCAGGCTGATTGAATTCTATGCCTGCGATACGGATGAGAATTGTTGTAATGGGGAGCTCGCCCTTCAGTATGCCAATGACTATGCGGCGTCCTGTCCACAAAACGATGTAGAAGCTCTGCGGCTGCTGGCTTGTGCGTATGCCCGTAACGAGCAGTTCCGCATCGCGGAAAAGACCATGCAGGCGGCCTTTGGATATTATCCAGAGACTCAGGGAGCTCTGTATCATCAGTACAGACGCGAGCTGAGGAGCTTCGAACAGGGAAATCCCTGCACGGTGAGCTACCATGCATATCTGCAAAACATAGGATCAAAGCTGTTCGCCGAATGGGTGGCGGAACTGGACTAGCCAATGGGCGGTGCTAAACCTTCTCGATCACGGCGGCGCCGAAGGTAAAACCGCCGCCGAAGGCGGTGAGACCGATCAGTGTACCGGCATCCAGCTCGGGAATCAGTTCCGCCAGTGCGATCGGAATGGTGTTCGACGAGGTGTTGCCATACTTGCGGATGTGGTTGAACATTTTTTCCGGCGGGCAGTGGATGGTCTTGCGGATCGCCTCGATAATACGCTCATTGGCCTGATGCGGTACGATCTTCTGCAAGTCCTCCACCGTAATACCACGGTCGCGGCAGGCCTGGTCGAGCATGTCGATCATCTTCCGCACCGCCAGCTTGAAGACGGTCAGGCCTTCCATCTCGATCACTTCGCCACTGCCCATGTTGGGCACATAGAGTACCTTGGCTTCGACGCCGGTGGCGGAGAGCACCGGACGGTTGAGTTTGACGCGGATATCGCCGGGCCGCATTTCGCAGCTGACCAGCGAAGCGGTGGCGGCATCCCCGAAAAGCGCCATGGTTTTCTGGTCATCATGGTTGACCATGGGTGAAAGCGTTTCGGCGGTTATGACAATCACCTTCTGCTCCGGGGCGTTGCTCAGGAAGTCGAAGGCCGATTGCATGGCATACATATAGCCGGAGCAGGCGGCGTTGACATCATGCGCCTGCATCAGCACCTCGCCCTTTTCGGGACTGAGTTCGTGCAGGACGCTGCATGCGAGCGATGGAGTCATTGCCATCGGTGTGCCGGTGGAGCAGATAATCGCGCCGATATCGGAAATATGAAGCTGCTCCTTTTCCAGCAGATCACGCGTGGCCTTGACCGCCAGCGAGAGCACGGTTTCATCGCCATCGATCCAGTAGCGGTTTTCGATGCCGGTCCGCTTTCGAATCGCTTCCGAATCCCATTCTCCGTGCCCCTGCAGCAGCTCATCATTGGTCAGGTGGCGGGAGCCGAGTACGGTGGTAATGTTGGAAATATAAACAGAGGCTTGCGCTTTGGGACTGGTGGCCTGGGGCATCTGGACCGCTTCCGTCACACGGCGCCGCTCCATAACCGGAGTGCCGGGATCCTCCTTGGTGAGCGGCTTGAGCTGTGCCGCTTCATCGGAGGCAATCCTGACCATCGGTGTCCCGACGCGCAAGACATCGCCTTCATCGACGAGCACCTCGGCGATGCTGCCGCTTACCGGCGAGGAAATATCCATCGATGCCTTGTCGGCTTCAACGGATGCAATCAGGTCGCCCTCGGCTATTGCGTCGCCGGTACTGATCGGAAGATCCGTGATGGTGACGGTTTCATCGGAGGGGCTTGATCCGATGGCTTTTACGGTAATGATGCCGGCCTCTTCTTCGACGGGTTTGTCCCAATGAATGTCGATATCCAGCAGCTCGCAGCATTTCTCCAGGGTGCGCCTGTAGGAGGGCAGCACGTCAATCTGGCAGGCATAGTCGTAGGGGATAAAGGTATCGGGCCGGACCACGCGGGCGATCCGGATGGTGTCGCCGGCGCGCTCGGCAATCACGGCGGCTACTTCACCGCCCATGCCGGCGGTCTGGTTGTCTTCGTGGACGATGACCAGCCTTCCGGTCTTCTGCGCCGAAGCCAGAACGGTCTCCTCATCCCAGGGGGAGATGGTGCGCAGGTCGATGATCTCGGCGTTGATGCCGATATCCGATAAAGCTTCCGCGGTGCGTTCGCAGACCGGAATGGAGCCGCCCCAGCTGACCAGCGTGATATCCTGTCCGGCGCGGGCAATACGCGCCTTCCCGATCGGAACATACTGCTTCTCTACATCGGCCGATGTGGTGTTGGTCCGGTCGTTGATCAGGCTTTTCGGGAACAGGAATACCGAAGGGCGGCCCGATTCGGCAATGGCATTGAGCAGGCCGGCTGCATCGGCCGCATTGGACGGCATGAAAACATCGATTCCGGGCGTATGGGCGCAGAGCGCTTCCATGGTCTGGGCGTGGTAGGGGCCCAGGCCGGGGCGGTAGCCGCCGCAGATCGACATAATCAGTGCCGGCACTTCCCACTGGCCGTTGGTACGCCAGTACATGGCTCCGATTTCGGAAAGGATATGGTTGTAGGCTACCGGCAGGAAGTCGGCAAACTGCATGAATGCGACCGGATGGCCGCCGGCCAATGCCTGGCCGGTAGATACGCCGAGAATGGTGTTTTCAGCCAGCGCGGCATTGTGAACCTGATCCGGAAACATGCGGCTGAGTCCACGGGTGAGGCCGAATACGTCGCCTTTTGGATCTTCGATATCCTGCCCAAGCAAGGTGGTTTTCGGATCGCTTGCCAGACGGGTCTTCAGGGTTTCACGCATGGCTTCCAGCATGCTGAGCGTGCGGTCTTCATCGGTACCGCGGTATTCAGCGCGCGGTTCGGGAAGCGGTTTCCTGGCTGACAGCTCGACATTGGGCGTGGTACCCTTGCGCGCAGTATGGAACGCGCCATCGATGGCTATGCGTACCTCGTTCTCGATCGTGATGATGCGGTCTTCGGCGATTCCGTCGGCCAGCATCGCGTCGCGCAGGCGGACGCAGGGATCGGCATTATCCATCGCATGCTTCAGTTCCGCTTCGGTGCGGTACATCGACTGATCATCGGCGTTGGTGTGGCTTTCAAGCCGTTCAACGTTGAAGACCAGGATTTGCGGGCCGCGGGTTTCGCGGATGGCGGTAACCAATTCCCCGAACCGGTCGTACGCGGCCATGGCATCGGAGCCATCGACGCGGTGGATCGGCAGGCCATAGAAGGATTCGGGCTCGTTATCCGGCAGTGAGTAGAACGTGTTGCCCTTGGTCACGGTGGACAGCGCGAAGCGGTTGTCTTCAATCAGGAATAGCACCGGGAGGTGGGCGCGGACAGCTTCGGCGACTGCTTCGTAGAAATCGCCCTGCTGGGTGGCGCCATCGCCCACGGTAACGACCACGAGGGGGTTGTCTTTCCCGTTTTTTATGGCCGAGGCGACACCGACGGCCTGCAGCGCATTGGGTCCGACGAGCGTCGGGGTACTCAGGATGTTCAGCTCGACTTCACAGGGGAAGCCGGGCATCCTCCGCCCCGCTGAGTTCGATTCGGCTTTGCTGAACAGCCCGTAAAAGGCGCTTTCATAGCTGACTCCGCGGGCATAGGCCAGCGCGCGGTCGCGATAGTGCAGGTGCAGCCAGTCATCCTCGATAAGATGCGCGTTGAGGGCGGCGCTGGCTTCGTGGCCGGACGATGGTATGTAGAAGAAGACCTCACCGCGCTGCGCTGCCGCCGACTGCAGCTGGTCGGTATAGCGCGAGGCAATCATGGAGCGGTATATGGCGAGCAGCTTTTCTGCGGAGGGCTTGTTCATAGAATTTCCGACTGTTTCAGGGGTAAAATAGTAGGGAAGCAGGAATCCAAGGTCGATTCGTAAATTGGATAATCTCTATTTTTTGACACGCAACGAAATGACGGATATGCTCTCATTGGTTATCTGGTTTGGAGTGCCATGAAAAAGAAAAACGTAGATTTGGTATGCGACATCGCAGAGCTCATGTCTTTGGCTGAAGAAGGCCAGGATCGCAGGGTGCTCCTGCAGAACGTGGTTACGACGGTCGCGAACCATATGCAGGCGGATGTCTGCTCGATCTATATCTACGATGATGACAGCCGGGAACTGACCTTGCGCGCCACGCAAGGGTTGGACGAAAGCGCAATCGGTACGGTCAAGCTGATGCTGGGCGAAGGGATCACGGGGCGGGCGGTCCGTGAACTGCGCCCTATTTGCGTAGGATCGGCTTCCAACAGCGCCGCCTACAAGTTTTTCCCGGGCATTAACGAGGAACAGTATGAAGCCTTCCTGGCGGTTCCGATTCTGCGCGGCCTCCGGCGGATCGGTGCCCTGGTGGTGCAGGCCCGCGAAATAAACTACTTCACGCCGAACGACGTCAAGGCACTGCGGGCGATTGCCGCCCAGCTTGCGACCATGATCGAGAATGTCCGGCTGTTGAGCGAGGTCCGGGAGCGCGGAGTCGGTGTGGAGGGTCCGCAGCCCGGCAAGGTGATCGCCAAGGGCTCCATTCTGCGGGGGGGGTCGGCCAGTACGGGCACGGCCCGCGGACGGGCCTGCAGGCTGGCAGCGAACGATGCGGATCTCTGCATCCTGCCTGAGCCGGATGCGGCGCCATACACCGGCGAGGATTTCAGCAAGGCGGTCGATAAAACAATGCGGCAGATCGAGCAGCTGCAACGGCAGACGACGGCAGATCTTGCCGATGTGGCGGTGCTTATCTTCAGTGCGCATCAGCTGATTCTGGAGGACAGCCAGTTTACCGGTCGGATTGGCAACATGATAGATACCGGCACGCCGGCCGTGAAGGCCATCGCCATGGTTGTGAATGAATATGTCGAGGTGTTTTCCAAAAGCAAAATGCCGATGATCCGTGAAAAGGTGCTCGATGTAAGGGATCTTGGGAATCGCCTGACGCGAAACCTGATTGACGAGGAATCCGATGCCTGCGACTACCGCGGTCAGATCATCATCGCCCACGAACTGCTGCCGTCGGACATCCTGAAGCTGTCGGCCGAAAACGTCGAAGGTTTCATCGTCAGCAGCGGCGTGACGTCCCACAACGCCATCATCAGCCGTTCGCTGGGCATCCCCATGGTCGCCATCGGGCGCGAGGAAGCCGACGCGATCGACGAAGGCATGGCGTTGCTGATCGATGGCGAGCAGGGCATTATCTACCTTGAACCGTCGGATGAGGTTTATCGCAAGTACCAGGAGCTCGATGAAGCCTGGAAAGCCCTGCACGACGCTTCCGACGTCGAGGAGGAAACGCTAACGAAATGCGGGGAAAGGGCGCACATCTACGCCAATATCAATCTGTTGAGCGATCTCGAACCCGCGCGCCGGTTCAAGGCGGAAGGGGTCGGGCTGTACCGCTCCGAATTCCCGTTTATCGTTCGTACCGATTTCCCCAGCGAGGAAGAGCAGTATCTGATCTACAAGAAGCTGGTGGATCAAATGGAAGGGCGGCCCGTCACCTTCCGTACGTTGGATATCGGTGGCGACAAGATGCTTTCCTACTATTCCCATGTCCATGAGGCCAATCCCTTTCTGGGCATGCGTGCCATCCGGTTTTCATTGGAGAACAAAGACATCTTCTGCGACCAGCTCCGGGCGTTTCTGCGGGCCGGGGCTAAAAGCAACACGCGGATTATGTTCCCGCTTGTATCTTCGGTGGACGATTTTGTGTCGGCTCGCGATATCGTCCATGAGTGCATGGATGAACTGGAAAAGAGCGATACGCCTTTCAACCGGAACACCCAACTGGGTGTTATGATTGAACTGCCATCGGCCGTGGAGGTTGCCGATGAGCTGGCGCAGGAAGCCGATTTTCTTTCGATCGGATCCAACGACCTGATCCAGTACATGCTGGCGGTCGACCGGACCAACGAAAGGGTATCCAGCCTTTACCGCGCTCATCACCCCGCGATTCTCCGTGCCATCAACCGTGTTGTTAATGCTGCAAAAACGCATGGCAAGGATATCTCGATCTGCGGGGACCTTTCCGCCGATAAGCGGATGCTGCCGTTTCTGCTGGGTGTCGGGCTCCGGAAGTTCAGCATAGATATTGTCAATGCGCCCACGGTTCAGCGCCTGGTCGGAGCCACTACCATCGAGGAAACGGAAGCAATCGCCGCCCGCATGCTGGATCTTGGGCGGATCAGCGAGATCGATGCCTATCTGCTGGATCTCAATCTGGTTCCAGCTGTGGAGGCCTGATCTGCGCACCGCGAATACACGGCTTCAAGCTGACTGAACATGTGTCGGATTGTCTCACACGCTTGATCATACAAATGTGTATAAACAATTACGTTATGACATAATTGTTGCATTATTCACGAATCTCGGTGGCGGCAACAATTTATGTAACATCATGCTATACAGGCAGATATGGTATCTGTAAGTGTGCTGGCAACAACTTTGTGCAAGCCTTCCTGCTCCAGATCGATGCCGGTAATCAGATTAAATGATAAACCCGCGAGACGCGCATATAAAGGCTTGTGCATTTGCTGAATCAACCAGCTGATGGCGTGAGGATCACCGAGTATGGCGGTAGTACTGATAATATTTCGATTCTGTGAAAGATCACTGGAGATTTCGCTTATCCATTTACGAGCATCCATCACCGGCAGAACGTTAAACGCCAGATTCAGTGCCTGTTTTCTGCATGGCTGGTCTGTCATCACATAGGGTTTTAAATGTGTCACACAGGCACGGTTACCCAGCAGTGCAGCGGACCAGATTGCCCAGAACCTGATTATTTCATTACTGTTTTCCATGGCCTGGTTCAGGGCCGGTAGCAGGTCCTGGCGTTTCAGTTCGCCAATCAGGCGCAGGGCACGGGCGTGGACTTCCGGCTGTTCCAGAAGGTTTTTATCGG
>JBNLDM010000092.1:0-10269 GCA_050304335.1 Pontiella sp.
GACTACCCGTTTTCGGTTTTTTGATGTTTGAATTTAGATTGTTGATGTTCGGAACTCAAGCGGCGGCGACGGTTTATCAAGCGGCTGTCGGCCATCGTCATCCGTTGTGCATCCATCTAGAAAATCCCCGTTCGCTGCAGCATTTGCAATAGGATCGGCCCGAGCAGAATCAGAAAGACGGCCGGGAAAATAAAGAGCACCAGCGGGAAGAGCAGCTTTACGGGTGCTTCATTTCCCAGTTTTTCGGCCCGCTGGAACCGCTTGACCCGGATCTGGTCAGCCTGGATGCGCAAAGCATTGCCGATCCCCGAGCCCAGCTCATCCGCCTGGATCAAGGCGTTCGACAGGGTCCGGACATCCGAATGATTCACACGGGTGGCGAGGTTCAGCAGTGCATCCTTGCGGGACCGGCCGACCTGGATTTCGCGGAAGACCCGGATCAGTTCCTCGCCCAGCGGATCAATTTCACGCTTCTGGATGATGCGGTTGATGCCGGTCATGAAATCGAGCCCCGATTCCACGGAAAGGGTCAGCAGGTCGAGCACGAAGGGCAGCGCACGCTGGATGCTCTTGTGCCGCATGCGAATCGATTTCTTCAGCCACAGGTCGGTGTAGAAACCGAACATCAGCATCACCAGCACATAGATGGAGAACTGACGTTCGGTCATCGTCTGTCCCATCTTGCCCGACATCTGCGTGAAGGACAGACCCAGCAGCAGGCAAAAGAGCCCGCCCATAATCAGCGGCACCAGTATGCGCAGGGCAATGACCTCCCTCGGCTGGACCAGCCCCTCGAAGCCGCCGGACACCAGCTTGCGCGAAATCCGCTGGCGGCTGTCTTCGAGTGCGCTGTGCTCGGTGATGAAGCGCGGAAATCCGGCGGCAAACGGCAGGCAGAGACGGATGACCAAGGGCAGCTGCCGCTCCTGCCGGCGGCCGTCGGCCAGCGTGACATAGGTTACATGCCGAGCGGTCTTAATGAGCTGCCAGGTGACGACAATCACCGAGAACAGCACCATCAGACTTAGAATAATGATTTCCGTGGTCATTGTATCCTACACATCGATATTAACGATCTTCCGAATAAAATAGGCGCCGCACAGCTGCATCAGAACCATGAGGACCAGGATACCGATTCCCACGGGTGAACGGACAAACGTGAGCATCATCTGGGGATCCAGCATGTACAGCAGGAATCCCAGCAGGAAAGGCATGAGGCTGACTACCCGGCCCTGCATCTTTCCCTGGGCCGTGAGCGACTTGATCTTCCCTTCGATCCGCTGCCGTTCTCGGATAGTCCCGGCGATTCGGTCGAACACCTCGGTCAGGTTGCCGCCGGTCTGCCGGGCGATTTCGATGGCCTGCGTCATCAGGGTCAGGTCTTCGCTGCCCACGCGGTCCTCCATGTCGGCCAGTGCCTCCTCGAAACGCACGCCTACGCGCAGCTGCTGGAGAAACATGGCAAATTCCTGTGCGATGGGATTGGTCCCCTCTTTTACGACCGCTTCAAAGGCCTGCTGGATGCTGAACCCGGCCTTGAGCGCGTTGCTCATGCCCGACAGGGCGTCGACCAGCTGATTGTTGAACCGCTCCAGGCGGCGGAGCTTCAGCATCTTGATCACTACCCGCTGCAGGATAAAGGTGATGGAGGCACCCGCCAGGCCGGCCACGATACCCGTGATAAAACCCCCGATCGACTCGACGCTTCCGGCGACAACGAAAAAGAGCAGAAACACAATCAGCGCCACCGTGCGCGAAATGAAAATCATCTGCTGCGGCGAAATGAACAGGAACAGGTCTTCCAGCTGACGGGCGGTGTCGGCCGTGTATTCGGTGGCATAGCTCTCCTCCGCCTCGCGCAGGGCCGAAAGCAGCACATAGGCCATCAGCACGGCACACAGGCCGAAGAGAGTTGGAACCAGCCAGAACATCATCGCATGTTCCCCCATGCATTCGTGGTGGACGCGTTATTGAAGATCGAGCGATCGAACTCGATGCCGCGGATCGCAATATCCTCGATAAAGGTCGGAACCGATCCGGTCGGCTTGAGTGTACCAACCACCCGTCCGTTATCATCGACTCCGGTCTGCACATATTCAAAAATATCCTGCAACGTGATCCGGTCGCCCTCCATGCTTGTTACTTCGGTAATCTTGCTGATCTTGCGGGATCCGTCGGAGAAGCGCGCAATCTGGCAGATCATATGCACGGCCGAAGCCACCTGTTCGCGGATGGCCCGCACCGGCAGATCCATGCCTGCCATCAGCACCATGGTCTCCAGACGGGCCAGGGCATCGCGCGGGGTGTTGGCGTGAATCGTGGTCAATGATCCCTCATGGCCGGTATTCATGGCCTGCAGCATATCAAGCGCCTCGGCCCCGCGGCACTCCCCCACCACGATGCGGTCGGGACGCATGCGCAGAGCGTTGCGGACCAGGTCGCGGATCGTAACGGCGCCGCGCCCTTCGATGTTGGCCGGCCTCGCTTCCAGCCGCACCAGATGCTCCTGTGTCAGGCGCAGTTCGGCCGCATCCTCGATGGTCAGGATGCGTTCGTCCTGCGGCAGATAGCTGGACAGCACGTTCAGCAGGGTCGTCTTACCGGAACCCGTTCCGCCCGAGACAATGATGTTCTTGCGCAGCCGCACACAGACACGCAGGAAATCGGCGATTTCGGCGGTCAGGGTACCGAAATTGATCAGGTCCTGAACCTTGAACGGATCCTTTGAAAACTTACGGATGGTGATGCAGGGTCCAATCAGCGAGAGTGGATGGATCACCGCATTCACACGCGAACCGTCGACCAGGCGCGCATCCACGTAGGGCTGGCTCTCATCGATGCGGCGCCCGATCGGGGAGACAATCCGATCGATGACGGCATTCACCGAAGCATCGTTGATGAACGTGCAGTCCGTCAGTTCCAGTTTGCCCGCGCGTTCCACGTAAACCCGGCCCGGTCCGTTGACCATGATTTCAGTGACGGTCTCATCCTCCAGCAGGTCCTCCAACGGACCCAGGCCAACGGCCTCGTCAAAGATTTCCTTGGCCAGGCGTTCCGGCTGGATTCCGCCGGGCAGGCGGGATCGAATCTCGTCAATGATTCCCGCCAGGGTTTTCTTGATCTTATCCTGCAGTTCGTTTTCCTGCAGCTTGCTCATGCTGAGCCGCTTCAGATCCAGGCGGGAAACGAGCTCGGCATGGATCTGCTGCTTGACCGCCTGAACCGCCGATACGTTCCGGCTCACTGCCGGCGGCTTGAAGATTTCGGGCGTCTTCGATGCCGTTTGATCGGTTGCGGCCGGGGCGACGGACCACTCACCGAAGCGCAGGGTATAGTTCCCGATCTGGATCGGGGAATCCGGAAAAACGCGCTTGCGCACGCCGATGCGCTGACCGTCCACAAAGACGCCCGCACCCATCAGATCCTCGACGTAGGATTCATCCTCCATCAGCGTGAGGACGGCATGCGCCTCCTCCACACTCCCATCATCCAGTGTAATGCGACTCGACGCATCGGCTCCGATCAAATAGACGCCGAACGGCGCCTCCAGCGTCTGGAGGTCGCGGTCTGGATGGGATATCTCGATGTGCAGCATAGGGGCAACCGATCGCGAGTTAATTATCAAACTTTCGCCCGGCATTGATCTCCGGTATCAGGCTTTCAATGGTATCGAAATTGATCCGTGCGGCCGGCACCGATGTATCGGTGTTGCGCGGATGCCGCAGCGACAGGTAGAGCTGCCCGGTATGCTGGGCGAACACCAGCACTTCCGCCACGGCCGGCTCCACCTCGAAGGTGATGGTGCTGTATCCGGAGCGCGACTGCGTATCGCTGTCTGTCCCCAGCCGGTTTCCGACCGCCAGCACCTTGACTTTCGGGAACAGGGTCGTCGTGACGTTTTCGGTGAGCTGCGGGTTGGTCCTGGACGGCATGGTGAAGGTGCCGAGAATATCGACATAGTCGCCCGGCTTGATCATGCCGCTGACCGCGGCCGCGCCGGAGATCGGGATGGAGAGCGCGCGGAATCCCTTCGGATACTTCATGGGCTCGTGGTTGATGGCCGAGGAGAGGCCGGTTCCGAAATCGCGGGGCATGTCGACATGCGACCACCATACCGGCTCCTTGCGCTTGAGGGCATATTTCAGTTTCTTGCCCTGCAGGCGCTTGTAATCGCCGGGGAGCATGACGTTGTCGCCGACCGAGCTCTTGTAGACCGAGATGACACCGATATCGGGCTTGTCGCCCTGCACCTGCAGCACCGTTCCCGCCGGAAGGTCGCGCGCGGCGGCCAGCACCTGTATCTTCTGCGCACCGGCATAGAGCCTGTCCCGCTCACGCTTCAAATACTTTGCGTTCAGAACGAAGGCCAGTATGCCGATCAACAGCGCCAAGGCCAAAAGTATCTTGTTCTTCATAGGACACCTTTCATACGTGCGAAACCCCGCATCATTTTCCGTTTTCTACTAAAACCGTAACAGTATTGGAAATATTGTCTCCAGGCACGACATCAATAAAACAGATTTTCCCCTTCTTTGCGTAAACGGCCAGGCCTTTGCTCTCGCCCGCATCCACCTCGCACGGCCGAACCTGCCCCCACCCTTCCGACGTCAGCAGCCCGCGATAGTATTCATGGATCTCGGTTGATGTATCCGTGGTCCGGACGGCGGCATAGGCCGTTTTGGAATGGACATCGGATACGCTGGAAAGTTCGACTCCATTGGGGTAGAGCGCCACCGGAAAGTCATTCGGCGCCGCGGACCGCGGATCGCTGTAGGAGAGAAAGATGTATTTGCGCGGATCGGAAGGCGGCGCCGACACCATGAATTTGACTTCATAGCCGTTCAACGTGGCCACACCGGCTGAGCCGGCATTGGTCGACCTGACGCGGGCCCCGATCGATGCGAGCACCCCCTTCAACTGCGCTTCGACCGGCTGGTTGTAGCGCGCGGTGAACACCTGCAGCTCCACCAGCTTCCCGTTCACGGTCATCTCGGTCTGGTAGGCCTTTTCCCATGGCAGCTGGCCGACCGGAACCCAGCCGCTCCAGTTCTGCCCCAGCGCCTTGAAGACCGAGGCGCCGGCTGCCAGACAGAGCGTAAGCACGAGCAGTGCTGCAAGCAAGCCGGTCCGCCGAAAACGGGAGAACATTCGCATTATTGTCCCTCCAGGATATTGCCGGTCCAGGGCATGTAGATTTCGTGACGAATCACCAGCGTCTCGATATCCGCTACCAGCCGGCGGATCCCCGGCAGAATCTCGATTTCATCCGTCCGCCCGGTCTCCCGGAATATGCCGAAGGCTTCCGACACCCCGCCCGCCGTGGAATTGTTGAGGTTCAGGAACTGGTCATTGGGAAAGGGGGACTCGACGCGGGACTGCAGCTCCGACAGGTCCATCGCCGCCTCCAGCCCGTCCAGGAAGCCATAGGCATTCCCTGAATTTCTTTCGTCGTCCTGGGTGTAGTTTCTATAGTCTGCTCCGGCGTCCCATCCCGAGAGATAGTCGGCGTCGTAGGACGGGAAACCGCCACTGGCCAGCCGGTCCGCCACTTCGTTGCGTGTATCAATGACCATGGTCGTGTGCTCATAGCTGATGATGCCGATCTGCACCAGCATCGAAATAAGCACGGCAATCCCCACCATTCCGAAGAGGAATTCGATCATTGCCTGTCCTGATGCACGTTGTTTCATCGTCAATGTCCGTACGGCGGTCCTATCTCATCACCCGAAACAGTGCCGGGGGTAATCCCCGCAGACGAGCACACTTCCCAGTTCTCGTCCAGCCATTCGATTCCCGCATCGCGGAATTCTTCATCGTCAAAATAGACCAGAAGCTGGCAATAGCGGCAGCCGTTGTCCGCCAGGCCGTCATCATTCTCGTCCAGCGCGCTGATTCCGTTTTCCAGATAACTGTCCAGATGGTCGTTATAGTGTTCCTCCAGTTCCGGTGCGCGGACGTTGGGCGGCACCGGAATCAGGCGGGCGTCGCGGAACGCCGGAAGCACCATTCCGAAATAATGGGGCGGATGCACGGCGCCGCTGGCTCCTTCCAGATAGCCGAAGATCTTTGCGGCGGAAACCCAGTCCGTAGAATCGCCGCCGCGGCGCGGCGACAGCTGCGGGTAATTGATGTGCAGATGATAAATGTTCTGCCCCCACATGTAGTCGTATCGATCCGCCACCGCATCGCGGAACGGCAGCTCGTGCGCGTCGATGAATTCCTGCCATGAGGGATTCCACTTCAGCGGGCTGTACATGACCGGATACCAGTTGATGTAGCTGATGACATCGACGTCAACCTCTAGACCATTATCCTCCGTCGCCGCATCCATCACATCCTGCAGATCCGTATTCATGCCCGAGGCGTCACTCAGATCAAACAGGTCGTCGAGGCTTCCGCGATAGTTTTCGTTCGTCATTTCCGACGGGAATGACGATACGCCCAGATGAGGCAGATCGGGAAACTCCGACGTCTTGTCGGGCCAATAGTCTTCCGGTGTCGTATAGGCTTCCAGATGTGTGCGCAGGTTGGGATAACGGTAGAACAGGCACCACCAGTTGCCGTCGTGCGCGGCCTCGACCGCATCGTAGAAATTGGGATCCATCAGCGGATGGTCGCTGGCCCGCGAGATGACCATCTGGGCCGCGATGCCGTTATCCACGATGGCACGGAGAAAATCGGCGTGCACGCTGCTGCCTTCCACCCAGAAATGATGGTTGGCATACCGGTGGATCCCGTTGTTGAACGCCGCCTGCTGCGCCGCGGCGAACGCAACCGCCGGACCGTCGATCTGCACCCTCCACTGCAGTCGCCGGATCGATCTGATCTCGGCAAACCCCTCCCATACATCCCGATCGCCATTGACCATCTCCGTCAGCAGCGCCGCCTGGATTACATTGAGCTCGCCGATCGTATTCAGGGAAATCCCCTGCCAGCGCGCCGACGCCAGCGCCGCCGCATCGCCCGCATCGCGTACCTTCATCTTCAGGACCACGGCGCGATGCAGGTCGAAGTTCCACAGCACCACGAACGTACCGATCAGGAGTACCATGATCAGGAAGAGAATGGCCTGGCCGGATCGATTGCTATGGCGCGGATGCAATGCCATCAGTTGTTACCCAGATAGAGCCCGGCGTGGTTCATCATTCGCACTTCCTCGGAATTCAGATCCACCTCGTAGTCGGGAGAGAATGCGCGCACGAAAGGAATGGCCAGCGGGTAGCGCTGCAGCAGTTCGACCCGGACCACATCGGCGCCCATATTGGCATCAACCCCGGATAGCGAATCCCAGTATTCGGAATCCACATAGCTCAGGGCACCGGCGTCCTGCGTCAGCAGGTAGTCCCGGGCCGCGGTCTTTTCCGCATAGATGCCCATGCCGGGCCGCGCACCCATGTTGGGCAGCGCGGCGACCCGGATCGCCTTTTCAATCATGTCGTCATCATACCCGACCGCCGCACAGCGCGCCCCGCAGGAGGCGGCATAGATGTTCACATCATGCGCGGCCGTAACGATCGAAAGCTGCAGCATCCCGAACAGGATGAGACAGAGCAACACGATCACGATGCAGGATTCTATCAGGGCGGCACCTTCGCGGCGTGGATGGCGGGAACACGTCCGATGCAAAACGTCACGTTTGGCATCAGAGGTTGATCTGTTGATAAATGATCGTTGTCCGGGAGGTGTTTTCATTTTCTGAACGAAGTGGAACTCCTATCAACCAACAACCAGCAGCCATGAACCGGAGCGGCCAGACCGGAAGCCGGGCCGTCTTCGATCAATCGACGTTGCCTTCCGAGTCGAGGTTCTTGAGGAAATCGCCGGACTTGTTGTCCTCCACGTTCTGCTGGGCCGCATCCGCATTGTCGCCACTGTCCAGCGTGCTGATCGCGCCCGACATCTTTTCCCGAATCACATCGCCGAAGATTCCGAATACCACAAATGCCGCAATTGCTATGACCGCAACAATGATAAGGTATTCAACCATGGCCTGACCTTTTTTCCGCTTGATCGACTTCATCGGCTATCTCCTTTCAACAGTTCCGTATCCGGACAGCTTCGCGGTTACGGATATTTCCATGTTATTAAGTCCAGCGCCCTGCCACCGTAGGCATTGAAGGCATGCCAAAGAATGTTCAACATGAAATACATCAGCACGACCGACAGCAGCACCAGCAGGTATTCAACCATCACCTGCCCGCGCCTCCGTCCGCCCCCCCGCTTTACCGGTTTAGCCATGTCATTCATTAAAACGTTCCCCAACCACCTGACATTGTACTTTTTTTCAGCTATGACGAAACTCAAATCATCGTATTTCAAAAGCCCGAACAAGGCCATACACAAAAATAAAGGGGCGTTGCCGTGGCGTGGATATCAGATCCGCGTTGCACAAACTGTTTCTTTCCACAAAACACTCGCATCGGATATGCGAACCACGAGTGAGGCTCTGCAAGCTGCAGGAAGACGGCCTAGCCGTCTTTGCGCTGTTTCTTCCATTCGGCGATCTGCTGCACATCCTTGTCGCCGCGGCCGGAAACATTGATAATCAGCAGGTCATCCGACGAGAACCGGTCGGCATTCTTGATGGTCCAGGCGATGGCGTGCGAGCTCTCGAGCGCAGGCAGGATGCCCTCCCATTGCGACAGCTTGTCAAAACCGTCCACCGCTTCCACATCCGTGACGTAGGAATATTCGGCGCGTCCCAGGTCGCGAAGAAGGCTGTGTTCCGGTCCGACGGCGGCATAGTCCAGGCCGGCGCTGATCGAATGCGTCAGCGCGATCTGTCCGTCGTCGTCCTGCAACACAAAGGTCTTGGTTCCCTGCAGGATACCGATCCTGTCCTCCGCAAAGCGGGCGGCGTGCTGACCGCCTTCGATGCCGAACCCGCCGGCCTCGACACCGATCATGCGCACCCCTTCATCCTTGATGAAGGGGTGGAACAGGCCGATCGAGTTGCTGCCGCCGCCAACGCAGGCCACCAACGCAGTGGGCAGGCGCCCTTCCGCCTTGAGGATCTGCTTGCGCGCCTCCCTGCCGATAACGCTCTGGAAGTCGCGCACCATCATGGGATACGGATGCGATCCCAGTGCCGAACCGAGGATATAGTGCGTGGTGCGAATGTTCGTGACCCAGTCGCGCATCGCTTCGTTGACGGCCTCCTTCAAGGTCTGCTGCCCCACCGTCACCGGTACCACGGTCGCACCGAGGCTCTCCATGCGGAACACGTTGAGCGCCTGCCGCTCCATGTCGACCTTGCCCATGTAGATGACGCACTCCATGCCGAACATGGCGCATACCGTCGCTGTGGCAACGCCGTGCTGGCCGGCACCGGTTTCGGCAATGATGCGCTTCTTGCCCATACGCTTGGCCAGCAGGATCTGCCCCATGGAGTTGTTGATCTTGTGCGCGCCGGTATGGCAGAGATCTTCGCGCTTCAGGTAGATTCTGGCCGTTCCGAGGTGCCTGGTCATGCGCTCCGCAAAATAGAGCGGCGTCGGACGGCCCACGTATTCGCGCAGGTAGTACTGCAGCTCGTTCTTGAATTCCGGATCCTTGCGGACCGCGTGGTATACGCGCGTCAGTTCATTGAGCGGCTCCATCAGCGTTTCCGGAACGAACATGCCGCCATAGGGTCCAAAATGTCCCAGTTTATCGGGTTGCGTCGGTTTCATCTCAAAATCCTCTGTAAAAGCGCGATAATGTGTTCAGTGCCGAGCCAATTCAAGGCAATTCACCCCCTGCCCTGCCGCTCCCCAAACAGGCGCGGACCAGACATTCCTTGATACCGTCCCGTCATACGCGATATGCTTGTCGGACTTGGAAAACAAACCTGGAGGTAAACATGAAGAAGATATGGATATTCACCCTGGCAGGCCTGCTGATTACGGGCGTCACGGTCAACGCCGAGCAGAATCAGAAAAAGGACAGACCCGCAAAGGTTGAAAAGAAAACCGAAGACCAGACCCGTATGGAATCCAGAAAGGCCGAAGCCGCCCGGGAAAAGGCCGGCAAGGACTCCGAGGAAGCTGCGGAAAAGGCCGTGGAGCAGAAGGAAAAGGCCGAGAAACAGAAGGAAGAATCGAAGGAAAAAGCCGAAAAGGAAAAGAAGAAGGGCAAAGATAAGGCGGAGAAGGAAAAGGGCCGTTCCGAGGAAATGAAGCAGGCCGTCGCCGAAAAGAAGGAGGCCCAGAAAGAGGCCAAGGAATCAGGCGAAAAACAGGACAAGGAAAAGAAGTCCTGGTGGAAGTTCTGGAAGTAATCCATCCAGGC
>JBNLDM010000093.1:0-7416 GCA_050304335.1 Pontiella sp.
GCATGGTTTTCACAATGTTTGTAATTTCTTTTGCATGGGGCCAGACGAGGTGGGATATTCCGAAAACTTCAAAATCCAGACGAGGAGTTGCTTACAATAATTGAATCGTTTTCTAATGGCATTGAAGTCGCGCGTCGGTAAAAGGTTCAGCAACAACAAGGAGAGTGGAATGAAAAAAAAGCAGTGGGTGGGAATGGTATTGGCTGTGCTCGTTTCGGTGACGGGATGGGTGCGTGGGGCCGTCGTGGAAAAGCCGGTTGCATTACCGGGGGCGATGGTTTGTGTGACGGTGTCTGATCTGCATGGATTCATTGACGGTGTCGGTGGTATTGCGTCGCAGGTTTCGCCGATGGCAAGCGGCATGATGCTCAAGAACATGGCCGGCATGCAGCTGGGCGATCCCGGCCTGGCCGGAATAGCCCCGGGAAAAGGGCTGGCTGTTGTTATGCTGGATCAAACCAATTTATTCGCGGTTGTCGAGGTCAGCGAGGCGCAGGCCCCGGCCTACACGGCGGCCCTTGCCCAGAAGGGCATGCAGTCCAAATATGTGGATGGTGTGCTGGTTGTTGCCAAGGATGCAGCCCAGCTCAATAAAGGCTCCGGTCAGTTGAAGGCTGTAAAGGATACGCTGCTGGTAAAGCGCAGCCCTGATCTGCAGGTTGTCGCACAGCCGGCGGATCTGATTGAGAAAAACAAGGCCGAGATTGACGGCATGATGCAGATGATGCCGATGATGATGGGCATGGGAATGGCGCAGAGCTCCCCAGGGATGGATCCCGCATCGGCGCAAGGCATGCTGCGACTGCTTGAAGGGGAACTGCGTATGTTCCGATCGGTTGCGGCTCAGTGCGAAACCGCGGCGATTGTCCTGTCCCCAAAAGGCGGTTCCATCCAATTGAGCGAAACGTTTGTGGCCAGGCCGGAAACCCGTTTAGCGGCCCTCATGCAGTCACCATCCATTAATCAACCCAACCCGAAGATCCAGGCGGGCCTGCTCGGCGGTGCAGCTGTCGCCATCGATGGCACACTGTCAAATCCGGAGGCGCTGACAACCTTCATTGTAGATGAACTGGATCTGCTGCTGAAAGACATGGGCCTGACTGCGGATGCCACTGCGAATCTAAAGAATTGCATGCAGAAGTGGATGGGTGTTTACGGCGGTTCGTTCAGTGAAACCGTGGACTTTGGCGGTGACAGCTTCATGAATGTGGCGTATGTGCTCGAAGTGAAGGATGAAGCGAAGGTCATGGACCTCCTGAAGAACCTGGAAAAGGATGCGGCACCCTTCCTGGAACTCTATAAGTCATTCGGGATGCCCATGTCCCTTAAATTCAAGGAAAACGTACGTGAGTACAAAGGCGTGAATATTCATCAGTTCAAGATCGGTTTGTCGATGCCTCAGCAACAGATGGCGAATGCCGCCTCCATGAACATGAATCTGAGCAACATGGTATACGACGTAGCCATGTGCGACGGACTGATGCTTTATACCATGGGAGATACCAAGGTGGAAACCCTGATTGATCGCGTCAAGGACGCGGACTTCAAGAGCGCCCCCTTAAAGGCGCGCAGCGTCTATCCCGCCAGTGGTTTCTACTACTGCGATATCGATGTTGCGAAATACATGTCTGGCATTTCATCTGTAATGCCGCAGGATCCCAGCAACCCCATGCCGCAGCTGGCAGCGTTGCTGCAGGGCGCCGACCCTGTGACGTCGGCCGGCTTCCGCGAAGACGGCATGGTTATGTGGAGTATCAACGTGCCGGGATCGCTGCTGGCGAAGATTGGCCAGGCAGCCATGATGATGCAAATGCAGCAGATGCAGAATATGCAGCAGGCACCGCAGCCGCAGCCCATGATGCTTGATCCGGCCTCGGTCCCGGCTCCGACACCGTCCCCGTAGGTTCATTTCCTTCTGCAGTCGTAAAACCCGCCGGATTTGGCGGGTTTTTTCTTTTTCCCGTTTTCTATGTGCCATCCGGGGCGTTAGAAGCTATGCTCCCCGCCATCTTTTTCAACGCATTGAACGAGGAAAAACAGAATGATCTACAGGATAGAAATCGGCTTGAAGGACGGTGTGCCGGATGCAAGAGGACGGGGAGTAATCCACCGGGCAAAAGGCGCTCTGAAGATGGAAATTGCGGAATGCCGGACCCGCGATGTCTACAAGGTGGTGGCCGACATCGACGAGGCGACTGCAACGACGGTGCAGCGGGCCTTCGCCGATCCGGTTGTGGCCGAATCCGCCATGGATCGCCTGCCGGCGCCGGAAAGCTTCGACTGGATACTTGAAATCGGATTCAAGCCTGGCGTGACCGATAACGTCGGCCGTACCGCACGCGGGGCTCTGAGGGATATCGTAGGACGGGATCTGATGTGGGAGGAGCAGGTCTATACCTGCATCCAGTATTTTATTTCCGGCGACCTTGCCCGCGAGGATGTCGAGCACCTCGGAAAGGATCTGCTGGCCAACACCCTCATCCAAACCATCTCCGTCTTTTCGAAGGAGGAGTGGCTGACATCCGATCCCGATATGACCGCCCCGATCTTCGACGACCATCCGGAAATCAAGGTCAACACTATCGAGCTTCCCGACGACGATGCGGCGCTGATGAAGATTTCCAGCGACGGCATCCTTTCGCTCTCCCTCGAGGAAATGCGCGCCATTCGCAACCATTACCTGCGCGCCGACGTCAAGGCACACCGCACCGACCTCGGCCTGCCTGAATGGCCGACCGATATCGAGCTCGAATGCATCGCCCAGACCTGGTCGGAGCACTGCTCGCACAAGATCTTTGCCGGGACGGTCAATTACAAGGACGAGGAGACCGGTGAAACCGAGACCATCCATTCGCTCTATAAAACATACGTCAAGGCCTCCACCAAGAAGGTCGAGGAATCCATCGATTGGCTGGTGTCCGTTTTCACCGATAACGCCGGAATTGTTAAGTTCGACGACAACCAGCATATCGTCTACAAGGTTGAAACTCATAACTCGCCCTCCGCGCTGGATCCATATGGCGGTTCCATGACCGGCATAGTCGGCGTTAACCGCGATCCTATGGGAACCGGTATGGCCGCCGAACTGGTTTCGAATGTTTGGGGCTATTGCCTCGGTTCCCCCTTCTATGACAAGCAGGTGCCGGAAGGCCTGATGCATCCCCGTCGTATCCGCGACGGCGTTCACGAGGGAGTCATTGACGGAGGCAACCAGTCGGGTATTCCGTACAGCCGCGGATTCGAGTGTTTCGACGAACGGTATCTCGGCAAGCCGCTGGTCTACTGCGGAACCCTCGGCAAAATCCCGGTTGAGGTTGGTGAACGGCCTTCCGAACGCAAGGAGGTTGAAGTGGGCGACTGGACCGTCATGTGCGGCGGCCGCATCGGCAAGGACGGCATTCACGGCGCGACTTTCTCCTCCGAGGAACTGCGGACCGAATCGCCGGCACAGGCGGTGCAGATCGGCGACCCGCTGACCCAGCGCAAACTGTATGAATTCCTGATCGAAGCGCGTGACCTGGGTCTCTACCGCTGCATAACCGACAACGGCGCCGGCGGCATCTCCTGCTCCTTCGGCGAGATGGGCAAGTATTCAGGCGGCTGCGAATGCGAACTGAAGGATGCGCCGCTCAAATATGAAGGGCTGCAGCCGTGGGAAATCCTCGTGTCCGAAGCGCAGGAGCGAATGACGCTTGCCGTCCAGCCTGAATGCCGCGAGGCCTTTGAAAAGCTGGCCAAACAGCGCGACGTCGAAGTGGCCTTCATGGGGCGCTTCAACGATTCCGGTTACTTTACCGTCAAGTATGACGGCAAGGTGATCGCCAGTCTCGACATGGATTTTCTCTATGAAACCGGCTGTCCGACGCTCGTCATGCCGGGCGTCTGGAAAAAACCGACGATTCCGGCGCCGAAGGTGGAGAAGGCAAAGGATTACTCCGATACGCTGACAAAGCTGATGGGGAATCTGAACATCTGCTCACGCGAATTCAAGAGCCGCATCTACGACGGGGAAGTAAAGGGTTTGAGCGTTGTTAAACCCTATGTCGGCGTCAATGCCGACGTGCCGTCCGATGCCACCGTCATGCGTGTCGAGTATGACGACAATCGTGGTGCGGTGCTGGCCGAAGGGATCAATCCGTGGTTCTCGGATATCGATACCTACCACATGACCGCGTCAGTCATCGACGAAGCCGTCCGCCGCATCATCGCCGTTGGCGGGGAGCTGGATCGCATTGCGATTCTCGACAACTTCTGCTGGCCGGATCCGGTCGAGTCGGAAAAGACACCGGATGGTGCCTACAAAATGGCGCAGCTGGTGCGCTCCAACAAGGCGCTCTACGACTACACGACGCTCTACAAAACGCCGGCGGTTTCCGGCAAGGACTCCTGCAAGAACGACTCTACGCGCGGCGGCAAGAAAATTTCGATTCCGCCGACGCTGCTGATCTCCTCGCTGGGGCAGATCGACGATGTGAGCAAAGCCGTTACCATGCCCTTCAAGGATGCCGGCGACATGATCTACGTGATCGGCGAAACGAAGGACGAACTCGGCGCCTCGGCGTACTATCGCATGCTGGCCGAAATGCAGGGTGCGCCGGAAAACTATGGCGGGAATGTGCCGGCCGTTGACGGCCAGACCGCGCTGAAGATCTACAAGGCCATGAACAAGGCCACGGATGCCGGCCTGTTGAAATCGGCCACCACGCCAACAAAGGGCGGTCTCGCCGTTTCGCTGGCGCTGGCCTGCATCGGCGGACAGCTTGGTGCGGATGTTGACCTTTCCATTCTCGGTCTTGACGCCGATATCGCGCTCTTCTCCGAATCCAACAGCCGCTTCGTCGTATCGGTCGCTCCTGAAAAGGCCGCCGAGATCGAGGCCCTCTTTGCGGGATTGCCGATTGTCAGGATTGGTTCCACGACCGATGACATGAAGATGGTGGTGCAAGATTTGGCTGAAGTCGGCATTGATGCCTTGGCCAAACCATTCAAGGCAACATTGCAAGGCGTATAGTCTGTTCTTCAGGTTATGATTGCGACCCTGTTATAAAGCAGGGTTTTTTTTTGATTGAAACAATAAGTTCTTTTCATTGAGTTTTATATCGTTATAGTGCTTTTCTGGGTGTGTATCCTTTTGGGTGTTAGGAGGTTTCTGATGTTTAGGTGTGTTCGGGGTGGGTTAGCTATCAGCGTGTGCATCGTATGTGGTGTATCGAATCTTGTACGTGCACAGGACTGGACGGATGGAAGTTTGATACTGTGGAATTCGTTCGGCTCGCAGGGGAGCGGTGATGGTCAGTTTGAGCAGGCCGATGGAATTGCGGTGGATGAGGACGGGGTGATTTACGTTAGCGATTATCAGTTGCACCGTATCCAGGTCTTCAAGGCTGATGGAACATTTGTGCGTAAATGGGGTTCACAGGGAAGCGGGATTAATCAGTTCCAACACCCACGGGGACTTGATATAGGGCCGGATGGCAATCTCTATGTCTGCGACTGGGGGAATAACCGGATTTGCGTCTATCAGCCGGATGGCACCTTTGTCCGCAGCTGGGGATCCTATGGAAGCGGCGAAGGACAGTTTAATCATCCCTATCGGATTTCGGTGTCACCAGCTGGTCAGGTATTTGTGGTGGATTTCAGTAACAGACGGGTGGAGGTATTTGATTCTTCGGGTGTCTATATCCGTCAGTTTAATACCATCTCTGCAACTTCTGTTGCACAAGTTGCATATGCCATTTTAGCAACCGATGAAGGTGATGTGTTTGTGTCGCAAGCGCAAACTTCTCCGAGTTATGATAATGGAAGTATCGTTAAATATGATGCACAGGGTACTCGAGGCATCACATTTCCCATACAGGTATCGAATGGTAACCTCGTCCGGGCGAATTCCATTCGATTACTGTCAAACGGGGGCATTATTACTGGAGGATGCTATAACGGTTATAATACGAGTTCGGGGTATGACTATTACTGCTACACGTGTATCTATAACAGCTCCGGTCAGGTTAAAAAACTTTACCAGGGTTCATCCTTCTACCGTGCGTTCGACGCTGATGTAGCGCCAGATAACTCGTCGGTAACAATTAACGATTATCATACAATTAATGTCTTGAGGTGGAGCCGTCGCGGAGCATCATTGCCGGAACAACAATTGGGGTGCTGGGCAAAGATCGAACACGTGCACCAGCGGGGTGGTTATCCATATCTCGACATTGATTTCAGGGCCAATTCAGACAATGGGACAACGAACGCCCATGTGGCCATGTGCGCTTTTTTAAATGGGGGTGTTAATCTTGCCAATCTGATTCCGATGCGAAATTTTGTAGACGGAACTGAAACCAATCTTGGCACTAATATCGAGCTGTCTGCCGATGTGAAACGGGTGACGTGGAATATGGCCGCTGACTGGAGCTCGGAGACTGGTAATCTTCAAATCCAGGCTTTTGCGCAGCAAGGGCCCTATTATCTCCCCTTTAACTTTCTGACGATTCCTGCTGGGGGCGGCGTAAGCAATAGTTTTCAGATTTGTCGCAGTCCTGTGACTGACGCTGACCTCAAGAGTGTCTGGATATTTCTTGTTGCCTCTCTGGATCCGGAGGTGGAGTTGGTTGACGGGATAGTATATGGCAAGGGTGGACCATACGAAGGGCAACAATTCTATTCGAACATTGTGATTGGCTCATCCAGTTATACGGGCGGAACCAGCGAGGCCGGGTGGCAGTTTCTACTTGGACGCATGAACTTGCGAGAACCAACATCGGAGGAACTGAATTGGGCAGAAACCGGAACAATCCCTGGAATCCAGAAATGGATACCCAGATATAAGGTGGGTGGTGTACCTGCCGCAGTGAATGAGTTTGGTCTGGATACCGGAGATTATATCCTAGGCAGTCCCTCTCCATTCTATCACATATATTACAAGAAGTTTTGGGCAGTTAAAGAATAGTTAATTGGTCGGGTCTAATGATCAACCTCAATTATCTAATAAACCTAAGACGGTTGCTCGTAGTGCATGTGATGCTTTTTCCGCTCCAGCTCGTACAGGCGGCGGAGGTGCTTTATGAGGAAGTGAGCAGTCCTGCGGGGCTGATCAGCAACAGCCAGGCGGTAGAAACCTCGTCGGAGGTCATCAGCAGCTCCGCGCCGTTTGTAAATGGAAGCTACTCCTTTGTGGAGTGGCAGCTCGGGGGTGTCCGACGGGAGGATATGCTGGGGCGTGCCCTGAATCCTTTCAGCTTTACGATTTATGAACCGACGACCGTCACGGCGGTATACGCCTTAACCACGGAGGATAGCGATGCCGACGGAGTCAGGGACTGGTATGAACGGCATTTCTATGGCGATATGGATGAGGATTCTACCTCGGACAAAGATGGTGACGGAATCCCGCTTTCCATGGAATACAGCCGGGATTAT
>JBNLDM010000094.1:0-16018 GCA_050304335.1 Pontiella sp.
AACTGCAAACTGCAAACTGCAAACTGCAAACTGCAAACTGCAAACTGCAAACTGCAAACTGCAAACTGCAAACTGCAAACTGCAAACTGCAAACTGCAAACTGCCCACACCCATCAGGGATTCCCCTATGCGTACATTCCGGTTTCCCTGTAGCCCCTATCAGGGAATGGGGGATGCATCTTTCAGCTGTTGCCCGTCTTGCGGAATTTCAAAAATCACGCAAGCCTATCATCATGTCAGGAACGAATGTAGACACAGAGCTTTTGTATCGGAGAGCGGCACGGAATGGAAAAAAGAGGAATTAACGGGTTGAAGACTTTTTGGCACACGGGTTGCTTAACCTTTGCGTGCGCTTAACCAAAAGGAGTATACGATGAAGAAACTATTAAGCACTACCTATGCAATGATCCTCATGTTGGGGGTTACGGCATTGTTCACGCTCGGTGACATGACAGCATCGGCGCAGCAGCCGGACGCCACGCAGCCACAGTCCGAAATGATCGAGCCCGGTTCAGATTCGATGACCTCGGAATACGTTACGATCAACGTAAAGAATGCAAACATATCCGAGGTGCTCAAGGCCTACTCGCTGCAGACGGGGCAGAGTATCGTAGTCGGTCCCGACGTGGTGTCCGACAACGTCAATGTTCGACTCAACAACATTCCGTGGCAGGAAGCCCTGGATGTAATTCTGAAGCCGTACGGATTCGGATACCGTATTGTCGGTGACACCATCGTCATCAGCAAACTTGAAAATATTGTCACGGTTGAAGGCATTGAACCGCTGGCATCGAAGGTGTTTACACTTAAATATCTGGATGCCTATGATATCAAGGATGTATGCGAAGCCCAGCTGACCGGCCGCGGCAAATTCACCATTCTGGTAACCAAGGGGCTGCCCGGTTGGGAATTCGGATCGGCAGATGCCGGTGGTGGAGCCACTGAATCCGCTGGCGTCCGCCAACGCGCCAAGAAGGAACAGATTCAGAAGAGCAAAACCGTTGTAATCACCGACGTACCCGCTTCGCTTACCGCGATATCCGACATCATTGAAGAAATGGATGTTCCTCCGGTACAGGTGCTGATCGAGGCTCGTTTCATGGAAGTCAACATGGACAAGCTGTCAGATATCGGGCTCGACAATCTAACGGCTATCGAAAACGTAGCCGGTCCCTTGCTGTCCAGTGCAAGTGCCGCGGCTGTGGATGGCGGCGGTAATGTGCTCAATCAGGTTGAGGCATTGACCGATCCCATCGTAGGCGGTTCTCAGGGCAAGTATTCCCAGAACAATGGACTGCGTCTCACCTACGCAAACCTGGGCGATGCCGGCTTTGACATGCTGTTCAAGTTCCAGCAGACGGACGGTGATGTGAACATTCTTTCAGCACCGCGCATCCTGACGCTCGACAACCAGGAAGCAGCTATTCTGGTTGGTCAAAAGTACCCGATCCTGCGAGCAGACACCAGCGGTGGTGGTGGGGCGAACCAGTCGACCATTACCCTGGACTACTATGAAAACATCGGGATCCAGCTCAATGTGCTGCCTCAGGTGTCGGACGGTGAATTCGTAAACATGGTTGTCCATCCGGTCGTCAGCGAAATCGCCGGATTCACGGACGGTTCCGTTGACTTGCTGGAATCTGATGTAAGTCAGTCAACCAAGTACCCGATCATGACGGTTCGCGAAGCGGAAACCCAGATCCTGCTGAAGAGCAAGGAAGTGGCTGTTATCGGTGGACTTCAGACCCAGCAGGACATCGTTGAAATCCATAAGGTTCCGCTTATCGGCGACATCCCCTTCATTGGCCGTCTCTTCCGTCGCGAAGTCAAGACGAACAATAAAATCGATCTGTTGATCTTCATCAAGGCTACCATTATCGATCGTGACGCCTACAGCGTCGAGTCGGCTACCCTGCAGAAGTCCCGCGAAGAGGCCATGGGATTGGTGGATGAAATGACCAGCAAAGATGCGCCTGCTATGGAAATTGAAAAAAGCACGGTAGTTGAAGAAGAGCCGGTCGTGGACGTTGTAGAAGCGTCGGATGAAGCTGTGGTTTCCGAGGAACCCGCTCAGGCCGAGGAAGTCGAAAACGAAGAAATCCTGTCACTGGTGCGCGGAATGAATGCCGACGAAGGCGCTGAGCCGGCAGGCGAATAGGCTTTGCCGACCGTTTGGTGAAGGCAGGAGCAACTTTAAAGAGATAGCTTGATATGATTACCGATCAACTAAGTGAAATGATGATCCGCAGCGGCCGGGTCGGCTCGGTGGAACTGGAAAAGGCGCTGACCATCCAGGAAGAGACCGGACAGGTGCTTACGGACATCCTGATCGAGAACCAGCTGGCATCATCTGAAGATATTGCTCTTACCTTCTCCGAACTGCTCAATATTCCTTTTCTCGAGCTGGGTGAGGAGTTCCATCTGAAGCGCGACGAGTATGACATGATTCCCGAATCGGTCGCCCGTCGCTATTGCCTGATACCCTTGAAAAAGGAAGAGGGGGTTTCCATTACCCTGGTAATGAAAAACCCGCTCGATATGGATGCGGTCGACACAGTGCGTTCGCTCACCTCTCTTGAAATCCACAAGGCGGTCAGCACGGAAGAGCGCATTTCCAGCATTATTGAGAAATGCTACCGGGAAGAAGCGTATGTGGAAGCCGGCCTGCAGGATATTATTGATGTTGAAGCGGCGGAGGCCCTGGAAACACTTGATGGAGCTGATATCGGTGATGTCGATCAGCTCCTGGTCCATGCCAACGATGCGCCGGTGGTGCGCTATGTAAACCTGCTCCTGATGGAAGCCGTGCGCGATGGCGCCTCGGACATTCACTTCGAGCCGGGCGAAAACAGCTGTTCGGTGCGCCTGCGTGTGGATGGAACCCTTCATCCGGTCACGCCTCCGCCCAAAAGCCTCTATTCGGCAATCGTAACCCGTATCAAGATTCTCTCTGAAATGGATATTGCCGAAAGGCGCCTGCCGCTGGATGGACGCTTTAAATTCAAGTTTTCCGGCCGTGTAGTAGACGTACGTGTCTCTTCGATGCCGTTGGTTTTCGGCGAAAAGGTGGTCATGCGTATCCTCGACAAGCAGAGCCTGCTGCTGGATCTGGAAGACATCGGATTCGAGGGATACAACCTCAAGCGTTTCAAGGAAATCCTGGGTATGCCCAACGGAATCATCCTGCTGACCGGCCCGACCGGCAGCGGCAAGACCACCACCTTGTACAGTGCGCTGGGAATTCTAAAGAGTCCGACCCGGAATGTGCAGACGGTGGAAGATCCGGTTGAATACCTGATTGACGGAGTCAACCAGATGCCGATCCGGCCCAAGATCGGGCTCACCTTTGCGGAATGCCTGCGCCACATCCTCCGTCAGGACCCGGATGCGGTTATGATCGGGGAAATCCGCGACTCTGAAACCGCGGAAATCGCCATGCGCGCTTCGCTTACAGGCCATATTGTGCTGAGTACCTTGCATACCAACGATGCCACTTCATCGTTCAGCCGCATGCGCGACATCGGTATCCCATCTTATCTGACGGCCGCCACGATGCGCCTGATCATCGCCCAGCGACTCGTCAAGACGATCTGCCCCAACTGCAAGACACAATACCATCCCGATGAAGGCGAGCTGGAATGGGTTAAACCTATTTTCCCTGATTCACCGAAATGGACCTACTATCACGGTGCCGGCTGCAACCAGTGTCGCAATCGTGGCATGAAAGGCCGCCGCGCTATTTTTGAATTCCTGGAGGTTACACCCGACATACGGGAACTGGTGCATCAGGAAACCGATGATATCACATTGCGCAAGCAAGCCGTTGCAAACGGCATGGAGACCCTTGCCGAGAACGGATTCAGCCGGGTGAAACGCGGGGAAACCACCATCAGCGAAGCAATCAGCGTCTGCCAAATGGATTAAGAATCGCGAGGATATTTCAATGGCCATTTTCAACTATGTAGCAAAGAACAAGGAAGGGCAGGACATCCGCTCGAATATCGAAGCAACGAGCCGCCTCGAGGCCCTGGAGTTCCTCCGTAAGAAGGGCTTGACGGTCGTCGATCTGGTGGGTGCCGATTCGGCCAGACCCAAGCCGAAGCCGATTATCACTTCCACTGCTTCGACCTCGAAGGAGAAACCAAAAATCAAGGGCAAGTCGATTTCGCTTACCGGCAAGGTGAAAATGGGCGATCTGGCTGTTTTCTGCCGGCAGCTTGCCATTTCCGTGACGGCGGGTGTTCCGTTGCGAGATGCGCTCGAAACCATCGGGACGGAGATCGAACAGCTGCCGTTGCGTCACGCTCTGGTGGATATTGTGCAGCAATTGAACGACGGTAAGAATTTTTCCGAAGCGGCTGCCAAGCACCCCAAGATTTTCAATGTTATGTTTTGCGGCTTGATCAAGGTGGCGGAAGAGTCGGGTAAGCTACCGCAGACCCTCAAGCAGTTGGCGGATTACCTGGAGCGCACGGACAAACTGCAGCGCCGCATCAAGGCCATGTCGGCCTATCCTATGTTTATCGCTATCTTCTTTGTGATCGTCTGCCTGATCATGACGCTCTTCATCCTGCCGCAGTTCACGGACATTTTTGCGGGTTTTGGGTCGAAACTCCCCGTTTTCACGGTGGTGGTTTTTGCCATCAATAGTTTCTTCGTAGAGCATGTGATCGAGATTTTCGTTGGGGTTATGCTCTTGACCGCGACGCTGGTGTTCTATGGCCGTACGAACAACGGTGCCTATCGCAAGGATCGCTTTAAATTATCGGTGCCCTACATGGGTGATTTGCTCAAGAAATATGTGCTGGCGCGCTTCTGCCGCAGTCTGTCGATCATGGTGCACAGCGGGGTTCCGATCTCCACGGCGCTCGAAATATGTTCGGAGGCCGCCGGCAACAAGGTGATCGAACGAACGTTGCAGGATGTCCGGGAAAAAATTATTACGGGACACCGCATTGCCTTGAGTCTTGAAGAATCAGGTATTTTCCCTGGATTGATTACACGCATGGTTTCCGTGGGCGAGGACTCCGGTCAGCTGCCCGAGGTTTTGGAAAAGGTCTCCGATCTGTATGAAGATCAGGTGGAGACCTCGATCATGACCACGATGTCTCTTTTTGAACCCCTGGTTATTTGTGTGTTCGGCGGATTTGTGCTGGTGCTCGTACTGGCGATCTATTTGCCGATCTTTACGGTATCCATGAGCGTGCATTAGGGAAGGAGGCGGTCGAATCGACTATATCGAAGGTTTTAGCAGGTATGCATCCCAGACGAGGATGAGCGAACGCGGATGGGGTATCCGTTTAGAAACAAGGAACAAAGAGTGGAAACAAACAAGGAGAACCACATGAAGACACGTAAACAGAAAAAAGCAGGTTTCACGCTGGTGGAACTGATGGTCGTTGCCATTATCGTTGCGATTCTGGCTGCTGTAGCCATCCCGCTCATGACGGGCAACAAGGATCGTGCCATGGCCACCGAAGGCCAGGCGGGTTGTACCACTATAGCCACCCAGCTGCGCATGCACTATGCAGAACATGGGAACTATACTGGAGTTTCCTCCCCGGTCGATCTGCAGGGTATCCGCGCGGATGACCTCAACGGCACATACTTCAATGATGGAAGTTATGCGCTGACTTCGCTGACCGATGGTGATACCTATACTATCACAGCCACAGGCAAATCTGGAGGCGATGCAGAGGGTAAGACCATCGTCATGACCGTGACCGGCGGGGATGCTGCCTGGGGCGGCACATTGATACAGTAATAGCGAACAATTACGGCAGGTGGCTGCCGGAATCGGGCGGCCACCTTGCTTCGTACGAACCATTGTTTGAATGGACGACAATCCGAGGGAACCATGGCAGAGATCAAAGAGAGTATTGCGGGAATCAGCATCGGGGATGGCTTCGTCAGTGCATCGCGGGTGATACGCCGCGGGCGGAAAAAAATCCAGCTGACCCATGCCGGGTGGATGGAATATGCGCCGGATGCCAGCGATGATGATATCGTGCAAGTGATCCGCAAGCTGTGGAAAAAGACCGGCATGCCGACCCGTACGGTCTGTGTCGGGATGCAGTCGCGCTCACTCTGTCTGAAATACTTTTCCTATCCCGATCTATCCCAGGGAGAACTGCAATCGGCCCTGAAACTCGAAGCCGAGGAATCCCTGCAATTATCCCCTGAAGACATTGTGCTCGACTGGCATATCAACCGGCCCAAGAACGATCCCTATACACAACTGGGCGAACAGCTGCAGGGCGTGCTCGTGGCCGTGCCGAAGCAGCAGGCCAACCGGCAGATGATGCTCGTCAAGAAAGCCGGCCTCTACCCGGTTATCATGGATGTCGGATGTACATCGCTCTGCAATCTTTTTCTTGCCCTGCGCGGCGAAAAGGTAAGCCGCGAAAACGGCGTGTGCGTGGTCAATCTATCCCGTTTCAGCGCCGACGTATCCATTTTATACAACGACCACTACATCTATCCGCGCACCATCATATCGCGTTCGGCCGAGTGGTCCAGCAAGGTGCAGTATCTGATCGAAAATATTTCCGACGCCCTTCTCTATTACCATGTCAAGGTGGACAAGACACCGGTTACCCAACTCGTACTCACGGGATTCGTGCCTGAGGATCCGGCCTTTGTAGCGCAGGTACACGATACCATCGGGCTGCCTACGGAGGTCTGGAGTCCGCTGCGCGATGGTAACTTTTCCGTTGGCGCCAAGGTGAAGGAAGCGAATGTGATCACCCCGCTGATGACAACCAGTCTCGGACTTGCATTAAGGAATCTTTAATATGGTCGATTTTAATATCAATCTGGCTAAGTCGATGGTCAGCTCGCCGGAAGAGCGGATGCGCTTCTATAACCGAATGCTGATCTATCTGGTCATCTGTGCGGCGTTGATGGTGGGCACGGCCTATCTCAGTTCGAAGCATATCCTGGGAGCGACCCGGGCAAACAAGGAACGGAACAGTCTGATTGCTTCGATGTCAGCGGTTTCGGATTTCGGAAAATCTTTTTTCAAGGATCCGGAGCTGGCTTACGAGGAGTTCGGCTATTATGCGGACGATCTGGATACGCTGCGCAGCGTGTTTGAAACCCGCTCCCATTTCCTGCCGGTTATGAGCCAGTTGTTCGGTAGTTTTCCGGAGAATATTTCACTGCAGAACCTGGTGGCCTCTTCCGCGGATGACTCCATCGAGTTTGAACTGGTAGCACCGGTGATCGATGAAAGCGGCAATGATGTGCTGCGCATGCTTCAGACAACATGGCGGGACAATGGTGAACTTTGGGCATTGGCAAAGACGCTCACGCCGGTGACCAGCGAGCGTGAAATGGTGGGTGACATTCTGGTGGCATCCGTCAAATACAAGTGTGTTTTGAAATAGCAGGTATCCCATGGATGTAGGAATTTTTAAAGCAAGCAAAACCCGGTTGGCCCTGTGGGTTGCGGTACCACCGATTCTCATTGTAGCGGTAGGGTTGAGTTCTTTTGCCTTGCAGCAGCGCGCGGAGTGGCAGTTGCAGGAAACTAAGGCACTTTCGGACGTCCTGCCTGAAGTAGTCAATGCCAAGAGGGATGTGCAGGAGCTGTACGATAAGCTCGGATTGTCCGAAGAAAAGCGTATCTCCACGGGCGACCAGCTGATCGCCATTCTTGAGGAAAAAGCCCGGCATCGGCGGATCGATCTGAAAAAAACACAAATAATCGATCGTGAAACAGCTAAAGGATCGAAAATTCCCGTCATCAGCGTTATCGTGGAGGCGTCAGGGGAGTTTGCGGACTTCCAGTTGTTTCTCAACGATGTCAAATCGGCTCATCCGCTTGTTACGGCAAGGACCATTACCCTGCAGCAGAGCGAAGAGAATGACATCAAAGCAGGATTCGATCTGAAAGTGGTATTCGATTTGCTTCTTGTAGGTGATGTGCTCAAGGCACATGGAGGTGCGCTATGAAAAAATTAAACAAAACGTCTGAATCTTTACCTGAAGTTTATCGAGAAGAGTCGTCGAGGCCGGCGGTGATCATTATGATCGTCATCGTAGCCTTGATAGCCGCTCCATTGGCACTGGCGAACAAACGGATCGGCGATGACGGCCAGCGGGCTGCCGATGTGTCGAAATATGCAAAACTGGCTAAACAGCTGAATGCCAATGTAACGGTTGTTCTCGAAGCGCTTAAGCGGGGCGTGGTCAAGGAATCTGCTTTGAAGGAGACTAGCGTATTGGGGCAGAGTGGCCCCACGACGATCATTCCCCCGGTTACACCAACCAATCTCAATGAATCCAGCGGAAATCCGAATGAACTGGAGATCAAGTTGACCGCCATCTACTGGAATCCGCGCGATCCGCTGGTGACAATCGATGGCGAGAACTACTACGTCGGTGACAAGGTCAAGGGCTTTACAATTCTGGAAATCCGTAAAACCGAAGTGGTATTCAGGAGTCCAGCCGGCGAAAAGATTGTCAAGTATTTCTACGACTACCTGAATTAAAGAATATGGCTTGTTGGTAAGCAAGGGTTGTCAGGCAGCCTGGGCTGCGAGAGTTGGAAGTAGAGTGCCCGCTGCCAAACAGCGGGTATTTTGTTGGTCAAAAGGATCTAAATGGAATGGAAAAGAAAACGCAGAAAAGCAAAGCCGGATTCAGCCTGATTGAAGTGCTGCTTGCAGCGTTGATCATCGCCATCATGGTGCTTGGCGGCGCAGCGACCATGTATTATACCGGCAGCAATATCAACGCACAGGGACACCGACGGATCGCGCTTGAGCTGGCCAGCCAACGGCTTGAGGATGCCCGGCAGAACTATTATTACAGCATCCTTCCTGCTGATTATGACGATACCTACTACCTCACCGCCGACGCGGTCGATCCATATCTGCTGGATCTGAACAACTCTGAGAAAAGCGAGGTCTTTACGATCGATGCTGTTGACTACAAGATGGTTACTGAAATTGTCCGCCAGTCAGCGGTATTCGAACCGGAATGCCTTCAGATATGGGTCAACGTGGTATATCGCGAAATAACAGGAGAGTCCGTGGAGCTTACCACCCTGATTCTCCCTCCCGAAGTTGCCAACTAAGGACACTGCATGAAATTAAAGGGAAAAGCGGGATTTACGATTATCGAACTTATGTTCGCCATGATTGGTATGGCTGTGATTGCAATAACTGTAGGATCCATGCTCGTCTACGGCTGGATGGGCTGGCGACGCAGCACGGAGTCGGTGGCGATGCAGCAGAATGCGAAGGTGGCTATGCGTATCATTGAGCAGGGTATTCGCAATGGTAAGAGCAGTGATATCACCTGGGATGCGGACGGTATCTACTTTACGAAAGCGGATGATATCGATTTTTCCACAACGGAGTTTACTGCGGGTTCGATGGTGCAGGTGGACGCGTTTAATGTATCTACCAACGGTGCAGGCGGGGTGGATGTCACGTTCTCGCTCTCCACGGTGAGCGGCAATGATGAAAACACCTATCAAATGACGGTTTATCCGAGGAACTAGCCATGAAAACGAAGAATAAAAACCGCGACGGCAAGGACGGCGGAGTACTGCTCATGGCATTGCTGGTCCTGGTTGCCTTCAGTGTATTGGCCGTGGGTCTGCAGCATTTGAGTACGACCACGGGACTGGATGCCGTTCATCAGGACCAGTCAGACAGGGCGTTCTGGATTGCTGAATCCGGACTGCAGGATGCCGTCCAGCGGCTGCGCTATGACGAAGTCTACCGCGTTGCCACGCAAGGGGGATCCAGCACCTTTGCGGTGTCGAATACAACAGATGATACCCATTATGATATAACAGTAACGGATAGCGGCGAAGGCAATCTGACGATAGATTATTATGTATTTGACATCGAGTCTGTGGGCTGGATGGGAGGCATGAACCGCCGTATCCAGCAACGCGTGACGACCCAGCCAGGCTATATTTCGGCCATCATGTCCCCTGGCAACATCAATATCGATGCCAATACCCTGGTTACAGGTCCCATCATGGTGCTGGACAACGGGCAAATCATTCTCGACGACAAGATTCCGCCGGGACAGGATCTTGCAGGGGACTATGATATTGTCATCCTTGATGACGATGCATCGATCAACGACAAGAAGAGCGGTGCCAATCAAGGCGAAGACTATGACGTTGTGGATCTACCGGTTCCCGATTCGTTGCCATCCATGCCGGATTTCAGCAGCTATAAGGCAACTGCGGAGCTGCTTCCTGCGGTTTCCGGTCTCGTCACACAAGGTGTTTTAAACGTCGTTGGAGAGATGTATTTCAATTGTCCGGACGGCCTGACGATACAACAGATAACCGGCAGCGGAACCATTGTTAATACCGGAGATATAACGATTGGAGACGGCAATCTCGGGAATACTGACGTTTCGTCGGACGTGGCTATCCTGTCATTTGATGACATAGTCGTGACGAAGCAGTCCAACCTGGGAAACAACATTCTTCTATACGGGTATGACACCGTATATTTCGGAGATAGTAGTTATTGTCCCGGAAACTCTGCACTGCTGGCCGATGGTAACGACGATGGCATCTTAAACGATGACATCACCATGGGGGGGCAGAGCCAATTTTTCGGCATTGTTTTTGCCGACGAAGGCAATGTAGTCATACAGGCGGGTAGCGGCGGTGATAACAATACCCGTATCGAAGGTACTGTGATTGGCGGCGGCGATGTGGATATGAACTCCAACACCGAGATCATGTTCAATCCCGATGTCTTCTATGGCGGCGATATGTTTGATCTGACGTCGTTTTTTGCGACGGAAGTTATATTGACTAAGAAAACCTGGGAAGAGCTGCCTCCGCTGTAGGCTAGGAGGCTGAATACATCAACGGTCCTGGATAGGGGAGGGCCAGCGACCACCTGGTTTAATGAGGTGGTTATATGAAACTGAAACTTACGTATGCATTGGCTGGCGTTCTCTGCGTAATCGCATGTATTGCATTAGGTGATGCCTGGGACAATGGTGATGACACCGGTGCCGGTGCTACACCGCTATCGATTTCTACTAACTGGGCGTCTCACGGACCGCATACGCTGACAAACAGCAGTGATATTGCGGATTGGTTCAGCTTCGATCTTGAAGCGGGAAAGCGATACAGGATTGAATCATCCGGCGCTTCCGACACCATAGCGAATCTCTATGTCGATCCCTTGGGGAACACGGAGGTAGACTATCAGGATTACAGCGTTTGGGATGCGGGTGAAGGAGTTAATTTTCAGGTACTGTACACACCATCCATTTCTGGCACGTACTATTTAAGAGTAGGGTATGATCCGAACGTCACTCATGCCGAATACGATCTTCACTATGTGAACGAGCCTGCGCTTGATCAATGGGATTCGGCCGACGACACGCATACCAATGCAACGTTGCTGGATATGGCAACGTCCGTTTCGAGTAACGGCGTTCACAAGTTGGGGCCGGCCGACGACTACGACTGGTTCAGGTTCGTGCTGCTTTCGGGTGTTAATTATACGATCCAGTCTTCGGGCGGATGGGATACGACGGGTTATCTTTATAAAGAGGGTGACTGGGTAACGGAGGTCAGTGATTCCGGTGATGCGGATGACGCAGGTTTCGGGACCAACTTCAGATTCGATTTTACACCGGATCAGACGGGGCTTTACTACCTGAAGGTACAGTCCTATGACGTGGGCTACGATATCAGTTATTCTCTGATGTACAACGCAGCGTCCGACCCTGACTCTGATGGGGATGGTTACAGCGATGTTGACGAATTCATCGCAGGAAGCAATCCATCCAATTCCGCTTCCTATTTTTCCATTACAAACTTGTCGGTCGGCAACTTCGTTCTGGAATGGCCGGTGTTTTCAAACCGGGTCTATCAGGTATACCGAACGGACAGTTTGACGAATGCGTTCGGTACGGTCGGTAATCTCATCTACTACCCGCAGAACAGCTACACCGATTCCGTACCGGGTGTCAGCCGCTTCTACAAGGTCGAAGTGCAGTTGCAATAGTTGGAGGGACGACCTACGTGTTGTCCATGGACGGTACAGCATCCGTCCCTCCATTTCCCATTTCTGAATTGATGAGCTATCCGTAGCCAAAAAGCCTACAGCAACACCCCGTCCGGCGCATCTTCCGCCGCATCCTTGTCCCACCAGCGGCCCGGTTCGGCACCGATGTACTTGATGCTTTTCGTCGTCATCCGGTTGCCGCGCGAACGTACCCCTTTGACGGCAATATCCGCCGGTTTGAACTTCTGCTGATGGATCCGCTGGTTCTTGGCCGGATTGTACTTCACGTAGATGGCTTCAGGCGTATCGTCGGCCAGCAGCTGCAGTTTTGATTTTTCGCCCTGCGTAAGGTAGTACTCGCGGTTCATGATGGCACCACCGATCTGGAAACGCTTGAGATAGCTGATCCGTGACTCGGTGTAGACGGCGGTATACTGCTTGTCGCGGTCGAAGATTTCGCATCGCTCCAGGCTGTCGTCGACAAACAGCTTGTCCGGCGGCGGCATGACCATGTACTTGCCGTCGGTCCAGACCACCAGCAGCTTGTCGAGCGAGGAGCATTCCAGAATGGTCTCACCCTTGACGTTGGTGCCGATGAAGCCGTTGTCATCCCGTTTGATCTGCAGCTCGGTAGCCGTCAGCTCGCGCACCTCGACCTCGGTAAAACCGGTTACCTTGGTCAGGCGCGGGTATTCATCCCTGTATTGTTTGATCAGGGCTTTCAGGTAGCGGATCGTATAGCCGTTAAGCCCCTTAAGATCCTTGTCCACCTGCTCCAGTTCGGCCAGAATGGTTTCGATGTCCTGCTTGTTCTTGTTGATATCGAACAGGGAGATGCGTTTGATGCGCACACCCAGCAGCATTTCGATGTCCTCGTCGACAATCCCGCGCTTAAGCTGCTTCCTGAACGGCTCCAGGCCCTTGTACACGGCGGCGATGACCGCTTCGTAGGTCTTGCACTGCTCGATATTCTTGTAGATGCGGTTCTCGACGAAGATCTGTACCAACGTCTTGTTGTGGAATTCGTCCAGCAGTTTGTTTTTCTTCAGCGTCAGCTCGCCTTCAAGAATTACAAGCAGCTGACTCGTGTTTTCCCTCAGTACTTCATCGACCGTCATTTCGAGCGGACGCCCCTGCCGCAGGCAGATGAGCCGGCTTGAAACGGAATTTTCGCATTTGGTGAATGCGTACAGGGCCTGGATCGCCTTCTCCTGGGAAGCTCCCTGCGAAAGCGTGAGCTCGATTTCGACCTTTTCCGCCGTAAAGTCGTCGATCTGGCGCACCGGCACCTTTTTCTTCTTCACGGCGTCTTCGATCGATGCCATGAGCGTGTCGGTGGTCACACCGTGCGGAATCTCGGTGATAACCAGCCGATTGTTCTTCCGCTCCTCGATCCGGGCGCGCAGCTTGATCTTTCCATTGCCTTTGTCGTATTCCGAGACATCCATCAGGCCCCCGGTCTGGAAGTCGGGCAGCAGATTAAGCTCCACGGGCGTACGCTTCTTTTCGCGCAGAATCTCGATCTGAGCTTCCAGCAGCTCGATGAAGTTATGCGGCAGGATGCTCGTCGACAGACCGACCGCAATGCCGTCCGCGCCGAGCATAAGCATCAATGGGAGCTTGGAGGGGAGGGTGACCGGCTCCTTGTTGCGGCCGTCGTAGCTCGGGATCCACTCCGTCAGTTCCTTGTTGAAGATTTCGTTGCGCGCGAGATGGGTCAGTCGGCATTCAATATAGCGCGACGCGGCTGCGCGGTCGCCCGTATAGATGTTGCCGAAGTTTCCCTGGCCCTCGATCAGATAGCGTTTGTTGGTCAGCGTGACCAGTGCGTCGGCGATTGAGGCATCGCCGTGCGGATGGTATTGCATCGTGTGGCCGACCACGTTGGCGACCTTGATGAACCGGCCGTCGTCTTTCTCCTTCAGTGCGTGCAGGATGCGTCGCTGCACCGGTTTCAGACCATCTTCCAGTGCAGGAATCGCCCGGTCGCAGATTACGTAGGAGGCATACTGTAGAAAGTTGTCGTCAACCAGATGCTTCAACGGTCCATGATCGCCCCTAAGCGGATCAAACTTCCTGCCATCTTCGCGCGGGGACGGTTCCGCCGCCTCCGCTTCCTCTTCAAACAGTTCCGGTTCTTTGTCGTTTTTCTTTTTAGCCATTGTTTCTCGCGTTAATTCGTGTTGGTTTGCGTCCGGGATGCATCAAAGCAATGCGGGGTCGACGGCGAGATTTTCCATGATGTATTCCCGGCGTTCAGGCGTGTTTTTACCCATGTAGAATGAAATCACTTCCGATACCGAATGATCACCTTCGACGGAGACGTCCGTCAGCCGCATGCCGTCGTCGCTGATGAAATCCTTGAACTCCTTGGGCGAGATTTCACCCAGTCCCTTGAAACGGGTGATTTCCGCACCGCGGCCGAGCTTGTCGAGCGCCTTTTCCCGTTCAGCTTCGGAATAGCAGTAGATGGTCTCTTTCTTGTTGCGGACGCGGAAAAGCGGGGTCTCAAGGATCTTCAGGTGGTCGCGCTTCACCAGCGAATCGAAGAAGCGCAGGAAAAAAGTGATCATCAGATTACGGATATGCAGGCCGTCTACATCGGCGTCGGTGGCAAGGATCACCTGGTTGTAACGCAGGTTGTCGGTGCTCTCTTCGATGTCCAGCGCACGCATCAGGTTGTAGATTTCCACGTTTTTATAGAGGGCGTCGCGCTTCATGTCGCAGACATTCAGCGGTTTGCCCTTCAGTGTGAAGATGGCCTGGTTGTTGGCATCGCGGCAGCTCACCAGCGATCCGGCGGCGGACTGTCCCTCGGTGATGAAGATCTGTGTTTCAAGGCCCTTCTTCTTTTCGGAATTGTAGTGGTTCTTGCAATCCTTGAGCTGCGGGATGCGGATCGATACCGACTTGGAGCGTTCACGCGCCAGTTTCTTTACCGTGTTCAGTTCCTTGCGGAGCTTCTGGGTTTCCTCGATCTTGGTGATAAGCTTTTTCGCTTCGACCGGGTCGCGGTGCATCTGTTCCATCACGGCCTGCGATACCTTGGCCACGAGGTCGGAACGTATTTCGGTGTTCCCGAGTTTGTTCTTGGTCTGGCTCTCGAACACAGGCTCCTTCAGCCGGATGGCTACCGCACCAAGTACGCCTTCGCGCACGTCGTCGCCGTCGAATTTCTTGGAGGCATAGTCGTTGATGCCCCGCAGCAATCCCTCACGGAAGGCGGAGAGGTGTGTGCCGCCGTCGGAGGTGTACTGGCCGTTCACGAACGAATAGTATTCCTCTGAGAAGCGGTTGGTGTGCGTGAAAGCGAATTCCAGTGTCTTGTCGGCGTACTGGAAAGGCGCGTAGATTTTCTCGTACTGGCTCTCGTCACGGATCAGATCGAGCAGTCCGCCCTTGCAGTGATACAGTTCGCCGTTGAAATAGATCTTCAGTTTGGCGTTGAGATAGGCATAGAAACGAAGCCGCCGTGCCAGATGGTCCTCGTTGAACTTGAAATTCCTGAAGATATCGGGGTCGGGGCAGAATGAAACCAGGGTGCCGTTGGGTTCGTCAGTTTTGCCCTTTTCCTCACGGACCAGTTGGCCAAGCTCGAATTCAGCTTCCACAAACTTGCCGTCACGGTGACTCCGCACCAGGAAATAGGTCGAAAGCGCGTTGACCGCCTTGGTGCCGACGCCGTTCAGGCCGACGCTGAACTGGAATACATCGTCGTTGTACTTCGCGCCGGTGTTGATCTTGGAGACGCAGTCGACCACCTTGCCCAGCGGGATGCCTCGGCCAAAATCACGGATCGTGACCATATCGTCCTCGATGGTTACATCGATTCGGTCGCCGTGGCCCATAATGAACTCGTCAATGCCGTTATCGATGACCTCTTTTACGAGGATGTAGATGCCGTCGTCATAGTGCGCACCGCTCCCTGTCCGCCCGATGTACATGCCGGTTCGCAGGCGGATGTGCTCAAGCGAGGAGAGTGTCTTGATCTTGTCTTCGGTGTATTCGTG
>JBNLDM010000095.1:0-17625 GCA_050304335.1 Pontiella sp.
AGCGGTAGTGCACATTTATCTAATTTGTCGCATTGATTATCGGTTCACTGAGGTAGGGACGGCTGTCCCAGCCGTCCGCGGCGCTCTGAGGACAGAGCGCCCGACCATAGCCTGCGCCAAACAAAACCGAATATGCTCCAGTCAGCTATCGAGCATGACACGGATGACATCGGAGGCGGAATAATCGATCTGGTCGGGGGAACAGAAGCGACCGATGTCGACGAGGTCGTCACCCATGGTGACGAGGCATTTTTCGTAGGAACCGTCCGGCAGGCGCTGCGGCATGCCGATATTGGCGGCCAACGCGTTGCACAGGCATTTCCGACCCACGGTATCCTCCTCGCACCCGCCCTTGGCGACATAAGCGGCCACCGGCTCGGCGGCACAGCGGTATCCAATCACCCCATCGGACCGCCGATACGGCTGACGCAGGAAGCCGATATCGCAGATGCGGCGGCGCTGCCGGTAGACCGCTTCTTCGGAAAGGCTGCCGGCGAGGTCGGCCACCTTGAAGGGGAAGCCGGTGGGCGATGCCTGGGCGTCGGTAAAGATTCGCGCCTTGCCGGCCAGAGCTTCGCGCACCAGTTCACGGCGGACTTCGGGCAGCAGTCCTGATTCCCTGCAGAGCGCGAAGGCCGTGCCGGCCTGCACGCCGGCGGCACCGGCATCCCGTGCGCGCTGCACACCTTCGGGCGATCCATACATCCCCGCCAGCCAGAAAGGCAGTCCGAAGCCACGGAACGACGAAAGCTTTGCCTCGTCACGCAAACCATAAACGGGCTCGTTTTCGGCACTCATGGACAGCTTGCCGCGCGGCGGCGCATTGTGTCCGCCGGCCACGTTTCCCTCGACAATGAAACCTTCGATACTACCGGAGGCCTTGCGCAACAGAATCGATGCCAACGACTCGGAGGAGACGATCGGAAGGAAATCGGGACGGGTGAGCGGTGCCGGAGCGGTTGAATCCTCGATGAAAACGGAGGGATCGAAGGTCAGGTTGACCATTTCATTGCCACCATCCCGGCCCGCCACGTTAACGGGATACTCGACGGGTTTGTGCAGCGCCAGCGCGTCCAGGATGCCCGGGACGGCCAGGGGAATCCCCGCGCCCATGATGACCACGGCGGCCCCTGCCAGCATGGCTCCATAGATGGAAGGCAGATGCGGAATCTGTATTTTTTCGAGATAGTTGATACCGACAGGATTCGCATGCCCTTCCCTTGCCAGAAAGATCTCAACGAAATTTCCCACGATGCAGAGTTCCTGCGGTTCGCGCCGTCCTTCGAGATCATGCATCGGGATTTTACGGAACGGCGTGTCTTTCGGAAGTCCACCGGGAACGAAATAGGCATCCATCACACGCCGGGCGATGCCGGGGAACGGAAAATGTTCGAGCGCGCGGCGGACATGCCCATCGGGATCACCGCCCTGGAGCTTGCGAGCAACCACTACATCGAGCGCTGTACCGGACACCACGCCCAGCTGTCCAAGCGCCGAGACGGCCTGCGCCAGCCGCCAATCGGATATGCCGAAACCCATGCCGCCCTGGATAATTTCTGGTGCTTGCATCTTCATGTCGCACGAACATGAGCTTTCAGTATGGATATTACGATCTCAAAACGAAGAAGAGACCGTTTCCATTCATACCTCCGGAATTTATAGCAGGAAGCTTTGCCAAAGAATGCTGTATGCGATATTTGTTTCTTTGACTGCAGATGCTTTGTACCGAGGTGTAACAATGAACAGCAACACTTTCAAGGCCATGGTCGTCAGTGAAGCATCAGACGGCACGTTCTCAAGGCAGATCGCAGATCGCAGTCTCGACGAGCTGCCGGACGGCGATGTACTCATCCGGGTTCATTATTCTTCATTGAATTACAAGGATGCCTTGTCAATCACCGGAAACAAGGGCGTGACCAGAATGTATCCCCACACGCCGGGCATCGATGCCGCCGGGGTGGTCGAACAAAGCACCGTATCAGCATTCCAGGCTGGTGATGAGGTGATCATCACCGGCCATGACCTCGGCATGAATACCAGTGGCGGATTTGCGGAATACATCCGCGTACCAGCCGACTGGATCGTGCCCCTTCCCGAACAACTGTCGCTGCGAGAATCCATGATCTATGGTACGGCCGGCTTCACCGCCGGATTGTGCGTGCATGCCCTGTTGGAATGTGTCGCGCCGGAGGATGGTGACATCCTGGTAACGGGTGCAACCGGCGGCGTCGGCAGCCTGTCGATCGCCATCCTGGCGAAGCTGGGCTATACGGTTATTGCCGGCAGCGGCAAGACACAGGAATGGCATTTCCTGACCTCGCTGGGCGCTGCGGATCTGATCGCCCGCGAGGAGATGCTGGCGGATTCCGGAAAACCGATCCTCAAATCAAAATGGGGCGGTGTAGTCGATACCGTGGGTGGCGAAATCCTGGCGAACGCCATCAAATCCACGGTGTATGGAGGCTGCATAGCCGCCTGCGGCAACGCGGGCTCAGCCGATCTCCCGCTAAGCGTCTTTCCCTTCATCCTGCGCGCCGTCCGCCTGCAGGGCATCGGATCCCAGAACTGCTCCATGGATCTGCGAACGCGCATCTGGCAGAAGCTGGCAAACGAGTGGAAACCGGATGTATTGGAGATGCTGGCCACCGAGATCGAACTGGCGGAACTGGATGCAAAAATCGACCTGATCCTGCAAGGCAAGCTCAAGGGTCGGACCGTCGTCAGACTGTAGAGAACCGTGCTCTAAGCTTCAGTACGAGGACGAAGCCCGCCAGTATCTGGGTAACCAGATTGGCCGAGGCCAAGGGCCATTCGCGGCGGATCAGCCCGTACACAAGCCACATGGCCACCCCGAGAACACAAAAATCACATATCATCGCGAGCGAGATCCCAGATGTGTCCCTTGTTTTCCACGTTTGGAGCACCTTGTAAACATACGAAAACGTTGTGCAGAACGCCGCCAAAAAACCAATTCATTCCATACCGAACTCCTGTTCAAAAATGTGTCGCGGATAGAACCTGACGACTACTGCCTCGGAAAGACCAATCTTTTCTACTCAATACAGGAGTAATTTACTCCTGTTTTATGTAGACACGGACGTTGCAGGGATTAAAATCCATTCATTCAAGAGTATTAAGCGAAGCATATCTTAAAAAATATTCGGGAGATGAATCATGGCAGAATCACTGTATGAGCGACTGGGCGGAACGGAAAGCATCACTAAGATCGCCAACGACGTGGTCGACAACCATGCCTCCAACCCCCGGATTGGAACCCGCTTCGCCCAATCCGACCTGGCCGCCGCCAAGCAGGCTGCGGCGGAATTCATCATCACCGGCACCGGTGGTCCGGCCGTCTATACCGGCAAGAGCATGGCGGAGGTCCATGCCGGGATGAACATCGACGAAGCCGAATTCGTGGCCGCACTGGGCGATGTGATGAACGCGCTCGACAAAAACGGAATCGGTCAGCGCGAAAAGGAAGAGGTGTTGTTCATCCTCTTCAGCATGAAAGATGAAATACTGTTTGGTTGAATCCACTCAACGCAGAATAACAAAAGGCTGACGTTAAAGCCTGTGGATTCGCCGGAAAGGAGCGTGATGCACAAGGTCTCCGCGTTCATATACGGTATCATCAGCTATGCCGTATTCTTTCTTTCCTTTCTCTACGCCATTGGGTTCGTTGGCAACCTGGTTGTACCGAAAGGAATCGATTCGGGCGTCGAAGTGTCGGCGGCAGAATCCCTGACCGTAAACCTCATCCTGCTCGGCTTGTTTGCCGTGCAGCACACGATCATGGCCCGCCCCGCCTTCAAGCGGTGGTGGACGAAAATCATTCCAGAGGAAGTCGAACGCAGTACCTTCGTGCTCGTCGCGAGCCTGCTGCTGTTCCTGCTCTACTGGCAATGGCGCCCTATGCCTGCTGTGATCTGGAGTGTGGAGAACCCCGTCGGTGCAATGATCCTCCACGGCATCTTCTGGCTGGGATGGATCATGGTGCTGCTGGCAACCTTCATGATCGACCACTTCGACCTGTTTGGCTTGCGGCAAGTGTACCTGCCCATGGTCAACAGGGAATACACGCATGTGGAATTCAAGACCACCATGTTCTACAGGTTCATACGGCACCCGATCATGCTCGGCTTCATCATCGCCTTCTGGGCGACTCCGCACATGACGGCGGGCCATCTGCTCTTCGCCATTGCCACCACAGGATACATTCTGATCGGGCTTCAATTCGAGGAGCACGACCTGAAATGCATCATCGGGAAGGACTACGAGGAATATAGCCAGCGCGTGCCCATGCTCATTCCCTGCATGAAAAAGCACCGTAAGCGGTAGTATTATAGTTTATTCAACCACCATCATCAGGAGACCATATGGAAACAACTGATACCCTGCCAATAGGCAACGCACGTCCAAAGACCTCGGTTACAGAGATCTGTCAGCGATTCTTCTTCTCCGGATCAGCCGCCATTATGTTTCTGTTCATGCTTTGGGGATTCTCCCTGTTCTACCTCCACGGACGGGCCTATCCCGGCCGACCGCTCACCCCGCCGATCCGCGCTTTGCTGATCGCGCATGGCATTGCCATGACGGGATGGATGATTCTATTCATTGTCCAGCCTCTGCTGATCGCGACCAAAAATGTCCGCACACATATGAAGTTCGGTCTCTTCGGTGCCGGACTGGCTGCGGTAGCGACCGTTTTCGGAATCAGCGTGGCTATCGGCGCCGCGCGCGTCAACCCACCGGAGTTGAAGCTTTGGGGGCTCGTGCCAAAGCAGTTTATGATGGTGTCCCTATCGGCCATCGTGCTCTTCGCGATATTTGTCGCGCTCGGTATTCGGAACCGGCGGAAAGCGGATGTTCATCGTCCAATGATGCTGCTTGCATCGCTTTCGATTCTCCCGCCGTCGATGGACCGGATTGCGGTCATCCACAATCTGTTTGAAGGAACGATTCCCGGCAGCCTTTTCGGGGCATATACCAGCGCGCTGGTGGTTGGACTGGTGCTCGTCGGACTTCACTGGGCCCTGCACCGTTCGCTGAACCGAAGTCTTGCGATCGGATATGCCGCCATCGTGGTGGTGGCCTTTGCCACCATGCAACTGGCCCCAACCCCGGTTTGGGCCGGCATTTCCGGATTGCTGGCCCCCTGAGAATACGGCGGAGAATTTTATTCTGCCTTCGATGCCGGGCATGGTTTTATGATTATAAATTAGATGCGGAAACATGGGAAAGAATCGACTCGAGGCCTTCAGCGACGGTGTTCTGGCCATCATCATCACGATCATGGTACTGGAGATGAAGGTGCCGCATGGTGACACCCTGGAAGCACTGAAACCGGTTTTGCCGGTCTTTCTGGGCTACATCCTCAGCTTTGTCTACCTGGCGATCTACTGGAACAACCACCATCACATGCTGCACACCCTCCACCAGGTGACCGGCACGATCCTATGGGCCAACATGCATTTGCTGTTCTGGCTTTCGCTGTTTCCCTTCGTCACCGGATGGATGGGTGAAAACCATTTCGCTCCGTTGCCCACCCTGCTGTACGGGATCGTCCTCCTGATGGCCGGCATCGCCTACTTCATCCTGCAGGGGCGCATCATTGCCGCCGAAGGGGCCGAATCCATACTCCGAAAGGCCATCGGCCGCGACTGGAAGGGTAGGATTTCGGTGATTTCCTACACCGTCGCCATCTGCGTGGCCTTGCAATGGTCGTGGGCCGCAGGAACTATTTACATCCTGGTCGCCCTCATGTGGCTGATTCCCGACCGGCGCATCGAAAAGGCGCTCCAAAACCGGGAATAGTATTAGACGGGTGCCCCGTCGTGCTAAGCAATCCAGGGTTCCTCACTTAACAGCGTCGGGACATATACGTAGTTGAAACACATATTTTTTGAAGATTCTTTGGGGTGTGATATCTTTTCGATCCAATCAAGGAGGTATCAGATCATGAAAATGCTTTATGCTATTAGTATCCTAACCGCGCTTCTCGTATCCGTGCCGCCAGGACAAGCCGCAACCGTGTTCGACTCCGTCGAAGAGTATTCGACCGTTCAAGGACAGGATAACTGGTATTACGGTTACTATGACGGCGACAGTTCCACTCCTTATACATCCGCGGACTTCGAAGAGTTCCCGGAAATCACTTCGGGCGGGGGATGGATTATCCACAGGGGCGATCCATCCGGTTACTGGACCTCATTAGGCCAGTATGGCGGACATCCCAATGGCCCGATAGCAAACTATTACAAGGGAACCTTGCATTAGTCCGTGCGCCGATGGCTCAGCGATGTGAAAGGGACTGTATCGATCGCAGGCAACCTGAGCAAGAACAGCACCTATGGCGACGGAACAGTCTGTAAAATTCTGGTCAACGATGACGCGGTCTACTCCCAGCGCGTCCTCGGTAAGGAAGCGGGAGGTATCGATTATTCTATCGATGTGGATATCAACGTTGGAGACACCATTGATTTTGCCATTACCCCAGGAGCCAACGATCTTTATGATTCGACCCGGTTTACTGCCGTTGGAACGTTGATTCCTACCGTCGAGCCGCCTGTAATCGCCATAGAACAACCCCTGAACATTGACAACTGCATAGAAGCAACCTCCCCGGATGGAGCATGGGTATCAGCATATGTCGGAAATTTCATCGATGAGACCAATCTGGTCTACTACTGGTCCAACTCGGCTGGGACGACGACGAACGGGCCGGTCTTTGACTTCCAGGTGGGCCTGAATCAAAGTTCCATCATCTTTGTCACCATTAAGGACCTGAATACAGGCGCTGAAGCCTCTTCGTTCATGGAGGTACGGGTGTCCGACACGACGGGTCCACATATCGAGATCCTAAGCCCGATTGCAGGCGACCACTACAACGGCAACAACCTGTTCCTGAAAGTGTTCATCCAGGATGCTGTAGACGTCAATATTTCCGATTACACTGTCAGCATGGGCAGCTCGGCTGCCTGCGCAGTGGATCCGGATACCGGTATTTCCAGCACCCACCTGTTCAAACCGGCTTCCGGCAATACGGTCCCGACGGATATTACAGTGACGGCGCAGGACGCATCCGGCAATTCTTCGCAAGCGACCGTGCAGATCATGCTGCAACACGATAACAGAAATAACCGATAAGCAATTCGTCTAACGGAAGCGATGAACGGCGGACCTCGTTGTCCGCCGTTCTTGTCTAGAAGTTATGTTATCACTCCGCCCTGGAAGTGGAATTCGACGCCGGATCAAACGAACCTAGTAGGCACCGCGTATGTGGTCATGCACCTCGGTTCGGTAAAAATCGGTCAGCGCGCGGTGCAGCTCGCTGGACAGCGGCGGCAGGCCGGAAACGGCCGCATTCGACCTTGCCTGCAAGGGAGAACTCGCACCGGGAATAATGGTGCTGACGGCTTCATGATCGAGGATCCAGCGCAATGCGAGCTGCACCATGGTCATCGATTCCGGCAGAATATCGCGTTTGATGGCGTCTGCCAGCTTCACGCCTTTTTCAAACGGCAGTCCGGCGAAGGTTTCACCGACATTGAAGCAGGCACCGTCGCGGTTGTAATTACGATGATCATCCTCCGCAAAACGGGTCGCCATGGTAAACTTGCCGGCGAGCAGTCCGCTGGCCAGCGGCAGGCGCACAATGATGCCCACTCCTTTTGCCTGAGCCTGCGGCAGCAGCTCCTCCACCAGCTTCTGCCGGAAAATATTGAATATGACCTGCAGTGAAGTAATTCCCTCCTCTTCCAGGCAAATCAATCCTTCTTCTACCGTTTCGACACTGGCCCCGAAGGCGCGAATGAGTCCCTCCTGCTTGAGCCGGCGCAGCCAGTCGAACACATCTCCCTGGCGCATGACCTCCGTGGGGATGCAGTGCAGCTGAAGTAAATCCAGCGCGTCCACGCCCAACCGATCCAGCGAGCCTTCGACGGAGCGTTTCAGCGATTGCTCGGAATAATGGTCGGGAAAGACCTCGCCGCTTCGGCCAAACTTGGTGGCCACGCGGACCGGAGCCTCGCACTGTGCAAGAAATTCTCCGATGATGGCTTCGCTTTTCCCGTTGCCATACACATCGGCTGTGTCGAAAAACCGTATGCCCTGATCAACGGATGCCCGCAAAATAGCCAAGCCGTCCTCGGAAGAGAACGATTTTCCCCAATCGGCACCAAGCTGCCAGCAACCCAGCCCCACCTCGCTTACTTTAAATCCGTTTCTACCCAGCGGTCTCGTATGCATTGACGTCTCCCTTCAATGTATTGAAATCTGATTTGATCAACATCCGGGTCAGGCCGGCACCCCGCTGTGGAATCGAAACTGGGGATCGGGCGATTCGATGGCGTTGCGTTCCACGTCCGTGAAATGGCCGATGCGGTCATTGATCGGATGGCCGGCATATTTTTCGGCAAGGGTCAGGTAATCCTTGAAATGCCGCGCCTCGGATTTAAGCAGCGAGCTGAAAAAAGTGCCGATTTCCTCGTCCATGTGCGGAGCCAGCGAGGCAAACCGCTCACAGGAGCGTGCTTCGATGAACGCACCGACGATCAGTTGATCGATCAGCTTACCCGGATCGCTTTTCCGCACCTCGGCATTGAGCAGCCCCGCATAACGCGACGGTTTCATCATTCTGTATGTGTAGCCGCGGCGGGTCAGCAGCTCGTGGACCTTTTCAAAGTGACGCAGTTCCTCGCGGGCAAGCTTCGACATCTTAACCAGCACGTCGGGTTTATCGGGACATCGGAACATGAGATTGAGTGCATTGCGGGCGGCGCACTTTTCCAGATAGCAATGGTTCAGCAGCAGCACCTCCTCCTGTTTCAGCGCCGCATCAATCCATGCCTGCGGTGTTCTACAGGGCAGAAACTCCATCAATACATCCAGATCCGCCTGACTGACCAGCTCCATTCATTACTCCCGGTTCAATCGAGTTAAACACGAAGCGGTGGTAAAAGACAACATCCCCTTTTCAGGCAGAGGCCGGCAGCCTGTTGGCACGAGAATCATGGCAGCGAAGATAAGTCGTCCCAAACCACTTCGAACAACACGTTTTACACCCACACGCTTCAAGGGAAACCGCCTTAGCGCTTCAAAACTGTTCTCCCTTGAACAAAACCGCCGTCATCGTGGTCTTCTATATCCGTAGTGCCGGTGCTACCATTCGAATACATAATCATGAAACAACGTGTAATCCAGATGATTGCCACGGGCGCGTTTACCGTGGCAGGTGCCGTGTTGATCTTCGTTCATCATGGAGGAGTACAGCAAGACCGTGTCGTGCCGGAAACAACGGCCGAAGTACCTGTAGCAGAGAAACCTGTGGCCGCAGTGAAGGAGATCAGGAAACCGATCCCGCCGGCCCCGGCTCCCGTCTCCAGGTCTGTACAACGAACTGTGACAAGGCCGAAGCCGGAAAAAAAGCCGGCACCCGTGAGCAGGAAGGCGGCCGTCCAGGCTTCGGCGGAGCAGCAGCGGGCCGCTAGGATCAAATACTGGAAACGTGCGGAGGAACGCTTCAACAGCCAATGGGACCAGCTCGACCTAGCTATTGATCCGGAACAGCGGGACCGGCTGATAAACCAGATGGCCCAGTATGTCCGGATGGATACACTCGGCACCATTGAGTGGGCCATGGGCCTTCAGGACCCGGAGGAACGGCGGCTCGCTATGGAGGCCATCAACAAATATGCCCTTTCCGGCATCGGTGCGCGCATCCAGGTCGATAACACCGGATTCCCTAGAATAGAGGAAACCACGGCGCTGAGTGCCGTGGCTTCCACCGGCATGGTCGAACCGGGCGACTACATTGTCGGCATGGTTAACGCAGAAGGACAGACCATTGATTTCCAGAACCTCCCGATCCATCAAATCATACAAAAACTGCGTGGCGAACCAGGGAGCGAGCTGATGCTTTTAATGGAACGGACAGGCGACGCTAATCTTGGGGAACCGTATGTTTTCGACGTCCCCGTGCAGCGCTCCCTGCTCGTCATCCAGCCGCCAAATTAGATCCCATCCCTGTTTGAACTTTATGCCGGCACCGCTGTCGCATGGTGTATGAAAAGAACCAACGTCACCGTGCCGTGGGAACAGGGACTGCACGCCCGGCCTGCGACCAGACTGGTGCAGCTTGCCCGCCGCTATCGCTCGGCGATCCACATCAAGGCACAGGACAGAATGGCAGACGCCCGAAGCATACTCAGCGTGCTGCTGTTGTGTGCCACCTTCGGAACCATGCTTGAGGTGGAGGTCTTTGGCGAGGATGAGGAAATCGCGACATCTGAAATAGAACAGCTTTTTGAAGACAGCGAAACCCGCGAAACCAGCGCCTCCCGCAAAATCTCGTTGACGGACAGCCATTCAAACGAACTGGACGAACGGGATTCATGATCCGGCATGGCACATGCTGCCTTCTGCCGAAAGGCAGGTGCATATGAAGAAATGTCCGTTTTGCGCGGAAGAAATCCAGGACGAGGCAATCAAGTGCAAGCATTGCGGTGAGTTTCTCGAAGAAATCCAACTGCCTTCGAAAGAAAAGCTCCCGTGGCAGTTCCGCATATCCACCATTATCATCGCTTTCTGCTGCGTCGGACCGCTGATGCTGCCGTTGATCTGGTGGCGCCCCAACACATCGCGCGCCCGGAAAATCGCGTACACCATCCTGATTCTGGCTCTCAGCTGGGCAATGTATCGTGTCATGCGCCAGTCCTTTGAGACCATCCAGGAATACTACGACCTCATGACTACCTATTAGCGCAGCACCTCCTAACCGGGCAGCCAGGAGCGGTTGCGGGCGACGAAGCGGTAAGCGGTTTCGGTCAGCCAACGAAAGAAAGCCGAGTGCTCATACAGCTTTAGCATCCAGCCAGACCGTCCGCCGATGGCGAGCGATTGCAGCACGGCATGTGCGGCCTTGAATACACGACCATCCGGCAGCACCAGCTGCACCGCTTTTTTACATTCCTCTTCCTGCAACTGGGGAAAATCATCGAGGGCCTCCTGGTAGGGACGATATACGACGGCATCGCCGGTCGCCTTGTTCCATCGCTGTATCCAGCGGAAGCAGAAACCGCAATCGCCGTCCCAGATCATGGTTGGCTTCTTCACCTCCATAATGTTTCCTCCAGGCTCATTGGTGGAAGATATGGGCCCAGGTACTTTCTTTTCCAGACATTTCCGCTCTCACTACGTTCGGCCTTGGTGGTGAATTCATAGAGAAAATAGCGTGCCCGAACATACCGTGGAGGCTCGCCGGGAAATGGGTTTTCCTTCAGCAGACGGAGTGTGGCTCCATCCCCGTTCAGCAGTTTCTCCATGAAACGGATGAACCACGGCTGGTATCCGCGCGGGTAGATGCCTTCGGGTGTAACGAGCACGGAAAACGGCAGAAACCACATCAGCCAGCCAAGACGCAGATGATACGGAGCGATAACCGGCGGGATGCGGGAGAGGCGGCCCGGCTTCGCCTTGAATTCGTAGGGTTGCCAATCGGCCGATTCCAGAGACTCGGACCGGGTTCCCTCGATAATAATTTCGTAGCGCTGCTTTGTGACGCTTCCGAAAGCGCCGTAGGCGTTGACCAGGTGCCAGTTGTTCCACGAATAGTTCATCATCTGTCTCTTCGAACACAGGTTCCGGGCGGGGGCGGCGCTGAGGCATACCGTCCAGACTCCTAGGCCAAACAACACGGCTTCCCATACCAATGGCCGCGGTGCGAGTTCAGCGGGCGGAGCAGCCGGGGTGAGCGCGGCGAGCCAGCCTTCCGGAAAGGCCGTGAACGCCAGCACGATGGTCAGCGCATTCAGCCATGAATAGTTGCCGAACAGGATCAGCAACACTTGATGAAACACGATCAACGCTGCCGCCAGGCCGGCCACCGGCTGCGGCAGAAAGAGACCGAACGGAACCACGACCTGTACAAAATGACTGAACAATACGCCGCCGTGCAGCATCCATCGCGGGAGGTGATGAGCGGTCCGGCTGAGCGGATTGGGCATCGGCTGCGTTTCGTGATGGTATTCCAGCGCCGTCAAATCCAGCCAGCACCCCCCTGCCCGCAGCTTGATGAGCCCCGCACCAAGCTCCGTACGGAAGAGCATCCATCGCAGAATCCAGATCGGGATCACCGGCACAGCCATCCATGAAGGACCAAGAAAAGCGGCAAAGAAACCGGCTTCAAGCAGCATCGATTCCCAGCCAAAACTGTAGAAGGTCTGTCCGACATTGACGATGGACAGGTACAGGAACCATAGCACCAGCCATACCGCCGTCGAGACTCCGAGGGGAGCGGAGGAAACAAGGCCTGTCAGCATCGCGAGCGATAGAGTGATGCCCGCCCAGGCCACCCCGCGGAACAGCCGGTCGGAATAGTGCCAGTGGAACACGGACGGCGATTCCCGGAAGGAGCGGTTCACGAGAAAGTCAGGGACGGGCAGCAGCCCGCGTTCGCCCAGCAGAGCCGGAAACTGGTTGAACGCCGAGAGGTAGGCAATGAGATAAACCAGCGCCAGCCCGCGCTCGAAAAACAGGCGGGCGTACCATCCACTGGAAAGAATCTGAAAATCCACGGTGAACGACCCGTATTAAACAAACCCATTAAATACTATTTTTTGAATTTGCCAAGCGTCACACCGTACCTACTATTCGAATTCAGTGAAGGCCTGATTACGTCATGATTAAGAAGAAACAAGATTCTCAATCACCTGCATCGTCGGACAATACCCGGTCCGGGCATACCGCTTGCCGGGCGCATTGGCTGCTCAACGAATGGCAGGTACGACAGTATCGCAAGGCCATCGACGAAAACATGTGGTACATGGGTGAGCGGTTCGGGCGTACCGTGACGTGGGAAGAAGCGGAATACGACTTTCTCCACAACGAATACTACGGCTGCGCACCCAAATGGAGGAAGGAATACTGCGCCAACCGCTGTCCCCACATCGTGCATTGCAAACTGGGACAGCGCTTCACCAAGGAATAAATGACAGCAGCGTTTTTTGACTGGCGTTTTTTCCGCGGGTTGGAAATCCTGCCCATATGAAGAACCCCCTCAAACGCTGGCCCGCCGAATGGGAGCCCCAGGATGCCGTACTGCTGGCATGGCCCCATGCCGGCACCGATTGGGCTCCCGTCCTGGCGCAGGCGCAGCAAACCTTTGCCGAGATTGCCGGGACCATTGAACGATTCGAGACCGTCATCCTGGTCCATCCCGAGCGCTACGACATACCGACCAATGATACCTGGGCCCGCGACTTCGGGCCCATCGTTATAGAGGAGGACGGTATACCCGTCCTGCTCGATTTCACCTTCAATGGATGGGGAGGAAAATTCCCGTCGGAAAAAGACAATGCCGTTACCCGCTCTCTGCATGCGCTCGATGCGTTCGGTAATACAGCGCTGCGCAGTATTGATTTCATCCTCGAAGGGGGCAGCATTGAAAGCGATGGCGAAGGCACCGTGCTGACCACCTCCCGCTGCCTGCTGAATGCCAACCGCAATCCGCAATACTCAAAGACACAGATCGAGGAGCGGCTCAAAGAAGAACTGGGCGCTGAAACGATTCTGTGGCTGGAAAACGGCGTGCTGGAGGGCGACGACACCGACGCGCACATCGACACACTGGCCCGGCTCTGTCCCGACCGTACGATCGTCTATGTTGCGTGTGACGATCCGCAGGACGAACACTTCGAAGATCTCAAAGCGATGGAACTGGAGCTGATGCAGTTTCCGGACTACCGGCTCCTCCCCCTGCCCTGGCCATCCGCCAAATACGATGAAAACGGTGAGCGGCTGCCGGCCACTTATGCCAACTATCTCGTAATCAACGGCGCCGTGCTCGTGCCGACCTACAGGGATCCGGCGGACCGCGCTGCCCTCGAAGTGATACGAAAAGCATTTCCCGGCCGCGAGATAATCGGTATAGATTGCAGCACATTGATCCTACAGCATGGTTCACTTCATTGCGTAACCATGCAGATACCCAGGGGAGTGCTATGAGCAAACTGACCGCAGGCCTTGTGCAGCAATCGTGCACCGGAAACCGCAGCTCCAACATTGAAAAAAGCATTGCCGGCATCCGGCGCTGTGCTTCCGAAGGCGCGCAGCTCGTGGTCCTGCAGGAGCTGCATACCAGCCTCTATTTCTGCGACCGGGAGGATCCGGCCGTTTTCGATCTCGCGGAGCCGATCCCGGGTCCCTCTACAGAAATTTTCGGGGCTCTGGCAAAGGAACTTGAAATCGTCCTCGTCTTGTCACTGTTCGAAAAACGTGCTCCAGGTGTCTATCACAATACCGCCGTGGTGCTCGAATCCGATGGATCGATCGCAGGTAAATACCGGAAAATGCATATCCCCGATGATCCGGGCTACTATGAAAAATTCTATTTCACTCCCGGCGATCTCGGTTTTGAGCCCATTGATACGTCCGTGGGCCGACTCGGCGTTCTGATATGCTGGGACCAGTGGTATCCCGAAGGCGCGCGTCTCATGGCCATGGCGGGAGCCGACATACTGATCTACCCCACCGCGATCGGATGGGACCCGAACGATACGCTGGATGAACAGAAGCGCCAGCGCGAAGCGTGGATCACCATCCAGCGCTCGCATGCCGTGGCCAACGGCATCCCGGTCCTGAGCGTCAACCGCGTAGGCATCGAGCCCGGAGGGGCGGTCTTTTGGGGCACCAGCTTTGCCGCCGGATGCCAGGGTGAAATCCTGGTGCAGGCCGACACCACCGCCGAATCCGAACTGGTCGTTGAACTCGATTCGACCCGCAGCGAAACCGTCCGCCGCATGTGGCCCTATCTCCGTGACCGCCGCATCGATGCCTACGACGGATTAACGAAACGTCTGCTGGATTGAATGCCAAACCCTGGATGCCGATGATGGAAACCATCCTTCGTGAAGCCATCGACGCCGATCTGGCCAGACTGCTGGAGCTGGAAGCCGACAGCTTTTCCTCGGACCGTCTCAGTCGCCGCAGCTTCCATCACTGGATCAAGGCCCGCCACGGCATTCTGCTGGTGGCGGATTCAGGGAGTTCGCTTGTGGGATACGGCCTGGTGCTGCTGCATAAAGGCACCCGGCTGGCACGACTCTACTCGCTGGCCGTTGATCCCGCCGTACGGGGCAAGGGTGTTGGCCGCCGATTGATCAGGGAGCTCGAGGAACGGGCCGCCGCCCGCGGCCGTTTGTACATGCGGCTGGAGGTGGCTGTCGGAAACAAAGCCGCGATCGAGCTGTATGAAGGGATGGACTACCGCATCTTCGGTCGATACCCCGACTACTATGACGACCACACGGATGCCCTGCGCATGCATAAGCGGATCCGGTTCCCATCGGCCGAGGTTGTTTCGCTGGCCCCGACGCCGTGGTACCGGCAAACCACGCAGTTCACCTGCGGGCCCGCTGCCCTCATGATGGCCATGGCCCGTATTGACCGCAGTGTTGATCTATGCCTGGGGCTCGAACTCGATATCTGGCGCGAGGCGACCACCATCTTCATGACTTCCGGCCACGGCGGATGCCACCCCATCGGCCTGGCGCTGGCCGCCCATGCCCGCGGCTTCGATGCACAGGTGGTCCTCAACCAGAAAGGTCCGCTGTTTCTCGACGGGGTCCGGTCGCCTCATAAAAAGGAGATCATGGCCGCCGTTGACCAGCAGTTCCGGTTAAGGGCGAAAGAGGCCAACATCGATCTGCTCTACACGGAGACCCCCCTCAAGGCCGTCGAAAAAGCATTGAAAACAGGCAAGTCGGCGATCGTGCTGGTGAGCACCTACCGCACAACCGGCAGCAAGGCGCCCCACTGGGTCAGCGCCACGGCCATCGACGACACATGTCTTTACGTCAACAATCCCGATCCCGACGAAAACCAAACCGCACTCGACTGCCAGCATATCCCCATTGCCCGCGATGACTTTGCAAAAATGGGTGTCTACGGCAACAGCCGCCTGCGCACTGCCGTTATTCTGAAAAAAAAGGGACCCCCCGCCCGCTAGGAACGGGGAGTCCCGGTGGAGAGACCCGAGAGGAGAGAGTCGGGTTTCAACTATCTTGTACTCCGCGTCAACCCGGTGCTGGAGGGGCACCGGCATCGATGCCCGGTCGGCGAGGCAGCCGACCCCTCACCAATGTAAACCGCGGTTTTTCCTTAATTTAAATATACTGGTTGATGAAGGACTCGTAGAGCTCCTGCTTGCCGCTCACCATCGCCGGCTCGCCGCCTTCGGCCCCGATGGCCGCCAGCTCTTCGAGCGTCAGCCTGCCGGCTGCAAAGTCGGCACCCTTGCCGCTGTCGAAGGAAGCGTAGCGCTCGGCACGCATCTTCCGGTACGGCGACTGGGTGAGAATCCGGTCGGCGACGACCAGCGCACGTGCGAAGGTGTCCATGCCGTTGATGTGGGCGATGAAGAGATCATCAAGGTCGGTGGAGTTGCGCCTTATCTTGGCGTCGAAGTTCGTGCCGCCGCCCTGCAGACCGCCGGCTTCCATAATGACAAGCATTGCTTCGACTGTTTCACGGATGTTGACCGGAAATTCGTCCGTGTCCCAGCCGTTCTGGTAGTCGCCGCGATTGGCGTCGATGCTGCCCAGCATGCCGTTGTCGGCGGCTACCTGCAGTTCATGCTGGAAGGTATGCTGCGCGAGCGTGGCATGGTTGACTTCGACGTTGAGCTTGAAGTCCTTGTCGAGTCCCTGCGCCCGCAGGAAACCGATGACGGTATGGGCGTCGACATCATACTGGTGCTTGCTCGGCTCAGCCGGCTTGGGTTCGACGAAGAAGTTGCCCTTGAAGCCCTGTGCGCGGGCATAATCGCGCGCCATGCGCAGGAAGTTTCCGAAGTTGTCCAACTCCTTTTTCATGTTGGTGTTGAGGAGACTCATGTAGCCCTCGCGACCACCCCAGAAGACATAGTTTTCTCCACCGAGCGCAATGGTGGCATCGAGCGCGTTTTTCAGCTGGGCACCGGCGTAGGCGACCGTTTCGAACGCCGGATTCGTGCCGGCGCCGTTCATGTAGCGCGGGTTGGAGAATAGATTGGCCGTGCCCCACAGCAGCTTGACGCCTGAAGCAGCCTGCTTTTCCTTCGCATAGTCAACGATCGCCTGCAGGCGGCGGGTCGACTCGGCGAAGCTGTCCCCCTCTTCGACGAGATCAAAGTCATGGAAGCAGTAGAACGGCGCGCCGATCTTGGTGATGAACTCGAATGCGGCGTCCATCTTGTTCTTCGCGCGGGTGTCTGCATCGGCCCCATCGTTCCACGGCATCGGGCGGGTTGCCGCACCGAAGGGATCGCCGCCCCCGCCGCAGAAGGAGTGCCAGTAGGCGATGGCGAAGCGCAGGTGCTCCTTCATCGGCTTGCCGGCAACGACTGCGTTTTCGTCGTACCACTTGAATGCCAGCGGATTGTCGCTGTCGCGGCCTTCGTAGGCGATCTTTCCGATCCCCTTAAAATATTCCGTGTTGCCTGTTACAATACTCATTTTTATCTCCTGTTGTTAATTTCCTGGAGGGTGTTTCCGACAAAAGCGCCGCAGACGGCTCGTCGAGCCGCCCCTACCCCAATACCTGTTCCAGATGTTCACGCAGCAAGTTATGCGTCACAATTTCGGTCGG
>JBNLDM010000096.1:0-3891 GCA_050304335.1 Pontiella sp.
TGCCGACCATTCACGGCGATGCCAAGATCAAGATTCCGGCCGGTACCGAGAGCGGCAAGGTCTTCCGGCTGCGCGGACAGGGCGTCATCGATGCGGCTCATGGGCATGGTAAGGGCGACCAAAACGTACTGGTCAAGGTCGAGGTGCCCGCCAGGCTTTCCGGCAAGGAACAGAAAGCCATGCAGGAGCTGTGCGGCATGTTGCACGACAACCACTTCGAGGAAACCGCAAGAATGAAAAAAATAGCGGCGACCTTCTACGAGCGCAAGCGCAAGCTCGAAGCCGATTCATAAGGAGAGGCAGAAAGATTTAGGGCAGGAAAATTCCGAAGCATGGATGTTTCTGCCATCTAATTTTCTGCCTGATGAATTTGAGAATCAATTCACTAGTCGATACCGGTGAGCTGGAGAAGGCGGTCGTGACGCTTTCGCCGGACGAGTCGCATCATCTGGCGCGCGTGCTACGTGTCGCGCCGGGGCAAGGAATCGTCCTGTTCGACGGAAAAGGCGGCGTGGCCGAAGCCGTGATCGAGACCGTCGGCAAAACCGCCGTCGAGGCGCGCATCGAGAAGCGCTGGTCGGTGCCGGCGCCTAAGGTGCAGATCGATTTGATCCAGGCCGTTCCGAAGCCGGACCGCTGGGATCTGGTCCTGCAAAAGGCGGTCGAGCTGGGGGCCACGGCGATCCAGCCCATCCTGACGCAGCACACCGAGTTCAAACCCAATCCAAAAAAGCAGGAACGCTGGGAGCGGATTGTCCTGAATGCGGCCCAGCAGTGCGAAGTACGCTGGCTGCCCGAGCTAAAACCGTTGGCGAAGCTCGACGCCGTGCTGTCCACGCTCCATGAATATGATTTAGTCCTGATCGGCTCGTTGTTCGAGGGTACCCGGCCGCTTCGCGAAATCGATTTTTCAGGCAAAGCGCGCGTGGCCATCCTGGTCGGCCCGGAAGGGGATTTTACCCGCGAAGAAGTCGCTGCGGCCCTTGAGGCCGGAGCCGTTCCCGTCTCCTTCGGCGACCGCATCCTGCGGACTGAAACCGCCGCAATTTTTGGTTTAAGCGTGCTGGCCTATGAGCTACTTTGAGCATTGCAGATTTTAGATTTTTGAATGCCGATTTTCGGGTCTGCGACGCTTATATTCCGAGTTTACCCGTGTTGGTCCGTGGCCAGAAAGAGAGATTTAGATGAAAAAAACAACCGTTGTTGCCTTGGCAAACCAGAAGGGCGGCGTGGGTAAAACCACCACCGCGATCAATTTTTCGGCCTGCCTTGCGGAAAAGCGCAAGAAAGTGCTTTTGATCGACCTCGACCCGCAGGCCAACGCCACTAGCGGGCTGGGGTTGGAAAAGGGCTTCGGGGCCAGCGTATTCCCCGCCATGCTGGGTGAATCCGGCTGCCAGGAGTTGATCAAGGAAACCGGCATCAAGAATCTCGACATTATTCCGTCCGAGCTTGATTTGGCTGGGTCGGAAGTCGCCATCGCCCGCTACGACGACTACTTGCACCGGCTGAGCAGCGCCATGGAGCCGGTCATTGAGAGCGGCGTGTACGATTATATCATTCTCGACTGCCCGCCGTCGCTGGGCATCCTGTTCATGAACGCGCTCAACGTGGCGCACGAAGTCATTATTCCGATCCAGTGCGAATATCTCGCATTGGAAGGGCTGGGCGTGATGGTGGACATCGTCAACCAAATCCGGGACGCCAACAATCCGCACCTGCACATCAGCGGCATCCTGATGACCATGTACAACCTGACGACCAATCTTTCACAGCAGGTGGTGCAGGAGGTCCGGAAGCATTTCGGGGATCAGGTCTTTGGCACGCTGATTCCACGCAACGTCCGTCTGAGCGAAGCCCCGAGCTTCGGCCAGCCGATCACTGTCTACGATTCGAGTTGCGTCGGCTCCGCCGCCTATCGCGAGCTGGCCAAGGAATTCCTCAAGCGCCAGAAGCAGTCTGTTCCGGAAGAGGATACGCCCGTATCCTCGCTGTACAACATGGTGCCCGAGGAACTGGCCGACGAGGTTTAGCGACGCATCCGTGCCCGCAACAGCCGGATTTAGTCTCGAAGCGGTTCTGTATTTCATATACCCTATTCCTGCTTTAAACGATTCAGGCGATGTTTCAACGTCGCGAGCTCATCGTGGATAAACAGGCAGGGGTATGATGAATCTTTACAGGATGACCGCCGCTTTCATGCTGGCGCTGACGATGATCTTCCCGGTTGACGGGGCGGTGATTACCGGAGTGGTGACAGGACCGGATGGCCATACGGGGTTGGCGGGGATAGAGGTCACAAGCTGGGTCCAGGAGGGCGATGTCTGGTATTCCGACTACTTCCCGTCGACCACCGATTCCTCGGGACAGTACACCATTTACGGCGACGGCTTCTCCTCCATTGGCCTCTCCCAGGGCGTGTATCGGGTTGAATTCCGTGATCCTTCGGGGGCTTATGCCATGGAAACGTATGATGACGCCATATCGTTCTGGCGGGGCGATGATATCGTGATTTCCAGCGACAGTCAGACCATCTCCGGCATTGACGCCAGTCTGGCAGCGGGTTCCGGCATTTCCGGGAAGGTTACCGGGCCGGACGGGATCACTCCTCTGGCTAACATCCAGGTTACTGCTTCGGTCTGGGACGGAAGTCAATGGTACTGGCTGGATTGGGTCGACACGGACAGCAGCGGAAACTACACCATCGATGGGCTTCCGGCCGGAAGCTATATGGTTGATTTTTACGACTCTTCGGGTGTCTATGTCTCTGAAACCTATGACGATTCCCTGTTCTATCTGGAAGGGAATACGGTTGTGATTTCCAGTCCCGGACAGTCCGTGACCGGCATTGACGCCAGCCTGGCGACGGCCTCCAGCATTTCGGGGACGATAACGGGGCCGGGGGGCACTCCCCCTTTGGCCGATATTGACGTTTCGGCCTACATCCAGGATGGCAGCAACTGGACCTGGCTGGGGTGGGCCTATACCGACGTGGACGGAAATTACACCATCAGCGGGTTGCCAAGCGGAAACTATCTGATTGAATTCTACGATTTGGCCGAGCTCTATGCGATCGAGTATTACAACGATGCCCAGCCGTGGGCCGCTGACGAAATTGCGCTGGCGCCCGATACCGCGTTGCTGGGGATTGATGCTTCGCTCAGTGCGGCTGCGCACATCTCCGGACATGTTACGGGGCCGGCAGGAACGACACCGCTGGAGTATATTGAAGCCGCGGCATATATCTGGAGTGGTTCCGATTGGGTCTACTTGAACTGGGCCCTGACGGACAGCAACGGGGACTACGACGTTGGCGCGCTGCCGCCGGGCGTTTACCAGGTCGACTTTTACGACTATGATGGCGTTTATGCCTATGAGGTGTTCAACAATGCGGCTACGGTGGGTCTGGGAACGGACATCGTGCTTTCCGCAGAACAGATGGTTGGGAATATCAGCGCTTCGCTGAATTATGTACCTCCGGTCGTCGTGGGTCTGGGATGGGCAGGGGGGGCGTCGTTTCGGGTCGATTTTACCGGTATCTCCGGGATGCAATATATATTGCAGGAGTCCGGTTCCCTGCTATCGGGTTGGAGTGATGTGGGGGCTCCGATCGTCTGCCAGCCCGGAACCAACCAGATTCCGGTCAGCAGTGATGCCGGGCAGGCCTTCTGGCGCGTTGAACTGGTGCCCTAAGGCACTTCTTGGGGGACTAAAGACAAAAAAAACTCCGCGAAAGCGGAGTTTTTAAAGAGTGGCGAGGATGACGGGACTCGAACCCGCAACCTCCAGCGTGACAGGCTGGCGCTCTAACCAATTGAGCTACACCCCCACAAAGGAGCCGACATAGTATTGATTTCCGCCGGTCGGGCAAGCGCTTTTTTTACCTTTTTT
>JBNLDM010000097.1:0-21140 GCA_050304335.1 Pontiella sp.
GTTGCCGCAATGATGTTTTTCAGCAAGAACGAGATGAAGCTATGCGGTACCAACGGGCTGACACATTTTAAAACCATCGCCGGCTACGACCTGAGCGATCCGAATGTGAAAATCGCGCTCTACGTCGTGACGCTTCTCAGTCTGATCGGCGCCTATCTGCTTTGTCTGGCGATCACACGCTCCCGCTTCGGACGGGTGCTGCTGGCGGTACGAGATTCCGAAACCGCATTGCGCTTTGCCGGCTATGAACCCTTTGTCTTTAAAACCGCGATCTTTGCTTTTGCCGGAATGCTGGCGGGACTGGCCGGGCTGCTCTATACGCCGCAGGCAAATATTATCACCCCGTCATACATGGAGGCACGCTGGTCCATTTTGATGGTGATCTGGGTTGCGGTCGGCGGGCGGGGTTCCCTGAGCGGTGCCGTTGCCGGCGCCCTGGCGATCAACCTGCTTTACAGCGCGCTCACATCGCAGTGGAGCATCGGATCGTTCGAATGGAAACCCGATTACTGGCCGATTGTGCTGGGGCTGCTCTTCATAGTTGTTGTACTGGCCCTGCCGAACGGGCTGGCGGGGGTCTGGCGCAATATGGTGTCAAAAGTGACGGAGCTGGACTGATGAATTTAACCGTCCCGGACTATGCCAATGAACATCCCGCCGCCAACGAACTGTGGGACAGGAAATATCTGCTGTTCCTCACCGGCGTCACCGCCGTGTTCGATGGCTTCAAGGCGCTGGACATCGATTATTTCGGCATTTTTCATAACGAGCTCCGCGTCATCATCGGCCCCAACGGTGCCGGAAAATCAACCATGTGCGATGTCATTACCGGCAAGACACGCCCAACCACCGGGACGGTGCACTACAACGGCGAGGAGATCACCAGGAAGTCGGAAGCGGAAATAGTGCGCTCCGGAATCGGACGCAAGTTCCAGACACCAACGGTCTACGACAGCCTGACCGTCTATCAGAACATGGAGCTGTCTTTGCCCGGACCCAAGAATGTCTGGGCAACACTGACCGCGCGCGACAGCAAGGTGGAGCGCGACCGGATCATGACGCTGCTCGAACGCGTCCGGCTGCTTGACGATGCCCATACCGAGGCCCGCTATCTCAGCCACGGACAACGCCAGTGGCTGGCCATCAGTTCGCTGATTCTTTCGCAGCCCAGACTGCTGCTGGTCGACGAGCCGGCTGCCGGCCTCACCGATTCCGAAACGGAACTGACGGGCGAACTGCTGCTGGAGATCAAGAAAAACCACACGCTGATCGTGATCGAACATGACATGGATTTTGTCCGGCAGCTCGATTCCCGGGTCACGGTGCTGTGCGAGGGCCGGTCGATGGCGGAAGGTCCGCTCGAAGAGGTAAAGGCCAATCCCGACGTAATCGAGGCTTATCTGGGACGGTAACCATCATGCTGAATATTGAAAAGTTAAGTTTTTCGTACGGCGGTGTTCAGGCCCTTACCGAGGTCACGATGAACGTTCCGACCGGCGAAATGGTGTGCATCATGGGTCGCAACGGGGTGGGTAAAACCACGCTCGTCCGCAATATTATGGGACTGCTTTCTCTCTCCTTAGGCAGCGTGACCCTTGATGAAGCCGATATATCGGCGCTGCCGCCCCATCGGCGCGTACGGTTGGGGATGGCCTACGTTCCGCAGGGGCGGCAGATTTTTGCGCGTCTTTCCGTTGAGGAAAACCTGCGCACCGGCCTGGCTTCGCGCCGCGACGAAATCCCGCCGGAGGTATTTGAATACTTCCCCGTGCTCGACGAGATGCGTGCCCGTATGGGCGGCGACCTGTCCGGCGGACAGCAGCAGCAGCTGGCCATTGCCCGCGCGCTGGTCACGAAGCCGCGCCTGCTGATCCTCGACGAACCCACCGAAGGCATTCAGCCGAACATTATCCAGCGTATCGGCGAGGTGCTCGGCACGCTCAGCAAGGAGCAGGGCATGACCATACTGATCGTCGAGCAGTACCTCGATTTTGTGAAGGAGTTTTGCGACCGGTTTGTATTGATGAATCGCGGCCGTGTGGTTGCGACAGATGAAATAAGCAGGCTCAGCGAAGAGTTAGTGGAAGAATATCTTCATGTCTGAGTTGTGTCTGGAGTTGGCAGTAAGAATGAACCCGAAAGGAATAAGGAGATGAGTACCATGAAAAGAATGATGATAGTTGCCGCAGCGATCGGACTTGCAGCCGGGGCCAATGCCGATGAGCTGAAGATCATGGGCGTTGATATATCGGGGTATCTCGATATGTCGGCATCCACAACGGACTCTGATGCCGGAAGCGATAGCTCGGCAGGTCTGGATACCGCTGAAATCCGGTTCAAGTCCGAGCTTGCGGATGGCGTATACGTCGAGTCGCATGTCGCGGGTAATGGTGAAAATGACATCATACTCGAGCAGGCCTTTGTCGCCTACAGCGCCATCTCGAATCTGACGATCAAAGGCGGCAAGTTCCTGAGCGTACTCGGATGGGAAGCCTACCATGCGCCTGATCTGTTTCAGTATTCGTTTTCGGCGACGCTGGTCTATCCCGGCATGGAAAACGGGGTCGGTGTCCAGTATGATTTCGACGACGTAGTATCTGTCTATGTCGCGGCCCTCTCCAGCGCGTGGGACTCGACCGACAAAGATCCCGAGGATGGTGCGTTTGAAGGCGCCGTGAAGTATACCGGAATCGAAGACTTCACGCTGTTCGTCGGTGGTGCCACGGAAAAGTATACCGGCTACGATCAGATGCTCGGAAATATCTGGGCAAGCTATGCACTGGGCGACCTGCTGCTGGCTGCTGAATTGAATCTGCTGAGCGATTGGGGCGCAGATGGCAACGACGGCACGGGCTGGCTGGTGATGGCAAACTACGGAATCACAGACCAGCTGGGCATCACCCTGCGTACCAGCGCCCTGAAAGTCGAAGATTCGGGCGGGGCCGACATTACGGACGACCAGAAGTTCACCATCGCGCCGTCCTACGCGTTGACCGACAACCTTTCGTTCGTTTTTGAATACAACCGGTTGATGGATAATGTCGCAGACATCGATTATGACACCGTTGCATTCGAAACGATCGTGACATTCTAATGGCAATCTGAAGTTCGATGCGCCCGGAGCCTTCCGGCCCGGTGCATCGGAATCGGATTGATCGGTGCAAGATGCGTCATCGGTGTTCGCTGGTGGCGCATCTGCATTGTTAATGATTCGTCGCGGTTCTTGACCTTGTTTGGTTTTCCTAGGATCGTTACTATATAGCAACAGGGAGGACGTACAGATGCACCTGTCACCGAGGGAAATAGAAAAGCTGATGCTGCATAACGCCGGTTTTCTGGCCCAGAAGCGATATGCACGCGGCCTGAAACTGAACTATGTCGAAACCGTCGCCCTCATCTCGGCCCAGCTGCTGGAATTCATCCGGGAGGGTTGTTCGGTGGCGGAGCTGATGGACCGGGGCAAGACACTGCTCGGATTCGACGATGTCATGCCGGGAGTTTCCCGGATGCTCCCGGAAGTGCAGGTCGAAGGAACCTTTCCCGACGGTACGAAACTGATCACGGTACACCAACCGATCTCCCGGCAGTCCGGCGACCCTGCACTTGCGCTCTATGGCTCCGGTCTCGCACGCCAAAGCGGATCCATATCCGTCGATAATCTCAGTGCCGACATCCCCGGTGAAGTCCTCTGCGAAGAGGGGGAGATCGAGCTCAATGCCGGTCGTGAAACACGCATCCTGACGGTGCTCAACCACGGCGACCGCCCGGTTCAGGTCGGATCGCACTATCCCTTTTTTGAAACCAACCCCGCCTTGCTGTTCGATCGGGCCAAGGCCTTCGGCATGCGGCTGAATATTGCCGCCGGAACCGCCGTTCGGTTCGAACCCGGTGAATCCAAGCAGGTCGAGCTCGTCGCTATTGGCGGAACCGGAACGGTCCGCGGCGGGAATGCCCTCATCCAATCGACCGACACGCCCGAGGCGGCTCTGGCCAGGGCCGTTGAACAAAACTTCAACCATCGGGAGGAAGGACAATGAACATACGCCGCAACAACTATGCCGCCATGTTCGGCCCGACCACCGGCGATAAGATCCGGCTCGGCGATACCAACCTGCTGATCGAAGTGGAGAAAGACCTGACCGTTTATGGGGATGAATGCAAATTCGGCGGTGGCAAGGTACTGCGCGACGGCATGGGGCAGTGCTCCGGTGTTGCGCAGGCGGACGCACTGGATCTCCTGATTACCAATGCGCTCATTCTCGACTATACCGGCGTCTATAAAGCCGACGTCGGGGTCAAGAACGGCCGTATCCATGCCATCGGAAAAGCCGGGAATCCCGACATGATGGACGGCGTGGATCCGAATATGATCTGCGGTCCCACCACCGAAGTCATCGCGGGGGAAAAACTTATTCTCACCGCCGGCGGATTCGATGCCCATATCCATTTTATCTGCCCCCAGCAGATCAACGAAGCCATTGCCTCCGGACTCACCACCATGCTCGGGGGCGGCACCGGTCCGGCAACAGGCACCAATGCAACCACCTGCACCCCCGGTGCGCAGCACATTGAAATGATGCTGCGCTCCACCGACGCCTATCCGATGAACTTTGCTTTTCTCGGCAAGGGCAACAGCTCCAGCCCGAAAGGATTGACGGAGCAGATTGAAGCCGGTGCCGCCGGACTGAAGCTGCACGAGGACTGGGGCTCCACGCCGGCGGCGATCGACTGCTGCCTGACCGTGGCCGATGAGTATGACGTACAGGTCGCGATCCACACCGACACCCTCAATGAATCGGGCATGGTGGAGAACACCTGCGCTTCGTTCAGGGGCCGGACCATCCATACTTATCACACCGAAGGCGCCGGGGGCGGGCATGCCCCCGATATCATGAAGCTCTGCGGTGAATCCAATGTTCTGCCTTCATCCACCAATCCGACACGCCCGTTTACGGTAAACACCATCGACGAGCACCTGGATATGCTGATGGTTTGCCACCATCTCGACAAACGGATTCCGGAAGATGTGGCCTTTGCGGAAAGCCGTATCCGCGGCGAGACCATTGCCGCGGAGGATATTCTTCACGACATGGGGGCGTTGTCGATCATTGCATCCGACTCGCAGGCGATGGGACGAATCGGTGAAGTGATTACCCGCACCTGGCAGACGGCGCACAAGATGAAGGAGCAGCGCGGGACGCTGCCTGAAGATGAAGGGGCCGGGAATGATAATTACCGCGCCCGCCGCTATGTGGCCAAATACACCATCAACCCGGCTATCGCCCACGGGATGAGCCACGAGATAGGCTCCATCGAACCGGGCAAGCTGGCGGATCTGGTCCTGTGGCGCCCCGACTTTTTCGGGAGCAAGCCGGAGCTGGTCATTAAGGGCGGCGTCATTGCGCAGGCGCAGATGGGCGACCCGAATGCGTCGATTCCCACGCCGCAGCCGTTCTTCTCGCGGCCCATGTTCGGCAACTTCGGTTCGGCACCGGCCAGGAACTCGCTCGTCTTCGTCTCGCAGGCATCCCTTGATACCGTGGCGGGATATGGACTGACCAAGGCGGCTTCGGCGGTGAAGAACTGCCGGACCATCGGGAAAAAGGAGATGAAGCTCAATGACTTCCTGCCCGACATCCAGATCGATCCGGAAACCTACAAGGTGACGGTGAACGGGGAACATATCACCTGCGATCCCGCCACCAAGCTGCCGCTGGCCCAGCTCTATCAGCTCTTCTAGCCATGGCATTGAGCACGATCCAGTTGATGCATCTGGCCGACTCGGCGCTGCCGGTCGGCGGGTTTGCTTTTTCAAACGGCCTGGAAGCAGCGGTGAAGAGCGGCATAGTGGCCTCGCAGAAGGATCTGGCGGGCTACCTGAAAACGTCGCTGCGTCAGTGGGCGTCCTTCGATATTCCGTTCCTGAACAGCATCTATGACGGCTGCTCCGCGGAACTGCTCCAGCGCTACGATCGCATGATGCTATCACCGTCGATGCGAAAAGGATCGATTGCACAGGGGCGTGGCTGGCTCCGTATTTTCAAGGAACTGTTTCCAGCACATCCGGTGACGGCGTTCAGGCAGCAGCTTAAAGCCGCTGGAATTCCGACGCATTGGCTGCCCTTGATGGTGCTGAGCCTGAAGTCGGCCGGAGCGACGGTCGGGCAAATCCGCGAGCTGTTTATGTTTGTGCAGCTGCGCGACCAGCTCAGTGCAGCCGTTCGTCTCGGGTTGATCGGGCCCTCGCGCGCGCAGCGGTTGCAGTCGGAACTCGAACACGCGATCGCCGGAATGCTGGATGCGCGCGCGGATAAAACCGCCGCCGATGCCGTGCGCATCGCACCGCTGATGGACGTTGCCCAGATGATGCAGCCCGCCCTCTATTCAAAACTTTTTCAAAACTAAGGAACCATACGATGCACAGTCACGACCACAGTCATTCCCACGATCATCACCATTCGCACGAGCATGGCCATACCCACGAGTACATGGAGCACCCCGGACATTATGCCGACCGTGATATACCGCTTGCGCGAAATTTTTCCGAGCGCGCATTCACGATCGGCATCGGCGGTCCCGTTGGAAGCGGCAAGACCGCGCTGACGAAGGCGATTTGCGAGACGTTGCGTGATCAGATGAGCCTGGCCGTGGTGACCAACGATATTTTTACACAGGAAGATGCGGAATTCCTGACGAAAAACAAGAGCCTGCCGGCGGATCGCATTATCGGAGTGGAAACCGGCGGCTGCCCGCATGCGGCGATCCGGGAGGATATTTCACTGAACCTCAATGCGCTGGAAGAGCTGATGGATCGGTTCGACAACAACCTGGAATGGCTCATCGTTGAGAGCGGCGGCGATAACCTGGCGGCAAACTATTCCCGCGAGCTGGCGGACTATACCATCTATGTGATCGACGTTTCCGGTGGGGATAAGATTCCTCGCAAGGGCGGCCCCGGAATCACGCAATCCGATCTGCTGGTCATCAACAAGACCGATATTGCCGAACTGATCGGCGCCGATCTCGGTGTCATGGAGCGGGATTCGTTGAAAATGCGCGGCGATGGCCCCTTCCTGTTTACCCAGGCCCGCAACGGGATCGGCATTGACGAGGTGATCGCGCACATCACACAGGCCTATAACAGACAGGTGCTGGGAAAATAAATGGAAGCTTCGCTCGGATTTCTTAGTTTAAGTGCATTGCTGCTGGGGCTGGTTCATACCGCTATGGGACCGGATCATTATCTACCCTTCGTAGTGTTGAGCAAGGCGCGCGGCTGGTCGACGAAGAAAACGGTCTGCATTACCCTGCTGTGCGGACTGGCCCATGTATTCAGCTCCATTCTGATCGGTCTGTTCGGTATCGGCCTGGGCATTTCGTTGAAGGCGCTCGAAATGGCTGAAACCTTGCGGGGCGATGTGGCGGCATGGATGCTGGTCGGTTGCGGCGCCGTCTACATGGTCTGGGGCATTATGCATGGGCTTAAAAACCGGGAGCATCATCATGTCGACACCCGTGATGGCCGTCTGACACCCTGGGCCCTGTTTATCATTTTCATATTCGGTCCGTGTGAACCGCTGATTCCGGTTCTCATGTTTCCGGCGGCCACATCGGGACTGGCTTTCGCCCTGGTGGTCGCGGCTATCTTTGCGCTCGCAACGCTGGCCACCATGACCGGGATGGTGCTCGCCGTACTGTATGGCGTTCGGCTCACCCATCACAATACGCATCGTTTCGCCCATGCTGCAGCCGGCGCGGTGCTGTTGCTTTGCGGCATGGCCGTTCAACTGGGACTATGACGATGAAGACCAGTCGGCTCGAACTTGATCAGGTGCAAGGGACAACACGGATCACCCGTATGCTTAGCCGTGTTCCACTGCGGATGCTCGAAACCGGTCTGCATAACCACAGGGTGGAGGTGCAGCTTTCCTCCTACGGCGGCGGCATGCTGCAGGGCGACCAGGTAGGGTTGAAGATTCGCTGCGGGGAACAGACGGGCCTGCTGCTCAAATCACAGGCCAACACGCATATCTACCGGAATGAAACAGGCCGAACCGCCGTTCAGCGCATCGAAGCGGACTGCCTGGCCGACACCGAAATCCATGTTCTGCCGGAGCCGCTCGTTCTGCATCAAGGCGCGGTTTTCCGTCAGGAGCAGATTTGGAAACTCGCAGAATCGACTGATTTTATTCTGGCCGACTGGGTGCAATCCGGGCGCAGTGAATCGGACGAACAGTTTGCGTTCAATCGCTATGAATCGCATGTGATGATCTTTGTGGCAGGCCATGCGGTGCTCGAGGAAAACATAACATGCTGTCCGGCCGAGGATGATGTCCGCAGTCCGGCGGCTTTCGGTCCCTATGATCTGATGCTGAACCTCTACATCCTCGGTCCGCGAGCCGATGAAGAAGCCGAAAGGCTCCGGCCCTTCCTGGATTTTCCACAGGTGTATACCGACATCCTGCCCGAAGAGCGCCCAGTCAATCCCCGAAAACCGGTTTACGCGCTCAATCCGCTGCCTGCCGGCGGCGGTTATCTCTTCCGTGCCATGGCCTGTACCCGTCGCGAACTTCAGCCTGTCATAAACCGTTTTCTTTGAGACTCCGGAGTAATCGGGCTGCGAAGAGGAGTTTCACGGATCGTGACCAGCAGGCTGCGGCCCCCGGGCATGGACACAACGGTTTGTCACTGCGCGGATACTTCCTTACAAATAATGCCTATAAAAGTAATGGTAATCAGTAGATCATTCAGTACCTTCAGGTTCATGAAACACGGCAAGCCTATTTCGATCATTCTGATCCTGCTGGCAACGGTGTTCGGTGCGGCGGCATCAGACCGGCTGCTGGATAGCCTGAAACCCGTTCCGGGCAAGGCGGTCTACGATTATGCGGATGTGATCCCTGCCGGAGAGGAGCAGCAGATCGAATCGATTGCGGCTGAAGTTCGTCGGAAAGCATCCGGAGCCTCGATCGTTGTCGTGATGCTGCCTTCGCTGGACGGGGGAGAGATCGACGATTTTACCAATCGGCTCTTTGAAAAATGGGGCGTCGGCCAGAAGGGGAAGGATAACGGTCTCATGTTTCTGGCGGCTATGCAGGACCGGAAAATGCGCATCGAGGTGGGCTACGGTCTCGAGGGCGCCATTCCCGATGCAACTGCAGGCCGAATCCGCCGCGATGTGATCACACCCTATTTCAAGTCCGGACAGCCGGGAAGGGGGGTTCTGGCAGGTGTGGCCGCCCTTTCGCAGGAGATCGCCAGGGAATACGGTGTTGAACTCACCGGTGCCGCTGCGCAGGTCAGAACGACACACTATTCCAAAAACAAGGGGTTGAATCCATTTCTCACGCTTCTTTTTATCTTTCTGTTCGGGATATTTGCCATTCGTCATCCTTTTCTGGCCATGCTTCTGATCAGCGGCGGCCGCAGCGGCCGCTATTCGGGCGGAGGCTTCAGCAGTGGTGGAGGTTTTGGAGGGGGCGGAGGCGGTGGTTTTGGAGGGGGCATGTCCGGAGGCGGCGGTTCCAGCGGAGGATGGTAAGGCTTTATTGAGGAGGGAACTATGACACCAGACAAGCTTGTCGAAGAATTGAAGCTGGCCTGCCCGGCCGGATTAACCTCGGTCGTTCTGTACGGCTCAGCGGCAGCCGGCGATCATGCCGGCAACCGTTCCGACTACAATATACTGGTCATAACAGAGGATCTTGGATTGGCCCGGCTGAAGGCGCTGTCAAAGACGGCCGCTAAATGGGCCCAGGCCGGTAATCCGGCACCCCTGCTGTTTACGGTGGAGCGGTTGATGCAGTCCACGGATGTGTTTCCTATTGAACTGCTGGATATAAAAGAGTGCCACAAGGTGTTGCATGGCAGTGATTTAGTGTCTGATTTAAACATCGATACGAAGAATCTCCGGCTGCAGATCGAGCATGAGCTGCGCGGAAAACTGATCAAGCTGCGTCAACACTATCTGCTTGCAGGCAGGAAACCCAAGACCGTGGCAGATCTGATGATTGAATCGCTGTCGTCATTTCTTGTGCTTTTTCGGGCTGCCTTACGGCTGTTTGAAGATCCGGTTCCATTGAAAAAACTGGAGGCGCTGGAAAAACTGGCAACGCATATAGCGTTTGATGTGTCGGTGTTTAAAACTATTCAGCAGCTCAAGGACGGCAGCACGAAAACAAAGGATGTTGCTGTCGATGAGCTGTTTGGAACCTATCTGGAAACCATTGAGAGCGTCATCGATGCGGTTGACGCCTGCATACATGGAGGAGAACAGGAATGAAAGCAGGATTGATTGGATTGGGTGCGGTAATCGGCATCGTACTGTTGGGCGTTTTCTGGTTCATTGGAATCAACAACAGCATCATCGATCAGGATGAAAACACAAATCAGGCCTGGGCGAATGTGGAAACGGTTCTGCAGCGGCGCTACGACCTGATTCCAAACCTGGTGAATACGGTGAAAGGCTACGCCAGCCATGAAAAGGATCTTCTTGAGGAAGTCACTCGCCTGCGCAGTCAATGGGGTGAAGCCAAGGCGGCGGGCAACAGCGACCAAAGCGTGAAGACGGCCGGTATGCTGGAAAGTGCGATTGGCCGTCTGATGGTTGTGGTGGAAAACTATCCCGAACTGAAGGCAAACCAGAACTTCCTGGCCTTGCAGGAAGAATTGGCGGGAACTGAAAACCGGATCTCGGTCGAGCGCCGCCGATACAATGATGCCGTGGCGGCCTACAACAAACGGATCCGGAAGTATCCCGGTTCCATTGTCGCCGGCATCAAGGGATATGAACGAAAAACCCCGTTTGAATCCGCGCCGGAAGCTGCTGCGGCACCATCCGTCCAGTTCTAGCCGTCGCAGGCTGCTGAAAGGAAGCCCGTTCTAGCCGTACAGCGCTGCATTGTGCCCCTGGCTTGGGGTTGATTGGCGCCGAAAGCGTGCTTGCACTGCAGGTGCCGTGTGGGCACTATTCGGCTTTCTTTGTTTAATGGAGTTGCAATGAGCTTACAGTGGATTTCCATTCTATTGGGTGTTCTGGCCTTTGTGGGCGGGATGGTTGGATTGTTTCGACCGGATCTTGTTCGCAGGTTCGCCGAGCTGTTTCCCCGCAGCGTTGTTCCGGCATGGGTGCTGACCGCACTTTGCTGCTGGCTCGGCGCCAAAGAGGCCATGCACATGAACATGGGATTCCTCGATGCGTACAAGGGGTACATCTATCTGATCGCGCCCGCAGTTTTCGTCGCCAGTGTTATATACCTGAAGGAACTGCTTGCACCCAGGGCTCTCGGCGGCTTCCTTCTGTTGATCGCTGTTCCAATCATACAAACGGCCGCATTGTCGGGTAAGCCCATGTTCCAGGCAGTCGTGATATTGGCCTACCTGTGGATCGTCTTTGGATTGATGCTGCTGTTATCGCCGTGGTGGTTCCGTAAGCTGTACAAGCCGTTTCTGCAGAACAGCGTCCTGTTCAAGGCGACCGCGGTCGGAAAGGCGGCCGTGGGCGTTGTCCTGATTCTGCTGGGATTTCTGGTCTACTAGGTTCAGGTGAAACCGGTTAGGGTGCTGCAGGAGCATCTTCAGCCGGTGCTTCCGCCGCCGCTGGACTTTCCGGCTCCGATTCGCCGGGCTCGTCTTCGCCTTTCAAGGCTTTTTCCGAATCCCATGCGCGTTTGCACTTCATAATCTGTTCATTGTATCCATCGACCGTTTCCTTGGTGATATTCTTACCACCATATCGCATGGCCAGTTTGGCCATGTGTTCAATGGCCCGGTAGGCTTTCTCATACTGGCCGGTCACATAGTAGGCTTCGGAAAGCGTACTCCAGATATGGTGGTCGTTCGGGGCAAGGACCATGGCTTCCTGGGCCAGTTTAATGGCCTCTTCGCCGTCCCGGAATGCAGGATCCTCGGCCGTTGCGTACAGCCACGCCAGGTTGTTCTTCAACTGGAAGTCTTCGGGATACTCCTCGATCAGCTGCTTGAGCACCGCCTCGGCCTTGCCATACTGCTTGGCAGTGATGTAGACATGGCCGATGATGAAGCGCGCCTCCTTGTTCGATGGATCGATGTCCAGAATGCGCTCATAGGCACTGATGGCCTGATCATATTCCTTCTCATCAAAGTATGCGGACGCCACCTGCTGCAGGAAGTCAATGCGTTCCTGATCGGTTCGGGTGCCGATTTGCAGTCCGCCGCCGGCAGCCTGCTGCGACACGTTTGTCCCGTTCGTTGTACTTTCGTTCTGTGCAAAGCCAATGGGTGTGAGCAGGACAGCAGCAACGGCGACTGTAGAGATACGCGGGTTCATGAAAACTCCTTTAGTTTACATTGCCGATTTCAATATGAACGGCTGCCGGCTCCGTCTTGACCAGTTGGAGACCGGTCGGCAGGTCGACAATAACCGGTAGATCGTAGCCGGTATTCTGCGCAAGTTCCACGCAACTCACATAGGCAAACAAGTCAGCCGATCTTACCTGGTCAATCCGCTGCTGCTGGCCCCTGACGGTTACGTTTATGGATAGGGGTTGAACATCGATACGGCGACGCTCCCCCGGACTGCAAAGGACCCGGACCGGGACCTTCTCGAAAACCGCAATGCTGGAGCGGGTTACCAGAACAAACTCGACGGACACACGGTCCGGCTCCGCCTCGAGCCGTCCGCCCTGCGGCAGGGCAATGCGTACATTCTCCTTGAACGAGGCCTTCCGGTTTTTCAGGTCGATGGGCTCGGTATGGATGTTTTCCATGCTGTCGAGCTCCTGTTTCGCCCCCTTGACCAGAACGGTCGCCGGTTTGCAGGTCATGCTTTCTATTTCAAAACCCTCGGGAAGCGATCCGTCCGGGGTAGCCTTGACGGGGAGGAGCCTTTCCGTTTCCTGATCGAGCTTTATCTCTATTTCAGATGGATTGAAGCGGACCACCCGTGCATCGGTTGGATTGTTCTTAAGGAACTTGGCCACCAGCGGAATCACCATCGTATTGCCGCGTTCCGGCTTGCTGATCGGAACGGCAACCCGCAACTGTTCGCGGTTCAAATCGCGAATATCCTCGCGCGAGCCCAGAAAGCGGACATCGACCGTATCCAGCGAGCGCTCCAGCACCGCCCAGCCCTCGGGAACCTCGACTTCGACCGCGATGTTGGAAACCGGCAGTTCGAAACCTATATTGCGCTGGATAGCCTGCCACGCAAAGAACGACAGTACAAAGCACATCAGCAGCAGCCATTTTTCCCTCCGCAGCTGCTTCCAGATTTTGGAAAACCTATCTTTCATCCTGTTTCTCGCTCATGGACATTAAGGCGGTATCCGACAGTGCGGCTTCGCCTGCCAGTATCTTTTCCCGGAAGCGGCTCAGACCGGTGCGTTCGCGGCGAAGCATGGAGGTAAGCATGCGCCGCAGGCGCTCCTCCTCCAGCCCCCGGCGTATCTTGCCGTTATAGGCGATCGAAACGGCGCCGGTTTCCTCGGATACCACGACGACGATGGCATCGGTTTCCTCGGTGATCCCGATTGCCGCCCGGTGGCGGGTTCCCAGTTTGCTTGGATCCTCCTGCTGGGAGAGCGGAAAGAGGCAGCCGGCGGCGCAGATGGAATCGCCAGATATAATCACGCCGCCATCGTGCAGCGGTGTGTGCGGGAAAAAGATCGTAGCCAGCAGCTCAGCGCTGACGGTACTGTGCATTTTGGTGCCGGTATCCTGGATGGTGCGCGTGCCGATTTCGCGTTCGATCGCGATCAGGGCGCCGATCTTGCGTTTGGAAAGTATCATGACCGCCTGCATGATGGGATCGACCAGCGTCGCTTGCGACGACATGCCGTTGTTGCGCCAGGGTTGCCGGCCCAGACGTGCCAGCACGCGTCGGATTTCCGGCTGGAAGATCACCACGATGGCGAGCGAGATATAGAGCATGAGCTTGGACAGCAGCCAGTTGAGAACATCCAGATGGCTCAGGCTGGTAACCGCGAAAAGGAATACGAACAGGATGATCAGACCGGACAGGATGGCGGAACCGCGTGTGCCTTTGAACAACCGGAACACAAAATACATCATGGCTGTCAGGATCAAAATTTCAATCCAGCCAGCCTGGTCCGGAACTTCTAACGCCTCAATCCATTGCATCGGGTATCACCGCATACGAATGTATCCAACATGCGGCAAACATCGCAAGTGTCTAATACGTCATGCACGCGCAAAATATGGGCCCCGTTCGTAATCGACCATGCGGCGATCCCGAGACTACCCGCCAGTCGATGCGCCGTCTGCGTATGTCCGGTAATCTTCCCGATAAAGCTTTTTCTGGACGCGCCGACGAGCAGGGGACGGCCCGCGCTTTCCAGATCGGGCAGATTGCGCAGCAGTTCGAGGTTATGTTCCACGGTCTTGCCGAAGCCGATGCCGGGATCGATTACGAGGCGGTCGCGCGACACGCCCTGCAGCTCTGCAAAGTCAATCCGGGCCGCCAGATAGCGGCCTACGTCGCGCACGACGTTGTCGTAGACGGGATCGTCCTGCATGGTGCGGGGCGTTCCCTGCATATGCATCAGAACAACCCCCGCACCGGATGCGGACGCAACGTTCACCATGTCGGCGTCTGCTTCCAGCGCGGAAATATCGTTGATAATGTCCGCACCGGCCGCGATCGCTTCGGCCGCTACCGTCGCTTTCGTGGTATCAATGGACAATGGAACCGCCGAATGACGGCGGATGCCCGCGATCACGGGGACCGTACGCCGGATCTCCTCGGACGCCGGAACCGGTTCGGAGCCGGGACGGGTCGATTCCCCACCGACATCAATTATGTCGGCCCCTTGCTCCACCATTTCCAATGCATGCTCCACGGCGGCGTTTGGATCAATATACACGCCGCCATCGGAAAATGAATCAGGTGTGACGTTGAGAATACCCATGACGAGGGTGCGTTCCCCCAGTTCCAGCATCCGTTCGCGGCAATTCCAGCTGTATGGATTTCGTTTCATGCGGAAGGCTTATAGCACGATTTGAAGGCCGTCCCAAGGCACGGTAACCGCATCGCCCAAACGGGTCTGCAGGTCGTGGTGCTCGGAGTTGTGGGTGAGATGTGTGATGAAGGATTGTCGGGCGCCGATGCGCTCAAGGTGCTCCACGCACTGATCGATGGAGAAGTGTGTGGGGTGCTCCTGGGGACGGAGTCCGTCCAGAATCATGGCATCCATGCCGATGAGCAAACGGCTTGTGTCCTCCGGAATGCGGCTGCAGTCAGGGATGTAGCCCAGCCGCTTTCCATCGCCGTCGAACCTGAATCCATAGACCATATCCTCGCCGTGCCAGACGGGCAGGGGGGTGACAACGACCCTGCCGACACCCACCGGCTCTTTCTGCTCCGTGAAGCGGACCCTCGGAACGCTTTCGAAGCCGTAACCGGCACGGTCTACATAGTCGAACTTCTTACGCATCAGGCATATGGTCTCCTCCGATCCATAGACGGGGATATGCTGGTCCTGAAGCGTGCTGAAGCGTCGCATGTCGTCAAATCCAAAGATATGGTCCGCGTGGGTGTGTGTCAGAAAAACGGCATCCACCCGCTCGACACCGAAGGTCAGCACCTGGTCCCGGAAATCGGGCGGTGTATCGATGATCAAATGCCGGCCTTCGGTTATCACATAGAGGCTGCAGCGTCGCCGCTTGTTCCTGGTGTCGTTCGATGTACAGACGCTGCAGCGGCATCCGATCATGGGGATGCCGTGCGAGGTTCCGGTTCCTAGAAAGGTGAATTGCATGTCAGGCCACCGTGCAGTGCCGCACGAGCGCCTTGCTGCGCGGGAAAATGATGTCGAACCGGTCCGGCAGGGGGTCGTCGGTTTCTATTGCAGGTTGAAAGGCCACGTTGCGCAGCAGCAGATACTTGCCGGAATATTCCTGCAGCAGTCCGGCGAATTCCACAACCTTTCCGTCATCCAGCATCTCCACGATCACCTGTTTGCTCAGGTACTTTTCCAGTACCGGTTCATAGGCATTCGGAACCGTGCCGAGCAGCGTGTTGCCTATTTCCCCCGCGCGCTTGTCGGCACCGCTCACCCTGCCCATCGGGGTTTTATTTTTAAGCGTGCCCATAATCATCCCGAGCGACTGCGACACGGCATCGCGCAGTGTATTGAAGACATTCCAGCACCACCGTCTGGCTCGTCGAAGCAGGGAGGGTTTGGCGATGCGTTTTATTTCCCGCTGCCATTTATCATGTTCCGGGGTTCCGGAGCGGGGCGGGGGCTGGAGTATCTTCCGGATGCCTTCAACTTCCGGCGAATACAGGACATAGCTGGCCTTCTTAAAGCCCGATTCATCGGCTGCGGGATGTTCGAATACGAGCTCCATGGCTTTGGGAAAGGCAATAAACCGGCCCCAGAGCCATTTGCCGGATTCCATCAGAATCATGACCGGCTCCCGGTTGAAGTATTTCAAACAGCGGTCACGCTTGCGTCGGGTGGCGATGGCCGCAACCGTCGCGGCAATGAACAGCAGTAACATGGGGAGCCAGAAATCAAGCATCGGTATCCTTCCTAGTCGGTATAGATCATTTTCTTCGTCATGCCGCCATCGATGGCAAAATCCTGTCCGGTAATAAAGCTGCTCCGGCCGGACAGCAGATAGGCCGCCATCTCGGCGATATCCGCAGGGATGCCGACCCGTCCGCAGGGGTGCTGTGCTTCATCCGTATCCGAATGGACGGCGTCCGGATCGGTTTCAATCCAGCCGGGGCTGATGCAATTGACGCGGATGTCGGGCCCCAGGCTGACGGCCATGGCATGGGTAAGGGACACGATACCGCCCTTGGAGGCGGAATAAGCTTCGGTATTGGCTTCCGATTGCCGGGCGCGGGTAGAGGCAATGTTGACGATGGCCCCCTTGCTTTTTCGCAGATGCGGGGCGGCGAGTTTCGAGCATAGGAACGTGCCGGTAAGGTTGGTGCCGATGACCCGGTTCCACTCTTCCAGTGTCAGCTTTTCCAGTGGTCGCGTGATGCCGATTCCGGCATTGTTCACGAGACCGTCCAACCGCCCGAAGGTCTCGACGGTCTTTCGGATGGCGGTCTCTACATCGGCTTCGGATCCTACGTCGCCGGCAAGATAAAGGGCGTCCGTTTCCGTATTGGCGTCCGCTGGCTCCAAATCCAGCACGGCGATGCGCCAGCCCTCATTGACCAGCGTGGCGGCAATCATGCTGCCGATGCCCCGGGCTCCGCCCGTGATGAGCGCGGCGGGACCGGTTTTCGCGGCTTCATTTTTTTTACCAAACCGTGCCAGAAATGAAAACGGGGATCTCATGAACACCACGCAATACACGCTGGAGCCCTAAATGAAAAGCCTCTTTCCCGATGTCGTAGTGCTAATGGACCAATTGTTCCCGGTATCGGCTGTCCTGCCAGCATTTGGGCAGGGGTTCACCGGACGGAAAGAGCAGGTCGGACTTTTCGTAGCGTGTCATGTCCATCGTATCCTCGCCGGCCTGTGTTCTCGCCGAAATAGATTGCTCGAACGGATCGAACACTTCCTGCAGGTCGAGAGCCTCCACCAGATCGTTTGTTGGGACATGCTTGAGAAACATAGCATCCTGCCTTTCCCTGCCTAGGCGGCTACGTGTTCGTTGTAATGGCTGTCGGACCAGCAGAGCGGCAACGGTTCGTCCGATGGGAAAACCAGCTCGGTTTTCAGGAAATATTCCGGACGCTGCGCAACATCGCCGGCATAAGAGCGGGCCCGTATGGTTGAGGATGTGGGATTGACGACGTCTGTCAGATCGAGCACCTCAACCAGGTCTCCCGTAGGAACATGTTTCAGATACATGACAACCTCCTCGTTAACTAAACCGTTCGACCACTTTCGGTCGCAAGGGTTCAAATCGGGGAGGTAGTGGATGAAAACTCAGGCCGCCTCAGCCTGTTCGTTGCCGGCTTTACGCAGCATGAACCACTTCATCGGCAGGCCCAGCCAGGCTGTCAGCAGACCGCGCCCGACAAAGAACATGCAGATGACGCCGACACTTAATGAAGCCACGATCAGCCGGCCCACACTGCGGTATCCAAAACCGGTAACAAATCCGGCGGCAATGGCTGAAACCACCATGCCGCAGGTGAGCAGCAGGTTCACGACGGTGTCATACAGGAAGGTGCCGACGGTATAGGAAGAGGATTGTACCGTGGTGTGGTCGATTCCCAGCATGCCTGAAATCAGGTTGAGCATGCCGAGGGTGAAGGTGATCAGCAGCAGGGTGATCATCACGTAGCCGCTCCCGAACATGAAGGCGGCAAACTTGGTCCGTTTCTGGATGGTGCGGGATAGAAACAGCTTCCTGCCGTGGGCCATGAAGGCACGCATGACCCCGTAGGCCCAGCGCATCTGCTGGCGGAACAGGTCGCCGGGGGTGTACGGCACTTCACAGCGCACCCGCAGGTCGTCCACATACGCGATTTTCTTGCCGGCAGTGATCATGCGCAGGGAATAGTCGACGTCTTCGGTCATCGCACCGGCGGTCCAGCCTCCCTGTTCGACGAGGTAGCTCTTCTTGACCAGCTCGCCGGAACCGCAGAATACACAGCTTTTTGTGATGGCTTTCAGGAAAGGCAGGATAACCACATGTATAATGTTCACAATACCCGTACCCATCAGGGTGCTGTGATTGTCGTGCACATTGATGATCCGCCAGGCCGCCTGGGCTCCGGCCAGCGAAGGATCCTTGATCACCGGTACCACCAGCCTTTTCAGAAAGTCCCGTTTGGGCAGGAAATCGGAATCGAGAATCAGCAGGTAGTCGCCCGTCGATTTCGGGAGCATGACGTTGAGGTTGCCGGGCTTGAAGCCGACGTTGTCACCGCGCCGGCTGATCTCCACACGCGGATTGGCTGCGGCAAACTCATCGATCTTGGCCGAGATTTCAGGTTTGTTGCTGTCGTCACCGATCAGGATCTGGATTTTCTCCAGCGGGTAGTCGAATTCCAGACAGCGTGCCGCACAGTTCAGAGCCGCCAGCTCGTTATAGGTGGGAATCTGCACCGTTACCGTTGGATAAAGCGAACGATCTTCGATGATTTCAGGTTTATTGCGCAGCCGCCGGAGCGCTAATGCGAAGCCCGTAACGATCAGATATCCAAACGAAAACATGCAGGCGCCCATCAGCGCAAATTCAAAGGTGTTTTTAAGAATGGTGTGAATTGACATGTGCATCCCCCAAAAATTATGCAAACCACGTGTCCCCCGTGATTTAGTGGGTTTCTTTATAGGTATTTTCCTGGAAAGGCAACCCTGGTGGGCCACTTTTTTCGGCCGGTTTTCGGCATGAAAAAAGGGCTTCCGGTCAGGAAGCCCTGATAAAAACAGCCTTACCGGCGCCCGATCTAGTTGCCGGAAATATAGGTTATGTGCAGCAGTTCCTGGATCATGGGAGAGAACTTGACGACGACCGGGGTAAAGACCACGCTGACCATGGTCATCAGCTTGATGAGAATGTTCAGCGAGGGTCCGGAGGTATCCTTGCAGGGGTCGCCAACGGTGTCGCCGACGACACCGGCCTTGTGCGCCTCGGAACCCTTGCCGCCGTGAGCGCCCTTTTCGATGTATTTCTTGGCGTTATCCCAGGCACCACCGGCATTGTTAAGCATCGTAGCCAGGACAAACCCGCAGACAAGCCCCCCGGCGAGCAGCCCCATGACGCCTGGAACACCCAGGATCAAACCGGTAACCACCGGAACCACGATGGCGAGCAGGGAGGGGACCAGCATTTCCTGTTGAGCCCCCTTGGTGGAAATAGCCACGCAGCGGGCGTAGTCCGGCTTCTGTGTTCCATCCATGATGCCGGGGAATTCACGGAACTGCCGGCGCACTTCCTCAACCATCGCGCCGGCGGCACGTCCGACCGCCTTCATGGTCATGGCACAGAAGACAAACGCCATCATGCCGCCGATGAATAGACCGCACAGCAGCAGCGGATTCATGATGTGCAGGTCGAACCGGTCCACGAAAAACATGATATCCGCTTTTTCGGCCGCGGCCTTGGTCACTCCCATGAAGTCGGTTTCTCCGGCAAGCTTGCCCATCCAGATTTTAACCTCTTCAATGTAGGCGGCCAGCAGCGCCATCGCCGTGAGGGCGGCGGAGCCGATCGCAAAACCCTTGCCGGTGGCGGCGGTTGTGTTGCCCAGCGAGTCGAGGGCATCGGTACGTTCACGCACTTCCGGCGGCAGTCCGGCCATCTCGGCGTTGCCGCCCGCGTTGTCGGCAATCGGGCCATAGGCATCGGTCGCCAGCGTGATCCCCAGGGTGGCGAGCATGCCCACGGCGGCAAAACCGATGCCGTAGAGTCCGCTCGACATATCATGGAATCCGCCGGCAAAGCCGAACGCGCAGATGATGCCGATAACGATCGTGATCACAGGGATGCCGGCGGAATACATGCCGGTTGCCAGGCCGTCGATGATGGTGGTGGCCGGACCCATGACCGCCTGGTCGGCGATGCCCTGCGTCGGCTTGTATTCATCAGACGTGTAGTATTCCGTGGCCTGTCCGATAATCACCCCGGCAGCGAGACCGGAAATCACAGAAAGGACAATCCCGCCCGAAATCAGGCCGGCCAGCCACATGCCGATCAGCACCAGCACGATCAGGATCGAGCTGCCGAGCGTGCCGGTCAGCAGCGCCTTGAGCAGGTTTTTCTGGCTGGCACCTTCCTTGCACCGCACCATGAACATGCCGATGATGGAAAGGGTGGTGCCGACGCCCGCCACGATCATGGGGGCGGTGACGAGACCGATGGCATCGGCTTCGGTACCGGTACCCATCATCACCTTTTGCGCACCCACCGCCGCTCCGAGTGCAGCCGTCGCGAGGATTGAACCGCAGTAGGATTCATACAGGTCGGCACCCATGCCCGCAACGTCGCCAACGTTGTCGCCGACATTGTCGGCGATCGTGGCGGGATTGCGCGGGTCGTCTTCGGGAATACCGGCTTCCACCTTGCCCACCAGGTCGGCACCCACATCCGCCGCCTTGGTATAGATGCCGCCGCCGACGCGGGCGAACAGCGCCTGGGTGGAGGCTCCCATGCCGAAGGTGATCATGGTCGTGGTCATGTGGACCAGTTTTTCCGCCACGCTGCAACCGGCCGGGACGAGCTCC
>JBNLDM010000098.1:0-20278 GCA_050304335.1 Pontiella sp.
CTATCTCCAGGGCCAGCTCGGAAATCCCGAGGGCGAGGACAAGCCGAACAAGAAGTTCTACGATCCGCGTGTCTGGCTCCGCAGCGGGCAGGAAGCCATGGTCGAGCGCGTCAAGCAGGCCTTTGCCGACCTCAACGCCGTTGGCGTCAACTAACCAATCTTACGATTGGTATGAAAAAGCCGTCTTTCGAGACGGCTTTTTTTTGTGTAGCCAATGAACGTATCTACATTCATACTGTCGTAGGTTTTGTAATAGGCAGAGTAGCCTGCAGGTAAATAAGTTCAAGGAGGTCGGCATGAGTAAGTGGATGGTGATGTTGGTTGCAGGGGCGTTGAGCGTGGGTGCTTTTGCGTCGGAAGGGTGGATGACTGATTTTGATAAAGCTAAGGAAAAGGCCAAGGCAGAGAACAAGCACATACTGATCGATTTCAGTGGGTCAGACTGGTGCGGGTGGTGCATCAAGCTGGACAAGGAAGTTTTTTCACAGGACGCGTTCAAGGCCTATGCCAAGGACAACCTGATTTTGGTGCTGGCCGATTTCCCGCAGGACAAGTCGAGGATCAGCAATGATGTGAAGAAACAGAACGATAAGATGCTCAAGCAGTACGGGGTCACGGGTTTCCCGACGGTCTTCATCCTGAATCCGGATGGACAAACCGTTGCCAAAACGGGGTATCAGTCTGGTGGTGCAGAGGCCTACGTAAATCATATCAAGAAGCTGATCGGCGACTCCGGTTCCAAGTAGAAGATATCTCTGGGTTGTTTTTATGACGGTCACCCCTGCGGGTGACCGTTTTTTTTGTCTGCCGGATGCAGGATTATTGATGGCTGAAGCCCATGTTGTTGGATATCTCGGCTGCGGCTTCCTTCAGACATGTGCTTATTTTCGGAATCTTCCCCCTGGTGAAGGTACTGGTGGACGCGGTGATGCCGATGGCTGCCATGGTTTTGCCGAAGGCGTTCATGATGGGGGCTGCGATGCAGCGAGCACCCAGCACATATTCCTCCTCGTCGAGGGCATAGCCCTGCTTACGCGTGCGCTCGATATCGGCCAGCACCTCCGTGATGGATGTGCTGGTGTTTTTTGTATGTTCCGTGAGCTCGAGCGTCCGGCAGAATTTTGAGGGCTCGGGAATGCTGAAAGCCAGAAACACCTTTCCGGTCGATGAACAATGCAGGTCCACTAATGTGCCGGGACGGGAGGCGATACGCACGGGGTGAGGGCTGTCACATACCTCAACCAGCAGCGATTTGTCTCCATTCAGAATAGCGATATGAGACGATTCGCCGGTTTCATTCGAGAGTTTACGCAGCACGGGCCGTGCAAAACTTCGGATATCAAGATTGTCCAAAGCCATGACCCCGAGATGGACCAGCGCCGGTCCCAGTGTGAAAAGACCACCTTCGTTCCGGTCTAGAAAGTGCCGCTGTTGCAGGGTCTCCACGATCCGCAGACCCGTCGTGCGGGGTATGCTGAGCTGGACGGAAAGCTCCTTCAGGGAGCAGCCGCCAGGCGAATTGGCGACCAATTCGATCACTTGGCAGGCTTTATCGAGGTTGGGAATGTGATATTTGTTCATGGCCTCATTGTGTTCATATATGAACAAAAGTAAAAATAATTGAACATCCAAATTGCTCCGCCCGCCACACCGATTAGATTGGAGGACTATGAAAACACATCTGTTCCATCATCTGGCCGCAATGGCGGTTTTCGGGCTGATCGCCCTGGTAAGTGCCTCTGCGGAAGAGGCAGCGCCCCGCACCTTCTGTCGGTTCGTTCCCGAGCGTTCGGACGACTTTGCCTGGGAAAACGACAAGATTGCCTTTCGTGCCTATGGGCCGGCGCTGCGCAACGGTGTGGAAAACGGCGGGGTCGACTGCTGGCTGAAGCGGGTCGACTATCCGATCATCGACAAGTGGTACCGGCTGGACACCTACCACACCGATCACGGCGAAGGGTACGACCCGTATCATGTGGGTTCTTCCCTGGGCTGCGGCGGCATCGGGCTCTGGATCGACGATGAACTGGTGACCACGGAAACCTTTGTCAGCTGGAAGGTGATCAAATGCGAGCCGGAAGAGTCGGTTTTTGAGCTCAGCTATGCCTGGGACTACGAAGGGCATTCGTACAAAGAGACCAAGCAGATGAGCATCCGGCTCGGCGACCGGCTGTTCAAGACGGTTTCTACCTTCTGGAAGGACGGCAAGGTCGCCGCCGGATTACCGGTCGCCATCGGTATCACCACCCACGACGGCAAGGCCGGGATCGATCACAACATGCGCGAAGGATGGCTAGCCTGCTGGGAAACAATTGATGGGTCCGGCCTGGGAACCGGTGTCGTGATGGATCCCCGTTCGATTGATACATACAAACGGAACGAGTCGGATACGCCGGACACAAGCCATGCGCTGTTTATCACCAAAACCGACGACAACGGGCAGGTAACCTGGTGGGCGGGCTATGGCTGGGAACACGCCGGTGAAATCACGACCTCCAAGCAGTGGAACAGCTACCTGGCCGGATTTAAAATAAAGAAGTAGAAAGGCATAACCATGGACGTAAGATACACAGTAGGGAAAAACGAATACAAACGCATGACGACACAGGAGCTGCGCGATGCGTTTCTGGTTGATCTGTTTGAAGACGGCAAGCTGAACCTGCTTTACAATGAAGTAGAGCGCTCGATCGTGGGTGCCGCGGTTCCGACCTCCGGCGCACTGGTGCTGGAAGCCGGCAAAGAGCTGGCGGCGGACTATTTCTGCCAGCGCCGCGAGATCGGCGTGCTCAACATCGGTGCCGCAGGTACGGTTACGGTAGACGGTACGGAATATAACATGGACAACCTGGACGGGCTCTATATCGGTCGCGGCAGCAAGGAGGTTTCCTTCTCCAGCGCTGATGCTTCCGATCCGGCGCGATTCTATATGGTCAGTTATCCGGCCCATACCGAGTACCCGACCACCCAGGCAAAGAAGGCCGACGCCAATGCCCTTAACCTGGGTTCAATCGAGGATTCCAACAAACGCACCATCTACCAGTATATCCATGAAAAGGGTATCAAGAGCTGTCAGCTGGTGATGGGTTTCACGGCCTTGGAATCAGGCAGTGTCTGGAACACCATGCCGTGTCACACCCACGAGCGTCGTACGGAAGTCTACATGTACTTTGGGCTGGAGGAGGATTCGAAGGTGTTCCACTTCATGGGGCCGGGCGATGAAACCCGCCATATTGCAGTCTCCAACGAACAGGCCCTGCTGTCGCCCATGTGGTCGATCCACTCCGGCTGCGGGACCCGCGCGTATACGTTCTGCTGGGCGATGGGCGGCGAAAACCAGCGCTTTGATGATATGGACCATATTAAGGTCGCTGACCTGAAATAGGCATATAGGGAACAGGCATGAGGCATTAGGGGATGAATGGATACCGTAGCACTCCGCATTTCACTTGTGCCTGGTACCTTGCCCTTGTGCCTCTTAAACAAAGGAGGATACCATGATTCAGGAATTGTTTGATTTGACGGGCAAGGTTGCGTTGGTGACGGGTGGAACGCACGGTATCGGCATGGCGGTTGGAACGACACTGGGGCGGGCGGGCGCGAAGATTTGCGTCAATGACATCGACGAAGCCAAGCTGGCGTCCGCCAAGGCGGAATATGCGGCTGCGGGCATCGACGTCTACACGGTGAAGTTCAACGTCACCGACGAGGCGGATGTGGATGCCGGCATTTCGAAAATAGAGCAGGATGTCGGCACGATTGATATCCTGGTCAACAACGCGGGCATCATCAAGCGCGTGCCGATTCTCGACATGCCGGTCGCCGACTACAAGATGGTCATCGACGTCGACCTGATTGCACCGTTCATCGTCGGCAAGCGTGTTGCGCCGGGCATGATCAGGAAGGGGGCCGGCAAGATCATCAATATGTGCTCGATGATGAGTGTTTACGGCCGCAACTCCGTTTCCGCGTATGCATCGGCCAAGGGCGGACTCAAGCTGCTGACGGCCAATATGTGCTGTGAATGGGCCAAGCACAATATCCAGGTCAACGGGATCGGTCCGGGCTATATCGCCACGGCGCAGACCGCACCGATCCGCGAAGGCGGGCATCCGTTCAACGACCTGGTTATGATGCGCACGCCGGCCGGGCGTTGGGGCGAACCGGAAGACATCGGCAATGCTGCAATGTTCCTGTCCTCCAGGGCCGCCGACTTTGTCAACGGCCACATTCTCTATGTGGACGGCGGTATTCTGGCCAACTTCGGCTATGTTAAGGGCGAAAACGACGTCTAGTCGGAATGCGCCTGTTTTGGTGAACGGCGTCGGGTTTACCGGCGCCGTTTTTTGTGGTATCAGGTAATATCCGTAAGTAGTGCCGGTTAGACATTGAATTTATCGCTCCGTTGGATATTATCATATCCTTATCTCTATCGTTTGAGGTTTGTTTTGTGAGGTCTTTCTTAACAGTTTCGATGATTGTGGCGGGCTGGATCGCAGCGGCTTGCTCCGCCGACACGGCTGATCGGAATGGCGATGTCATCACATTCATGAAGGATGGAGGCTGGTGCTGGTATCAGGATCCGCGAGTGATCATCTCCAACGGAAAGCTCATTATCGGAGGGATCGACGGCCAGAACGGGGATGTGAAAGTCGGTGTCTACGATCTGAAACTGAACAAGGATCTGGGTACGGTGATCCTGCATGCTTCATTTCAGGCTGATGATCACGATGCGCCGGCACTCTATGCGCGTCCGGATGGACGTATACTGGCGGTCTACACCAAGCACGCAACCGACCACATCCATCGCTATCGCATTTCCGAATCCGGCAATTATCTGGAATGGGGGGCGGAAAAGGAATTTGTGCATGATTACAGCGGGGGGTGGGGCATAACCTATATGAACCTCTACTACCTGCAGCACGAAGGATTGCTCTACAATTTTTTCCGTGATGGCCTGAACATAAATCCTTCCTTCATCACATCCGGCGATCAGGGGGAGACCTGGGAAAACCGCACGCACTTCATTACGGATGAACTGGGCTGGCAGCGCCCGTATGCGCGCTATCTGCAGCGCAATGCCGATACGGTGGCAGTCTCCTTCACCGATGCGCATCCGCGACAATACGGCAACAATCTCTACTACGCCGAATTCAGGGGCGGCGCGTTCTACCGGGCGGATGGCGTCAAGATCAAGAATCTCGCCGACGGACCGCTTAAACCGTCCGAAGCCGAGTGCATCTACCGCGGCAGTGAAACCCGGAATAAACCCGAGGGGTATGAAAGCGTGCCGAACAGTGCCTGGACGTGTTCCATGGCAGCCGATGAATCGGGGCGGCCGCATCTCGGCTATACGTTGTACCTGAGCAATGACGACCATCGTTACCGTATGGCCTTCTGGAATGGAAAGCGCTGGATTGATCGCGAAGTTGCCTATGCCGGCAGCTGCCTGTACGCGGCCGAGAGCAGCTATACGGGTCTTATTGCATTGGATCCCGTCGATCCGACCCGGGTTGTGATCTCTTCGGATGCCGATCCGAAGAGCGGTAAAAACACCGGTGGATCGCGTGAACTCTATGCGGCCACCGTGAAGGCCGATGATACGATCCATTCGATTCAATGGACGGCGATCACGCGGGATTCGAATGAGAGCAACATCCGCCCGATCATTGTCACGGGAGATGGCTACAAGGTGCTGGTGTGGCTGCGCGGAAACTACAGGACGTATACGGACTATAATTGCGACGTGGCCGGCATCGTGTTAGAACGGCCATGATTGGTTATTGAGGGGAAAGGTGAGCACATGAACAAACCGGTTTCTTTTTTTATAGGGGGGCTGCTGGTCGGGGCCTTGCTGGCCACGGCTGGATTTTCGCTTTACCGGCAGGCACAGATCAACAGCGGCGGTGACGGCGGCAGCCAGCTGGTACTGAAGCTTGGGCACAGTCTTGATACCGGCCATCCGGTACACAAGGCCATGGAGTTCATGAAAACCCGGCTGGAGGAACTTTCCGGCGGCAAGGTAACCATCAATATCTATCCCAGCTCGGTCCTCGGCTCGGAAACCCAGTGCATTGAAATGCTGCAGAACGGTTCGCTGGCCATGACCAAGACTTCGGCGGCAGCCATGGAAAACTTCATCCCTTCCATGGCCGTGTTCGGCCTGCCCTATATCTTCCGCGATGAAGACCATTTCTGGAAGGTGATCAACGGGCCCATCGGAAAACGGCTGCTCAAGGAGGGGCAGTCGAAGTTTTTATACGGCCTCTGCTACTATGATGCCGGGAGCCGCAATTTCTACACCAAGGATAAGCCGATCCGTACGCCCGACGACCTGAAGGGGCTCAAGATCCGCGTAATGAACAGCAAGACCGCCATCGACATGGTCAAGGCCATGGGCGGTTCTCCGACCCCGATTGCCTGGGGCGAACTCTACTCCGCGCTGGCGCAGGGCACCGTCGACGGAGCCGAAAACAATCCGCCGAGCTTCACATCCAACAAGCACTACGAAGTCTGCAAGCATTTCACGCTGGATGGCCATAGCCGCATCCCCGATATCCTGATGATGAGCACCAAGGTATGGGATAAGCTCGATCCCCAGGTACAGGCCTGGGTGCAGCAGGCCGCCGACGAATCAGCCGAATATGAGCGGAAGCTCTGGAAGGAAAAAACAGTTGAAGCTCTCGATAAGGCCCGGTCCGAGGGCGTGACCGTTTATAAAGTCGACACGTCAGCGTTTGCGGCAAAGGTCGCACCCATGCTCACGCAGATTGAAAATCCGCAGGTTCGCGAACTGGCTAAAGAGATCTCCGAGGTGAAGTGATGCTGTCCGGGCTGATCAAATTCAAGAAAGGGATGACCGTCGCCCTGAACTGGGGGCTGATTCTGGCGGTATTGCTGCTCGTCGTCGATGTAGTCTGGGGCGTGTTCACGCGCTATGTGATGGGCGAGCAGGCCAAGTGGACGGAGGAACTGGCGCGGTTCCTCCTGATCTGGGTATCGCTCCTGGGCGGGGCGGTTGCGTTCGGTACCAAGGGGCACCTGGGCGTCGACTACTTTGTCGGAAAATTTGATCCGGAGGCCCGCAAGCTGATGGCGGTCGTCGCCCATCTGATCGTGCTGTTCTTTGCTTGTGCAATCTTCGTTTATGGCGGCTGGCGGGTGGTGAGCGACGCGCTGGCCATGGAGCAGATGACTTCCGCGCTGCGGTGGAAAATGGGGCATGTCTACCTGGCGCTTCCCATCTCCGGCGTGTTCATGGCGATCTACACCATAGAAAACCTCGTTGAAACACTGGTCACACCGGCGTCCGAGCTGCATGAAGCCGATTCTGCCAAGGAGGTGGACTAATGGGTACGGTCGCACTCATCCTGGTCGTAGTGTTCATTCTGATGCTGGTCATGAACGTTCCGATCGCGGTCTCAATCGCCCTGGCCTCATTTTTCGCGGTCATCGCTGCCGGCTCCGACCCGACTATCGTGATCGCGGGAAAGATGGCCAACGGAGTAAACAGCTTCGCATTGCTGGCCATCCCGTTCTTTATTCTTTCCGGCCACCTGATGGGGCGGGGCGGTCTGGCCCGTCGCCTTATTGATTTTGCGGCCACTCTGGTGGGGCGGCTGCCGGGAGGGCTGGGCTACGTCAACACGCTCACCTGCATGCTGTTCGGTTCCATTTCCGGTTCGGCTGCCGCCGCGGTCTCGTCCGTCGGCGGTTTCATGATCCCCGAAATGAATCGCAAGGGCTATGGTCGTGAATTCAACGTGGCCGTCACGACGACGGCTGCCACAACCGGTCTGCTGATTCCGCCCAGCAACATCATGATCGTTTATTCCGTCGCGGCCGGCTCGGTCTCGATTGCCGCCATGTTCATGGCGGGCTTCCTGCCGGGGATCATCATGGGCCTCTTCATTATGCTCGTGGCCGGTATCATATCCGTCTTTTCCGGCTATCGCGGCGACGTGATTGAAATGCCGCGCTGGAAGCCGGCTGCCTCGACCGCGGTCGTAGCTGTTATCATACTTTCCATAGCCGGGATCAAGGGCGGCTGGATTCCGCCCAGTGTGCACCTGGGCGGCGAAGGTCTGCTTGGCATGGGGACCGTTGTTTTCGCTGTCGTATCCATAGCATGCTGCATCTGTTTCAGAACATTCCGCCGGGCCTACCTGACCCTGCTGCTGATCCTGATCGTGATCGGAGGCATTTTGAAAGGGATATTCACGGCCACGGAGGCTGCGGCGATTGCCGTGGTTTATGCGTTCTTCCTGTCGGTCGTTGTCTACCGCGAGATCAAGCTCAAGGAGATACCCGACATCCTGCTTCAGACCGGTATCACGACGGCCATTGTAATGCTGTTGATCGGAGCCAGTTCCGGCATGAGCTGGATCATGACCATGGCCAACATTCCGCAGACGGTCAGCAGCGCGCTGCTGGGCCTTTCGGACAATCCGATCGTCATTCTGCTCACCATCAATGTGCTGCTGCTCTTCGTGGGCACGTTCATGGATATGACCCCTGCGGTATTGATCTTCACACCCATCTTCCTCCCGGTGGTTGCCCGTCTCGGCATGCATGAAGTCCATTTCGGCATCATGATGATTGCCAATCTCTGTATCGGCCTTTGCACACCGCCGGTCGGAACCTGTCTCTTCATCGGTTGCGGGGTGGGCAACACCACCATTGCCAAGGTGACCAAGACCATGCTTCCTTTCTTCGGTGCCATGATTGCTTCACTAATGGTGATCACCTACATCCCCGCCACCTCGCTCTGGCTGCCGGTTCAGTCCAGGCAGCTTAAGCAGTCAGAAGTCGACAAGGCGTTCTTCATGAACGCACCTCAAGAAGATGAGCAGGCTGATACGGATCAATAGCTAATCTTTCCGGTCCGCTGTGCCTTCTGTGGTAGCAACAATTTTCACCACGGTCACATTGGATCCTTCCTGTATCCAGCGGACTTCCAGGTCGTACAGGCGGGTTCCGAAAATGCGTTCCGGATCGTCATTCTGGTAGGCCGGGCGCGGATTGTAGGCGAGCATGTCGGTAATGATCTGGCGCAGGGCGGGGCGGCTTTCGTTCTCCCATTGATGGACGGCGTTCAAAGTTTCGGGTGTAAACGCCACCTGGTTTGATGGCTGCGGGGCTGACGAGGCAAACGCGCCGGTGGCATCGGGAATGCTATCGACGTACGGTATGTAGGGCTTGATGTCCAGTGCGGGTGTGCCGTCCAGAAAATCACCACCGCCCAGTCTCAGCGTGGTGCCCTCGACCGCCAGCAGTTCCACCACCGAAAGCCCGATGGGATTTGGGCGGAAATTCGAACGTGACGCAAAAACACCCACGCGTTTGTTACCGCCCAGGCGTGGCGGGCGTACCGTGGCTTTCCAGTTTTCCCTGGCAGATTGATGGAACAGAAACAGGATCCATACATGGGAAAACGCCTCCAGACCACGCAACACCTCGACGGTATTATAGGGAGGCAGCAGCTCCACGGTAGCGGTGGCACTCTGCACCAGCCCCGGTTGGCGCGGTATGCCGAACTTTTCGCCATAGCACGACCGTATGATTCCAATCGGTTTAAGATTTATCTCTGAATCCATGGGTGGATATTTAACACTAAGTCACGAAGGACTCAAAGAAAGGATTGCTTCGTGCACTTCGTATCTTGGTGGTTATGGATAATGCAGTTCAACAACTTGCGGAATGGGTGGAATCGGCGGAGCGGATCGTCGCGCTGACCGGTGCCGGTATTTCTACCGGATCAGGCGTTCCCGACTTCCGGTCGGCGAGCGGAATCTATTCCAACAGCCAGAACGTAAATGTTTTCGATCTCAACGCCTTTATCCGTAACCCGGCGATCTTCTACACCTTCGCCCGGAAATTCTACCCGCAGGTGCGCGAGGCGGAACCCAATGCGGCCCATTGCGCTCTGGCCGACTGGCAGAGGCGGGGTAAGGATGTCGTGGTCGTGACGCAGAATGTAGACGACTATCACCAGCGGGCGGGCTCGGCCCCGGTCTACACGGTGCATGGAAACTATATCCACAGCACGTGTCGGAAGTGCGGCGGGAGCGTTGAAACTGAAACGCTGTATCCACTGATACAAGAGGGAGGTATCCCACATTGCCCATGCGGAGGAATCTACAAGCCCGATATTACCTTTTTCGGGGAGATGCTGCCGGAGTATGACTGGAATTCATCGGTGGCGGTCATCAGCCGTTGCGATCTGCTGCTGGTACTCGGCACCTCGCTGCTGGTCTATCCGGCTGCCGGGCTGCCGGACTACCGTCCGTGGAATGCGAAAATGGCCATCATCAACCACGATCCGACACCGCTCGACGGGGAAGCCCAGCTCGTCATTCACGACGACCTATGCGAAATCATGGAAGCTGTGTCCAGAAAAGTGGCTCTATAAACACCTAGACACGAAGTGCGCCTTCGAGCGCTTTGAGTCTTCGTGTTTATTTCCGGCTGAGTTTGCGCGCAAAGGCGAAGCATACGGCGGATTCAAAAAAGAGCAGGATGCCGAAAAGACCGTAGGGATAATCCGCAACCACCAATGCCGCAACGGCAACGACGATGATCATGCATCCATTGACGATGAGCCGCCTGATGTATGGTCTGGTGTCATCCGCCTGCCATCCGCGGGCCAACAGCAGCTTCTGCGAGAGATAATGACCCGCCAGGGCCACACACAGTACAATCAATGAAATCAACGGCCAGTTCATAGTTCCCCCTTTTTAACCGCATACTGCACACAAGACTAAAGATAATCTGATTTCGATCTCCGTTGTGTCCTGCGACTTCTGTGGTTAATCAATTCCCTTATTCGGTTCGACGGTTTCGGCGTGACCGAGATCCTTGTCCGGCGCGATGATATCGCGCACGCGCCGTTTCAGGTCTTTCAATTCCGGCAGGCCGCGCTCGGTCTTGCGGTCCCACACCTGCTGCCCGTTGGCATAGATACGCCATATCCCTGCGACTTCGCTGGGTTTCAACACCGCTTCGTCGACATCCCCGTCAAAGGTCTGCAGCAGCTCCTGTGCGATCCACGCCGAGCGCATCATGAATTTGCATTTTGAGCAGTATTCGATTGTGATCCGATTTTGACGTTCCATAGAAAATCTCCGTTCAACGGGTGGTTTTCTACCACAGAGATCACAGAGGACACGAAGGTTTTATTGACTGCAGAATGCGCATTTTGACTCTGTTCCTCATGGTTGCGGCTCGGTTTATTCGGGCGGGAATGGTCTGGTGCACGTCCCGCCTGACACGACGCATCAGATGTACAAAATCGACACATCTGCGCCGCACAGTGTGCCGATTTTTCACGGTGTCTGCCGGAGACGGACTACTGTAAATCACGAATATAAAGGGAAATATGGCCAATCATCCGCTTGGCATGCTTTTTGTATAGGGGGCAGGTGTGAACATGATCTACACGCTTCCGCATGGGGCGGAGGCTATAACGAAAGGAGTGCGGAACATGTATTGGACAGATAACAGAGCATGGAGCCCGTTTGCGGAGCTGCGGTCTTTGCAGCGGGAAATGAACCGTCTGTTCGACGGATACGAGGGCGGAACCGCGATGTCCCGCTTCCCTGCGCTCAATGTGTGGGGCAATTCGGAAAATGTAATAGTGACAGCGGAGCTTCCCGGACTGGAAGTCGACGATCTGGACATCAACGTTGTCAACAACCAGCTCACGATCAAGGGCGAACGCAAGGGTGACAAGCCGGCAGAGAATGCCGTCTGCCATCGCTGCGAGCGCGAAACCGGCAGGTTTGTGCGTACCGTTCGTCTCCCGTATGCGGTTGAGAACGACAAGGTGGCTGCCAGGTATGAAAACGGTGTATTGACCATCACGCTGCCGCGTCACGAGGCGACTAAACCGAAACGAATTGAAATCAAGGCATCCTGAGGAGGTGTTGACGATGAAAGATAAACAGGACAAGAGTCTGGAAAAGGTGAACCGGGAAGAGATGGAGCCCGTACGTAATGAACGGACGTATGTGCCGGTAACGGACATCTACGAAAAGGAGGATGCCATACTCGTGCGGTGCGACATGCCCGGTGTGACGCAGGACCGGGTGGATATTCATCTCGACAACTATGAGCTGGAGATCACCGCGCAGCAGGCCGGCGAAACACCGGAAGGCTACGATCTGCTCGTCAGCGAATACGAGACCGGTGTATTCAGGCGCAAGTTCAGCATCCCGCAGTTGATCAATCGTGATGAGATACGTGCCCGACTGCACAACGGTGTGCTCGACATTGAGCTGCCGAAAGCCGAACAGGCCAAACCAAGGAAGATCGAAATCACAACGGGAGGTTAATAAATCGAAGGAGGTGTATGACGCATGAAAGATAAATTGATTCCCTGGAAAAAGCGTGGTGCGTTGCCGGTTCGGTGGCGTAGCGAAGATCCTTTCGATGTGCTCCACCGGGAAATCAATGAACTGTTCGACGGGTACTACCGCGGCTTCGGCGGCCTCGGCCGCCGCATGGCCGGAAGTACGGGTTTCGAGTTGTCGGAGACCGACGATGAGGTTCGAGTGAAGGTCGAGCTGCCCGGAATGGACGAGAAGGATATTGCGGTAGAGCTCGAAGAAGACATGCTGGTAATTCGCGGCGAACGAAAGGAGGAGAAGGAAACGAATAAGCGGAACTATCATGTATCCGAAATGAGCTACGGTGGTTATCACCGCTCGATTCCCCTTCCTGCCAAAGTCGACCGCGAGCAGGCCAGGGCCAGGTTCAAGCGCGGAGTGCTCACCCTCACACTGCCCAAAACGGAATCGGCCGGGATTCAGCAAAAACGCATCCCGGTGTCCACAGACTAAACCGGAAGACCTGGCTTCGGCCGGGTCTTTTTTTATGCGGTCGAAGACAGAATACCACGGGATTTCCCGTGGATGAATGAGCCTTTCTTTATTTCACCAGCGTAAGCTGGTGAAGACAAGATCAGCTCTGCCATGAGCTGTAATGAAAACTAGAACCCCGGCTTTAGCCGGGGGTATCGATTTATCACGCGGAAATACGCATACGCATGAAAATGGTGTAGGGTGTCTTGGTTCGATTTACTGCTCCGCAGAAATTCGGATCGCACCAGACCGGATTCTGCCGGCACGAAAAAGCGTACGATCGCTCAATCGGGAACGTTATCTATACATCCGGCCGATCCGCTATAAATAATATTTGGAAAAAATATTATTTGACATCTATTAGAGTCGTTAACATACTTTTCCGCGGAAAGAGAGGGGTAATACCTTCATAACATACGTTCCGTAGCCGGCAATGGTTCAACGGAACCAGTACGTGGGAGGAGATCAGTTAATAAGAGATACTTCCCTGAAAAGTATCTGCCTGGAGGTTTAACCGGAGGGTTAGGCTTTTAGACGTGGGGTCGTCCCGGCGCTAGCTCAGAAAGGAGTATGATATATCGAATAGCAACCTGCTAGAATGAAAGCGTGTAATAAGGGAATATACCACTAGTAGTTAAATCGTAATGAAGGAGATTGATAATGAAATCACTGATAAGAAGAAAATGGCTGACATTGGTAGCTGTAGGCATCGTTACATCGGTTCTGGCATGTGACATTTGTCCGTGTCATACCCCGGGTTACTGGAAAAACCATACGGATGCATGGGTGGATCTCTCTCCGGGAGATACAGTATCCAGCTTGTTTGTTGTAGGTGAACCGTTTGCAAGCTGGACCCTGCTGGAAGCACTTCAAGGTGGCGGAGGTTCTGGTGTGGAGGGCGCTACACAGATCCTGCTTCGCGCAGCTGTATGTGCAGCCCTCAATGTCGAGTACTGCGATATAGAGGATTTATCAGTCATTCAGGATCCCGTCAATGATGCCATTGCCAGTGGTGATCGGGACGAGATGCTCGCTCTGGCCAAATATCTGGATGACATTTCCAACGGACTATAATAGCGATAGTTAAAGCTATTATGCTTGCAAGGCTGGAATGGTCTAAGCCCTTCCAGCCTTTGTTGCATCCAGAGACAGGCAGGTCCGGTGTGTTGACATCATGTATGACAGGTCTTCCTCTTATATTTGAGCTGGTTTTTCGACTCGGGCTTTGCGAGGCAGCTGAATGATAAAGGTGGAACCTTCATTCAGCCGGCTCTCCACATGGACGGTTCCGCCATGGGCTTCAATGATCGCCCACACCATGCTCAGCCCGAGACCGAGACCGGGGGTGGCTCGGCTGCGTTCGCAGCGGTATAGCCGGTCCCAGATCTTTCCCTGATCCTCCTCCGATATCCCGCAGCCGTGATCCCGCACCGATATTTCAACCGTGGTTGCATTGGAACGTCCGGATAAAATCACCTCACTTTCCTCCGGACTGTACTTCAGCGCATTATCGAGCAGATTCGCGATGCATTGCCGCAGACGGTTGCGGTCGGCCAGGATTGTGCAGTGGGGCGGCACATCATTTTTAAGCTGTATCCCGCAGTCCTCGGCTACGATGGAATAAAGTTCGATGACTTCGTCGACCAGTTCGCGAAGAGCGAACGAATCGGGATGCAGCGTCATGCCGCCCACGCGGGCTTCGGCAAGATCCATCAATACGTTAAGCATCTGGAGGATGCGTTCCGATTCCTCCATACAGTCGGCCAGTGCCTCACGCTGCATCCGGGGGTCGATTTCAGTTTGCTGCAGGGCCCTTTCGGCCGAATTGCGCAGATGGGTCATGGGTGTACGCAGATCGTGGGCGACATTGTCGAGCGTTTCGCGAGAACCCTCCACCAGCATCTGGTTGCGGTCAAGGACCCGGTTGAACATAGCGCCGAGCGCTCCCAGTTCACCTCGTTGTGCGGATGCCGGAACGCGTTCACGCAGGTCACCGGTATCGAGAATGCGGCGAATTGTCTGGACGAGTGCCCGTAACGGCACCAGGGCGCTATGGGCCATGAACCAGCCAACGAGCAGACTCAGCACAATCGCCGGCAACAGGATGCGCAGACCGATATGACGGAAATGTGCAAGAACAAGCCGGCTTTCGGCATTGCTGCGCCCCACCTGAAGATAATAACCGGGTGTCAGGGGGATGGTGCCTACGATCCAGCTTCCCTCGGATTCCTCGCGGCTGAGCTCGTCCCAGCGCGCTTCCGTTCTTTTCGGGTCCTTCTGCTGACGCACCTTCTGGTCGAGCAGGTTCCACAGAGGATGCGAGACCGTAATGAAGCGGACGCGGTTCTGGCTGTCGAGGATGCGGACAAACACCGGTTCGGTGGGATTGATCTGCTGACTGAAATAGTTGTTGATGGCGGGCAGCCCCCCCTGAGCGAAAATGGCCTTGAACTGGGCGGTCTGGGCTTTGATAACCTGATGGTCGCGTTCCTGCACAATGTGGCTGACGAGCTGGTAGGTCACGGCAAAGAGAATACCGACCGTGACCGCCATGATTGCTGTGTACAGCAATGCCAGTCGGAAGCCGAACGTGATATGGAGCGTATCATTCGCTTTTGAGGACATACCCGACCCCGCGTACGGTGTGGATCATTTTTTTCTCGAATTGCTTGTCGATGCGGTTGCGCAGGCGGCAGACCAGGACATCGACCACGTTGGTCTGCGGATCAAAGCTGTAGTCGTAAACATGCTCGAGTATGGCGGTTTTGGTAACCACGCGTTCTGCGTTGCGCATGAGGTATTCCAGCAAGGCAAATTCGCGGGGCTGGAGTTCCAATGGCTGCCCGTCGCGTTCCGCTTTCCGTTCGGTGAGATTCAGCTTGAGCTCGCCGACGTTCAGGACAGCGGCCTGCGGCGCACGCTGCGCGCGCCGCAGCAGTGCCTGGATACGCACGAGCAGTTCGGAAAATGAGAATGGCTTGACCATGTAGTCGTCGCCTCCTGCCCGCAGCCCCTCGATCCGGTCGTCAACCGTGCGGCGGGCACTGAGAATAATAACAGGAGTATCGATTTTTTCCGCGCGCATGCGTTCGATCATATCGAGCCCGTCGAGCTTAGGCAGCATCAGGTCGGCTATGATCGCGTCGTATACACCCTGCCGCGCCATGAACAGTCCCTCCTCGCCGTCTTCGGCCACATCGGCGGCATAACCGACCTCCTTGAGCCCCTTTTTCAGGAAGGAGGAAATCTTGCTGTCGTCTTCAATGATCAGGATACGCATCCGGTGTCCTCGGTTCATGTCCACTCTTACGACCTCAGGGATAAGCGCGGAGGTGGAGTTTTGTCAATCGGGAAAACATTACGGCGTTGTAATACCCGGGAAAGGCGCGTGAAAGCCGGCGGTTGTCTATTACTAACGAACAAAGGAAAAGGAAAGGAGGTGCTCGCGGAAGGCAGCTGAAGACATGGAGCAGATACAGGTAAACATCAACAAAGGAGGTTTGGCAATGAAACATGAAACTACAACAAGGAACTACAAACACAAAGGCATGCTGTTCGGTACAGTGGCAGTCCTTGCATTGTGCGGCGGCCTCGCCTTTGCCGAAATGCAGACCGGAAAGATCGAACTGAAGAAGAAGGATGCTTCGGCTCAAAACCAGTCCCAGACACAGACCCGGCAGGCGCAACCGGATCCATTCCGTGATATGCTGCGGCTGCAACGGGAGGTTGATCAGCTGTTTGGCGATACGCTCGATCCCTACATCGGTTTCCCGGATTTCGATGTAGCTTGGAACCAGCAACTGCAGCAGCCGGCCATGGACCTTACCGAAAAACCCGATGCCTACACCGTGCAGATGGAACTGCCCGGTATGGACAAGTCCGATATCGACATCGAGGTCAAGGATCGGGTGCTGACCGTCAGCGGTGAACACAAGGTGGAAACCAAGACCGAAAACAAGAACGAAAAGACCCTTGTTCAGGAACGCAGCATGAGTGCGTTCAGTCGCCAGGTGGTACTGCCTAAGAGTGTGAATACCGATCAGGTATCAGCGGAATATAAGAACGGTGTTCTGAACATCACCCTGCCGAAAGCCGAAATAGAACAGGATACGCATCAGATTGAGATCCAGTAGAAACGCATCCGGGCGGTCTGCCAGGGCCGCCCGGAATACTTCACCGCAATCATTACAGCACTGTAATGCTGGTGAAAGAGGCCCGTAAGAAAGATCGGATTACCTGTCCTCCATCCAAGGGAATCCAGCGGATTCCGGGAAAGGAGTTCAACAATGAAATCAGAACAGCTCATCCGTACCGACGTTCAGTTCAGGCACATGCCCAAATCGACGGCCATCGAAAACCTGATCAGGGTCGAGGTGGTCGATCTGGAACGGTTTGCCCTTCCCGGAAGCCATTGCGAGGTAGTAATCGACGAAACACAGCATCGGCACCTGGGCGGTATTTTTTCGGTGCGGATACACTTGGTCATCCAGGGCGACGGTCATTATGCCGCGCATCGAAATGGCCTCAACGGATCCCACGAATTCATTTATGGCGCCGTCGCCGAAGCCTTTGAAGAACTGCAGGCGCAGTTGCGGAAAAGAAGTCGTCAGCTATTGCGTCGCCAGCGTCGTGAGATGGCCGCCTGATTCCCTGTCACCGCAAATCTAAACAGGATACGAGGAGAACAAAACATGATCAAAGTGGAGAACCTGGTCAAGGACTTCGGGCGCAGGCGCGCGGTGGACGGCGTCTCGTTCGAGGTAGGAAAGGGGACCGTGCTGGGCTTTCTGGGCCCGAACGGTGCCGGCAAGACCACGACGATCCGGATGGTGGCCGGCTTTCTGACGCCAACCTCCGGTTCGATAACGGTCAAGGGAATCGATGTTGTGCGTGATCCGGTCACGGTGCAGAAAAGCATAGGTTACATGCCCGAAACCACACCGCTGTATGAAGACATGACGGTGTGCAGCTTTCTGCGCTTCATAGCCGAAGTCCGTGGGTTCGATGGCGCAGAACGCGAACGTCGTGTAGACCGAGCCATCGAACGCTGTTTCCTCCAGCCGGTCCGCAACCAGACGATCGATACCCTGTCGAAAGGCTACCGTCAGCGCACCTGTCTGGCGCAGACCCTTCTGCACGATCCCGATATCCTGTTGCTTGACGAGCCGACCGAAGGGCTTGATCCCAACCAGAAGCAGGTCGTGCGCGACATGATCAGGGAAATGGCAGAGGAGCGAGTCATCATGTTGTCGACCCACGTACTCGAAGAGGTTGAAGCCATCTGCACCCGCGCGATCATCATCAGTGCCGGCAGGGTGGTGGCCGACGATTCACCGGTAGGACTCAAGGCGAAGAGTTCGCTGTACAACGCGGTGACGCTGGTTGCAGAAGGAGATGGGATTGCCGAGACGCTGGCACAGATGTCCGTGGTCGAGAGAGTGCGGACCTTGGAACGCGGGCACTTTATCGCATTCCCCAAGGCAGGCAAATCCATTGCCGCCGAAGTGCTCGGCGCGGCCCAGGCGCATCAGTGGCGTGTGCAGGATATCAAGGTCGATGAAGGCCGGCTCGACGACGTCTTCCGCCAGATCACGGCCACCGAAGACACGACGAAACTGGAGGTGGCGTAATGAACGAAGCAGCCAGGCATGTAACAGCCGTCACAAAGCGTGAATGGCGCTCCTATTTCGATTCCCCTGTGGCCTACGTATTCATCATAATTTTCCTGATGCTGGCCGGTTTCTTCACGTTCTCACTCTCGCAGTTCTACGAGGCGGGACAGGCCGATCTGGCCGGCTTCTTCCAATGGCATCCGTGGCTCTACATGATCCTTGTGCCGGCGGTTGCTATGCGGCTCTGGGCCGAAGAGCGTCGCTCGGGAACGATCGAGCTGCTGTTCACGGTGTCGGTCACGCCGCTGCAGGCGCTGCTTGGAAAGTTTTTCGCGGCGTGGCTCTTCATGCTGCTGGCCATCGCACTTACATTTCCGATGCCGCTGACAGCGATCTATCTCGGCTCGCCCGATCTGGGCGCCATCCTCTCCGGCTATCTCGGCAGCGGGTTGTTGGCCGGCGCGTATGTGGCTGCGGGCATATTTACCTCGGCGCTGACGCGCAACCAGGTGATCAGCTTCATTCTCGCGGTGGTCATCGGCCTGTTCCTGATTCTCGCGGGCTATCCGCCCGTCACCAGTCTGCTTGCCCACTGGGCACCGCAGTGGCTGGTCGACGGCGTGGCATCGTTCAGCTTCATGCCGCACTACGATGCGCTCCAGCGCGGCGTGGTCGATCTGCGCGACCTGGTCTACTTCGCATCGGTGATCGTGTTCATGCTCTTCGCCACGCAGGTTGTGCTTAAAAACAAGATTGGTAGATAACGGGGACTTGATCGATATGAAGAAAATGGATTCAAGAAGAATGACCGGCCTGGCGGGTGTGCTGATCCTGCTGGGGATACTGATCGCCGTTAATGTGGTGCTCAGTCCGGTACGAGTGCGCACGGACATGACCGAGGAGAAACTCTACACCCTTTCCGACGGAACCAAAGAACTCCTCAAAGGGATTGATCGCGATGTGACACTGAAGTTCTACTTTTCAAAGAGCAACGACCGGGTGCCGGTACCGCTGAAGAACTTTGCCAGCCGGGTACGCGATCTGCTCAGGGAATACGAATCGCGCTCCGGCGGTCATCTCGTAGTTGAAGAATTCGATCCGAAGCCTGATTCCGACGAGGAGGAATGGGCACAGCGATACGGCCTGCAGGCCCAGTCGCTGGACGCCTTCGACACATACGCCAATCTTTATTTCGGCATTGTGGCGGTATCCGGAAACCGTGAGGCTGTGATCCCCGTTCTTTCTCCGGACGCCGAACCGCAGCTTGAATACAACCTGACACGCATGGTGTCGGAGGTAACCCGCGAAAAAACGGCGAAGCTGGGTCTTATGAGTGCGCTTCCGCTGCAGGGCATGAACCTCAATCCCATGGCCGGCGGCGGAAGCTCCAAATGGGCATTCATCTCGGACGTCGAACAGCAATATGAAATCGAGAATGTTTCGATGGACGTCGACACTATTCCCGCAGACATTGATACGATGCTGGTGGTGCATCCGGCGGGCGTCTCCGATGCCGCACTCTATGCCCTCGACCAGTTTGTATTGCGTGGCGGTCATTTGCTGGCATTCACTGATCCGCTGTGCCTGGCCGCGCAGGAAAGCGCCAGCCCGCAGATGCAGCAATACGGCATGCAGCCGCCGGCCATGACTTCGGATCTCAACAAGCTGACCGCAGCCTGGGCCGGACTCAGCATGACTACCGACCAGCTGGCCTGCGACGAAGAGGCGGCCACGCTGCTTGATGCGGGGCAGGGCAAGGCACAGCGCAATCCGGCTTTCCTTTCACTGCGCGAAGCCAACGTCAATCCC
>JBNLDM010000099.1:0-79189 GCA_050304335.1 Pontiella sp.
CTCTTTGGCGATCAGCTCCAGCAGCAGGGCGTACGAAGCAATATTGAAGGGAATGCCGAGGAACAGGTCGCACGACCGCTGGTTCCAGAGCAAGTCCAGCACGCCATCGTTGCAGAGCAGCTGATAGGAATAATGGCACGGAACCAGCGCCATCTGGTCGAGCTGCTGTGGATTCCAGGCATTCACCAGAATGCGTCGGCTGTTCGGATTGGTCTTCAGGGTCTCAATGGCATTGGACAACTGATCGATTCCGCCGGCTAAATGTTCAGCCCCGAATTCATACCGGCCGTTAAAGTTACGCCATTGGAAACCGTAGATCGGGCCAAGGTCCTGTTCCTCAGCCATGGCTTTGAGAGAGGCCTCGTCGTGGCCGTAAGGCACTTTCTTCGGCGTACACCATTCGTTCCAGATATTGCAGCCGCGCTCCTGGAACCACGATTTATCGGTCACGCCTTTGATGAAGCCCTCCAGTTCGACCCGGATGGTCTTCCACGCCATTTTTTTGGTCGTGAGCAGCGGGAAGCCGTTGGCCATGTCGTAATCAATCATACAGCCACTGACGGAAACAGCATCCGTAGCCGTCCGATTGGTCTTCTTTTTTCCCTCCCGGAGGACTTTTTCAATAACCTGTTTGTATACCTGATCAATATTCATGCTTCAGTGTTTCCGTTTTTCAAAAGCGGGAAGGAACCTAGCACGCCCGGCCGATGGTTTTAAATTCCAAACATTGTAAATGCGCCGCGAATGTTCAGAAAAGGTAGGGACGGACCGCCGGGCCGGCCAAAAAAAGTAGGGCGCGGAGTCCCTTCCGTACAGTCCACATTAGTAAATTGGCGGTGTAGGGACACACCGCCCTACCTCGCTCCCCCCTTAACGCACGCAATTGTTCCTTGTTCACCAAGGACTTCTGCCTATTATGCAAATCGATAATAGTTGGTAAATGCTAACAGCGGAGGACAGGAGCATGAGTCTGAAAGATATCGTACAACGCGGCTGGGATGCCATAGCTGCCGGGGATTTCGATACCCTGGCGGCCGACTATGTAGAGGACATGAAGTTCATCATGCCGGGACAAGACGATGTTCTCGAAGGGCGGCAGGCTTTTCGAACGGCATTGGATGGTCTTGGGGAGATGCTTCCGCCCGGGCTCGACATCACGGGCCTGCGCCATATCGAAGGTGAAAACGAAGTCGTCTCCATCGTCGAATGGAAGTCCGACAAGGTGGCCGCTTCGCAGCTGTGCATGCTGTTCAAGTTCACCGGCGACAAGATCCACGAGGAACGTTGGTTCATCGACACCGAGCAGTGGAAAGGTGCGTTCTAAGGATCGCTGCAATCCAATTAAGCTGCCAAAAGATGGCATCTTACCTCGTAACCAACTTCGGCATATCAATGCTTAGCCACTGATGCCAGCCGCTCAGTACAGATGATCCCCGCCGACAATTCTCTTTGCTAAACGCGATTTTTTTCGCCACCCTTTGCTGTAACTTCTCAATATGCGGGTTGGGAACGGCAGTGATTACAGGGGGTGGGATGGAGAACCACGGCATTAATGATTTCGTTGCGTCGTACGAAGAGCAGCAGGCGCGCCGGATCAGCGGCTTCTGGAGACGCATCGCGGCGTTCCTGCTGGACTCGCTGCTGCTTGCACTGATCGGATTCGCGCTGGGCGCGTTCTGCTTCGACTTCCTGGCGGATCTTGGCGCCCTGGGAAAACTGCTCGGCTTCAGCATCGCCCTAGCCTATTTCGGACTGTTGAACAGTTCGATCGGTCGGGGCCAGACCCTGGGCAAGCGGATGATGAAGATCGAGGTGGTCGACCGTTCCGGCCGGCATATCGCGCTCGGACGCTCCCTGCTGCGCTATATGGTTCTGGGGGCCCCCTACTTCCTCAACAATACCGCCCTGCCCGCAAATCTGCTGAACGCGCCGGGAAGCATGCTGATCAGCTTCATCATCTTCGGCTGCGGAAGCGCCATCATCTACATGTATCTCTTCAACCGTCGCACACGCCAAAGCCTGCACGATCTCGTGGCAGGCACCTTCGTGGTGCGGACCGAACCGACGGGCGCGGTAACCAATACCCTATGGCGCCCGCACCTGACCGTGGTCGGCATTCTGTTCGCACTGGCACTCATGGCACCGGTCTATCTCCAGCGGCAGTTCGAGGGCGTGGGTGAGCTTCCGCAAGCGGCCGCCACCCAGCACGCATTGCTGGAATCCGGCATGGTTCAGGCGGCATCGGTCCATTTCGGGAAATCCTGGACCGTTTCCAACGGAAACCGCAGCGAGAGCACCTTCCTGAAGGTGCAGGCAATGGTCCGTCTTCCGGCTCAAAACGATGAGGCGACCAGCCTGAAGATCGGCCGCATTGTATTCGATACCTACGACTCGGTTCTCCAAAAGGACCTCGTCTCCGTGATTGTTACGCGTGGATACGACATCGGCATTGCGCGCGCCTCGGTGAGCTATACCCAGACATACAGCCCCGACACATGGCTGGAGATGCTGGAGGAGTCGACAGAATGAAAAGAATACTTCCCTCGATAATCGTTGCTGTGCTGCTCGTCGTCGGCTATGTCGGAAGACACTTTTCGGACAAAGGCAACCGAAGCGAGCTGAACGAGATATCGCAGCTCTACCTGAGCGGCATTGACGCGCCTGCCCGGTCGAGAATGGAAGCATACCTCGCCAAGTATCCGGATGACGACCTGGCCTGGACGATCATGGGCAACATGCTCGAAGACAACGATCTCGATGCAGAGGCGGAAGACGCATACTGCAAGGCGATCGAGCTCAATGGCGATAATTTCCAGGCCATCAACGCGATGGGGGTGCTGTCACGCAAGAATGGTGATTACGACGCTGCAATGGATTATTACCACCGGGCATTGGACATTGAACCCGACTATGCGCAAGCCTATTCAAGTATGGCCGTCATTGAGCTGAAGCGAACCAACGATGTCGAGGCGCTGCGGCTGGCCCGGCTTGGCTACGACAGGGACAAAAGCGATCCCGTCATTGCCGCCAACCTGGCGGTGGTACATCATTACAACGGGAATATGCAGGAACGGGACCGATTGACGAAGATTGCCGAGAGTCTTGGGTATAAAAACGTCGACCTGCTGCAGCAAATCTACAATGGGGAAATGACTGTTCGAGATGACTAGAATTCATACCAAATCCTGAGTGACGCCCGGTACAGGGACGCATTTCAGCGATTCCGCATGCCCTCACGCGTCGATGGTTTCAGGGAAGGTTCTGATGGAAGGAAAGGTGTGTCATGAAAAAATGGACTTCACACGAGTGGCTTGAGGCGATCGGCATGACTGCGGTGGTGGCCTCCCTGATTTTTGTCGGACTCCAGCTGAAGCAGTCGCAGGAGATTGCGATCGCTGCGCAGTACCAGGCCCGCCTGGATACCGCAAGCGGGCAATACGCGTCGATCCTCCAGAGCGATGCCGGAATGCACGTGATCGGCACCGATACGCTGGCGGATATCCTGAAGGATGAAAATACGCCGTCGGAAATCAAGGAGTGGGCAAAGCAGCAGCCCGTAGAGGATCTTGCATTTCGCGTCATAGCGGCCACCCTCTTCCTGAAGAGTCATGATAATGTGTATTATCAATATCAGTCGGGCTTTCTGACCGAAGAGGCCTGGAATGCCCTGCGGACTCAGCTCCAGGCCGGTCTGGACGACCCGCGCAGCTGGTGCAGGGCGGTGTTTAACGACAATCCCGACGTTTGGCGCACATCTTATCAGCAGCTGATACGGGAGATGCTCGACCAGTAAGGAACTGAGTATGCCGCCGGAACCGGCTAACACACCATCCGGCCTCTGAGCACTTCCAATTACTCCTTGTCTTCTGCTTTCGTCCGCTTAGTATCCCGGAAACAGGAACCCCAAACAAAAGAGGTCCACGATGAGTCGATTCGCATGGATTGGAACCCTGATGATTGCCGCCATAGCAGTACTGGCCGCCGACGAAGTGGCGAAGCCTTTGTCTGGCACCGTTAGGTCGATCGACGGTCAGCCCGTTGATCTTAGCGTCTACTCGGGCAAGGTTGTGCTGGTTATCAATGTGGCGAGCCACTGCGGCTTCACCAAACAATACAAACAGCTGCAGGCGGTATACGACAAGTACAAGGATCGCGGCCTGGTTGTGCTCGGTTTTCCATGTAATCAGTTCGGCCAGCAGGAGCCCGGCTCGGACGCCGAAATCAAAACGTTCTGCGAGAACAGGTTCTCGGTAACATTTCCCATGTTCAGCAAGATCGATGTAAATGGCGAAAACGCCCTGCCGCTGTACCGCTTCCTGACATCCAGCGAGGCTCCGATCAGCGACAAGGGGCCCGTAAAGTGGAACTTCGAAAAGTTTCTGTTCAACCGCAAGGGCGATCTGATCGGCCGATACCGGTCCGCCGTGGAACCCGACAACGCCGAGTTGATCGCAGCCATCGAGACCGCGCTGGCCGAACACACTGCTGCTGCGCTGAATGAGTAGCACCAGGAGACAACCATGAACGAAAGGCAGAAACGCATAGCGATCATTACAGGCTCAACTTCCGGCATCGGCGAAGCGACAACCAGAAAGTTCGTGGGAGAAGGGATCAACGTTGTTGGCAACGGGCGGAATGTGGACAAGCTGGAAGCACTGGAAAAGGAGCTGGGTGACGGATTCTGCGGCGTGGCCGGCGATGCGTCCGACGAGGCTGTACTGGACTCGCTTTTCGAAACTGCGCTTGAGCGGTTTGGAAGCGAAACGGACATCGTGGTTGCCAACGCCGGCCGCGGGCTGGGCGGTTCGGTCAAGGATGCTGATCTGTCAGAATTCAAGGATCTATTGAATATCAACGTGACCGGTACGCTGGCCCTGCTGCAGAAGGCGGCACGGCGTATGGTGACAATACAGAAAACAGCCTTCCCGGATAAAGCGGCCGACATCCTCATTGTCGGCTCGGTGGTTGGCAGGCATATCTCGCCCTTCAGCGCGGTCTACGGCGCCTCCAAGTTTGCGGTGCATGCACTGGCCGAAGGACTGCGGCGCGACGTAGGCCCCAAAGGCGTACGCGTCTCGCTGATCCAGCCGGGCATCGTCATCAGCGGTTTTCAGGATGCCGCGCACTACAGCGACGAAATGGTCGACGGCTTCCAGCAAAAATTCGGGCCGCTGCCGACCTGCGAAGACATCGCCAATGCAATGCACTATGTCGTCAGCCAGCCTCCTAGAGTTAACATAAGTGATATCGTCGTCCGCGCCACCCGGCAGGATTATCCATAGGCCGCGCGTTGCGCGGCTGTTGTTCGTTGATGGATGAAGTCCACCCGATGGAGCCTCGCAAGGAAACCTACTTGATGACGCGGTGGATGATACTGCGTCTGCTTGGCGAGAAATGTCGTGGCTGGAATATGTTCATGGCAGCGTTTGAGCCCATGACTCCTTTTGTTATATGTATGCTGGGTTTTAAGCATTTGACAACGCGCCTATCGAACCGCATCTTTTGAAACTATCTACCAGAAGAAGGAGGTAATTGAATGAAACGGTTCATGTTCAGCCTCGCCATTATCAGCACAACCGCCTGCGGAGCATTTGCAAATCCCATGATAACCATCGAAGCGTCCAAACCGGGTGAGAACATCAGCCCCACCATGTACGGCATTTTTTTCGAGGACATCAATTTTGCGGCCGATGGCGGCCTCTATGCCGAGCTGGTCAAGAACCGCTCGTTCGAGTTCGACAAACCCCTGCGAGGCTGGACCCTGCTCAAGAGCGAAGCCATGGATGCGCGTGCCCTGCCGATGCGCAACGAATCCAATCCCCGCAACCCACGTTACATGCGTATCCAGATCGATCGGCAGGGATTGGGAGTGGGCCTTAACAACGAAGGATTCCGCGGCATGGGCGTACGTGAAGGCGTGCCCTGCCGCTTCAGCATCGAGGCACGGCAGGTCGACGGCGATATCCCGACGATCCGCGTCGAGCTGGTCGATCACGAGGGCGCAGTGATCGCCACGGGCAAGGTGGCCGATATCACGGGAGAGTGGAAGAAACTCACCTGCGAACTGACCCCTTCGAAAACCGACGCCAAGGCCACCCTGAACATCTGGTTCGAAGGCGAAGGAGCGATCGACATCGACATGGTCTCCCTCTTCCCGGGCGACACCTGGAAAGGGCGGGACAACGGGTTGCGCGCGGATCTGGTCCAGTTGCTGGCCGACATGAAACCGGGCTTCCTGCGCTTCCCCGGCGGATGCATCGTGGAAGGATTCGATCTGTCGCAGCGCTACCAGTGGAAGAACACGGTCGGCGACATCGATGACCGGGTCGTCACCATCAACCGCTGGAACTTTGAATTCAAGCACCGCCCCACTCCCGACTACTACCAGAGCTTCGGTCTCGGCTTTTACGAATACTTCCTGCTGGCCGAGGATCTGGGGGCCGAGCCCATGCCGATCATCAACTGCGGGATGGCCTGCCAGTTCAATACCGGCGAGCTCGTGCCGTTGGCCGGGCTGGAGCCCTACGTCCAGGACGCCCTCGACCTGATTGAATTTGCCAACGGCCCCATCGAAACCAAATGGGGCAAGCTGCGCGCCGACATGGGCCACCCCGAGCCGTTCGGACTTAAGATGATCGGCATCGGCAATGAACAGTGGGGCCCGCAATACATCGAGCGCTACCTGCCGATGGTCAAGGCGATCAAGGAGATCTATCCCGAGATGCAGATCATTGCCGCGACCGGCTCCGATGCATCCATCTTTCCCAACGGAGAAGAAGAGATTGAATACCTCTGGAAGGAGTGGCGGAGGCTCCAGCCCGAGTTTGTCGACGAGCATTTCTACCGCACACCCGAGTGGTTCATTGAAAACACCCATTGGTACGATGACTATGATCGCAATGGTCCCAAACTGTTTGTCGGGGAATACGCATCGCAGAGTGTCGGTGTCGCCAGTCCCGAAAACCGCAACACCCTCAAGTGTGCTCTTTACGAGGCCGCTTTCATGACCGGCATGGAGCGAAATGCCGACCTCGTGCGCATGACCTGCTATGCCCCGCTGTTCGGCAACGAGGATGCCTGGCAGTGGCGGCCGGACATGATCTGGTTCGACAATCTGCATGCATACGGATCGGTGAACTATCACGTGCAGAAGCTGTTCAGCCTCAATCCCGGCACACAGCTCCTGCCCTGCGAGCTAGCCGACGCCCCTAAACTGAATGAAAAGAGCAAGCTGCTCAATGTCAGCGCGACGCTGGACACGAATGCCGGCGAGGTGATCGTCAAGGCCGTCAATGTCAGCGACAAGTCTGTGACGGCTTCGCTGGATCTGCAGGGCGTGAAGACGGGAGATTCCATGAAGGTCATCACCCTTTCATCCGGCAGTCTGGACGATGAAAATACACTGAAGGAACCGAACAGGATCGTACCCGTCGAATCAAGCGCCCCGGTTGGCGCCGCTCCATTCGATTATGAATTCAAGCCCTACTCGCTGACGATCCTGCGGATTCCTGTGAAGTAGTTCAGGCAGGGCACGCTCGACGAGCGCGCCGGATTCAAACCACGTGCGGACGGATCGACGATCCGTCCCTACGCATTCACGAGGTGCCCGACTTCAAATCCGGCATCTTCGATCATCTGCCTGTCGGCCGCGAAATCCTGCCCACCGGTGGTCAGATAGCCGTTGGTGAACATGGAGTTGGCCGGATAGAGCGACAAAGGCTGAAGCCCGCGCAGGCAGGTTTCGCGACCGCCGGCAATGCGCACTTCGGCATGGGTCAACACGAAGCGGAACATGCAGAGCGTTCGAAGACAGTCGTTGGGTGTGACGCGTGCAGCGCCTTCGAGCTTTGTTCCTTCGCGCGGATCCAGGAAGTTGATCGGCGCCGAGTCGGTCTTCAGCTCCTTCAGAGCCATGGCCAGATCGACGCGGTCTTCAAGCGTTTCGCCCATGCCGATCAGTCCGCCGCAGCAGAGATCGAGACCGACCTTCTTAACGGTCCTTGCGGTTTCAACACGATCCTCGTATTTGTGGGTCGAGCAGATGGAGGGGTAGAACGCAGCCGAGGTTTCGAGATTGTGGTTGAACCGGTCAACGCCCGATTCCTTGAGCCGCTGCGCCTTTTCCTCGGTCAGGAACCCCATGGACGCGCAGAGTTCGAGCTGGGGATACTGCTCCTTGATGCGTGCAGCGGCTGCGGTAATGACCTGCATCTCATTTTCCGACGGAGCGCGCGCGCTGGTCACGACACAATAGCGGAGGGCCTGCATCTCGGCGGCATCCTGCGCACCGGCCACGATATCGTCGGCCGACTGCATCTCGTATTCTTCAACGTCTGCCGAGGAGCTTTTCGACTGGCTGCAGAATGAGCAGTCTTCGGGGCAGATGCCGCTCTTGGCGTTGCGCAGTACATGCAGGCTGACCTTTTTTCCGAACCAGTTCCTGCGGATCAGATAGGCCGCCTGCAGCACATCGAGCAGTTCGTCGTCTGACGATTGCAGGACCGCCAGCGCCTCATCGCGGCTGATGGGCGCCCCTCCGTCCAGAATCCTGTTTGCCAAAGCTTTCCAGTCCATCGATTTTCCTCGTTTGAAAATGAGCGCCAGAGAGTAGATGCGTTCCCAAACGATGTAAACCGAGACCGTGTCTAAATAAAGCTACCAGACAGTCCTGATGGAACCGCCGTCGACGGCAATGGTCTGGCCCGTGATATAACTGGCGGCATCGGAAAGCAGGAAGGCACCGAGGCGTCCGAATTCCTCGATGGTACCATAGCGACCGATCGGTATATCCAGTTCGTTCGCTGCGCGTACCTCTTCCCGGGAAAGTCCGCGCTTCTCCGCATTCATTATATCAAGCGACTGCACACGGTCCGTATCGATCCGCCCCGGCATGAGGTTGTTGATGCGGATGCTCTCGGGGGCAAGCTGCTGCGACAGACTCTTGGCGAGGCTTGTTACGCCGGAGCGCATAACGTTGGAAAGCAACAGGAAATCGATGGGCTCCTTCACGGAACAGGAAGTAATGGTCAGGATAGATCCGCCGCCGGCCTGCCGCATCGAAGGCAGTACTGCCCGGACCATCCGGACGGCACTCATCAGCGTCAGCTCGAAAGCAGCCTGCCAATCATCGTCGTCGAAATCGTCGAAGTTGCCGGCTGGCGGACCGCCGGCGTTGACCACCAGCATGTCCACTCCGCCGAAGGCATCGGTTGTACTGTCCATCCACCGGGAAATGGAGCCGGGGTCGGCGGCATCCAGAACATTGGCCAGCACTTCGGCGCCTGTCTCTTCGGTCAGCAGCTCGGCCGCATCAAAAACATCGGCCTCAGTCCGGCTGCCGATCGAAACCAGCGCGCCCTCGCGCGCAAGCTCCCGGGCGATGCCGAAGCCCAGCCCCTTGCTTGAGGCCGCCACCATCGCTACCTTCCCATGCAGTCCCAGGTCCATTTTACCTCCTGCCCAATGTATTTTTCATCACGCCCGCTCGCACTGTTCGCCTACAACGCAAAGTCACCCCGCAACGGGAAAAGGTACTTTTGCTTGCCGGCCTGGCGCGAGTTATTCAGTCTTGCCTTCCATCCAGTTGGCGATCGCATGGAGTTCCTCGGCGGAATACTCGCCTTTCAGTTTCACGAATTCGGCCCCATTGACGAATTCGATGAACGGATCGTCCAACTCCAGGCAGCCGCACGGTCCCTTGGCCTGCCGGATCAGTTCCTTGGGTGCTCTCCTCATAGCCCTCTCCTTTATTAACAGCCATACATTAGTCGCATCGAGCCCGTTGTCAAAGCGTAGTTGCATCGATCCTCCGACTGCGCCAAAGTACGGCTGATGCGTGAGAACTGGATACAGCCGAATCTGGACGAAGCCCGGAGAAACGGATTGGAACGGACGGCGCGGGCCTACCCTGCGACCGGAGGCAAAATCGTGATCGACGGCAGGGAGCTCCTCAATTTTTCGGGCAACGACTACCTCGACCTCGCTCACCACCCCCATATAGTGGAACGCGCCCGCGAGGCATTGGAACAATACGGTGCTGGATCGACGGCCTCCCGGCTGGTAACCGGTACGCTGCCGATCCACGAGGAACTGGAAGAACGACTGGCCAGGGAGAAGGGTTTCGAGTCGGCGCTGGTTTTCGGAGCGGGCTACATGGCCAAAGCCGGCACCATCCCCGTACTCGCCGGGCGCGACGACCTGATTATTGCTGACAAGCTGGTCCATGCCAGCATGATCGACGCGTGCAGGCTGAGCGGTGCCAGGCTGGTACGTTTCGCACACAACGATACGGATGCCCTTGAACAGCGTCTTGCACAATACGCGGAAGCCGATTGCCGCAAGCTGATCATCACAGAATCGGTGTTCAGCATGGATGGAGACCTTGCCCCTTTAAAGGAGATCGCCGCGCTGGCTGGAAAATACAACGCCATGCTAATGGTTGATGAAGCACATGCCTCCGGAACATTCGGACCGAACGGCGCCGGGCTGATCCGCGAGCATGGCCTGGAGCATTCCGTTACCGTATCCATGGGAACCATGAGCAAGGCGTTTGCCGGTTTTGGTGGATTTGTGGCGTGTTCGTCAATGCTGCGCCAACTGCTGATTAATTCAGCGCGTGCCTTCATCTACACGACCGCACCGCCGCCTGCCGTGATCGGTGCCGCACTCGGCGCACTCGATGTGCTGGAAGCCTCTCCCAATCTCGGCAACATTCTGCAGGCCAATGCCGACTATTTCCGCACTATGCTCCATGAGGCCGGACTGGATACGCTGCAAAGTAAAAGCCAGATCATCCCCATCGTCATCGGAAAAAACGAAAAAACCGTGGCTGTATCGCACAAGCTTCGCGAGCAAGGAATCCTGGCCGCTGCCATTCGCCCACCCACGGTTCCCGCCGGCTCCGCACGCCTGCGCATTTCGGTCACCCTCGCCCACCATGTCGACGATCTTGACCGAGCCGCCGAGACGATTATCAACATCATTAAACACCAGGAATGAAAGGACGCAAAGGATCACAAAAGCGCGAACTGGATTTCTCAGAGCATATTGTGACATCGTGTTTACATGAAAGAATCCGTACTTGTTGTTTCGGGATGGGCCCACGGCATCGAGGCTATCAAACCCATGGGCGATGCGCTGTCGGACCACTTCGATGTTGAGCTGCGGACCGGAACACAGGTACTCCGGGAAGGCACGATTCCGGAAGCGGAGTATATTGTTACCGGATCGATGGGCGGCCTGCTGGCGATGGAACTGCTGCCGGCCTCCTGTAAAAAGCTGGTCCTGATCTCCTCGACCGCCAGGTTCTGTGCGAGCGACGACTATCCATGCGGAACGCACGAAAAGGTACTGCGACGCATGATTGTGCAGTTCAAGCGCGATCCTGAAACCGTGCTGGACGACTTCTTCATGAACGTTCACCACCCCTTCAGGGAAAGCCGTCAGGCCGTAGCCATGCGAAAGGATGCCCCGCTTGACCTGGATTCGCTGGTGAGCGGCCTCGAATATTTACTGCGCTCGGATGTTCGTGAACAGGCTCGTAAAATCGCCATTCCCGTCCTGTTGCTGCATGGGGCCGAAGACCGGATCATTCCGGTGGCGGCCAGCGAATGGCTGCACGCGCACCTTCACAACAGCGATCTCCGGGTCGTAGAGCACGACGGCCATGCGCTTCCGGCCCACCATTTCGAGACGGTCATGACGTTGATTCAATCGTTTCTGCAGGCGGACTGATCGGTCAGCTCTCCTGCGGAGATGCGTTCGACGATTCCTTGGCAGATGATTCCTTCAGGGAATAGAAACGCGTGGTCGGGTAGGCCAGCTCAATGTGCGGCTCCTGGGCAAAGGCATCGAGAACGTCCTCCCATATTTTCTGCTCCGTACCGCGCCGCTGGCGGGGATCAACAAGGTAGCGTATGGTCAGCATGACGCCGCTGTCCTTGACGGTGGTGTAGACGGTGGGTGTCAGCTTGCCCGCCACGATGAGGTATTTGCGTGCGGCCTGGCGGATCTGCGCCTGCGCCCCCTGAGAGAGGTATTCGGCATTCTCGCGGCCGATTCCAAGCAGGAGTTCCTTGGCCCTTTTCCAGTCGCTTTCAAAGGTGATCAGGACCGGGATCTCGTTCCAGATATATTCGAAGCCGATGTGGTAGTTCGAAAGCGGGAGCCGCAGCACCATACTGTTGGGTACATGGATAATGCGTCCGGTGCTCTGGTCCGCATCCACCCAGTTGCCGACCTCGACAATGCTGAACTGGAACAACCGGATATCGATTACATCGCCCTTGAAGGTATCGAGCTGGATCCGGTCGCCCACCTTGAATGGCTTGCGCGCCTCGATGAAGAAAAACCCGACAATGTTGGCAATCGTATCGTGCATCGCCACCGCCAGGCCGGCGCTGGCCAGGCCGAGGAAGGTGCTCAGCGAAGCAATTCCCTGGAACCAGATCGAGCCGATGATGACAACCATGATGAACGTGTAAACGTAGGTAATCGTGCGTCTGATATGATACCGTCGCTTGTCGTCCTCGATCTGTCGGCATATGACCTTGGTGATGAAAAGCTTCAGGGAAACCAAAACCACGAGGGCAATCGCGGTGTAGACCAGATTTTCAGTCAGCCCCAACGAAATGTGCAAAAACTCCGAAATTTCTTTGATCATACGGGCTCTCCAGATGCGCCATTGTCAGTAAATGACAAATACCCTGATGTTCCAGCGATGTAAAGCAGATCGGCATGAATCAATTGCAGTACTCTTTTACTTGAGCAGGATCGGGCGGATCACGCAACATTGAACCATGGTTATGTATACTAAATCACTGTGGACCATTCTACTCGCCGGCGGAATCCTCCTGCCGGCTGTTGCCGACCGGCAGTCGGCCGAAACGCTGGAAAAACGCCTGACCGGCAGCGTCACCGGAATGGAAATCAATCCGGTTTGGGCCCCCGATGATTCCGCGCTGTATATTCACGACAGCGAACAGATCATGTGCATTGATACCCGCAGCGGAAAATCCAGGCCTATGATCGACTTTGACGCGCTGGCAAAAAAGATCGGAGCTGAATCGCCCCGTATCGTTCGCTTTGCCATAGCGGAAAGCGATGATTTCATCTGTTTGATCGAGGCAGGCGGCAACTATTCGACCCTGACGATCAACGGATCCCGAATCGAAGAAGTGGACCCGCTGGACGATCCTTTTGCGCTGCAGCCGAAGCATAGAGACCGGCATGTACAAAGCCGGTATACCGGGGGAGAGACCGCCATCATATTCATCAACAATACCGATCAGCCCGTGCAACTGCACTGGGCTGATTCAGCAGGCCTTCTACAAGCCTACAACACCATACAACCCGGCGACTGCTATCGACAGCACACGTTTGCGGGTCACGCATGGGTTGCCGGGCAGCTTGCCTTCGTTGCCGCAGGCGAGCCGGCGCTTGCCTACCTCGGATCGTCCCCTAGGGAACGAACAACTGAACCCAGGGCGGATGCTCCTGGAAAATGGGAATCGAACTTTCATGAAAACAACCTGTTCGTACGGAACCGAAGCACTGGACAGGAAACGCAGCTCACTACCGATGGGACCTCCGAATGGCGCTACTGCGGCCCGGCCATCGAATCTCCCGATGGACGCTACCTGATGGCGATCCGCGAGAAAGCCGGCGACGACCGGCATATAGACCTGATCGAAGCCGCGCCAAAGGACCGGCTCCAGCCGCGCACGATTTCCATTTCCTATCCCAAGCCAGGGGATCGTATCGCCGAGCGCAAACCCTGTCTGTTCGATCTGCAGACGATGCAACAGATCCCGCTCGATGACGCGCTGTTTCCCAATCCCTGGAAGGTCGGCGACTTCCACTGGACTCCCGACGGCAAGCGACTGTTCTTCATCTACAACCAGCGCGGACACCAGATCGTGCGCCTGCTGGCTATACAGGCAAAGACAGGCAAGGTGGCTGTGCTCGCCGAAGAAAAGAGCAAAACCTTCATCGACTATACCAACAAGATACAGATCCGCTATCTCGACAAAACCGATGAAGCCATATGGATGTCGGAACGTTCGGGATGGAACCAACTCTATCTCATTGACATGGCAACCGGTAAAGCGAGCTCTATTACAGACGGCAAATGGGTGGTCCGCGGCATCGAACAGATCGATGAAGACAAACGTGAAATCACCTTTCGTGCCGGTGGAATCATTCCCAACATGGATCCCTACTACATTCAATATGCGCGTGTCTCGTTTGATGGTTCCAACCTGACCCGGCTCACGGACGGCAACGGCACCCATTCAGTCAGCTTTTCCCCCAAGGGCAGTTATTTCGTCGACAGCTGGTCGCGCGTAGACCAGCCCCCGGTTCATGAACTGCGGCGGTATTCGGACGGGCGGCTGATCCAGTCCCTCGGCAAGGCGGACGCCTCTGGACTGCTGGAGATCGATCCCTATCTGCCCGAACCATTCTGTGCCAAGGGCCGCGATGGCGAAACCGATATCTATGGCGTGATCTACCGCCCATCGGACTTTGATCCGAAGAAGAAATATCCTGTGATCGAAGATATCTATGCCGGCCCGCAGGATTTTTTCACGCCGAAGGATTTCAAGCCTTACCGCGCCAGCCAGCGTCTGGCCGAGCTGGGCTTTATCGTTGTCCAGATTGACGGAATGGGGACCAACTGGCGCTCCAAGAAGTTTCACGATGTCTGCTGGAAAAACCTCAAGGATGCCGGCTTCCCGGACCGCATTGCGTGGATGCAGGCCGCGGCTGGCAAATACCCATTCATGGACCTCTCCCGCGTCGGCGTCTTTGGCACCTCGGCCGGCGGGCAGAGTGCCTTGCGCGCAGTCATCGATCACGCCGACTTCTACAAGGCGGCGGCCGCTGATTCCGGGTGCCACGACAACCGCATGGACAAGATCTGGTGGAACGAGCAGTGGATGGGCTGGCCGGTCGATGAAAGCTATGCTGAAAATTCCAACGTGGAAGATGCGCACAAAATGGGAGGAAAACTGCTGCTGACAGTCGGTGCCCTGGACTCCAATGTCGACCCCTCTTCGACCATGCAGGTGGTGGATGAGCTGATCAAGGCCGACAAGGATTTTGAACTGATGGTCTTCCCCTCCTCCGGTCATGGGGCCGGCATGGCGCCGTACGGCAGACGCTTGCGCGAGGATTTTTTCATCCGGCATCTGCACCCCTGAAAAACAGGTCGTCCCGTTGTTGCATTGGCTTGCGAAATAACGCAATGTGCGCGCCGAATTTAAGGAAACATCCCATGATTTCAAAACGATTTTCAGCCGCCGCCGAGACCTACGACCGGCATGCGCGCCCCCAGCTCGCATTGGCACAATCGGTCATTTCGATGCTCCCGGAAATGTACCCGGAGCAGATCCTTGAACTGGGCGCGGGCACCGGCCTGCTGACCCGCCTGCTCGTGGATCGATTCCCCGAGGTGCTGATTGATGCCGTCGATCTGGCGGAAAAAATGGTTGCGCACAGCCAGGCCAAGTTCCGCCGTTTTCCGCAAATCAACTGGATCGTGGGCGATGCCTGCAGCTGGAGGGGCGAAGATCCCTATCCGCTGATCGTCTCCAGCGCCGCCCTGCACTGGATTCCCGATCTCGAGACCACCTGTAAAAACATCTATGACAACCTCGAGCCCGGCGGAACCTTTGCGCTCGGCATGATGCTGCAGGGAACTCTCAAGGAACTCCATGAGCTGCGCAATGAAATTGCTGCCTCGAAGGCGCCGCCGAATACACTGCCGAGCTATGAAGATACCAAGACCTGCCTGCAGGCCGCCGGATTCAAGCTCGAACGCCGCAAGCACAGCGAGGAAGAAATTCTTTACGATAATGCTTCGGCATTCCTCAAGGCGATTCACGAACAGGGCGTAACAGGCGGCAGAGTCAGCAGCGGCACGGCTCCGCTGACCCGCACGGAGCTGGGTCAACTGGTGGCAGATTACCAGGACACCTATTCATCCGACGGCGGTGTCTACGCCACCTACGAGACAGCCACGTTCCTACTCTCCAAGTCATAGTCCGTTAAAGCTTGCTTTGCCTTCTTTCCCGTCATCTGTAATAAATTCCCGCCATGAAGGGATTGTTTGTTACAGGAACCGACACCGGCGTGGGCAAAACGGTACTCAGCGCCCTGCTGCTGGCTGAACTCCGGCGCCGAAATATCAATGCGGCGCCCATAAAGCCGATACAGACCGGTTGCGCCGGCAATGTACCCGATCTGGACTACGCGCTTTCCATGACCCGTATGAATGCGACGGAACTGGATTACCGCAACATGGCGCCCTACACCTTCGAGCCCGCCTGCTCACCGCATCTCGCGGCCGAACTGGCAGGCAGTGAGCTCGACATTGCGGAAATGGTGATTGCGGCCCGCACCCTGGCTACCGAATATGAATTCATCGTGGCCGAAGGGGCCGGCGGTATCATGGTGCCACTTAACCGGCGGGAGACGATGCTCGACCTGATGCAGGCAATGAAGTTTCCCGTACTGATTGCCGCCCGCCCCGGGCTTGGTACCATCAATCACACATTACTCACCATCCGCGCGCTCCGGTCCGACGACCTGAGTATCGCCGGCATTGTCTTTATTACGAGTGAGGCCAAAGATCCCAGTTTCATCGAAGAAGACAACGCCGTGACGATCAGGCAGTTCGGCAAGGTTCCGGTTCTTGGAACCATCCCTTACTGCAGCCAGCTTACGGAGCGGCAACCTTCGTACTCCGACCTACCCATCCCCGTGGTGGCCGAGGTCGAGAAAATCGTGAACAAGCTGGGCGTCTAGCCAAGAAAAAGCCGACTATCCCTTGCAAAGCCCCGGCAGGTCTGCTTGTTTGGAGCCTTATTCAACCAGCCATAACACATCCCAGCAGCACCTTGACGGGGCATGAGGGATGCCATATTCCGGTGCGGGAACATGCGTGTTTAGCGCCGGATCGCAAGCAGACAGAACCGCAATAACGAGAGAGGCGTTTTGCGCAATACAATTGAAGTTACCATACAGTCACCTGAATCGGTCGACGGTTATGAGTTGAACCGTCTCATAGCAAAGAGCCCGCCCCTGGATCCGAATTCCGTTTACTGCAACCTGTTGCAGTGTAATCACTTCAAGGATACCTGCATCAGCGCCAGGTCCGATCGTGGACTCGTCGGCTTTGTATCCGGCTACGTGCTTCCCACCCGCCCCGACACGCTGTTTGTATGGCAGGTGGCGGTAGCCGAGCAGGCGCGGGGACAGGGCCTGGCCGGACGCATGCTCCTGGCCCTGCTTGAGCGGCCCGCCTGCTGCAAGGTCGATTTCGTGGAAACCACCATTACCTCCGATAACAAATCTTCGCAGGCCCTGTTCACCAAACTGGCCGACACATTGTCAACGCGCGTCCAGATCCTGCCGGGATTTGATAAGGCGCTTCACTTCCATGGCGAACACGATTCAGAGGAACTCTGGCGTATTGGCCCCATACCCAAATAATCAAAGGTTACTGATATGAAAATATTTGAAGAAATCGAATCCGAAGTCCAAAGCTACGCCCGCAATTTCCCGCGTATATTCGACCGCGCCCAGGGCGAACACGTCTATGATGAAGAAGGCAACCGGTACCTCGACTTTCTGGCCGGCGCCGGATCGCTCAACTACGGACACAACAATCCGGTATTCAAGGAGAAGTTGCTGGACTATATCGCCCGCGACGGCATTTCCCACAGCCTGGATTTGCATACCGAGGCCAAGCGCCAGTTTCTGGAAGCGTTTCAGGAAAAGATTCTAAAACCACGCAAGCTCGAATACATGGTGATGTTCACCGGACCCACCGGCACCAATGCCGTAGAGGCCGCGCTGAAGGCGGCTCGCAATTACACGGGAAGGGAAAACATTGTCACGTTTACCAACGGCTTCCACGGCGTAAGCATGGGTTCGCTGGCCTGTACCGGCAACTCCCACCACCGCGGCGCTGCGGGGGTCTCGCTGCCTGGGACCAGCCGGATGCCATACGACGGCTATCTGGGCGATTCGCTCGATACGATCGAATACCTGGACAAAATGCTGTCGGATTCGAGCAGCGGGATTGACAAGCCGGCCGCGGCCATCGTTGAAACGGTACAGGGAGAGGGCGGCATCAACACCTGCAGCATGGAATGGCTGCAGAGCCTGCAAGCCATCTGCAAGAAGCATGATATGCTGCTGATCGTCGACGATATCCAGGCGGGAAACGGCCGGACCGGCACATTCTTCAGTTTTGAACCCGCCGGGATCGAGCCGGACATCGTCACGGTGTCCAAATCCATCAGCGGCTACGGACTTCCATTCGCGCTGGTGCTCATGCGTCCGCAATACGATCAGTGGAAGCCCGGCGAACACAACGGTACATTCCGCGGAAACAACATGGCGTTCGTGACAGCCAAGGCGGCCATTGATGAATATTGGAGCAACAATCGGTTTGAGCATGAAACAAAACGCAAAGGGCGTTATGTGGAGCAGCGCCTGAACCGTATCGTAGAGTTGTATGGCGAAGGTAATTTTACAACCCGTGGACGCGGCATGTTCCAGGGTATCAATTGCGTAAACGGCGAGATAGCCAGCAAGATCACCCACGCGGCTTTCCAGCAGGGACTCATCATTGAAACGAGTGGCGCCGATGACCAGGTCATCAAGCTTCTTTGTCCCCTGACTATTTCGGATGAAAACCTGAGCCGAGGCATCGATATCATTGAGAATGCGGTTAAAGCCGTCTGCACGGGGCTCGATACGATCCCGGAAGAGGTCGACTATTTTGATGATGTCACCGTGGGAACCGAACAGGCAATGTGCCACGAGGAGCAGTCATGATCGTCAGACAGTTGCAGGACGCAATGAGAACAAACCGCAGAATCGTGTCACCGGACGGCAACTGGGAGAGCACCCGTATGCTTCTTAGTGCCGATAACATGGGATACTCGTTCCATGTTACAACCATCTATGAAGGTGCCGATTTCCGGATGCACTACCAGAATCACATGGAATCCGTTTACTGCATCTCCGGCCGGGGGGAAATCGAATCGCTGGAGAACGGAAGAGTTTATCCCATCACGCCGGGAACGCTCTACAACCTGAACCTTCATGACCGGCACATTCTGCGAGCCTTCGAGGAGCTGCAGCTGGCCTGTGTATTCAATCCCCCGCTGCACGGTACTGAAGTACATAATCCCGAAGGTTCCTACGAGCTCGAGGCCGAAGCCGCCACCGATTAATCCTCCATCTGCCGGGGCAGCACATGATATTCAGTTTTATTCTGTTCCTCGGGTTGTTTGCCGTCATAGGCCTGAGTTCTGCGCTCAAGAGCCGGGGAACAAAGAGCGACTATTATCTGGCGAGCCGCTCAATCCCGCCTTCACTGGTAGGCCTCTCCGCTGTGGCTACCAACAACAGCGGTTATATGTTCATCGGGGTTATCGGCTATACCTACTCGACGGGTCTGGCTTCGATTTGGCTGATGGTCGGCTGGATTCTCGGCGACTTCCTGTCTGCCACCCTGGTGCATTCCCGCTTGCGCCGGCGAACCGAACGTACCGGTGAAGTCAGCTTTGCCGGCGTACTCAGCAACTGGCATGGTTATCCCGCACCAATCCTGCAACGGTTGGTAGCAATCATTACCCTTGTCTTTCTGCTGGCCTATGCGAGTGCCCAGCTTGTGGCCGGAAGCAAGGCGTTGCAGGTACTGTTTGAATGGCCCCATTGGGGAGGTGCTGTCATCGGGGCCCTGCTGGTGCTCCTCTACTGCTACGCGGGCGGGATCCGCGCATCGATCTGGACAGACGCAGCGCAATCGGTTGTCATGATACTTGCCATGGGTACCCTTCTGTTTACGGCCACGCAGACAATCGGCGGGATCGGCACCGCCCTGTCCCGCATGCACGAGGTCGAGGGCTTCATGGATCTGTTCCCCAAGGATTTAGCCGTTCCCGGTATTACCGGAGGCATCCTGTTTGCCGTGGGGTGGGGATTTGCCGGTATGTCCGTGGTCGGACAGCCCCACATCATGGTGCGTTTCATGACGCTTGACGACAACTCGAACATGATACGGGCCAAGCTGTGGTACTATCTCTGGTTCATTGCGTTCTATGCCATGGCTACAGGTGTCGGCCTGCTTTCCCGCATCTACCTGACAGATCCCGGGACATTCGATCCCGAACTGGCACTCCCGATCATGGCGCTCGAGGTGCTGCCGCCCTTTCTGGTGGGTTTGATTCTTGCAGGCGTTTTTGCCGCCACCATGTCAACGGCTGATTCCTTGATTTTAAGCTGCTCATCCGCCTTGACCCACGACCTGCTTCCGCAAAGGATTGAAGATACCCGTCTGATCAAACTGGGCACCGGGATCATTACATTGGCCGCGCTGGGCTGGGCCTTGTTCAACAAGCAGTCGGTATTCAGTCTCGTCATCATGTCATGGTCCGGATTGGCCAGTGCATTCGCCCCGTTGCTTATCGTCAAGTGTTTCGGCCGGAATCCCAGTCGGTTGATCAGCATAGTCGCCGTGGTAACGGGTCTTGCAGTTGCAATGGCGTGGCGCATGGTCGGCTGGCATCATGCCATCTATGAAGGCATGCCGGGAATTTTGGCAGGATTGCTGGTGCTATCCCTCCCGCTTTTGCTAAAGAGAATGTCCGCTGAACAAAGCTGATCATGCAAAACAGGATATTCCATCCCTATACACCGTTTTCCGCACTGAAAAACGGGCTGCCGAATATCGTCCGCGGTGAAGGTATTTACCTGATCGATGATATGGGCAACTACTATGTCGATATCGTATCGAGCTGGTGGGCATGCGCCCTGGGTCACGGCCATCCCAAGGTGGTCCAGGCCATCCAGGAACAGGCCGGCATACTGCAGCACAGCATCACCGGCAGCATGACCCACCCGAAGGTGCTGGAGCTGGCCGACCGGCTGGCCGGGATGATGCCCTCGCCCGACCGCCATTCTGTGTTTGCCAGCGACGGTTGCAGTGCTGTCGAAGCCGCTCTGAAAATTGCAGTGCAGTATTGGTATAATGTCGGGCGCCCGGAAAAAAACTGGCTGATCGGCATGGACCAGGGTTACCATGGCGACACGCTCGGCGCCCTGTCGGTGGGTTTCGTTGACAGCTTCCATAAGCCCTATGAGAACACGGTCAGGCATCCTGCCAAGCTGCCTTTCCCGGCACCAACGGCTGACGATCCGGACGGCTTCCTTCCGGGCAAGGCTGTGATTGAACAACATGCAGGCAAACTCGCAGCCGTGATTATCGAACCGCTTTGCCTCGGATCTGCCGGTATGAAGATCTATCCGGCCGGCTATCTGAAGAAACTGGCGGCCTGCTGTGCCGCCAATGATGTGCTGCTGATTATCGATGAAGTCGCGATGGGATTCGGCCGTACCGGCAAGCGCTTCGCCTTCAATCATGCAGGCATCGACCCCGACATGGTCTGCGTCGGCAAGGCGCTGACGGCGGGCTACATGCCACTAAGCGCCTGCATCGTGAAAGATGGGATCTACATCACCTTCTCTGATGAAGGAGACCAGGACTGTACCTTCTATCACGGCAATACCTATGCCGGCCATCCAATCGGATGCGCCGCCGCATTGGCCGCACTCGACATATACGAAGCGGAAGACACGGTTTCCCGTTCCGCCGTTAAGGCCGAAAAGATGAAGCAGTGGATGCTGCCAATGGCTGACCTGGACTGTGTAAAGGAACTGCGCTTTCTCGGTATGATCGGAGTCGTTGAACTGAAGCCGGAAACCAAACCGAAAATCATCAAAATAAAGCAATCGCTCAAGGAACAAGGCTATCTTTTCCGCCCACTCGGCACTATGTTTTATCTCATGCCTCCACTCATAATCTCCGACGACGAGTTGCGAGCGGCAGTCTACGCTCTCCAGCAAACCATCGAGGAATTCTGCTGATGCACCTGCGATGGACCAGTCTGCTCAGCCTGATGCTCCCGGGTCTGATGTTCGCGGATGCCCCCGACTTACTGATCAATGCCCAGGGACTAGCCCAGCAGGATTACTCTATACGCGGGAGCAGCTACAACGGCGCTGGCATCTCAATCAATGGGCTTAACCTAAAGGTTCCATACTCCTCGCATTACAACGCCGATCATCCGCTGTTTGGCCCTTTGCTCGCCGACACGAAAACACTATCAGGGACAGACAATGTATCCGGCCATCTCATCGGCACATCTGCAATGAATGTCCTGCCGTTGGAGCAGCGCTCGGCTATCAACATCGGCATGGGAACAGCAGAGAGATACCGCGGAACAGTCAATAGCAGCACCGAAAAAATTGGTGTATTCATAGATTCGGAAAAGGCGCTGGGCATTGATTACGATGCCAACAACCTGGAACGCGTGGGCGGCGGGACTGCGGTGCAGCTGTTCCGGAATGATTGGCAGTTCGACCTGCTGGCAGGCGTACAGCACAAGGACTATGGCGCACAGGGCTACTATGGCATACCAGCCAACGTCTATGCGGAGGAGCAGACGGATGACGTACTGATGCTGGCCACCGCTTCTAAGGGGGATCTCGACGGTGCGTACATGCGGACCGGATTCAGCCTGCGGAGATACGACAGTGATTATGCCATTCCGACTGCCAATTTCACAAGTGATGTTCGCTCCCGATACGGCTCGCTGATGCTCGAGGGTCGAACACTGGAGATCCAGAATATTGCGCTTAACCTGCGGGGTGACATTGAACATGAACGTATCGATGGAGACATCGGCGAACATGGACGAACCCGCGGTTCAGTCCTGATTATACCGGAATTTCGCTTTGAAAGGTTCCAAGTCAAAGCCGGATTGAACAGCGTCTATCAAACGGATGAAACACCGGAATGGCTTCCGCAGGCGGGTGTAGACTTTCTCATGACAGACAACAGCGTGCTCTACGCTTCGTATTCGGAATCGGTGATGCAGCCTGATTTTAAGAACCTCTATTATGCCGACCCCTACCATCTTGGGAATATCGAACTGCAGTTACAGCACTCCCACAGTACCGAACTGGGCCTTCGCCAGTTCCTGTCGTCCAGACTCGATTGGCGCACAGCAATATTCCAGCGCCATCAGGAAAACGCGATGGATTGGGTGAAATCATCCCCCGCCGACACAACATGGTCCGCGACCGACCTGGGCTCCCTGGATGTATCGGGTATTGATGTAAAGGTGAATTATCTTGCTTCAGATCAGTTGAAGATCCAGCTCTACTACCAGTGGATCGAGAAGGACAAATATGAAATTTTCGCCGGTCTGTACCAGCTTGACTATCCCGAGCATCTCATGTCTGTGTCAGGCTACTGGCAGCTAAGGCCGGAACTCCAGCTGTTTAGCTCCCAGACCATGCGCAAGCAGACTGCAAACAACGCACGCTCTGGCAGTGATTTCGGAGTCGAGGGATCGATAGGCTTGCTTTACGATCCACACTTCGCCAAGAATGTGCGCCTTTCGCTTCTAGTGGAAAATATGTGGGGTACCAATTTCCAGGCCATCCCCGGCCTGGATCCGCGACCCACCTCCGTTTCCACCGGAATCACTGTTACTTGGTAATCCGCACCAAGGCTGAAAGCACGCAGGGACTGGCGTCAACACCACTTCGTGTACTTCGAACCTTTGTGCTGAATCGTTTCAATTATGAGGTATGTTAGATGGGATTTGAAAAGGGATCATTGAGCTTCCGTATGTTCTTTGCGTCGCGCGACCTGGTTGCTGGCGATGTCGCTAAGTTTGCTGCGCAGGCTTTGCCGCCGCTGAATACGCTTATTGAAGAAGAGGTCCATGGGTGGGTTGCCGGCCGCCACTTGCTCGACCGCAACATCACTGATGAAACCGCCTTTCTGGGCGGATATCTGCGGCTTACGCTGGCGCAAGCTAAAAAGAAAGTCCCCACCTCCCTCCTGGCTGCCGAATGCGCAGTCGAGGAGATGGCGGTCATGGAGGCCGAAGACAAGCAGTACCTGAATCAACAGATGCGCTCGGAAATCAGGCAACAGGTCAAGGAACGCCTGCTGCCCGACATGCCGCCTCAGCTCAAGGGCATCGACTTCGTCTTCGATGAGCGCGCCCACATGATCTACGCTACCGCCACATCGGAGAAACAGGTCGACGCTTTCGTATTGAGTCTGATGCAGGCCACCGGCTGCTCTGCGCAGGTCTGTGATCCGGAAAATATCGCAGTAAAAACGGAAGGGATTGACGTTCAGGGATGGGCGCCATCCAGTTTTTCCGAGGAGCTGGAAGACGGTATGGTTGACGGCACCGCCGGCCGCGAATTCCTGATGTGGTTATGGTATGGCTCGGAAAAGCGTGGAGGGTTGTCCAATGTACCCGCCGTCGGCGAAATCGCTTTCATGGTTGAAGGACCGCTCACCTTTATGATGGAAGGCAAGGGCGCCCACGAAATTACGCTGCGCAAGGGGGAACCGATGCTCAGCGCCGAAGCCCATACCGCCCTGCTCAGCGGGAAAAAACTAAGCAAGGCAAAGGTCCAGTTTGTCCGCGGCGAGGAAGTATGGGCTTTCACATTCGATGCGGATGAATTTGTCTTCCGCAACCTCAAGCTGCCACAGACGGAAACCTACGACCGTGTCGGAAAATTCCAGGAACGCATGGTTCTGATCGACACTTTCCGGCAGTGCTTCTTCCATCTCTTTCGCGAGTTCGTGAAGGAGCATGATAATACTGCAGAATGGAACAAGACCAAGAACGCCATGCGCCAGTGGGTCGCCGAGCGCCCGATTTCGTCCTAGTCAGTGGTTTTCACACCAGATTATACCGACCGGGGGCGATGATGTTGTTAGGATCGAGTACCTTCTTGAGATCACGGACTGCTTGCCAGAAGGGATCGTCTTCTCGAACCACCTGGTGCATCGAGTTGATGCCGACGCGGTAGGGCGGAAAACCTAGTTCCATGTAACGTGCTTCCATCTCCTGAATACAGGCGTGTGCCCGCTGCGTCTGGTTCTGATTGCGGCGATCAAAGGCCAGACTGACGACCCCTTCCATTGCCTTGGTGGACATCAGGTTAACAGTGATGGCGGCGTCAAATCCATAGCGGGAAAACGTCTCCCGGGTTTCCCTGACCACGTCTGCCACTGAAGAGCCATCAGCGGGTAGAATGGGAAGACAGAACAGCAGGCCGCTGTTGGAGTGGTCCGGATCGGTTGCATCGAGATTTTCATAGTCACCGGCGGACCAATATACTGATTGGAGCGATTTGTCGGTTGCCCGTCCTGCAGTGAACCCATACACCGGCTCAACGGCTTTCAGCAACATGAGCTGATCGTTGACAGCCGGGATGAACGACAGTTTATCCGCAATTGCCTTTGTGTTTGCGATCAGTTTATCTGTAAGAAACATCGTTTTTGCAAAAGCGCCTAGCACCTTCTTGATTTCACGCTTTGCCAGCTTCAACTGAGCTCCGGTCCCGAGCAGTCCGATGGCCGCGCTCCACGGACCGAACCCACCGGATTCTAACATTGCCACAGCGCGCGCCCGCGCAGGCTCTCCCGCGGATTTACCCGATTTGACAAGCTGTTCGTATAATAGTGGTGCCAAGGTCATGAACGATCGCTCTCGGTTACCTACATGTGCGACCGTTGTGAAAATGCCCCTGGACCGCAACAATACCAAGGCATTGATCAGTTGTGGAAACTTATCCTCGGAATCAATCTTGATTATGACTGCCATGTGCATATCCGGCTTGGGCAGAAGATCAATGCAGGCAGACGTCACGATGCCGAAGTTGCCCTGTGGAAAAAGACCATCGAGCGACGGACCTACACCATGGGGGTATAGGTTGCGCGTACATGCATTGCCGTAATGGCTGAATCCGGTCTGAATGGTTTCGCCGTTACCCAGCACCACCTTCATGTCGGACATCCCATGTACCCGCGAATCAAAATAACCCACTCCGCGATCCAATGCATTGCCGATGAGGCTGGTGTCCGAAGTCGAGCCCGTCACATTGAGCATGAGCGGAAGCTTATGTTCGTCGATGTATTCCAGGAGCTGCCGCTGTGTTACACCCGGCTCAACAACCGCATAGTGAAACTGTGTATTGACCTCGATGATGCGGTTCATCTGCGACAAGTCAACGATTGCTGCACCGTCCTTGACAGGCAGACGCGATCCCATCCCCCACTGCTTTCCGCAACTTATCGGATAGAGAGGAATCCTGTATTTGTTGGCTGTCGCTACTATGGATTGGACCTGCTCCAACGACCCTGGTTTGAGCACAGCCACAACTTCTCGGGATGACGCGCATACACTATGTGTGTAGTGATCCAGGTGATCAGGTGTATCCAACACTCCACGTCCACCGAGAGCCTGTCTCCAGGATGCGATGGCAGCAGCTGCGGAATTGGAATCGGTCATTTAGCGCCTATCAGGCTTGGATCATGGACTCAGGACTGGAAAAGTATCCAAGTGCTGTGTGGGCCTGCGGCACACGTACCGTGACGATCGAACCCTGACCTACACGGCTCTCAAATTCCAGGGAACCTCGATGCTCTTCAAGTACTTTTTTTGTAATAAACAGACCCAGCCCCGCGCCCTTTTCAATAGTGGCAGTATTATCGAACGGCTCGAATATCCAGCGCAACGTCTGCGTATCAACACCACATCCATTGTCTTTTAGCTTAACGGTAATATTGGAATGGTTCATTGAGAATATGACCGTGATACTGGGAGACCCTTCACGGACAACCGCTTCAACGGCATTGTCCATTAGATTCTGGAACGCCCTTTTCACCTGTAATCGCTCGCCCAGCATCTCGTACTGCTCCTCTGCACCTTCGGCCTGGAGCGAAAATGAGATATCGGAATGCGCTGCGGCATCCCGGAAACAATCGTTAAGAAGTTTAGGCAGACTTATCCGTTGCAGCTGAGAAAAATCGAAGCGACCCAGAGAACGCCAGGATTCAACCAATTCGGCGCAACGTTCTACATTTCGCTCTATCTGATCCAGATAATCGCTCATTTCCGCGGAGGTGGAGTCTTGTTTTTCCTTCAGCTCATAGTTGAGCAGATCAAGGTAGCCACGAATAATGGTCAGCGGGTTGCGCAAGTCATGTACCAGCTCGGCGGAGGCAGCGCCTAGCGATGTGAGTTTATTGGTTTTACCAACCTCTCGACTGAGCGATTGTGTCATCTTCTGTAGCTCTTCCTGAGCCTGCCGTTTCCGCGCAAAGAGTTTGCTTCGGTCGACATACTTCTTCACCACATCCTGTATTTCATTCGCATCAAAAGGCTTTTGAAGGTAGTCGTTCGCTCCAAAGCGAATCGCTTGCTGGGCCGTTTCAAGATCCCCGTAGCCGGTCAGCATGACAATGGACACATTGGGGTCGATCTCCCGAATTTCCCGCAATCCCTCGATGCCGCTCTTTTCAGGCATGCGTATATCCATGATCACAAGATCGGGATGAGTGTCCCGAAGAAGCTCCACGCCGCCATCCACACGGTCGGCAAGGAATATTTCATAGTCGTACTTCAGCACCATGCGCAGGCTCTCGCGCGGCCCACGCTCGTCATCGATCACCAAAATCTTGCCTATGGTTGGTTTGGTATCCACGATACCCACCTCCGTTTAATACGAATAGGAATATGTCACACCCACTAAGTCGGAATCAATGTCATAAATTCCGGGGGCAACACCCGCCGGAGGAGACTGCTTGTCCTCATAAACCGTGTAGGCGTAGGACAAATCTAGAGTATGCTTACCAGTCGTATAACCAAATCCCATCCCAAATATATGCCTGTCTGTATCTGGAAGAATGGGTGTGATCGTCTCATCGGGAATCGGTGTTTCAATAAACGTATAACCCGCTCTGATGACCCAGTTTTCGTCAATATTCCAACTCCCGCCCACTGCGACGGTTATGGTGTCTTCCCAGTTGTTTACCAGTGGGAAAGTTCCCAAGCCGCTGACGGTCGCTGTCTGCACATCATTGACCGACCACTCAATCCATTCGAGAAGGGCCTCCAACTGGATGTCATCGGTCAACTGAATTCCATAAGCAGCTCCGAAAATATTCGGGAAGCTGATCTTCATGTTTAAGTCACCTTCATACTCAAGATCTATCTGACTGCGGTAACTAAATGCCACGCGCTGCTTTTCAGTCAACATCCAGGTCAGTGCAGCGTTTCCGCCTATTCCCCATCCGTCACCATCAGCTTCAGCATTCAAGTAATCAAATGGAAATGCAGCGCCTGTGGCTATTAATGCCTTAAAATCCAACTGAGAATAGAATGCATCCAGTCCCACTGCCATTGCGACCGAGTCACCAAGTTTCACTGATGCGGTCGGGTTAAAATTAACCAACGCCATTTTGGCCTCATAAAGAATTGGTGTGCCAGGCGGGGGCGGAGAAGGTGGCGTTAGAGAAGCTGCATTCCAGGAAATACCCTGACCGAAAGGTGTGGTGATGCCAAGACCTAACACGATATCTTCCGTTGCCGGCATTGAATAGTATAGATTCGGAAGAAAGACCCAGGGATCATCCGAAGCTATATCAATCCCCGGTGCGGGAGAATATGTATTTTCCGCGCGAGCTAAGGCCGCGGCAACCACCACGGAGGAATTCGTTTGGAATGCGAGGTTTGCAGGGTTGTATGAGATGGCAGAGGCATCATCCACAAAGATCATGTTCGCTCCTGACTTTGCGATACCTTCTGCCGTTGGCGCCGGATTGCGATAAGCATCGGCATGCACCACCTCCCCCCCGAAGGCGAACCAGAGAAGAGTCGCACTCACCGCGCACAATAGTGTTTTATTCATGCTATTATAGCCCCTTTGCTAGAGTTGTTATTCGTATAATCGATAGTGTTTTTAGCAATAGCCATGCCATATGTCAGCCACTATCTAACTAGATCTTGTAGTGTGATTATTCATATTATACAACATATTGCCATCTCTCATAGACCTGTAGTCCAGAATTAGTTGACTACAATAGTTTTCTTTTGTGAGCACTCCAACACAATCCATTGAAGGCGAACCTTGACTCCTTTGCCGTTTCCCCGCTAGATGCTTACATTTGGACCCAGTTGAAATATACGGCAGCCACCATCCTCACCCGATGGACGTTCACATCCCTTTGGTATGAAACAGCGACTAACAGCGTTAATGGTGTACCCAAACCGCTTCCGACCGCATGTGATGCCGATCGGACTCGAATATGTGTGCAACTCCCTGGTTCGCGCAGGAATCCCGTTTGACGTGGCAGACCTCAATTTTGAAACCGACGAGGAACTGTATAGGCGCGTGGCCCGAACCAAGCCGGATCTGGTCGGAATCAGCGTACGCAATGTCGATGCCTGCTACCTTGCCAGCAACGAGTTTTTCATTCCGCATATCCGCGATCTTGTACACCGCATTAAGTCAACCCACGCATGCCATGTCGTGTTGGGCGGCGCAGGTTATTCACTGCTCGCTCGCGAGATTCTAGAGTACACGGGGGCTGACTTCGGCGTGGCCGGTTATGGCGAAAGAGCACTACCCCGGCTCATACAAGCTCTTGAGCACGGGGGAGACCTATCGAAGGTGGATAATCTTGTCTGGCGAAACGGAGAGGACCTCATCGTTAACCCGAGGAACAAAGATGGCTACGGCGAACAGCAACCCCGCCGTCGCAACATAATGCGGAACAAAGACTATTACCGCGTCTTTGGATTCGGGAACATTGAGGCCAAACGAGGATGCTACAAACCATGTGGGTACTGCCCGGAACCGTCTATCGTAGGACGGGATGTGCTTACGCAGAATATTAACTGCATACTTTCCGAGTTGCGGGAATTGCGTGAGATGGGCATTACGCGAGTTCATTTTTCCGATAGCGAATTCAATGTCGGCCCGCCTAAATTTACACGTGAACTATGCAAAGCATTGATTCGCGAGAACTTAGGCATGCGCTGGACATCTTTCGTTCATCCAGAACCGCGTTCACTCTCCCCGGAGGTCTGTCGGCTGATGAAGGAGGCAGGTTGCACTGAAATCACGCTATCAGTCGATACGGGATCGGAAAAGATACTTGCAGGAATGGGAAAACAACACACCATTGACGACTCGGCGGTGGTCAGTGAGTGGTTCAAAAAGGCAGGCATCTCCGTTGCTCACACATATCTGATGGGTTGGCCGGGGGAATCAACAGAAACTTTGGCGGAGACGGTCAAATTCATGCGACAAACGGATCCGGACTTTAAACTGATATTCGCCGGAATCCGCATCCTCCCGGACACGCGCATCGCCGATGTAGCAGTGAATCAGGGGCTGATATCACCAGATGCCGACCTACTGGTACCCTCATTCGTAAATCCGGAACAGGTGTTGAGCGAATTTATTCCCTACCTGCGTCGCGAGACCCGCGGTATCACAAACTGCATTTTGCCATCTAAAAACGTAGATTTTTCCAACCTTGTGATGCAGGCAGCTTATCTCCGCGGATTTGATGGCGGCTATGCTGATCTAATGGATCACATTGCCTCAATGCCGCTACGTAAGAAAGCTGGGATTGCGTTGGCAGCAGCTCGACACTATCTACTCCCAACGCGAACTCCACTGGCGACAGTCCACTAAACCACAACCCTGCCGATTCATACCACGTATGACGCAGGTAGCTCGTATCTCTCCTCGTCCATGCTCCGCGCACCCTGAATCCATGTCCGTTTCATTTCAATTTCACAACCAATCAGACTGACTGGACGAGCTACTATCTGAAGTCGTGTTTTTGACTACAGGTTGTGTAATAATTCTTGATATATACAATATATTGATATTTACTTGGGACAAAATAGCACAGAGTTCTCGAGCGGAAGCGCTTATGAATATTTATTTCCCATTGAGAACGGCATCCAAAAACGGGTACAGGGGATACAGTACGTGATCGGAAGAAACAGGGTCGTAATAACCGGTATAGGCGTGCTTGCCGCTAACGGAATCGGCAAAGACGCCTTCTGGAATTCCCTGCTCGAAGGCGAATCGGGAATCGGCCCGATCACCCGATGCAATGTAGATAATCTTTCGAGCCAGATTGCTGGAGAGGTTGGAGACTTTGACGTTAATGACTTCTCTCGCCATAAAATTAAAGCCAGGCGTTTGTCAAGAAACACACAACTTGCGGTTTCCGCAGCTCTTATGGCACTGAACGATGCTGCGGTCGATGCAACTGAAATCAGGCTCCAGGCGCCTTTATCCCTGTCATTGGGTATCAGCATGGCTGGTTTCGACTTTATTGAAACCGAAATACGAAGAATAGTGAAGAAAGGCAATCAGTCCATGCTTCCCACTGTCGTCGGCTGCATTCACATTGCCTCCGCCAGCACGATTGCCGAACTGATTGGGTTGCCCTGCACCTTGAATGTATTTTCGAATAGTTGCGTTGGAGGAGTAGACTCCATAGCTAAGACATTCTACGAACTCCGGGATGGCAAAGCCGATATTGCATTGGCAGGCGGCTCCGACGCCCCGATTGAAACCTCATTGGTTGCCGGCTTCTGTGCAGCAAGAATGCTGTGTACAGACAATGCTATACCGGAAAGAGCTAGCAGACCATTCGATCTCAATCGTTCATTGGGGGTCCTTGCCGAGGGATCATGCGTTGTCGTTCTGGAAACACTTGACCATGCGATGGATAGAGGTGCGTCGATTTACGCAGAAATTATTGGGTACGGAACAGCGAGTGATCCCACCCCAGAAGCGGCCACCGGTATCGAATACAGCATGTTAGGAGCGCTTGCCAATGCCTCCATCGGACCGACCCCAATTGATTTCATTTCAGCACACGCCCCCAGCGATGCTCAAATCGATCTCACTGAAACCAATGCGATCAAGTCTGTTTTCAAGAAAAGGGCCTATGACATTCCGATCAACTCCATAAAAGGATCCACCGGAAATCCGTTAGCTGCCGGAGGAGCGATGCAAGTGGGAACCTCGGCCATGATTCTGAGAAACCAACTTATTCCTCCAACGGCAAACTATAGCGTTAGGGATCCAGACTGTGATTTGGATTACGTCATAAAAACGCCCAGGTCCCATGGAATTGAACATGTTATGGTCAATTCGCATGGTATTGGTCGCGTCAACAGTAGCCTAGTCATGAGACGGATTGATTTATAATGAGCCCGTTTGAAACTTATTTCATATTCGTGTTTATTATTAATATCGCCTTGGGAATAGGCGTTTTCGTAACAAACCACAGGCGGACCGTCAACCAGCTCTATCTCGCCCTGTCATTCATCATCACGCTATGGCTGGTATCAAACTGGCTGATACTGCACGCAAAAAACACTGATGATGCTAAACGATACGTCCAGTTCGCGACGGCGATTGCAATATTTATCCCCACATCTTGTCACTTATTACGGATTGCTATTCTGCATCAGGGTGATAGCTGGATTCAATGCGTCTACCGAGCCCGAAAGCTGTTGCTTATTTGCATTGCAGTGTCACTACTTTGCTTCACGCCCTATTTAATACTGGATATGAGTTTAGCGTCGGGCACCTCAGGAGTCGGCCATGTCACGGAAGCCTCTTATGGATGGGGATTCTTCATATTTGCCCTGCTCTTCATCGGACTGGTCGTCTCTCTACTAATCACGTTTATAGGTGACAGGAAAAAGATTTCCGGGTTTCCCCGCATCGAGCTGGAGTTCATAACCATGGGTTATTCCATGGCTCTAATAACGGGCACATTAGGCGGAGTCATGGTCACCGTGTTTACCGGATCATCCCAAACGGTTCCAATGGCAAATACCACCAGCATTCTTACGTTGAATCTAATCATTGCTTACGGAATCGCCACAAAACGCATCATGGGTATCGCAACCATTTTGCGAAGGGTAACAGCCTACAGCCTGCTAGCTTGTTATCTGGTTTCCATCTACATGATCGTCTGGTCGGTAGTATTGTTTATGTACAGACAATGGAATATTGAGAGCAACATCATCCCTCAACTTCTGGCTACACTAACCGTTGCGTTTACTATGGCCCCTGTACACGGTCGACTTCAGAAAATGAGCGCAAAGCTGATTACAGCAAAGACAATGGATGTGGCGAGCACGATGCGGGCAGCGGGCAACATCTTCCAAACCGTAAGCACCAACAGAGCGCTGGAAGAACACTTCTCACGACTGTTACTTGATGCGCTGGGATCAGAGTATATTTCCTTCTTCACCTACATCAGCCCATCGTTTGTCGAAACGTTTACAACCTCGTCCCAAACCACTTCAACATTTAGCGAGACGGACACAGCTATTGAACTTATTATAGAATCCAAAGATCCTTTGTGTAAAGACAGTCTTATCCGCAGTCGCCCGAGCAAGAAAACAACGGATGCCATAAATCAACTCAATGAAAACAACATCAACATTCTAGTGGGTATGTTCTCGAAATCGGAACCAACGGGGCTAGTGGCATTTGGACCACGAGCAGGAGGCCGCATCTACGATAAAGACGAACAGGAAGCAATACAGATACTCTGCAACCAGTTTGCGGTGGCGATGGAAAATGCACAAATGTACACCGAAATGCAGGACAGCAAGATTCGAAACGAAATCATGCTGGACCAACTCGTCAGCGGGGTTATTCTGGCGAACAAGGAAAGAAGAATCACCCTCTTCAATCATGAGGCACAGCGGACAACCGGTATCAGCGAAGAGGATGCCATGGGAATGTCTATCGACATACTTCCCGCCCCCATATGTCAGGCATTGGACAATGTGCTGCAGCTTGAACATGGTGAAAGAAACATTGATGCAAGGCTATTCGAGCAGGATGAAACGAAAAAGAGCCTAAGTATCCGGATGGGAACTACATTTTTGCTTGGCCATGACCAAAAACCAATGGGCGCGCTTCTGGTCTTCGCCGATATGACAGAGCTCAAAAGCCTCGAGGAACAGGTTCGCCGCTCGGATCAGCTTTCCAGCGTCGGCACGCTTGCAGCAGGAATGGCCCACGAAATAAAGAATCCACTGGTCACCATCAAGACGTTCACACAACTGCTGCCACACCGTTATGCCGACGAGGACTTCAGAAAAGACTTTTCAGCTCTTGTTGCACATGAGGTGTCGCGGATAGACGGGATCGTGAACGAACTTCTCAGCTTTTCCAAACCTGCCAAACCGCATTTGGTTCCCATGCACCTTCATGATACCATTGATCAGATGTTAAAACTGACGCATGAGCAGATGGTGCAAAAGAACATTACTCTCGAATGCAGATGCGATGCCGAAATCGACATGATACAAGGCGATGCAAAACTGCTGTCTCAAGCACTGATCAACCTCACCCTCAACGCAATTGAAGCGATTGGCGCTGCAGGCACGATTACGATCGCAACCTCGAACCGTAACTACCGCTTTGCCAACGGCGTGGGGCCAGCCAATGCAATCACAAAGAAATGCATCCGGATCCAGATCAGCGATACGGGACAAGGAATCCCCAGCGAAAGCCTCAAAAAAATCTTTGATCCGTTCTTTACCAGCAAGAGCGAAGGCACGGGCATGGGGCTGTCAGTAGCCCACGGAATAATCAATGAGCACCACGGGATTATTGAAGTCGAAAGTGAAACCGGTACGGGAACTTCATTCTATATCTATCTGCCATCGCTGGATGAGGTGGCAGCATGAAATCGACACCATCATGCGTCCTGTACAGCCGCGACGACCAGGTCGTCGAGCGGATGGTGCGGATTGCTTCACAAACAACCTCCCTGCACCCGATATCAACGGAAAGAGACCTTGAAAAGTGGTTTTCACAGTTTGGTGATACCATTCTTTTGGCAGATATGCGTGCTCCCAACTGCCTGGACGTATTGTCTGCTGTTAAGAAAACGTATCCGCTTACTGTGGTTATCGCCATGGGAACCGAACGATCCGACCCATTACTGGCAGCCGGGATACTCGAACCCTTTGCCTCGGTCTCTCTTGAACTCCATCACAATGAGTTCCGCTCCCTCCTGAACCAGGCGATTGAATGCTTCACATTGCGCCAACGAAACAGTGTACTCGCTAACGAACTGGCCTCGTTGAATGCCCGCCAGCCGGAGGTCCCCCAGCCAGTATCACGCATACAGCTATCCACACCCCTTCAGAATTTTTCAAAGGCACAGCGTAATGTGGACAATCTTGATGCCTTGTTCGATAGTGTTGTCGACGGGCTTGTCGCTACGGCGCGCGTTTCGCGCGCCGGCATCTTCATCCGGACGGATGCCAATGAACATTTCCATTTCAAGGCAGGGACCCGTTGCCTGTCTGCAACAGAAAACCTTACCGTTGCGACCAATGATCCATTGATCCAATGGATGGAAATGAATACTCATCTGGTTTCCCGCACGACGCTCCAGAATATCCATGACCCTGAAGAGCGCGCAATGCTGAAGCGAATGCTGGATGCATTCGGTGCAGAGATCATCATACCACTCTATGCAACAGGAAGTATAAAGGGCTGGATATTCGTCGGACAACGATCCACGGGAGTTCCTTTCGATATCGCCGATCTTGAAGACCTGACCGCACTGGCGGATCACATTTCCACTACGCTCGAAAAAGCTCTTCAATACGAGGAAACGGCCTTGCAGAAGGCGTTGGCGGAAACCCTTCTGCATTCTATCCCGTTTGGCATCATTGCCTGCGACGAACATGCAATAGTGCGGTGGTTCAACAGCTCGGCTCGTTCTATACTCTGCCCTGAAAACGAGGATATCATTGGCACCCGGGTGGAGGGGCTTGGCAGCCGCATCGCAGATATGCTGCGAAGGACCATAAAAGAACAGGATATACGCGAGCCCAGAGAATGGAGTGATGCACGGACCAAACGAACCCTCTCGGCAGAAACCCGGCGTTTAATGGACAATGGAAGCTGTGTCGGCGTCATGATGATGCTGCGTGACGTAACCGGAGCGAAGCTTCTACAGGAAAAGGCGGAGCAACTCGAACGCGCAGCCTTCTGGAACGAACTGGCTTCCAGCATGAGCCACGAGATCCGCAATCCACTTGTAGCAATCAAAACATTCGCCCAACTGCTTCCAGACCGATATGAAGACGCAGACTTCCGCTCGGATTTCAGTGCACAGGTCACTGCAGATGTCGACCAGCTCAACCATATCATCGATAAGATAAACGAGTTTGCCAATCCTCCGAAGCCTGTATACCAACCGCTGGACATCCGTAAACCCATCGAGTTTGCCGTCACTCGCATTCAATCGGAATTCAGTCACGAAAATCTGAAGATTCATCTGTCATCGGACGAGACGAACCTGCAGGTTAAAGGAGATTCCGCCTCACTAGAGGAATGCTTCTATCACCTTCTCAAAAACGCTGCAGAAAATCTGGATAATAAACCGGGGTCTCGCGTGAGCGTTACCGTTAAGAGTCGCACCACGCCAGACCTTGGTGGAAGTATCTATGTTATAATAGCTGACAACGGCAGCGGAATCGATCCGTCGTTGAGAGATAAAGTCTACTCGCCATTCAGCACGATAAAGGCCCGGGGGCTCGGTCTAGGCCTGCCCATAGCCAAACGGGCGGTTATAGACCACAATGGACAGATCAACATAGAGACGTCCAATGCGGGCACATCCGTTACAATCACGATACCCCTACTCGAAGCCGCGGCTGCATCCAATCCTTCAGACTGAGATCCTGACACGCAACTGTACACACTTCTTGCTATCTGCCAGCATCCGAATACAATATCGGAAGAACAAAGGGGGTTGGCATGAAGACACTGCTGGCAGCCATTGATTTTTCGGATTCCACGGATCTAGTGATTCAGCAGGCATCCATCCTTTCAAAGGAACTCGGGGCAAGGCTTTGGATACTGCATGTCGCGTCGGATGAATCGCAGACCGTCGGCTACGAGACCACCCAATATTCCGATTTTTCACCGGAATTTGTTAATTTACCAGGTGACGTACAGCTAGCCCGCGACCTTAGTGCCGAGGAGCTAAAAAGGGAACATGGCGAGCTGCATGCCATCTCGTCAGCCCTTCGAGAAAAGAATATCGATGCACACGCGATCCTGCTCAAGGGCACGCCTGATAAACTCATCATCCAGAAGGCAATCGACATGGGAGTTCAAATGATCATTCTCGGATCCCATGGTCACGGCATTCTTCACAAAGCTCTGCTTGGCAGCGTATCCGAAGCGGTCATACGCCACGCACCATGCAATATCATGGTGGTTCCCATACCGGAGAAATGATCCTATTACTCAGCCAGCTGTTTTCGAATCAGGGCAACGACTTTATCCGGTGTAAACGGTTTTTCGAGCAAGGCTGCATCGGGAGGAACCCCTTCGTCGTCGAGTTGAGAGCGAGAGTATCCGGACATAAATACAACCTGGATTTCGGGGTAGAGCTCATGCATGGCTACAGCCAGCTCAGCCCCGCCCATTCCCGGCATAACCACGTCAGTGAGCAACATATCGATGCGCCCTCTGTGATTGCGGGCAACCTTGATTCCCTCCCAGCCATCCTCGGCCGTCAAGACGGTATAGCCCTTTGTTTCCAATGTTTGCATGACAAGGTTGCGGATCATAGGATCGTCTTCCGCCAGAAGAATGATTTTCTGCCCTTGCTCACCCGAATCATCAATATCGGGAGATACGGCCTCTGGAGCCTCATCCTCCTCTTCAAGCATTTCTGCAACGGCTTCAGGATTAACAACGGGCAGATAGAGCAGAAATGTAGTTCCACCACCAGGCTTGCTTTGCACGTCAATGAAGCCGTTGTTCTCCTTCATGATGCTCTTTACAATAGACAGCCCCAGGCCGGTACCCTTGCCTTCCGTCTTTGTTGTAAAAAATGCTTCGAAAACGCGGCACAGGGTTTTTTCATCAATACCTACGCCGGTATCGTGTACAGACACTTCGGCATAGCGCCCGGCAGGAAGCTTATCCGGTTTTGAGCTTTCTCCATCGGTTATATCCCGGCAGTTGATCTTGATGGTAATGCGCCCGCCGTTAGGCATCGCATCCCGCGCATTCACCGCCAGGTTCATCAATACCTGCCCTATCTGCACCGGATCCACCTTCGCGTAAATCGGGTCGTCGTAGGCCTTGGTAACCAGGGTGATCTTCTCTCCGATCAGGCGCGCCAGCATTTTCTGCGTATCCTGCAAGGTTGTATTGAGGTCCAGCAGCACCGGCTCCGACTTTTCCTTCTGGCTAAAGCTGAGCAGTTTTCGTGTTATAAACGAGGCTTTACGGGCTGCCTCGACGACCTCCTTTGCGTTCTGAGGCGTTTCCGCAGAGTCAGGATCGGCAATGATCATGCTCGAATAGCCGTCGATTATGGTCAACAGGTTATTAAAGTCGTGGGCGATACTTCCTGCCAGCTTTCCCACCGCCTCCATCTTCTGAGAGTGGTGCAGCTGGCGTGTAAGCATTTCCCGCTCATTATCCATAAGCTTGCGCTCTACGGCCGGGATGATCACATTCCTGCTCAGCAGCACATTAAGCAGAACTAAAATAAAGAGACCGCTGAGCAGATAGACGGAAACCGCAAACACAATAGCTACGGATTGCCCCTCTGCATTGGCAGATATTTGTCCGAAAAGCTTGAGCAGAAAGATGAGAAACAAGCCCGTAACGAATGCGGATGCCACCGAAGCGACAAACAGTATTATCAGTATTCTACTTTTCAGACTCATATCTCCATTCCCGATACACGCACAACCTATCATGATTCATGGTGCTCACACATTGAAAATGCGGCCTTTCTGAGCCGAACCGCCTATATCGTGTTCGCCCAGATCTGGAAGTTGCGCAGCATGCGCAAACCCGCAACCTGCGACTTCTCCGGGTGGAACTGGGTGGCAAACACATTGTTTTTCCAGGCACAGGAACAATATTCAATCCCGTAATCGGTATTCCCCGCCACAATGGATTGATCCTCTGGGCAAACATAATAGGAATGGACAAGATAGAAGAACGATCCACTTTCAATTCCATCGAACATCGGACAACCGGGCTGCACCTCATTGATGCGGTTCCAGCCGATCTGCGGCACCTTCAGATCCTGCGGCAGCTCGAAGCGCTTAACCGTTCCCGAGAAGATGCCAAGCCCGGGTACGCCGGGTGATTCCTCGCTGCTTTCAAAAAGAGCCTGCAAGCCCAGACAGATGCCCATCAGAGGTCTGCCAGCCTGCACCCATGAACGGATAGCATCGACAAAATCATGTTCTGCCAGATGATTCATGCAGTCGCCGAAAGCCCCTACACCCGGCAGTAGTACCGCCCGGCAACGGTCCATTTCATCTTTGCGCGTAATAATTTTTGCATCCAGCTCAAGAAAACGGAAAGCGTTGGTTACACTTCCAAGGTTTCCCATTCCGTAATCGATAATTCCAATCATAACCAGCTTCCGTTGAATCAGGTGGCAAACTCTAAACCGGAGAATTGCTAAATTACACGCAAAACATCATTTCAATTACCCTTTCAGCACACCCAACGGACGCAGTTGAACCACCGGTTCGACCAGGTCACGGGATGCGTCGATGATCTCATCGATATTCTTGTAGGCCTGTGGCGCTTCGCTGAGATCCAGCATCCCTTTCATTTTGCGTCCACCACCTTTGAAATTTCGCCAACCGGAATGGACGATGCCGCGCATGGCCTCATCGCATGTTTCTCGCGATAACGTACGCGCTGCCGCCATGCGACCCATTTTCCTGCCGGCTCCATGAGGACTGGACCGGAATGATTCGGGATTGCCGCAACCGAGTACGATATACGAGTGCGTGCCCATGCTTCCGGGAACGATGCCCTCCTCGCCTGACTTTGCCGAAGTTGCCCCTTTCCGATGCACCCAAACGGTTTCATCGAAATGTGTTTCAGGTGATGCATAGTTGTGGTGGATATTAATTTCTTTCAGGAATCGTACAGAGGAAAGCATCCGGGCAACGGCATCCTTGAATACAAGCATCATGCGCGCACGGTTTTCGCGGGCATAGGCCAGCGCTAGATTCATTTCTCGGATATAGTCCTTCCCCTCCTCGCTCCGGGTATCCAGGTATGCGAGGTCGCCCAGCTCCGGATGCTCGCTCACCGCGGTCTGATGATAGTGTTCAGCTATGCGATAGCCGAGGTTGCGCGATCCGGAATGCAGCATCAGCCAGAGATATCCGTCGTCATCCGCCTGCATCTCGATAAAGTGGTTTCCGCCTCCGAGCGAGCCGAGATTCCTGAATGCCAGATCCCGGGTGTGCGCATCGAGCCAGGGCGGCAGCTCTTCAAAGCGCTCCCATTGCTGGGCCTGATGATGGCAATGTCCTTCACCTAACGGTATGTAACGCTCTACTTCCTCGAGGCAGCGACGTATTTTGGAGGACGACACCTCTTCTACAGGAGATCCGGTCTGCACGGCGCACATGCCACATCCTATATCTACGCCGACCGCGTTCGGAATGATTGCGTTTTTGCAGGCGACAACCCCGCCGATCGGCATGCCGTAGCCAACATGGCAATCCGGCATCAGTGCCACATGCCTGAACACACGCGGATGGTTCGCCAGATTGGCCGCTTGCTCGAGTGCACTGTCATCCACCTCGGAACACCATGATTTTACCGGCACTCGCCCGAGATTTGTCCTCTCCCATTGCATGGTTAAAGCAAACACCTCCAGCCCTTTACAATCAATCGCGAAAAATGTAATTACCTGTTCTATCACAGGGGTGATACACATACTCGCAACAACCTGGGGAGGGTCCACATGAAGAAATACATATTCACTGTACTACTACTCGCACTTCTCTGTCTTCTGCTTGTGATCAAACTTCAATCTCAGCAGAAGGAAATCACGCACCTGAAGGGAAAGATCGCGTCGCAAGAAGCCAATCCGGTGAAAAATGCAACTTCGGAGAAGAACTCTGAGGCCAATCAATCCGTCGCGAGGGAGCCGATAGATGGAAACGCTCCAGGTGTATCAACAGAAGCCGCCCCGGCCGCGTCCGCCACAGAAGCACAGGAGAGCACCAGGCGAATCATGCGCAACATGGCTAAAACCATAGAAGATAACCCAACCATCAACAAAATGGTTGAAGCCAGCCAGCGCGGTGCAATCGGTGCCCTCTATGCCGACATGATTGCCTATCTCCATCTCGATGCGGACGAGACCAACTATTTCATGGATCTGCTCATGTACCGACAGATGGCTAATGTCGATGCCCACATGAAGATGGCGTCTGGCACCTTGTCCGAGGAGGAAAAGCTGGCGCTCCAGGAGCATGTTAAGCAGATCAACGACGTCACACGTGCTGAAATGAAGGAATTCCTCAACGATCCAGATGATTTTGAAGAATTCAAATACTATGAAGATACCATTGGTGAACGCATGATGTTATCCCAGATGGATCAAATGCTTGGCGAGGCCGCGCTCCCAGACGAAACATACCGTGAGGTCCTGGATATCATGTACAACACGCGTAACAACTACAACTGGTCCACAGACCTGAACGACAATGAAAACAGGGATCTGAGTCCGGAGAGATTTTCGAAGGAAAACATTCAAAAACACATGGCCGACATGACGGCCGTGGGTGAACTGATGGATAAGCGAATGCAGGAAATCCTGACGCCTGAGCAACTGGCTGCGTGGAGGCAAAGCGGAGTTGCCATGCAGGCATTGGTGGAGGGCCAGCTTATGCAGGCCAATCAGATGTACAGCGGTGAGTAGCGCTAGATTGCCTTGAGGATCAGGGTAATCGAAGTAATCAGCAACACCATGTATATCAGGATAGTATAGTGTTTTTGCTGTGTCCTGTGCGTCAGCCACCAGCCAAACGCCACGCCAAGGGGAATCACCGGCAATAGCACAGCACCGAGCTTAAGGTTCTGGGGCTGTATGCGTCCAAACATCGTAAAGGGCACCAGTTTAATCAGGTTGAGCATCCAGAAGAAGGCGCAGCTTGTTCCGGCGAATGCCTTTTTCTCCAACTGCTGAGGGAGCAGATACATTTGCATCACCGGACCGGCGGCATGGGCCAATGTCGAGGTTATACCAGCCCCAAAACCAAAGATGGATCCCTTGCTCCAGTTTGGTTCAGCGGCGTGGATGTGTCTCAGAATCCATTTCCTGGCGGAAAAGTAGGTTACAAACAGGATTCCCAGCGAGCCGATTAATATCTTCAAAGCCCGATCCGACACAGCCAGGGTGGCATCGTCGGAAACAAACAGCAGGCTCGCTATAACGACGCCGGCAAGGGTGGCAGGCATGAGGTAGACCAGCCTGCCCCACCGAATGTGCTTCCTGTAGAAGCAGAGTGCGACAACATCCATCAGGCAGAGCATCGGCAGCATGAAGCCTACCGCTTCCCGGGCCGATTGCGTCTGCGTCGGCCACACCAGAATCAGGATCGGCAGTGCAATATTGCCGACCGGAAAACCTCCCTTGCTCATCCCGATTAGAAACAGGCTCAGCCCGATCCAGAAAAGATCGGACGCAGCATACTGGGAAAGAAATTCCATAAACTATGCGCCGATGCGGCCTTTGCTGGACGGCAGCAGATCGAGGGCGCGGGGGTCGGTATCGCAGGCCACGCGCAATGCGCGGGCAACAGCCTTGAAAATGGCTTCGATACAGTGGTGGAGGTCTTCCCCGAACTTCAACTCAATGTGAAGATTCATTTTCGCTGAGTCGGCAAACGAACGCCAGAAATGCTTGATTATCGTCACGTCGAAATCGCGTATGTATTTCTGCTCATGTTCCATGATGTAGACAAAGTAGGGCCGGCCGCCAAGATCCAGGCAGATCTCGGCCTGCGCCTGGGCCTCGTCCATCGGTAATACCCAGAAACCGTAGCGGTTGATTCCCTTGCGATCACCGAGCGCCTGATTGAGGGCCTCGCCGAGAACAATTCCCACATCCTCCACCAGGTGATGGTAGTCCACGTCGGTGTCACCCGAGGCCTTGATCCGCAAATCGAAAAGGGAGTGCTTCGCCAGCAGATCGAGCATGTGGTCGAAAAAGGGAATGGTGGTGGAAATGTCATAATCGGCCTTCCCATCGATATTCAACGTTAGATCGATCTGTGTTTCCCTGGTATTGCGAGTAACGTGGGCGGTGCGTGACTGCTGCTCCATAACGGTTCCTTTGCTTTGGCTTAACATAAAAGTGCGCTGCTGGCTCATCAAGCCTGAAAAGCAGACACCCGCTCCGATACGGCGGAACGGGTGCGAACCATCAGCCGAGACCGAATCCTACTCTATCAGCATCGGTTCGGAAATATTCGTCGGCACCGCCGTGTCCGGCGCAACAATCTCGATGGGTTCATCAAGCATGACCGGCGCGTTGGTGGAGGCAGAGAAGCCATCCTCTTTGAGGGTTTCGATAGCGGCATTCGCGCTGTCGGCAATAGCCTGGTACTGGCGGATCAGTACCTCTTCGTAGAGCTTGTCGATATCGGTCATCCGGGCGACCACCTTGTCGCTCTCCTCCTTGTTGGTTTCAACCCGCTCTTCAAGATCGGAAACCCGGACCGTGTTTTCCGCACTTATCACCTTCGAGGCGTTGGCCAAATCCTGAACAACAGCAAGCTGCTGCGCAAGAGCGGCCGCCCGTTTTTCCAGTTCGGCCAAACGCCTGGCGTTTTCCGAGCTCTTTTCCAAACCGGCCATGGCGGATTGCTTCAACACGGAGATCGAATCTTCATGGGTTTTAAGCTGACTGCTGTAATCATGGTTCGAGGCATCGATCATTTCCTGAACCTTCGATGAAGTCGCACAGCCTGTTATCACGGAAACCAGTGCTAAAAGGGTAATTATCTGGATGGATTTCATTTATTGCTCCTGTCGCGAATCACTCCGCTTGTCTAGACAAAGAAAACTAGAGCCTAGCCCTTGCCGGGTCAATCCTATATGGAAACCGTGAAATCAGCTGAATTTCAGGCGCAAACCAATATAGTACGATTTTTGTACTTGATTAACCGCAACGATCCACATAGAGTTCGAAGCGTCAAAAGAGGAGACGCAATGGCTTCAATCAGTTTAAAAGGAAATCCCGTTAATACGGTTGGCGAGTTGCCTGCTGTAGGCGATAGTGCCCCCGCATTTACCGGGGTAAAAAGCGACCTGTCCGGGTGTACACTCGGTGAACTGGCGGGTAACAAAGTTATTCTCAATATTTTCCCGAGCATCGATACGGGTGTATGCGCCGCATCCACCCGCCGTTTCAACCAGGAAGCTCAATCACTCGACAACACGGTTGTACTGTGTGTATCGGTCGACCTTCCTTTTGCACTTGGTCGTTTTTGCGGTGCTGAAGGACTTGAAAAGGTTGTTCCGGTATCCGTATTCCGCAATCCGGAGTTCGGAAGCGGTTATGGAGTGACAATCGCCGACGGCCCCCTGGCGGGCTTGCTCTCCCGTGCCGTAGTGGTAGTCGACGAGTCCGGCAAGGTTGTCTATACGGAACAGGTGCCGGAAATTACCCAGGAACCCAATTACGAGGCAGCATTGGCAGCATTATAAAGAAAGAATTTCCCCTAGAAACACCCACCCCAACAGAACGGGCCGTCTCCTCCCCCTTGACGGCCCGTTCGCCTTTTTAGATTCCACCGATGTCATCAATACAGTACGCTTTGGTTCAATGCAGGAGATGATGAATGAAGCGATGCAAGAGCTGCCGTACCCTCGCCGAGGCTCCAGCCGGCATCTGTCCGGTATGCGGCCTAGACCAGGACAAAACGCATAGGGAACTGACAGCTGTAGAAAAGCGCGTTCGCAGGGCTGCTCTCAACATACGTTTCGTAGCCATGCTCCATCTGATTCTAACCGGGGTGCTCATCATGCGATTGCCTGAATCGGACCAGCGCTTCGGGCTGGGCGTTATCGCCATCATCAACCTGATTCTGGCCATCGGCCTTATCCGATACGACTACCGGGCATATCGATTTGCGGTAGTCTGCTACTTCGGTTTCGGTATCGTCCAGACCATTGCGGTCAACCTGAAATGGATCCCGCTTGCACTGATCCTGATCTATGTGGTGGGCAACCGAACCGCAAAAGCCATTTTTGAAAGGCGACTTCCTGAAATCTAAAAAAAAAGCGGCTCTATTGAGCCGCTCTTCAATCAACCTTATATAGACTGCACTACCTCTGATCGATCGGCACGTAGGCTCGTTTGGTTGCGCCGGTATAGATCTGACGTGGACGGCTGATGCGCAGGTTCTGTACATGCATTTCCCGCCAGTTTGCGATCCAGCCCGGCATGCGGCCGATGGCAAAGAGCACCGTGAACATATTGACGGGAATCCCCAGAGCGCGCAGCAGAATACCGCTGTAGAAATCCACGTTGGGATACAGATTCCGCTCGATGAAATAATCCTCGCTTCTAGCCATCTCCTCCAGCTCGTAGGCGATTTCGAGCAGCGGATCACTGATGTTCAGGGCCTTGAGCACGTTGTCGACCTGTGTCTTGAGGATCTTGGCACGCGGATCGAAGCTCTTATACACGCGGTGGCCGAAGCCCATCAGTTTTTCCGGTGAATTCTTGTCTTTTGCTTTCTCCACGAAATCGCGTGGCTTGATGCCGCCATCGCGGATCCCCGTAAGCATCTTGATCACCTCGCAGTTGGCTCCACCGTGCAATGGCCCCCATAGGGCACCAACGCCGGCTGCTACCGCAGTAAACAGGCTGGCGTGCGAACTTCCGACCATGCGTACCGTGGAGGTTGAACAGTTTTGTTCATGGTCGGCGTGAAGAATGAGGAAGAGATCCAATGCGCGTTCCACTTCCGGCAGTGGTTCGTACAGATCGAATTGCTGCGAAAACATCATGTGCAGGAAGTTTCCGCTGTAGCTCATGTCGGGATGGGGGGGCATGAAGGGTTTACCCACCGATGTGCGGTAGGCCCAGGCTGCAATGGCGCGCACTTTGGAAATGATCTTCGATGCCGGCTCGGTAAATTTCGGTCCCGAGGTCGCGGTGGTCAGCAGTTCGGTATTGTAGCAGGAAAGAATATTGAGCATGGCCGAAAGCACGGCCATCGGCGGCGCATTATCGGGAAAGCCCTCAAAATGGGATCTCATCCCGTAGTGCAGCGACGCTTCATCGCGGATACCCAACTCGAATTCATCCAGCTCAGCCTTGCTCGGCAGATGTCCGTACAGCACCAGAAACGCGGTTTCCATAAAGGTCGAATGCTCGGCCAATTCCTCGATCGGATAGCCTCGATACTGCAGGATGCCCTTCTCTCCATTGATGAACGTGATGTCGGACGTACAGGAACCTGTATTTCCGTACCCCGGGTCCAGCGTGATCATGCCGGTCTCCGCGCGGAGTTTCGTAATATCAATACCGACTTCATTCTCGGTGCCCACGATTACATCCAGATCAGTACTGGATCCATCATAGTTAAGTGTGGCTTTGTTACTCATTGTTCAACCTCCTCTATTTATTTAAAGCGTCTTTCACCGTGCGTCCGATGTCAGCCGGTGATTCAACAACAAGAATGCCGCACTCGGCCATCAGCTTCTTCTTCGCGGCGGCGGATTCATCGGCACCGGACACGATCGCGCCGGCGTGCCCCATGCGTCGGCCGGGTGGTGCCGTCTGGCCGGCAATAAAACCGATGACCGGCTTGCTCACGTGGTCCCTGGCGTAACGGGCGGCCTCGATTTCCATTGATCCGCCGATTTCACCAATCATGACGATCGCGTCCGTACCGGGATCGGCCTCGAACATTTCGAGGAGATCTTTCATCGTTGTTCCGATGATCGGATCGCCGCCGATGCCGATACAGGTGGACTGCCCCAGTCCTGCCTGGCAAAGCTGGTCAACCGCCTCATACGTCAGCGTTCCCGATTTGGATATGACGCCCACCGTACCTTTTTTTGCGATGAAGCCGGGCATGATGCCGACTTTTGCGCCTTCCGGGGTCAGGATACCCGGGCAGTTTGGGCCGATGAAACGGGACCCCGTCTTCTCGACAAACGCCTTTACTTCCACCATCTGCGCAACCGGAATACCTTCCGTGATGCAGACAATCAGTTCAATGCCGGCGGCAGCGGCTTCCATGATCGCATCCGCCGCAAACGGCGGTGGCACGAAGATGAGCGATACATTCGCGCCGGTCTCGGCACGGGCTTCGGCACAGCTGTTAAATACGGGCACCGCTCCATCCAGCGCGGTCTGCCCGCCTTTCCCCGGCGTCACACCGCCGACAATGTTATCTCCGTATTCCAGGCATTGGGCCGCATGGAAGCTGCCCTCGGAGCCCGTGATGCCCTGCACAATGATTTTTGAATCCTTGTCTACTAATATCGCCATGTTACTCAGCCTTTCGCTGCTTCCACTACCTTGATGGCGGCATCCTCGAAGGAGTCCGCAGAGATGATCGATACATCCGAGCCGGCCAACAGCTCCTTTGCCACATCGGCATTCGTACCGGCCAGGCGCACCACAACGGGTACGTTGAGGTCCAGCTCCTTGACCGCCGCGATGATTCCGTTTGCGATACGGTCGCACCGCACAATCCCGCCAAAGATGTTGATCAGGACCGCCTTGACATTCTGATCGGATAGAATAATGCGGAAGCCGTTCTTGACGGTTTCAACGTTTGCGCCGCCCCCCACATCGAGAAAGTTGGCGGGCGATCCGCCGCGCTGCTTGATAATGTCCATGGTAGCCATGGCCAGACCGGCGCCGTTGACCATACAGCCGACATTGCCGTCAAGCTTGATGTAGTTCAGATGGTATTCACCGGCCTCGACTTCCGCAGGATCCTCTTCATTGAGGTCGCGCATTTCGGCCACTTCGGAATGAAGATAAAGTGCATTGTCGTCAAAATTGAGCTTGGCATCCAGCGCCACCAGTTCCCCCTGCTCGGTGACGATCAAAGGGTTGATTTCCACGATGGAACAGTCCATCTCGCGATAGAGCTGGTACAGTTTCTGGAACATGCCCAGCGCCTGCTTGAAAGTCTGTCCCTCGAGTCCCAGCGCCATGGCCAGATTTCGTGCCTGGAAAGGTCGCAGACCGAAACCGGGGACCACCGCTTCCTTTACAATCTTTTCAGGAGATTTCCTGGCGACCTCCTCGATCTCCATGCCGCCCTCGGACGATACCATGAAAACATCCATCCCTTTGGCCCGGTCCAGCGTGATGGCGACGTAGAGTTCCTTCGCGATGTCGAGTGCCTGTGCCACCATCACTTTCTTGACCAGACGTCCTTCCGCTCCGGTCTGGTGCGTGACAAGTGTCATGCCCAGGATCTTGTTAATGTTCTCCAGCGCACTGTCCCGGTCCGGGGAAAACTTGACGCCGCCGCCCTTGCCGCGCCCGCCGGCATGCACCTGCGCCTTGATGATAAACTGCTCCGCCCCGAGATCCCGGCTCACCTGGTCCACGGCGGCTTCGGCCTGGGTCGGATCCTCGATCGTGACACCGTCCTGGATCGGGATGCCGTAGCCTTTGAGCAGCTCCTTTGCTTGGTATTCGTGTATCTTCATTTATTCGGTTTCCTTTTTTTCAACCTGTTCGACGGTGTCGTGGATGAAGCGCAGGATCTGCCGGATGGTGACCAGCCCGAATCCGCCGTCCTTGAGACGGATCGGCACGTGCCGGTGACCGCTGATCGACAGGATGTTGATCACATCCGCCAGCGAGTTGGTTTCATCCATGATGTCGTAGATCGGCCGCATGATCGTCGAAACAGACATGCGATCGCGATCGATGGATGTAAGCACCACGTTCTGGATGATATCGCGCTCGGATATCATGCCGTACAGCCGTTTCTCGTCTCCGATGAGAATGCATTCCAGCCGGGCCGCCTTGAAGTGCGCGATCGCGGAGGCGATGCTTTCACGCGGTGAGATGATCTTCGAACGGTGATAATCGTAGTCGTAGAAGATCTTGCCGACATTGGTCTTCAGGCTGGCCGTCAACGGATCGGTGGACTTGAGGATGGTATGAATCTGCTCATCCATAACCCGCGATTCGTCATTGGCCAAGGCGCTGATGCTGCTCGAGCGCTCTACCTTGCTGCCGTTTTCGGATACCGTCCAGTATTCCGATCCGCGCAGCAGCGCCTGCAGGTTCCGGCGGCCTTTAATGGCGGTAACTTCCTTGATCTGCGCTTCAAGTTCCTGTTCATACACCGGTTTCCTGGCCGCACGGAAAATACCGACCGGCAAGGGATAGTCGGGGTAGTCCATTTTGGTCAGCATGGAGGCGTAGACGGGATCCTCGCGATACATGTCGTGCACAACCAGATCCTTTTTTGTGATACCCTGTTCACCGATGGTCACCACAACCGGATCCGTTCCGCGCAGGATAATCCCCTTGTTGCGCTTTTCTCCAAATATAAGGGGTTTCCCCTGCTCCAGATAGAGCAGCCGGTCTTCACGGCAGGAACGGTCGGAGATGTCGGCCCAGGCTTTCTTATTGAAGATGACGCAGCTTTGGAGTACCTCGACGAATGCGGTTCCCTTGTGCTCCGCACCGGCCTCTAGCACTTCCCCGATATGCTTGGGGTCCGTATCAACGGCACGACCGACGAACGTGGCCTCGGATGCCAGTGCTATCCGCAGCGGGTTGATGGGTTCGTCAATCACGCCATAGGGACTTGTTTTGGTGATTTTTCCCTTCTCCGAAGTCGGACTGTATTGTCCCTTGGTCAGGCCATAGATGCGGTTGTTGAGCAGAATGATGTTCATGTCGAGATTCCGTCTCAGCGCATGCACCAAATGGTTGCCGCCAATGCTCAAACCATCGCCATCGCCCGTCACGACCCATACCGACAGTTCCGGATTGGCTACCTTGACGCCGGTGGCAATGGTCGGAGCGCGACCGTGAATCGAGTGGAAACCGTAGGTGTCCAGATAGTACGGAAAACGGCTCGAGCAGCCGATCCCGCTGACGAACACATACTTTTCCTTTGGGATACCCAGTCGCGGCAGCAGGCTCTGCACGGCATTCAGTACGGCATAGTCACCGCATCCGGGGCACCAGCGCACCTCGGAAGAAGAGACGAAATCCTTACGCGTCAAATATTCCTTTAACCCTTCCATCGATTCGCCCCCCTTATAGATATTCCCTAATTCCCGCCACCAGCTCGGATATCAGGAACATGCGCCCCTGTACCTTGTTGATGGATTTTACATCGATCAGATACTCCGCCCGCAGAATGCGCGAAAGCTGGCCGAGGTTCAGCTCCGGCACGACCACATGCTCGAACTTCTGCATAAGATCGCCCAGGTTTTTCGGCAACGGATTCAGATGGCGCAGGTGCACATAACTAACCGGACATCCTTCCGTCTGAAGACGTTCAACAGCCATCGTGATGGCCCCGTACGTGCTGCCCCAGCCAATCACCAGCACCTTTCCACTCTTTTTACCGTTAACGGCAACCGGCTCTATGTCGTCGGCAATCCGCTGTACTTTTTCAGCACGCAAACGGCACATCTTTTCGTGGTTCTCCGCGTCGTAACTCACAGCACCGGCTTCCGTCTTCTCCAGACCGCCGATGCGGTGTTCGAAACCCGGACGGCCCGGGACCGCGAGTTGGCGTGCCAGCGTTTTCGGATCGCGCCGGTAGGGAACATATTCCTCGCCGTGCTTGATCGGCTCCACGGAAATGTCGGGAATATTCGTCACCAACGGAACCTTCCAGGGCTCCGAGCCATTGGCCAGATAGGTGTCGGTCAGCATTACGACCGGCGTGCGGAACTTAAGCGCGATGCGGGCGGCCTCGATGGCGCAATCGAAGCAGTCAGTCGGGGAGTTGGCGGCAATGATGGCTACCGGCGATTCCCCGTTCCGGCCATAGTAGGTTTGCAGCAGGTCCCCCTGCTCGGTTTTGGTCGGCAGCCCCGTGCTGGGACCGGCGCGCTGCACATTCACGACCACCAGCGGCAGCTCGGTAATCACCGCCAGGCCCAGCGCCTCGGATTTAAGGCATAATCCCGGACCGCTGGTAGTGGTAACGCCCAGAGCACCGGCAAACGATGCGCCGATGGCCACCCCTATGGCCGCAATCTCGTCCTCGGCCTGAACCGTTTTAACGTTGAAGTTGCGATGCTTGGAAAGCGTTTCGAGAATCGGCGTCGCCGGCGTGATCGGGTAGCTGCCCAGCACGAGATCCCGCCAGCTGTTTTCCGCGGCGGCAATCAAACCCAGTGCCGTCGCCTCGTTGCCGGTGATCTTGCGGTAGATGCCGTCCTCGAGCATGCGCTTGTTTACGGCATACTGGGTAATGTTGACATCCTTGCATTCCCCCAGGGTATAGCCGGCCTTGAGGGCGATGCTGTTTGCGTCGGCCATCATGGGGAGGGTTTTGCGCCACTTGGTTTCGATCCAGTCCAGCGTCATGACCAGCGGACGCGAAAAGACCCAGTACGTAATGCCCAGCGCAAAGAAATTCTTGCAGCGGGCTCGCAGGGCCGGTTTGAGCGGAAGATCCTTGAGCGCCTCCTCCGTCATGGCATTGATGTCCACCTTGATGACATGGTACGCATCATCCAGTGCCGGGTCGTCCAGCGGATTGGTGTCGTAGAGCGCCTTCTTCAGGTTGGGTCCCGTGAAAGCACCCGTATTGACGATCAGCAGGCCCTTCGGTTCAAGTTCCGAAAGATTGACCCGCAGGGCGGCGGGATTCATGACCACGAGCGCGTCTGCCTTGTCGCCCGGAGTCATTACCGACTTGCATCCGAAATGCACCTGGAAGCCGGATACGCCGGGCAGCGAGCCGGAAGGCGCCCGGATTTCCGACGGGAAGTCCGGAAAGGTTACGATGGCATCTCCCAGCAATGCGCTGGCATCCGCAAAGAGTTCGCCCACGGTCTGCATGCCATCGCCGGAATCCCCGGCAAAACGTACGACGACCGAATCTTTTTCCACCAGTTTATCTATTGTTTGCGTCATGGCTTAACCCCCGAACGTCCGCGTTGCGATCAAACTGCTGTCCGGCGGAAGGTTCATGACTTCCAGCGGAAGGTGCTCGCTGATAAAGGCGATCAGGCCACGAATAGAAAGGATCCCCTCGATCTTGTCGCCGGTCAGGATAGGCATATGACGGAAGGGCTCCGAATGGAATATCTCCAGACTCTCCTGGACGGTCAGGTCAGGTGATCCGGTAAACGGATCATGTGTCATGATGGCATCGACCGGAGTTTCGCCGGGCAGTGTGGATCCGACGTATTCATGCATGAGGTCGCCGTTGCTCAGGATACCGATCAGCTTACCGTCCTTATCGGTCACCAGCACACACCCGATCTGGTGGAGCTTCATCTCGCGTACGGCTTCAACGATGGGGGTGCCGGTCGGCACCACCGCCGCTCGCTGAAGATCCACTTTACTTAACGGTTCGGTCCAGAAGGTTTGCTCTCTTCGTCGTGCTGCCATGGTTACCCACCCCTTGTTCGTGTTACCGGTTATGCATTGTCCTTTATTTCCCCAGACTAGCCTTGATAAATTCACGGTTGAGCGCAGCGATGTTCCTGACGTCGATCCCCTTCGGACAGGCCACCGCACACTCATATTCGTTCGAACAGTTGCCGAAGCCCAGTTCATCCATCTTGTCCACCATGTTCTTCACGCGCTGGGCCCGTTCCGGATGACCCTGCGGAAGCAGCGCATACTGGTTGACCTTCGCCGCTGTGAACAGCATCGCCGCCCCGTTCGGGCACGCTGCCACGCAAGCCCCGCATCCGATGCACTCGGCGGCATCCATCGCGGACTCGGCCAGCTCCTTCTTGACCGGAGTCGTCGATGCTTCCGGCGCATTGCCGGTTTTGACAGATATATAGCCGCCCTCGGCAATGATCTTATCGAGACCGCTGCGATCGATGATGAGGTCCTTGATCACGGGAAACGCTTTTGCCCTGAAAGGTTCAATGGCAATCGTCTCGCCATCCTTGAACTTGCGCATGTGCAGTTGACATAGCGTTGTCTGCTCATGGGAGCCATGCGTCTTACCGTTCACCAGCGAGCCGCAGCATCCGCATATGCCCTCGCGGCAGTCGTGCTCAAATGCAATGGGCTCCTTACCCTCCCGCGTGAGTTCATCGTTCACGACATCGAGCATCTCGAGAAATGAGGCATCGGTATCGATGTCATTGGCCTTGTAGGTCTCGAAGCGGCCTTCCTCGCCCCGGTTCTGGCGCCAGACTTTTAACGTTAGATTGATCTTCTTTGACATGTTGCAATCCCCCGCGTAGGGCGCTTTCGTCGAAAGCGCCGCGGACGGCTCAGCGAGCCGTCCCTACCGTTCTATTTATACGATCTCTGTGTTAAGTGAACCTCTTCGAACTCCAGGGGCTCCTTGTGGAGCAACGGCTCGCAATCTAATCCCTGGAACTCCCATGCGGCGACGTAGCAGAAGTTTTCATCGTCGCGCTTGGCTTCTCCCTCTTCCGTCTGGCTCTCCTCGCGGAAATGCCCGCCGCACGACTCGGTTCGGTGCAGCGCATCCTTCACCATCAGTTCAGCAAACTCCATGAAATCGGCAACGCGGTTGGCTTTCTCCAGCGCCTGATTCAGGTCGTCGGCCGATCCGGGCACGTTGACATGCTTCCAGAACTCCTCGCGGATCTGCGGAATTTTCTCGAGTGCTTCCTTCAATCCCTTTTCGTTGCGGGCCATGCCGCAGTTTTCCCACAATAGATGGCCCAGCTCCTTGTGGAAATCATCGACTGTGCGGTCGCCGTTTACGGCGAGCAGCCGGTCCAGCTTGTCCCTGGCCGTGGTCTCGGCTTCAACAAACGCTTCGTGATCCGTGCCCACCTTCTCGATCTTGTTGGAAGCGAGATAGTCGTTGATGGTATTGGGCAGGACGAAGTAACCGTCAGCCAATCCCTGCATGAGCGCGCTGGCACCGAGCCGGTTGGCACCGTGATCGGAAAAATTGCATTCACCGAGAGCATAGAGACCGGGCACCGTGGTCATCAGATTGTAGTCCACCCAGAGGCCGCCCATGGTATAATGCACGGCAGGATAGATCATCATCGGTGTGCTGTAGGGATCCTCGTCGGTGATGCGGTTGTACATCTCGAAGAGGTTGCCGTATTTCGCCTCGATATTGTCGCGGCCGAGGCGCTGGATCGCTTCGGCAAAGTCGAGATAGACCGCCTTGCCGGTGGGACCGACGCCACGCCCTTCATCGCACACCTGTTTCGCATTGCGGGAGGCCAGGTCGCGCGGAACGAGATTGCCGAAACTTGGGTACTTCCGCTCGAGATAATAGTCGCGCTCATCCTCGGGAATCTGGTTGGGGGCGCGGTGGTCACCCTTTTTCTTCGGCACCCAGATGCGACCGTCGTTGCGCAGGCTTTCCGACATGAGCGTCAGCTTCGACTGGTACTCACCGTGTACCGGAATGCAGGTGGGGTGTATCTGCGTGTAGCATGGGTTGGCGAAGCAGGCCCCCCGTTTATGGGCGCGCCAGGCTGCGCTGGCGTTGCAGTTCATGGCATTGGTCGAAAGGAAGAAGACATTGCCGTAGCCGCCGGTTGCCAAAACGACCGCATCGGCTTCGTGACGCGTCAGCTCGCCCGTTACCAGGTTGCGCGCAATGATGCCGCGCGCCTGGCCATCAATCACGACGATGTCGATGACCTCGGTGCGGGTATACATGGTCACGCTGCCCTTCTTGATCTCCTTCTGCAAGGCGCCATAGGCTCCGAGCAGCAGCTGCTGACCGGTCTGACCGCGGGCATAGAAGGTACGCGATACCTGCGCACCGCCGAAGGAGCGGTTGGCAAGATAGCCGCCGTATTCGCGCGCGAACGGAATACCCTGCGCTACGCAGTGGTCGATGATCAGGTTGCTGCATTCGGCCAGACGGTGGACGTTGGCCTCGCGGGAGCGGAAGTCGCCGCCCTTCACGGTGTCGTAGAAAAGCCGATAGATCGAGTCGCCGTCGCCGGGATAGTTCTTCGCGGCGTTTATGCCGCCCTGGGCGGCGATGGAGTGTGCGCGGCGCGGGCTGTCGGAATAGGTGAAACAGTCAACCACATAACCCAGTTCGGAAAGGGTTGCAGCGGCCGATGCACCGGCCAGTCCGGTGCCGACTACAATAATCCGGTTTTTGCGCTTGTTGGCGGGATTGACCAGCTTGACCTTGAATTTGTGGTTCGTCCACTTTTCGGCCATCGGGCCTTCGGGAATCTTTGCGTCGAGTTTTACCATGGAGTGCCTCTGCAGTTGATCTTTAACGAATGTAGGCCACGACGGGCATGATGGCGAAGGTGGAGGCCATGGCAATGGCGACCACGGTACTGACCAGCTTGATCCTGCTGCCTTGGCGGGGAACATAGATGCCGTAGGTTTGCACCGCGCTTTGCAGTGCATGACTGAGGTGCAGCGCCAGCGCTACCATGAACACGAGGTAAAATACCACATTTCCGGGCTGCGAAAACTTGTCCAGCATCATCCCGTAAACATCGAAGGCGCCCTCGTGCCCCTCCAGCGGCGGCTTTTCCCGCAGCGTGAAATCAAGCAGGTGCTTGATGATGAAAATGAAAATCATACCGCCTGAAACGGGCATTAAACGGGCGGCCAGTGAGCGTTCTTTCGACGACTTCTGGGTGATCCGCTTGTCGTGCGCCCTGGCGTTGGCCAGCGCCACCCGTATCCCCATGACCATGTGAACCGTAATGGAGATGAGCATCAGCACTTCGATGCCGATTACGATCGGGACCAGCTGGTGAAGGTGTTCGGCATAGGAGTTGAACAGTTCCGGGCCGAAGAGAAACAGGATATTTCCGCTCATGTGCGGTATCAGAAAGAGCAGGAACATGATCAGTCCGGAAGTGGCCAGCAACAGCTTCTGGCCGATGGAAGAGAGTAGAGCACTGTTATTCTTCATATGTATCGCCACGCCTCGCGTTTTATAGCCCCACAGATCAACTGTGACTTCTATCGAAATTCCATCCCGCAGGAAACCCAATTCACTCGGGAATTACCCTGCGGAAACGATGGGATTCAGTAAACCCAATGTGGAAATTCAATGAAACACAAAACTGTGTGTAAAATACCGGTATACGCATCGTATTCGTCTGTGTTTTTTTGAACCCATATTCGTTGCACGCTTTTTTTGGCGGTGCTATTTTCACGGTTTGATTGATTCCCAACCCGATTAAAGGAGATTCTCATGTCTAGAAAGAAGATTGCACTGGTCGGAGCCGGCCAGATTGGCGGAACGATGGCCCTGCTGGCCGCGCAAAAAGAGCTGGGCGACGTTGTCACCATCGATATCGCGGAAGGTGTACCGCAAGGCAAGAGCCTGGATATCACGCATGGCGCCAGTATCATTCCCTCCTCGAGCAACCTGACCGGTTCGAACGACTACTCCGCCATGAAGGATGCAGACGTGGTAATCGTTACTGCCGGTCTGCCCCGCAAGCCGGGCATGAGCCGCGACGACCTGCTGGAGGTTAACTGCGGAATTATCAAGACGGTTGGAGAAAATATCAAGCAACAGGCACCCAACGCGTTCGTGATCGTCGTAACCAACCCGCTCGATGCCATGGTCTACACCATGCAGAAGGTTACCGGCTTTCCGTCCCACAAGGTTTGCGGCATGGCCGGCGTACTCGATAGCTCCCGCTTTTCATCGCTGATCGCGCTCGAACTCGGTGTCGCGGCCGAGGATGTAACCGCCCTGGTCATGGGTGGTCACGGCGACACGATGGTGCCGCTGATCCGCTATGCGACCGTTGGCGGTGTGCCGGTTACCCAGCTGCTTCCGATGGACAAACTGGAAGCCATTGCGGCGCGCACGGCCAAATCCGGCGGTGAAATCGTGGGTCTGCTGAAGACCGGATCCGCTTTCTACAGCCCCGGCCTATCCGCCATCAAGATGGCTGAAGCCTACCTCAAGGATAAGAAAAGCGTGCTGACCTGCGCTGCCAAGCTTAGCGGCGAATATGGTGTGGACGGTCTCTACGCCGGTGTACCGGTCGTCATGGGAGCGGGCGGGGTTGAGAAAATCATTGAAGTTGAACTCGACGAGACGGAAAAGGCCGCCTTCGATGTCTCCATCGCCGCCGTTAAGGACCTCACGGCGTGGGTGGAAACAAACTTTAAGGGTTAGCCCGATCAATCAACGCCCGGCAACCCGCCGGGCGTTTGTTTTTACCAACACAGGATGCGTTCCTATGGGTGCTCTCCACAACCTCCTTCTTAATCAGCCACTCATCGCACTATTTGCGGTGATCGCCACCGGTCTCCTGCTGGGCAACGTAAAAATCAAGGGGATCAACCTCGGGAGCTCGGGTGTACTGTTCACCGCGCTGCTGGCCGGCCACCTCGGCTATTCGATCCCCGCCGGAGTGGGTACGCTCGGGCTGGTGCTTTTTGTGTATTGCGTAGGCATCGGGGCCGGCGACCGCTTTTTCGCTGCGCTCGCCCGCGAAGGGGCATCGCTGGCTAAGCTGGCGGTGTTGATTGTGGCGCTGGGAGGGGCCGTGACCTATGTGGGGGCCAAGCTGCTGGGGCTGCCGCCGGGACTGGCTACCGGAATTTTTGCGGGCGCGCTGACCAGCACACCCGCGTTGGCCGCCGCCACGGAAGGACTTAGCTCCCAGGGGGGATCGGAAGCGGTCAGTATCGGCTATGGTATTGCCTACCCCTTCGGCGTGATTGGCGTGGTGCTGTTCGTGCAGGTGCTGCCCCGTATTCTCCGCATCGACCTCGACGCCATGAGCGAAAAGGTTGAAAGCACCAATGCCGACGACAACCGGGTTGTCAACGTACTGGTCGAAGTCACCAATCCCAACCTGTATGGCAAGAAAATAGCTGAATCCGGCATCACCCACTTCAACGCCTGCCAGGTGTCCCGCATCTTTGTCGGCGACCGGCTCATCCCGCTGCGCTACGACGACACCTTCGAGGAGGGCCAGCTGCTGGTGCTGGTCGGCCGGAGCAGCGAAATCGCGATTGCCATCGATCTGATCGGGAAGCGCAGTGACCGGAATATCCTTCGGGATATCGAAAACGAGCGGCAGGAACTGATGGTCACATCCGCAGCCTTTGCCGGGCAGAAGCTGGGCGATGTGGCCCCGCTGCGCAATTTTGGCGTCGTGGTCACCCGCGTAAACCGTCTCGGTCTCACCTTTGTACCGAATGCGGGCACCGTCCTCGAACGGCACGACAAGCTGACCTGCGTCGGCCGCACCGACGACCTGAAAAAATTCGCCACGGCCGTAGGGCACCGCAGCAGTGCCGTCGACGCCACCGACCTGCTCTCGCTTTCTGTCGGTCTTACGCTGGGCATCATCGCAGGCCTGATGCCGATCGGCCTGCCGGGCGCCACGCCCATCACCCTCGGCCTCGCGGGCGGACCGCTGCTGGTGGCGCTGATACTAGGACACTTTGGCAAGGTGGGCCGCATCGTGGGCTTCATACCGCGTCCGACCCGGTTGCTGCTGCAGGAACTTGGACTGGTCTTCTTTCTTGCCAATGCCGGCGTCCGTGGCGGCGGGGCCCTGGTGGGCACCCTGCAGGAACATGGAATCATGCTGTTCGTCCTCGGCATGTGCGTCTCCGCGCTGCCCCTCATCGTGGCCTGGCCGATTGCAACAAGGTTTTTCAAGATGAATGCACTGCAGGCTCTCGGCGGCATCTGCGGCGGCATGACTTCCACGCCGGCCCTGGGTGCCATAACGGCCAAGACCGACTCCACCGTGCCGGTCGTCAGCTATGTCTCCGCCTATCCCATCGCCCTCATCTTCATGATCATTATCTCCAAGGTACTCATCAAGCTCATCGCCACCATCGCCTGAGCAGGCCTGCACTGGAGCCATAAATAAAGGTTCATGGCCCATTTCCGGGAAAGATCCTCCGTTGCTGCGGCGTGGCGCGGATATCCGATCCGCGTTCTCGCGGGCGGGATACTCGCATCGGACATGCGAGCTGCGACCGGAAACCCACCTCGCTGAAGCGGTGTCCCAGTTACACTGCCACTCCCCGCAGATGGGGCATGAACCTAAAAAAAGCGCCTGTAAAGGCGCTTTTCACATGTGATCTCACATCGTCCTAGCTCATGTAATCAGAGCGGTGTGACGTTGGTTGCACACGGGCCTTTACGGCCTTGCCCGATCTCATAAGAGACGCTCTGCCCTTCATCGAGCGAAGCATAACCGTCCATCTTGATTTCCGAATGATGAACAAACAAATCGGTTCCACCGTTATCGGGAGTGATAAAACCAAAGCCCTTTTCCGAGCTGAACCATTTAACTGTACCTGTATCCATTTATCTTTCCTTGATTGAATGAGGTGCTTGCTTACCTTGTTCTGACGTAATTATCGACAGAAATCTGCAACCAGTTTTGCAGGGGGCGCGCGCAGCCAACGATACAGCCGCAGATAGTTCTGCCGGAAATCCGCGTCCTGCAGGGTTGCATGCCCGGTCCGCCGTTGCCATATAGAGGTTCTAGAAATGGGTGTCAGGCATCCGGCGCGGCGTCGATGTCAATTGATGTAACCGAAGATATGCCGGCCGATTTTGCGCGTGCCTCTGAGTTCGTATGCCCAGTCCGGGGTCGCTTTGTCGGGATTGTAGAAGTGGGTCAGGTAAGCCCACTTCTGTTCGCCCAGCATGAGGATCCAGGCCAATGCGTAGCATTGACCCCGGGCAACCTGGTCCTTACCTTCAATTCCTGCCCCCGAGATATAGAACTCCGGCACGTCGTCCAGGTTGTTCCAGCAGGAAAACTGCTTCGCCTGTAGACAGACCTCGGCCAGCGGGATCCTTGCCCGCAACGCGCGGGTCTTGATCACCGCGCCTACAGCCTGCATCCCTTCAAACGACTCGCCCCGGGCTTCCGCATAGATAGTGTAGCTGATAATCCGCGCGGCGGCTTCGCCACCGGGTGGCGGAATCTGCTTCATTTCAGGCTTTCTCCCCGGATTCTGATCAGGTGTCTGTTCGGGTTTTTCATCAGGCGGCAGTTCCGACGGCACCGCCCTCGCGATCAGAGGCAGACCCAGCAGGGCTATCGCCATCTCTCTTCGGGTATTCATTCAATCATCTCCAGATTTAACCAAATCGTATTTCCCGCGCATTGGGAAGCTAGACTACCCAAAGCAGCTACGCATTGATAGCAAGAGCCATTCCGATAGTCAGAAAAATTCTCAAACGGCGGACATGGATTCCCGCCCGACCCTCTCGAGGTGGTGACCGGACAGCGTGAACCATGTTCACGCCCGTGCGATGCGCAGCATTTCTCCTTTAGACCAGCCTTCCAAAAAAGTAGAGTCCCCATACATGAAAAAGAAACGCCATCGCGAGCCGCTGGACTGGAGTCGAGCCATCGAGGAGCATGCGGAGCAGGAAACGGTTGCGGAAGAAATGATGTCGCTGCTCCCTCCGCGCATCCACGGAAGAGTGGTCGCGGGTGCCGGCATCTATGGCCTTCTCAGGAACGATATCGACGCGGATGAAGGTTTTGTGCAGCGCTGCCCGAAATGCCGCCACCGCTCGCTGCGCCGCATTCGGCCGGAGGACAAGCAATCACCTGATGAAAGCAACTGGCGTTGTTTTGAGTGCGGCAACGATTGCGACGAATTCGGCAACAAGCTTTAATCAGTCGCGTCGACTGAATTGGTTTATAGCTAATTCCTTGCGAACTCTCACGCCGTGACCTTAGAATTGTTCAACGACAACGGAGACAAACCATGAAGGAGTACATCATCCGAACTGCCACGCGGAAGGAAGTCGATCTTGCCGTCGAATGGGCGGCGCAGGAGGGATGGAACCCGGGATTGCACGATGCGGAGTGTTACTACGCAGCCGACCCGGGGGGCTTTCTGATCGGATTGCTAAATGGTGAGCCGATTGCCATGGTTTCGTCGACGCGCTATGGCGATACCTTCGGATTCGCGGGCTTCTATATCGTTAAGCCAGACTTCCGCGGTCAGGGCTACGGCCTGCAGATTGCACAGGCCGCCATTGAACGGCTTAAAGGCCGCAATGTCGGGCTGGACGGCGTGGTCGAGCAGCAGGAAAACTACAAAAAATCGGGCTTCAAACTGGCCTACCGAAATGTTCGCTATCAGGGCAGGGGTGGCGGTCAGGAATCCGGTAACACGGATATCGTGGCTCTGTCATCGCTACCCTTTGAATCCGTCGCTGCCTATGAGCAGCCATTCTTCCCCGAGCGGCGCGACGCGTTTCTCAAAGCATGGGTCACCCAGCCGGACAGCACGGCATTGGGCATATTGAAAGGTGGCAAACTTGCGGGATACGGGGTGATTCGCGCCTGCCGCACCGGTCACAAGATCGGGCCCCTGTACGCCGACGGCTCCCGGTTGGCAGCGAGGTTGTTCCAGTCGCTTGCATCCACGGTAAGCGAAACGGATCCCGTCTATCTGGATGTGCCCGAGCCGAACGAGGCCGCCGTGGAGCTGGCCCAGCGGCACGGCATGGAAATCGTGTTCGAAACCGCCCGCATGTATTCGGGCGACGCCCCCGCCCTCCCCCTGCAGCGCATTTTCGGGGTGTGTTCATTTGAGGTGGGCTAAAAAAGCCTGCAAAGCGAATGATAAGTATTGTAAGAATCCATACGCCTGTGGCAATGAAGCGGGTAGCGATTGGAGTGTTATGAAAAACATGAACCCAAACCGTACTGCATTGGCCTTACTAAGCATGTGCATGTTGCTTCTCACCTCATGCTCCTCAACGGACAGTGGCGACGGAGCTTCTGCAGATCCGATCGAACCCATACACGCCAGGCCGGAAACCGCCACGTCTAAAGCCAAGAAGAAACTGGCACTGGCGTATCTAGAAAAAGCCTCAGAACAGCTCGAGGAAGTCAACGATGTCGACATGCAACGGAAAACCGGCCTGTCCATTGCCTACCTCTATGCCCTGCTCAGTGAAAAGGACGCGGCACGGCGGTTTCTCAATCCGACCCCGCCCGCACCGACCGACGAACGAAGCTATAACAACTACATCCAGTATCTAACGATCCTCGCGACGCTCGGGGACTATCAACAAATCGATGCGAACATAGAACGCCTTGGGAATCCTCAGTCGGAAGCGATGATCCGCGGTTTCGTTGTGTATTACGATGCAATACTCCATCGCAGCCACCTGCATCAAAGCCTGCAGGATGCAGCCATGCTCATCGACGAAAGCTCCGACCCACATTCCAGATTTTATCTCGCTCTCGGCTATGACGCTGCCGGAAACAGGGTGGAGAGCAGAAAAACCTGTTTGAAATCCAGTGATCCGAATGCGCGTTTTGTAACCTGCTCCTACATGGCCGCCACGCTGGGCATGACCGGAGCACTGCGCGAAGCCGCATTCTACCTGGATCAGGCGCATACTGAACTGAACGTGCTTTCCAATAAGGAAAGTATCGATCCATACACACAAATGATCTATAGCCGCGGACTCGCGCTGGCGGGGAGGATTGGAGAAGCCACCGAAATCTATGCCCGGCTGAATGATAAAATGGATGCCATGTATGTCGGTTCCGTTCTTGCATCGCAGTTGCGCGCAACCGGACACGCCACCATAGCCGACTCGATCATACGTAACACGAAGGAGACATTTTCCAGACTCAAGGGACAGACCGTTCGCAAGGAAGACTTGTACACCTGCTACGGAGACTTTCTGACAACCCTCGAGCTCTATGATACCTTGACTACCGAACTGCGCCAGACCCGGGAGCCGCTGCTCAAGGCCAACCTCCTGATTGGCGGCGCCCAGGCGCTGGCGGATGAGGTGGTATATGGAAGGTAATTCGATAAATGACGGGCATAAAGAACCTGGAGATGAAGGAGCAACACATGAAGACATCAAGTCTGCCTTTGCTGATCTGCTGACGCTCGACATATTACACATCTTCAGGATATGGAAACTGTATGTCTACGGGATTTAGGCACGCGGAATGCAGTTGTAGAGAAGAAATTCGCTGTCATAATGAAAAAACGGTATTAAATGGATATCACAACAAGGAGATAAACGATGAAAAAATGGCTTTTCGGAACGCCGGTCAGCGGCTTCCTTCCTTCAGTAGGGCTGTTGCTCTTTCGAGTGGTTTTTGGTGGATTCATGCTTTTTGGACACGGCTGGAGCAAACTGACGTCGTTCGGTGAGGCCGCCGCCAATTTTCCGGACCCGTTAGGTATCGGGAATGAAGCAAGTATGGTGAGCGCAATCCTGTGCGAGGTAGCCTGCGCCGCGCTGGTCATGCTGGGTCTGGCAACGCGCATTGCCGTTCTTCCGCTGGTTTTCACCATGGCTGTTGCCACACTGATGATTCACGGCGGCGATCCACTTTTCATGGGGGATGGGGCCGCCAAGGAACCGGCACTGATCTATCTGACCGCCTTTGCCCTGCTCTTCTTCACGGGTGCAGGGATTTTCTCGCTGGACAGCATCATCGGCAGAAAGAAAAGTTAATCCCTGCCGGTCAACCGGCCAGCAGCGACTGAAACAGGGTTTCGCGATAACGGAAAATTCGCTCAAGCGTCGGCCGTATGAAGAGTGCATGGACCATGTGGCCTATGATCCCAAAGGGTACTTCATAGCAAACATGGTCGATAATTCTTACCCGGCCGCCTCTGCTTTCGATGCGGTGTTCGTGATACCAGAAGCGGTAGGGTCCAACCTTCTGCTCGTCAACGAAGGATTCCATCGGCCGGATATGCTTCAGTTCGCTGACCCAGGTCTGCCATCCCAGAAGAGGAATCTTCACCCGGTATTCGACAAGCAGCCCGTCATACATGCGCTCCGGCACGTCGGAGACGATGCGAAAGCACATGTTTTCGGGCGTAATCCGGTCAAGGTTGCGTGGATGGCTGATGAAATCCCAGACGTCCTCCATGGAAGCTTCGACTTCGGTTTCTTTGTGTAAGGTGTACATATTTCATCCCCGATAAAAAAGGCCATGTATCTGTAATCTACATGGCCTGTTCGCGCGGCGCGGCTAATCCTTTCAGTCTGCCGGGCACTTATTCGTCGGTTTTCTCCGGAGTTGATTCGTCGCCGGCCGGCTTGCGGTGGTGGGCGGCGAGGACATCATCCAGCGGAAGGCCGGTCAGCTCGGTCAGCGTATTGAACAGCGCATTGAAAACGATGAGCATGACCACCATGACGGGTATGAGCACAACGACATTGCTGAGACCGGTCATTTTTCCAAGCTCCGCGGTGTAGGCCTCGGTGCCGGGTTCGCTTTTCAGGACGATCCGGGCAAGGATATAGCTGAGTCCCGATGAAAGAAACATGGCGGAAGCAAAGCCCCACGTGAGGCCGACCAGCCGCTTTTCAAAGCGTTCCTCGTTCCCCTTTTCCCGCAGCGCCTGATGCAGGCGTTCCACATCGAACAGCGATTCGGTCAGCATCAGCTTCCTGATCAGCGGGAACGGGGTCTTCAGTGAGAGTATGATGAGCAGGCCGATAAGCAGCGGGACGGCGGCTTCCTTGCGGGCGACCCATTCCGGCGGGAGCTTCAGAATACCGAACACACCAGTCAGCAGCACGCTGATCAGACCGATGATGGCCAGCACATCTGCCTTTCGTTCGCGAATGAGCGTCTTCACACCATGCGTGACGGGGAAGGCCACTGCAACCACCAGTGCCCAAACGGGCCCCAGATATTTCTCTTTACTAAGGAATGTGAGAATGCAAACGGGGATTACAATGTTAACCAGCAGACTGGTCAACGGGTTTTCCGGTTTTGGCTTGGCCTTATTCATGCTACCTCCAAAAGAAAAGCAGTCTACCCATCCCGCCCCGATACACAATCGAATTAAAGGCCTGGATGCTTGCAAGACACAGAAATGCGTCGATAATGGCCTGTAGCGGCAGGTAAGTCGAATCGCTCAACCGGCGGAGGCCGCTATGGATACGTGGAATATCGTGAGCAGCATGATACTTGGAGTAATAGGCATGGGCTACATCGTTTACGGGCGAAGACAGATGCACGCGATGGTGCTGGTTTCCGGGCTGTTGCTGTGTATCTTCCCCTATTTCGTTCCGCATGTCTGGATGACGGTGCTCATCGGTGCCGGTGTAATGGCACTGCCCCGTTATGTCGATTTTTAGGGAGTAACCGGCAATGAACCGAAGGGAACTGCCATGGTCCGTATGACCCATGTGCTGAAGGCATGGGGAAAGTCCGGCTTCAGCGAGGTCCTGGTGGACGAGCTGGGTAGGCTCAATGAAGACGAACTGCCCCTTCAGGCGGGCCTGGCGGCCGGCAGTTATTCGCTCGCTCGACCGCTTGAGATCATGGTTATCGGGACGGACGAGAAGACCGATACCATCGAGGCCAAGGTGGGCATCTTCTACCGATCGCTCATACCGGGTTGCGCCTGCGAGGGCGATCCGACCGTTGAGGACGAACAAAACGAATACTGCATTGTCAGAGTAACCATCGATAAGCAATCGGCGGAAACCGCATTTACACTGGTTGAGGAATAGGATGGCATCGGCCTAGCAATGGAGGAAAATCATGATTGAAAGAACGGTTTACGGCCCCATGGAATACCTGGCCCCCGATACGAAACTGGATGCATCGCTTGAACTTTCCGGAGTCAAAGTTCCGCCGAGCCCCTGCACCGTCCATGTTTTTCTGGATGAGGTAGCCGGGGATGATCTCGATGCCCTGGTTCGAACTGCGAACTATGCCGGCTGTTTCACGATTCCGGCCGATGTTTCAGAACAGGGTACGGTACGGATAGACATTACATACGCCTTAAAAAAAGCGGAGGCAGTGCGCCCCAACTTCCATATCACGTTTCTTGCGGAATGCTCAGCGGGTGAAACGGGCGGCCGACAGCTGCAGTTCGAATCCATGCATATTCTGCATGACACGCCGCACGCCGTGAAACTCGACATTTCGGCGGATGTGCTGGGCGGGCTCGTGCCGGATCGCAAAGATGCTGCCGACGATTCCGTCTAGCGCACCCAGCTTACCTTGACGCAGGTTTCAGCATCGAGATATCGCACCGTCAGGTCGCCGCAGTAGGCGCTTGAAAGTGCTGATCCGATTCCGCGCGCCAGATGGATCCCTGTCGTTGTGACCAGGGCCCCATCGGGCACATCGTCAATTGCCATGATGCGTTCCATGGGATGATTACTCTTTTCCTTCTGCTCCACATGGTAGACCAGATTGAGAATCTCATCGCGATGCCCGGAGAAAAAGTCTCCTTTCATCTCGATATGTCCCACGGGAAACCGGTCTGCAATCCGCCGGCAGGCAGGACAGATCAACCGGCTGGCGTCGTCCGGCGCATCGGTCCAGGCCCAGCGCCCTTTCATGTAGACCACACCGCATTCCGTGCAGACGGTAGGGTCCGGCAGCTTTGCGCGGGAATGGTAGGAATCGTGTTGTCGTTCCTTGACGAGTCGATCCCTGCGGCCATAGGAACTCTTATCCATAATGCGGCCTCCTCTTCGATGAGTATTGTACACCCAGCGGAGAAGAACACAAGAATCTTATGGATAGCACAGCCCCAGGGGAAAGGCCGGCGAACGGACTAGGATTCAGGCAGCGTTTCAGGGATAGCCGGTGGCGGGCTCGTCGGCGCCTGAGGCTGATGAGGCGCGGTTTCGTTCTTTTTCATGCTGAGTACACGGAAAAAGGTAAATGTATCCCTTCGAGGAAAAGAAATGATGGTCGCCTGCGCGTCGGCAATAAAAGCGTCCTCGATATTTGTCCATCGACCGTGCAGCAGATTGCTGAGCGCCTGGATCTGGTATTTGCGGCCTACCGTTGTTTCGATCGTCAGAATAACAGACTCAGATGCTTCCTGAGTGGATTCAACGGAGGCAAGCTGACTGGTACCGCTCGTCTTGCTCGTCTGGTTTCCCTGTAAATCGATCTTCTTGATTGTCCCGCTGGCAACGACCTGCATGGTCAGCATAAAACATAGTAAAATGAGGCTGTAAAAACACTTCATGTATACTCCCTGTTAGTTCCCGGTTAAAGAAAAACGGATAATAGACAGGAATTTCCCCCGGCACTGCAACCCATTTATCCGCAAAAAGTTGTGCAGCATTATCTTGATGCTGAGATGAATTCTTCTCGCGGGATGAAGTATGTTTTCAGGACTTTTTAATCAATCGAACCAGACCGCCTTGGGACTGGTGGGATGCACGCGCCGACAGGTCTTGTCGAACCAGGCACCTTCCGGCAGCGCATCCACTGCGTCCAGGTTTTCGAACAGCCAGTTTTTGGTAGCGTTATAGCCAATTACCATGCCGCGTTCATCCCTAACGACAATCATGGTTTCGGCGAACTCCTGCCCGCGCGGATATTCGCCGGCCAAACGGAATTCTGCCAGCTCCACCATCTTCGGTGCATGGATCTCGCAGCGGCGGCCGTTACTACTATCCAGCCTGAACGGTTTACTCTTCCACTTGCAGACCAGATGATACTTGTCGGGGTCGTACACCTGCCTGGCCACTGCATAAATTTCAACGTGCAGCTCATGGTTGTATTCGGCGGAACTTTTCTGTCGGATCCTCGCGCCAAACGTATAGCACAGAATGGTGACCGGGCTGTTGTCCACCCATATGGGCGATGGTTTAACGAATTTCTGCTCGGCGGACTTGAGCAGATCAACCATCAGTTCAGGCGGATTTGCCAACTCAACATACGTGGCATCCTCATCGGAAATATCGCTGAGTCCGAGGGCGACCCGTTGCCCGTCCGCAGTGCGAATCATGATTTTATCGAAAGCCGTTGCAACATACGCCCCCTGAATGGATTCGCCCGATCGGAGACGCCATGTCCGCAGTTCCGCCCGGGAACCCATGCATAGCATCAGTAAGATCATGACGGCGAGAAGCTCTTTCATCGTCATATACGCTCTAATCGTTTTCATGACCCACACCTCTCCGTGGTTTAGTAATCATTGAATATGGGCGTGACCTCGGTCACGTTGGCCTCACCGTCGAACAGGTTTTCCAGAATGGCGTCCTGGAGCGACCAGGATGGCTTCTCCATTGCGAAGATCGGAAAAACCGGGGCGCCCCGGTCGTTGATGGGATAGTCCTCGCCCTTCACCTCCACCAGCAACTGAGCATGGAACTCGCCGCCGGGTCCCTCCCCCGCAATCGCTTCCATGTCCAGGGGGATCCCCGGTTCCAGCGTAATCCAGTCTCCCCCTACCATCTTTTGGTTTCCCAGCCGGAAAACACGGTTGTTCGGCGCATGACTGACCCACTCTCCGGCGATGGTGTACGCACTAACGCCGTGCCATGAAAAGTTGGCAGCCAGCACCACCCTGCCGTCAACGCGAACTGTAAGCACGTCGTCGGCGGCACCCCAGAATCGGAATGTCAGCCCTTCCTTGTGCACCAGTTGTCCCTTGTAGTGCACCACCCAGCAGTAGCCCTCGTTGATGTCTTCACCGAAGGCCGCCGGCCCAAGCGTGGAGGAGGTGATGGGAATCATGATCGTCGTGGCGCGCAGCTGGTTGGGAGAGCGGTAGAACCGATCCAGCTTTGAACGGTCCCAGCCCGACTGCACGAAATCCTGGAGAATCGCGAAGTACTCCTCATACCCAATATTGCGCTGCGTGCCGTTGCGCCGGCGATTCAGGTTGTAGTAGGTGACGACCAGGCTGTTCCCGGCATCCAGGGCCGGCGGAACACCAATGACAGATGTCGGAAGATCCGGCATCGCCATGTCGAGGCCGCCACCCGGCAGAATTCCTCCCAGGATATCATCGCCTTGTCCGGGAATAGACGGCAGCTTGAAAACGGGTAAACGGTTGGCAGGAACCACCGCCACGAGTCGTTGCATGGCTTGTGGCCTGGGATTCTTCGACATGCTGAAGTGCGGTTTCTGGGGCTGAATGATCGGTCGGCGAGGCACTGGATCCGGCACGAAAACGATCGGCTTCGGCTTGATAAAGGTGAACGCGGTTATGAAAACCGCCGCAACCACGATGCCTATATGAACGAACAAACTGACGGCTATCCCGCTAGGCGCTCCCTTTGCCGGTTGGTGCATGCGCTGCAATCGTTTCATGATAACCACCTCCGTAAAGTCTTCGTCTTCATGGAGTATACGCCTGTCGATGCACCTCTCTTTGCCTAAGGATGGCAGAATGCGGAATCAATTCGGCTTTAGTCCCGTTGCCATGTGGCTTATAAGTGCACTCGTATGTATCGTAGCTGCCATACAACCGAAAACGGAGGCTGGTTGCCGACGAGGCGTGAAATACTTACGCGATCGGGTTTGGCCTTAGCGGGACTGGCGACTGCTTCATGTGCAAACAGCTCATTCAAGCGCCATGATAAGTCCGTCCTTTCCTTTGGCTTGGTTACGGACCTTCATTATGCCGACACGGAGGCTCGGGGCATCCGCTACTATTCCGAGTCGGCGGGAAAGCTGGATGAATGCGTGCAGCTCATGAACGACCGTAAGGTGAATTTCCTGGTCGAGCTTGGTGATTTCAAGGACCTGCGGGAAACTGCCTCGGAAGAATCCGCGTTACGCGACCTCAGTACCATCGAATCCGTCTTTTCGGGGTTTGATGGTCCTCGCTACCACGTTCTTGGGAATCACGATATGGATTGCATTTCGAAGAGCCAGTTTCATGCACGGACCGCAAACACCGGAATTCCAGCCGGCGCGTCCTACTACTCGTTCGATTGCAAAGGGGTTCACTTTATTGCGCTGGATGCAAACTACACATCCGATGGATCGGACTATGGCCATGGACAGTTTAGCTGGACCGATTCCAACATTCCTCCGAAGCAGCTGACCTGGCTGGAACACGATCTGGCGTCGACCAGGAAGCCGGTGATTGTCTTTATACACCAGCAGTTGGACCCAAACGGAGGTTTCAGCGTCAGGAATGCCGAACAGGTGCGGAGCGTTCTGGAGAAGAGCAGAAAGGTACTGGCCGTATTCCAGGGCCATTGCCATGATGGATTCTACAGCCAGATCGAAGGGATACACTACTACACCCACAAGGCTGCGGTGGACGGGTCCGGCGAACTGAACAACGCTTATTCCATCATTGAAGTGCACCAGAACAAACGTATCGTCGTTTCCGGATACCGCAAGGCAACCAGCACAGCGCTGGTAAAAGCATGAATCCATCCCCGGCACCATGTCGAGTCGGTGAACCGCGGAAGATGAAAAAAAAGCTGAAACGCTGGTTTCAGCCTTTGAAAATTTGGGGTGAAAGACGGGATTTGAACCCGCGACCTCCTGGGCCACAACCAGGCGCTCTAACCAACTGAGCTACAATCACCACTCGAAAGAGACGAAGAACATATCGTTAAACGCCGGAGAATCAACCGTTTTTCACCTAAAAAATATCGCGGCCGCCCTATCGAATCCGCCTGTAAACACACCGTCCTCCACCCATTCGTTGCGCGATGCGCCACATCCGCGCTGACGTCTGTCAACAGGGAGGTAACACCGATGGTCAGAGCCGGATGCCGGGAACGAAGGATTCCTTAAACTTTGTATTGCAAAGTACTTTTCATGATCATACGCTCTGTTCCCGGAGATCGGGAATGATGATGGCAAACCACATTCATGATGCACTGGGCCAGGTCAGGCGGTTGCAGGCGCTGATTCTGGAGAAGCGCAAGTTTACCGGCTATTCGGGCACGGCGCGCATGCTGGGAGGCACGGTCGCATTTCTGGGGTGTTCAATCATGTCGTTTTTCCGCGAAAGCCAGGCCGCGCAATTTATCGGCTGGCTCCTGATCCTCGTCATCGCTCTCCTGTTGAACTACGGAGCCCTTTTGCTCTGGTTCTGCCAGCGCCCGAAAGGCCAGCGTACAATGGCCGCCATCAGTCCGGCATTCGATGCCGTGCCGCCACTGGCGGTTGGAGCCATCCTGACCATCGCACTGCTGCTTCGGGGACACGAAGATCTGCTGTTCGGATCCTGGATGTGCCTCTACGGCCTCGCGCATACCACCTACCGCACCAGTCTGCCACGGAGCAACTGGTACCTGGGTTTGTACTACCTTCTGTTCGGATCGGCCTTCCTGCTCTGGCCGCATCCCATGTTCATGCATCCGCTTCCGGCCGGAACCGTTTTCCTGTGCGGCGAATGGGCCGGTGGCTTCATCTTTCACCGGCATAAAATCGAGGCCATGGAGGACTTCGGCCATGAATAGTGACTCCAATCCCTTCCAAGCCCTGGAAAAGATCTTCCACGAACCCAGCCGGCTGGCCATTATGTCCGCGCTCTGTGCCGCTCCGGACGGACTGACCTTTACCGAACTCAAGGCCGAGTGCAGCCTGACCGACGGCAATCTCAACCGCCACTTGAAAGTACTCAGAGAGAGCAAGGTGGTCCGTATCCAGAAGGCGTTCGTGGACGACAAACCACGCACTACGGTCTTTATCAGTGCGAAAGGGCTGGACCGCTTTAACGATTATCTTGAAGCCCTGAGTGACGTCATGAAGCAAACCCGCGCCGCACTGCCTAAACGGCAAAAAGAAACAACCTGCTCTTCTGATCCGGTAAAACGCGCAACCACCTAACCCGAAAGGAATATATCCATGCAAACTCGCAACCCCGCTCACTTTGCATCGCAGAGTTCTTTTTCAATTCGAGACCTGCCGGTGCGATGTGGCGGAGCGTTTCCATGGTTGCTTCTGTCATATGGGCTTCTGCTCACAGCAGGCTGTAAACGGGAACCAAGCCTCTTACTGAAGGGCTCTGTCGTGGACTCCGCCACCGGACAACCCATTGCCGGAGCCGTGATCATGGATTATGGTTATGATCCCACACCCGGCCAGGGAAGCCAGACCGATTCACAGGGCAGATATGCGTTATACACCCGGCCGGAAGAGCACAAGATGATCGCCAGGACTCCGGGCTACCCGCCTCAAATCAAACCCTTGCTAACGCGTATTTTTCAACGGAACACGGAGAGGGTTGAGGTAATGGAGGCAAGGAATCAGGAATCATGAAGATCAAATTCATTCTCCCCTCGCTGATCGAAGCGCACAGCCCCTTCTGGAGGCCGATCAAGTATTCGCTTTTCCCGCCACTGGGACTGGCGACGCTCGCCGGCTATCTTGATCCCGAGGATGAGGCCGAAATCGTCGACCAGCATGTTCAGGCACTGTCGCTGGATGATACACCCGATCTAGTGATCATCCAGGTCTATATCACCAATGCCTACCGTGCCTATGCGATTGCGGATCACTATCGACGAGTAGGCAGTTTCGTCATTCTCGGGGGATTGCATGCAACATCGCTGCCCGATGAAGCAGCGCAACATGCGGACGCCATCTTTCTCGGGCCGGCGGAAGAATCGTTTCCCCGCTTCCTTTCCGATTTCCGGAAGGGCCGGCCGCAGAAGCGCTATGTCTCCGCCACACGCACCCTTGTCGGCATGCCGCCTGTCCGGCGCGACCTGATCGACCGCAGCCGCTATCTCGTACCCAACTCGATCGTGGTAACGCGCGGCTGCCCGCACCATTGCGACTTTTGCTACAAGGACGCCTTCTTTGAAGGCGGCACGTCATCCTATACCCAGCACGTCGACGACGCGCTGGCAGAAATAGCCCGACTCCCCGGCCGGCATCTGTACTTTCTGGACGATCATCTGCTCGGCCACATGCGCTTTGCCCGCGATCTCTTCCGCGGCATGCGGGGCATGAACCGAATCTTCCAGGGGGCAGCCACCGTGGATTCCATTGTCGATGGCAAGCTGATCGAAGCGGCCGCCGAGGCTGGCTTGAGGAGTGTGTTCGTGGGATTCGAAAGTCTCGACCCGCAGAATCTCCGGCAAAGCAACAAACGGCAGAATCTTGAACGTGATTATGAAACGGCCATCAACCGCCTGCACGATCTGGGGATCATGATAAACGGCAGCTTTGTGTTCGGCCTCGACCACGATGATCCTTCCGTATTTTCACGGACGGTCGACTGGGCGATCCGCATGGGCATCACGACCGCCACATTCCATATCGCAACGCCCTATCCCGGCACCGGCTACTACCGGCGCATGCAAATGGCCGGTCGCATGACCACCTCCAACTGGGATCTGTTCGACACGCGCCACGTCACGTTCCAACCACTCCGCATGACCTCCGGCGAACTCAAGAAGAGATATGACCAGGCCTACCGCGACTTCTACACCTGGAGCGCCATTCTGGAGGCCAGCCGTTTCCACGGCACCGCGAAGCACCAGCTAAAGCACTTCTTCTATACCGCCGGCTGGAAGAAGTTCGAACCGCTCTGGAACCTCGTCATCCAGATGAAGAAGCTTAACCTCATGACACCCCTGCTGGAAGGGGTGCTATCCAAGGTTACGCAACAGCCCAGGTCGAAACCGGTCCTGCTTCCTGAACTCAACCCGGAGTTGGAAATCCAATGAACCTCGCACCTCTGTTGACCTTTTTCTCCGAGAATATGCCGTCCGCGCGGCTGCTGTTGCAGGCCGGACCTCCCGGCTTCCTCTGGGCCGGCGCCTGCCTCTTGCTTGCGGGATGGCTAAAACGCCGGCATGGCTGGAAGACCGGCTATACGCGCAAGGTGTTCCATTTTCTAATTTTTGCCTCAGCCGCAGTCGTCCAATCGATCTGGGGGCTCCAAACTCTCTGCTTGTTTGGAGCGGTATCGAGCGTCTGGGTGTTGCTCGCGGTGTTGCTGGGCGACGGCAATCTTCTCTACGAGGCCCTGGCGCGCGAAAAGGACGCGCCGCACCGGACGTACTACATCCTGATTCCATACTTGGCAACATTGGTCGGCGGCATTCTTGCAAATACTTATTTTGGAGCTGCCGCCATCGCCGGCTATCTCGTGACCGGACTGGCCGACGCCATTGCCGAGCCGGTCGGCACCCGCTTCGGCCGGCACCCGTATCCGGTTCCATCGCTGCGCTCGGTGAAATCATCGCGCAGCCTGGAGGGTTCGACCGCCGTCTTTCTCACATGCCTGCCGGCATTGGCCGGTGCCTGTGCCCTCTCGCCCAGCCTCCAGCTCGGTCCGGCATGCATCCCCGTTGTCATCGGGCTGGCGCTTATATGCACGCTGACAGAAGCCGTCGCGCCGCATGGCTGGGACAACGCCTTGCTCCAACTGATCCCCTCGGCTATGCTGTCGTTCCACGTGGGAGGCCTGCCATGAAGCCCTGGCTGCACAGAATCCTGGTTGTCCTGTTGTTGCTCGGCCTGCCGATCGCAGGCTTATGGGCGCATGGCGGCAACGTCGCGGCCCATCTGGAATTCCCTCCACGCACACGTTACGTAGAACACGCCCCGTTTTCATGGCCGGTCTTTATCGGACTCGCTCTGGTCATTCTCGCCGTGATCCTGCCGTTTCTGTTTCGTATAGGCAGGGCGCTTGCGATGAGCCGAGCTTGCGAGACGGGCTTTGTTAAACACAGCAATGAAGCGAAGCGCAATGGCGAAGCACCGCGGACGGCCCGGCGATCTGTGCCGACCCGAGCCTTCCCCTGGTGGGGTTGGCTGGCTTTCACATTCTGCATCATGTTCTGGATCCTGGCGTGGACGCGCTTCGCGTGGTTCAATCCATTCCAGCTGTATACATTTTCGCCGCAATGGATCTGCTACATCGTCGTTATGAACGCCCTCGTCTACCGGCGAACCGGTCGATGCATGCTGACGCACGACACGAACTTCTTTTTGACGCTGTTCCTGCTGAGCGCCGCATTCTGGTGGTTCTTTGAATACCTGAACCGCTTCGTGCAGAACTGGTACTATGTCGAATGCGAACATTTTACCTCGCTCCAGTATTTCATCGCAGCCACCCTCTCCTTTTCCACCGTCCTGCCGGCCGTTCTTGCCACCGAGGCGTGGCTCGCCAGCCATCCGCGGAGTCATGCCGGCCTGGATGATTTCATCCCGTTTCACCTTTCCATGAGCGGCGCAATGATGCTTTTTGCATGTGCGGCTGCCGGGCTGCTCTGCATCGGCGTATTTCCCAACCAGCTCTACCCCCTGCTGTGGCTTGCACCGCTTTTGCTGATCGTCAGCATCCAACGGCTGGCCCATCGCCCCCCGTTCTTTCCTGAACTCGCGCGCGGCGACTGGCGCCGCGTCTACCGCTTGGCCTTGGCCGCGCTCATCTGCGGTTTCTTCTGGGAAATGTGGAACTGGCACAGCCTCGCCAGATGGATCTATACCGTTCCCTATGTCCACCGCTTCCAGCTCTTTGAAATGCCGATCCTCGGCTACGCCGGCTACCTGCCCTTCGGACTTGAATGCTTCGTCGTTGCTCACCTGATACGGAATACCGCGGAGGTCGCCAATGTTTAGATCCATTAAGATGAAGCTGCTGCGGAACCTGTTTGCGGCCACCCTGTTTCTATTGGGCATTGCGTGGATACCGGCGGCGTGGAGCAGGCTGGCGGCCGACGGCTGGTACGGAGGCGACCCGGCAATCCGGAACAGGCTCGCCAACGGCGTGGCCTACTGGATGGACATGAAACTGGATCGCGACCACTTTGCGACGGGTGCTAAACAATTCGACGGCGAATGGCTGTTCGGCACCTATTTCATGGCGGCCATGGGTTATGGCCAGTGTGCGGTAGCACAACCGGACCAGCGCGTGCACTATCTGGCCTTGATGGAAACGGCCATCGACGAACTGCTCACCGTCCGCGTGCGGCAGTTCGATCTGGAGCGCTGGAAAAATGATCCCATTGACAGCCTCGATACAGACGATGGTCACGCCGCCTATCTCGGCTACCTGAACCTGGCTCTCAGCTTCCACCAGCTGCTCGATCACGACTCCAGGTTTGCCAACCTGAACGACCGCATCACGCAGGCGCTGCGCAGACGAATCGAAGCCAGCCCGACGCTGTTGCTCGAGTCGTATCCCTACGAAACCTATCCCATGGACAATTGCGCGGTTATCGCATCCGTTGCGCTTAACAGCCGGGCGCATGGCGCCTCGCATGACGAGCTGGCCGACCGATGGGCCGGCCGGTGCCGCCGAAAGTACATTGATCCGGTCTCCGGGCTGATGTACCAAGCCGTCGATGGTCGATCTGGCCGGCCGTACGGTCCGCCACGCGGATCGGGGACGACGCTCGGAGTCTATCTGCTCTCTTTCATGGATCTGCATTTGTCCCGAGAACTCTACACGGCCGCAGAACGCCAACTCGCGGTATCCATCTGCGGATTTGGATTCATGCGCGAGTATCCGATTGGTATCGCCGGCCGAAGCGATATCGACTCGGGCGCGGTCATCTTCGGGCTCGGGCTATCCCCGACCGGCTTCGCAATCGGCGGTGCGCGCATTCATGCCGACGAAGCCACCTTCAGACTGCTCTATGCCACGGCCAACGCGGCCGGAATGCCCCTGCAGACGGATGATGCATTGCACTTTACCACCGGCGGCCCGCTTGGTGACGCCATTCTGTTTGCGATGCTCACGGCGCCGCGCGATGGCATTGAAGGAATCGATAAATGAAGAAGACGATACGGAACCTTGTGCTGGAAGCCGTCGGCGTTCTCGGCGTCTATTTCCTGTTGCTGCACCGCCTCTCCGGCTCCAACCTCGCCGCCGGCGTCCTCTGCCCAGGCCCCCATCTGCCAAACTACTATCCGGCATTGATCTTCTTGTTCCTGTTTTGCCGTCTTTACATGATTCTTCTGCCCGGCATAGTCCTCAGTCGAATTGGTCTTGCGTGGTTCAGGATGCGCCAGCCGGGCGGGCATCCAAAATAGCCGAATCATCCGCAGTTACCCGATTTCTTCTCTCCCGCCTGTCATCCGGACTTGTCGAACCGCCAAACAATCGTTTTAATCGGGCTCGTCCGAAGGGAGGTACCACCATGAAGTGTATCGCATATCAGCCTGCCCTGTTTCTTTGTGCCATCGCGCCATGGTTCGCATGGGCCGCAACGGATGTTGCAATCACCGACTTCACACTCGGAAGCAATTCCGTCAGCATCGGCTGGATCGCGGAAAGCAACCGGACCTACGATGTTCTCTATACGCGCATGCTGGATGATACCAATGGGTGGCATGCGGCAGAAACCGGCATCGATGCCGCGCCGGGCAGCAATACATGGAACCTGGTACCGCTGCCTGCATCGCCTGAGGTTGCCGGAAATACCAGTATGTTCTACCGCGTACAGAGCATCACCTCCTCACCACCGCTCAGCGTCTCCTTCGACATCGTGGCGAGCGGGCTGACGGCACCGCTTACCGCGACCCATGCAGGCGACGGGTCGGGGCGGCTCTTCGTGGTCCAGCAAACAGGCCGGATTCGCATTATTGACAGCGCCGGCTCTCTGCTGGCGACACCGTTTCTGGATGTTTCATCGGTCATGGTGGCGATCAATCCAAATTACGACGAACGCGGCCTGCTGGGCATGGCGTTCCATCCCGGCTATGCAGCCAACGGACGGTTTTTCATCCACTACAGCGCACCGCCGAGCGACGGCTCGCATAACAACCGGACCACGATCGCCGAATACAGCGTGTCGGCCGGTAACAGCAACCTGGCGGACAGCGCCAGCGCGCAGATCCTGCTGCAGGTTGAACAACCGCAAGCCAACCATGCCGGCGGCACTCTCGCTTTCGGTCCGGACGGATATCTCTACCTGGCACTCGGCGATGGCGGCGGCGCTGGGGATAACCATGGCGCGTACGGTAACGGGCAGGATCCTTCAAACCTGCTCGGCTCCATCATCCGCATCGATGTCGACTCGGCCACGCCCTACGCCATACCGCCGGGAAATCCGTTCGTGGGCATGCCCGGTTTTGCGCCGGAAATCTACGCCTACGGCTTTCGGAACCCCTACCGCTTCTCGTTCGATCGCGGCGGGTCCCATGCGCTGTTCGTCGGCGATGTGGGCCAGGCGCTCTGGGAGGAAGTCGATATCGTCAGCGCAGGCGAAAACCATGGGTGGCGGATTGCCGAAGGTAACTTTGCCTATGATCTTTCGGTGGCCGACAGCCTCGGTATCGATGTGGCAACGCTCACATACCCCATCCACTGTTACGGGCACGGCCCGCTCGGTATAACCGTTATCGGAGGCTATGTGTACCGCGGCAGCGCATATCCCGAACTGGCGGGCAGGTATGTGTTTGGCGACTTCAACAGGCATCTGTACTACCTCGAAGAGACAAGCCCCGGCATCTGGCAGCGCTTTGAATTTTCGATCCAGCCCGGCGGCGGATCGATGGACGACCTGATCAAGGGATTCGGCGAAGACGAAGCCGGCGAGGTCTATGTGATGACCGACACAACCTCAGGCCCTTCCGGCACCGGAGGAGAAGTGCGCAAGCTCATCAAGCCATGACCGCTTATCCAATGCACATACCCGCGTAGCGATCCGTCTGCCGGGCGGCACTTACATCGCTCAAAAAGCACATGGAATTCATTTTCATTGGAGTCTTCGCGCGATACACTAGCGCCTTCATTTGCAGGCGCGTCCGCCAGTGCATGGTCTTTCTTGAGGAGGGATTCCATCCGCCGGCAGGATTGAATGATAAAAAAAGGAGAGAGAGATGATCAAATCAAGATGGACAGCTTTTGCGGCTGTCATTGCAGGGCTGTTGTGCTGGTCCGGAACAGCGATCGCGGGTGATGGAACCCCCGAGGTGGATACCGGCACAACAGCGTGGATGCTGACCTCCACCGGTCTGGTTCTGCTGATGGTGCCCGGTCTGGCCATGTTCTACGGCGGACTGGTGCGCACCAAGAACGTGCTCGGCACGATGCTGCACTCGTTCGCCGCCATGGCGGTCGTGGGTGTGCTGTGGATGGTCTGCGGATACGCCATGTGTTTTGGCTCGAATGTTATGGGCGGGTGGTTCGGATGGAACTCCGACTATTTCATGCTGAAGGGCATCGACACCACGATCATGGACGCCGGCATTCCCGAATATGTATTCGCCATGTTCCAGGGAAAGTTCGCCATTATCACTCCGGCCCTGATCGCCGGCGGGTTTGCCGAACGTGTATCGTTCCGCGGCTAATTCATCTTCATCGCGCTGTGGAGCCTGCTGGTCTACAATCCGCTGTGCCACTGGGTATGGGCATCGGACGGCTTCCTGTTCCAACGGGGAGCCATCGATTTTGCCGGCGGCACCGTGATCCATATCTCCTCCGGTGTGGCGGCGCTCGTGGCCGCACTCTATCTCGGCGCGCGCCGCGGGTATCCAAAGACCGCCATGCACCCGAACAACCTCGTCATGACCCTCATGGGCGCAGGACTGCTCTGGGTGGGCTGGTTCGGTTTCAACGCCGGCTCGTCCATCGACAGCGGACTGCTCACCGCCCAGGCACTGACGGTAACAC
>JBNLDM010000100.1:0-26372 GCA_050304335.1 Pontiella sp.
CAGGTTTGAGTTGCATGGACTGATGGCCCAGCTATTTCTGCTGGAGCGCGGTAACATGTACAAGGATGCTTCGGCGCGAATGGAGTTTTTTGCTGCGCGTTATGCAGACCAGCCCTGGAGTGACCGGTTGCGGGTACGCGCCCTTGGTTACCGGGAAAAGATCGATGGTTTCGATTCGGTTCGAAAGGAGTATGAGTCGTTTGTCGACAGTCCAGATCCGGTCGCCGCCCAGGCCGCGCAAGACAGGCTCTGGCTGGCTGAAGATCCTTCCCGGGCTTTGCTGGGCATCCACGCCATGGCTAAGTACCGGTTGCTGCAGGATGGAAAACCGGTTGCCGATGGCGAGGGGAAGAATGATTTGAAGGTTGTGCGGCTTGATGTGTCCGAAGGAACGCACATATGGGACGTAGATCTGATACCAACCCGCCAGGGCAGTTTCTTTGCCCTTTGTTTGCGGACCGGAGAGGGAGACATCACGTCGGCCGGAGAATGGGAAGTAATTTCCATGAAGGAGATGCCCGGGGAAAAACTTCCCAGCAATTTCAATGGCCGGGCCGTGCTGCCAAACATGACCATCTGGGCATTCGAGCCGAATGCCTATGTAGATATGCAAAGTCCGGCCATGGACATACCACTTTGGTTTTTTTCACATCCAAAACCATATGTGCAACATTTGCGTTTGAGAAAGACATGGACACGTGCATCCGCCAGCGAAATGAATGGGTATCAGGAGCAGGAGCGCAGCGAGGAAGAACTCAGGGCCCATGCGATCAATTAACGATCGTGGCTGCATTGCGCAGTTCGGGTGCCAGGTCAAACCGGTACATCATGAACGTACCCATCATGGCATTGATCGCGGCTGATTGACGGGCATTAACACCTCCGTCGGAATAATCTGTTCGTTGCCAGGCTTGCAGGATGGACAACACATCCCGCGGGGATTCGAGAGTGGCGAGCTTGCGGGATTTAGAACATTTTGCGCACACCACGCCGCCTTCCGATGAGCAAAAACGCAGTCTGTCGGTTGCATTGCAGAGTACGCATGCGTCGAGCGCAGGTGCATGGCCGTGGAATTCGCAGAATTTCAATTCCGCCCATGGCAGAAAGTTAGGATGGCGGCCCTGTATCTCGGCCAGATCAAGCAGGTCCTCGTAAAGCTCGAACAGTTCGGGATTGGGCGCCTCGTCCGGCGTGGTTTTATCGAACAGGGCTGTCAGGTATGAGGCGGTCTGCATCGCCCGCCAGTCGGTTCGGAAGCGGGCACGGTGATGCAGCATGGCGCACTCTTTTCCGGTATGCAGCGTATTGGTGGGCTTGGCGAAGTAGAGCAGTTCGCTGGTGCTGAAGAGATCATACTCCCCCAGGAAGGGACTTTTGGGTCGTAACGCACCCTTGAGAAGCGTTGATATTTTGCCGTGGTGGCGGGTGAGCCAGTGAACGATGCGCGATGTGCTGGAGTAGGGGTAGCAGGCAAGGGGAATGGCGATGGCGCGTTCGATCACGGTTCTTCCCCTACGCCAGATGGGCGGCACCGATCATGATAAGTGTTACCCCATAGTAGATCAGCAGAGCGAAAATATCGTTCGAGGCCGTGACAAACGGCCCGGAGGCCACCGCCGGATCGATCTTTACCCGATCCAGCAGCACAGGCACCAATGCGCCGAACACTGCAGCGAAGGCCATCGCCGCAAACAGGGCCACGCCAACGGTGAGAGCGAGATAGGACGGGGCGATGGCGGTTACGCCGTCACGCGCAATCACGAAACTGGCCCACAAGCCAATGGTGGTTCCGCAGATAAGACCCATGGAAGCGCCAGCCACGATTTCATGCGTGATGATTTTCATGATGCGCCGGCTGTGGCTCGCCCCGAGGGCGATACCGCGAATGATAAGCGTCGAGGATTGGATGCCGGTGTTTCCGCCCATGGCCATGATAATGGGAACAAAGAAGCTGAGCGCGACAATTTCAGCGAGGGACAGGTGGTTGATAAAGCTCTTCAGGATCAGGCTGCTGATGAAGCCCGTACCGAGTGTGATCAGCAGCCAGGGCAGACGTGATTTGCAGGCCTGAAGCGGAGAGGTGTCCTCCAGCTCCATATCGCTCGATCCGGCAAATTTGAAGAGGTCTTCCGACGCTTCCTCCTCCATGACATCCATGATGTCGTCAACCGTAATGCGGCCGACCAGCTTGTTCTGCCAATCCAGCACGGGCAGTGAGCTGAGGTCGTATTTGGTTGCCAGTCGCGCGACTTCCTCCTGGTCGGTGTCTGTGTGAACGGTGATGGGTTCCTGCTGGGCCAGGTCCGCTAGCTTCATGTTGCGGTTGGTGTTTTTCAGCAGTTCCCAAAGCTGCACCCATCCGGTCAGTCGCCCTTCGGCATCCACGACATAGGCATAATAGACCGGTTCCTCGAGCTCAAGCGAGCCGATATGGCTGATGGCTTCACCCGCGGTCATGGTAGCGCGTACGGCCACGAAATCGGACGTCATGATGCCGCCGGCGGTATCTTCTTCATACCGGAGCAGCTCGCGCACTTCCTCCGAGTCTTCTGCCTCCATCAGGTCGAGAATTTCCGCGCTGCGTTCCTCTTCAAGGTCGCCCAGTACGTCGGCGGCATCGTCGGGGGCCATCTCTTCGATGATGTCCGAGATTTCCTCGGCGGTCATCTCCTCGAGAATGTCGGCACCGGCCTGCTCATCGAGTTCGGTGAGCACATCCGGCTTGATCTCGTCGCTCAGCAGATCAAAAAGCTTGTTCTGGGCGCTGGCGGGTGCGTGGTTGATGATTTCGGCGATGTCGGCCGGATGCAGTTCATCGAGGAACTTGGGGATCTGTTCCCAAAGCTCGCCTTTGATGCAGAAATTGATCCGTTCCTTGATGCGGTTGCTGCTGTCCGACATGGCCGCGCCCCGTTGAAATTACACGAAACCATAGACGGTGCGGTCTGGAACTCCAAGGTTTTAGTATCGTGGATAGTGGTCCGGATAGGTCTTGCCGGGGGCGCGCCGGAAGTGCTTGTAGGACCACAGCCAGTACTGCGGATGCCGGCGGATTTCCGCCGAGATTTCGTCCTGGATCTGCTGGGTCAGGTTCCGGGCGACGACGTCCGCGTCGAGGTCCTTGTCGAAGGGGGGCGGAAGTATGTTTTTGGTAATGCGGATACAGTAACGGCCTTCCGGTTCGGGCAGGCAGAATCCCAGCATGATCTCCGTACCGGTACGATAGGCCAGCGCGGCCGGGGCGGATGACACCGGCATGGGAAGCCCGAGGAAATCGACAACGATTCCTCCTTCGCTCTCCGACGTGTTCTGGTCGAGCACAAAGGCCGCCTTGCCGTTTTTCCGAAACCGGGCGATCAACGTTTTCAAGGCTCCTTTTTGGGATATGATGGTTTGGCCGGTGCGTTCACGCTGCTCGATCAGGATGCGGTTCACCGCAGGGTTCTTGACGGTAGCCGCGATGCTGGCCATATCCACGCCCATCAACGCACAGGTTTGGCCCATGATTTCCCAGCTGCCCATGTGGGCCGTGATACAGATAACCGGCTTATCCTCAAAAAAAGACTCCTTAAGCGGGCCCTCTGCGAACGCGACGTATTTCAGAATCCGCGTGCGGGGATTCCTCGAGAACCAGAAAACATCGAGCATGGTCTGGCAGAACGTGGCAAAGGAGGTTTTGAGGATGGCACGCTTTTCGGTGTCTGACTTTTCGTCTCTGAAGACGGCATCGATGTTACTCATGCCGATTCTCTTCTCGCGCAGGGGGAGCATCATGGCCAGCTGACCGGCCAGGTGCGAAAGGGCGATCACCATGCGGCGGGGCATGAGCGGAATCAGGCCCTTGAGCATGACGAAGCCGCCCGTTTCAAACGGGCGGCGAAGTATTCTTCTGGTTTGTTTCCAAGTAGCCATCGAAAAATCCGAAAACGGGGCGAACATTATCGACATCAAGCTGCTAGACCAATACTTTTCTCAGCCTGTAAACGATAAGGAGGAATCATGTTAAAACGCATTGCCATGTCGATCCTTCTGTGCGGGCTCATTGCGGGCTGCCGGTCTTCGCATATAGTTGACGTAGGGGAGTCAGTGACTGGCAAGAACGAGCCGGTTGCCCAGACAGAAACGAACGCGGTGTTCGGCATTCCGGAACCGGATGAGCCGTCAGCCGCGAACGCAGTGTCCGGTCTGGAAATGCAGTCTGATGCAACAGAGTCCAATGTGGTTCCGGAGACTATGGGTGCACCGGCAGTTGCCGTTGCGGAAGCGAAGAGCCAGGAAAGGAATAAGGTCATGATTTTAATGAAAACGTCCATGGGGGACATCACGCTCGAACTGGATAAGGAACAGGCGCCCAAGACAGTCGAAAACTTCCTGAGCTATGTCGATGCCGGACACTATGACGGTACGATTTTCCACAGGGTGATCAATGGCTTCATGATTCAGGGAGGTGGATTCGATGCGTCCATGAACCAGAAACCCGCTCCCCGCACGGTGGAGAACGAGGCGAACAACGGTTTGCATAACCTGATCGGGAGTATCGCCATGGCACGCACGCCCAATCCGCATAGTGCCAGCGCCCAGTTCTTCATCAATGTAAATGACAATACGAACCTCGACTATCCGAGTTTTGACGGATGGGGCTATTGTGTTTTCGGCAAGGTGGTTGACGGCATGGATGTGGTCAATGCGATCAAAGAGGTGCCGACACACACGGTCGGCCCCCATCAGAATGTACCGTCCGACCCGGTTTTGATTGAATCGGTCGTCGTGACGGATCAATAAGGCCTGTTCCAAAAAATCCGCATGCCGGAGCTTCCATTTCAGCAGGGTCTCCGGCATTGTTTTTTCCGATGGAAAACAAACGGGACCAACTGGTTGAAGCAATACAGTCATCCGGCTACAAGGCCACGCTGGTCGTAACGGGGGGGGGCAGCTGCGCCGTCAAGGCACTGTTTACCCATCCGGGCGCATCCCGTTTTCTACTGGAAGCCCAGGTTCCCTACTGCCCGGCCGCGGTGCGCGACTACCTGGGCGAGAGTCCGGAATCCTACTGCTCGGAAGGTGCTGCGCGGCTGCTATCCGAACGCGCCTATGAACGGGCCATGATCTTTACATTGCCCCAGGGTGATGAATCACCGATTCTGGGCATTGCCTGCACAGCCGCGCTGCAGACCCTTCGCGAACGTAAAGGGGACGATCGGGCCTATCTATCCATTCGGTCCCGGAAGCGGCATGTGACAAGAAAGCTGGAACTGGAGGAAGGAACCCGCCAGGAGCAGGAAGCGGCCGTCTGCGCGGCCTTGCTGGACTTTATTGGAGAATTCCTGGGAGTGGAGGTATGAACCGTGCGGCGGAGCGGTTGATCGCCGGCCAAGTGCCTTACGTTCTGGTGGGGCTGAAGGAACTACCGGAGCATCCGGTTATTCTCTCAGGTTCGTTCAATCCGCTGCACAAAGGGCATATCCATTTGCTGCACGCCGCGGAAAAGGTGTCGGAACGGGTTGGGCTTTTGGAGCTATCTGCAACCAATGTGGATAAGCCTCCGCTCGGGATGGATGAGCTTGAGCGCCGCGTCCGCGCAATGGAGCAGTATTTCAACGTTGTTCTTACCCGGGCCTCGACCTTCGCCGAAAAGGCCGAACTATTTCCCGGCGCCTGGTTTGCGATGGGATTCGATACGGCGATCCGGTTGCTCGATGCGCGATACAATGCCGATGTTCCGGCCATGCTCAACCGCTTCGACCAGTTGGAGGTCCGGTTTGTGGTTGCCGGGCGTCTGCATGCCGGGGAATACCGGCCCTTGTGGCATCTCGAAATCCCCCCCGGATACGAACATTTATTCATTCCCATCCCGGAATCGATCTTCCGGGAAGACATCAGTTCAACGGAACTCCGTAAACGGCGGAATTAACCACAAAAAACACAAAGTGCTCAAAACAGGGCAGCTTTGTGTTTTCTGCGTATTTTGTGGTTACACGTCCTCTAAAGCGCGGCCACTGCAGCGTCGCGAACCAGGTTGCCCAGCTCCGATGTCGACGCCAGCTTATTGCCTTCGCGCCACAGGTCGCCCGAGCGGTAGCCGGCATTGAGGACCTTTTCAACCCCTGTGCGAATTGCCGTAGCGGCCGTACCTTCATTCAGGGAGTCGAGCATCATGGCCACGGACAGGATCATCGCGATCGGATTTGCCTTGCCCTGGCCGGCGATGTCGGGCGCCGAACCGTGTACCGGCTCGAACAGGCCCACGGGGCCGCCAACGGACGCGGAGGGGAGCAGGCCCAGCGAACCGCCCAGCGTGGCGGAGGCATCGGACAGGATGTCGCCGAAAATGTTTCCGGTCAGGATGACGTCGAACTGGCGCGGATTGATCACCATCTGCATCGCGGCATTGTCGATATACATGTGATCGAGTTCCACATCGGAATACTCGGCTTCGTGCAGCGCCTTGACTGTATCGCGCCAGAGACGGGAAACGGCCAGCACATTGGCCTTGTCCACGCTGGTCACCTTGTTACGGCGCTTGCGGGCCCATTCGAAGGCCACGCGGGCCACCCGTTTGATCTCTCCCACGGAATAGACCATGGTGTTCCAGGCTTTCTTGTCATCCCCTTCGCCTTCTTCGCCGACGGGCTGGCCGAAATAGATTCCGCCGGTGAGCTCGCGCACGGTGAAGAGGTCGAGCCCGGCAACCTTTTCGGGGCGCAGGGGCGAGTTTTCAGCCAGGGATTCGGGAACCGATACCGGCCGCAGGTTGGCAAAGGCGCCAAGCTCCTTGCGGATCTTCAACAGCCCGCTCTCCGGACGGAGGGCCCCGGTCAGATGGTCCCATTTGTGGCCCCCGACGGCGCCCAGCAGGACGGCATCGGACGCTTTGCAGGTGTCGACAACGAAGTCGGGCATGGGATCGTTGTGCGCATCGATGGCAGCGCCGCCGGCATTGCAAGTAGTGTATTCGAGTGCGAAGCCGCTTTTTTCGGCCACGGCATCGAGTACCTTGACGGATTCCGCGACAACCTCGGGACCGATACCGTCGCCGGGCAGCAGGGTGATCTTGTACGTTTTGGACATATTGTTTCCTTTGGTTGAAAAATCAGCGCGGAATACTAATGGGAGCTCCCGATAATGCAAACCCGTAATCGGCGGGAGTTTGCGACTGCAAAGGAAAAGGGCAGGAGTGATCCTGCCCATTCTCGTGCTCGGATGAAAACCATTACTGCCCGCCACCGGGCGGCGGTCCTCCATCGCGGCCGCCCCCGCGCATGCCGCGGGGTGGGCGCAGTGAGGTTGCATCGATAATTTCGTTAACATACGATGCGAAGTCCTGTGAGTCGGTTCCCGACAACCCGACTTCGGCGCCGAGCTGCGTGAACATGTAAGAGCGTTCCTGATCCATCATCTGGCCAAGCTCGCGGAAGTCTCCGACAGCCTCCCGAATCGCTCTCCAGTCCGGCGGGTTTTCGGGGTCGAAATCACCTGTTGCAGCCCAGAGTGCATTGAGCTTTTCCATCAACTGGGTATGGTTGGCCAGCTGTTCCTCCGTCATGTTGCTGGTATCCATCTCCGTGAACATGGCCAGGCGGGAGGCCTGATCGTAGCGCATCTGCTGCTGGCGTTCGGTTCGTTGTTGAATCATTTCGGCGTAGCGTTCGGGATCCTCTTCCTTCAACTGGGCCATGCGCTCCTGGAACGACTGGCGCGGACCCCGGTCGTTCCGTCGTTCCATTTCGGCGCGGAGCCGTGCCAGTTCGGCCTCTCGGGCGGCCAGCTGTTCCTGCAGCTCCGCCACATCGTTGGTCCCGCTTTCGGCGATATCCTTCAGCGCAACCAGGGGAGTAGATTCGGCCTGTTCTTCCCGGTCGGGTGTTGCTCGGGCATCCGTGGCATTAAGCTTTGCACGCAACGCCTCGGCTTCCCTTTGAGCGGCATTTTTTGCAGTTGTAGCCTTAAGACCGACAGTTATTCCACCGGCTGCTGCCACGAGTGAAATAAGTGCAATTATCGCGGGTATTTTGTTTTTCATGTATTGTCCTCCAACAACTATATCGGTACAAAAACGCAAATGGGCGGCTATTATTGTGCGCATATCGACAAAAGTAACAAATCGATAAATTGGTATTGAATTACCATTTTAGAGGCGTTATGCATGGACGCACATAAACACGTGTATATTTATAAGTATTTTACTTGCGAACAGGAGTATTCTACATGGATGCCGTATTGCTGGCCCGGATACAGTTTGCCCTTACGATAGGCTTTCACTACATCTTCCCGCCGTTGACGATTGGACTTGGGTGGATGATTTTCCACTATAACAACCGCTATCAGGAAACCGGCAATGCGCTGGACCAGCAGCTGGCCAAGTTCTGGACCCGGATTTTCGCCATCTCCTTCATAGTCGGCGTGGCGACCGGCATAACAATGGAGTTCCAGTTCGGAACCAACTGGGCGGGATACTCCCGTTTCGTGGGGGATATTTTTGGGGCACCGCTGGCCGCGGAAGGCGTGTTTGCATTCTTTCTTGAATCCAGCTTTCTGGGGATTCTGCTGTATGGCCGCAAACGCGTCTCGCAACGCATGTACTGGTTTTCCAGCCTGATGGTCGCTTGCGGTGCCACCCTCTCCGCCTTCTGGATTGTCGTTGCCAACTCCTGGCAGCAGACCCCTGCCGGCTACGAGATTGTTACCGAGATGGTCAACGGCGTCGAGGTTACGCGCGCCCAGTTGACCAACTTCTGGGAGGCGGTCTTCAACCCGTCTACGCTGCTTCGCTACTTCCATGTCATTTCAGCGGCGCTTTGCGTGGGAACTTTTTTCATTCTCGGAACGTCGGCATGGCAGATCCTGAAGGGACGGCACGTGGAGTTTGCCCGGGCGTCCATGCGCTCCGCCGTTGTACCGGCTTTCGCGGTCATTCTCGCGACCATGATCGTCGGCCATGAGCATGGCTTCCAGGTTTCCAAAACACAGCCGGCAAAACTGGCGGCTTTCGAAGGATTGTGGGAAACGCAGACAAGGGCGCCTTTGATGCTGCTCGGCTTTCCGAACGAACAAAAGGAAATGAATGATTTCGCAATCCGGATACCGGGCCTGGTCAGTCTGTTTGTCGGTGGCACATTCGACACGGAAGTGCAGGGGTTGAAAGACTTTCCAAGGGAGGACCGTCCGCCGGTGGCCATGTCCTTCTGGTCGTTCCATCTTATGTTCTACAGCGGCTTATGGATGGCGCTGGTTGCATTCATCGGGCTGATTCTCTGGCTGTTGAAGAAACTGACGGCCCATAAAGCCTTTCTGTGGGCGGCGGCCATCACGGTTCCCATTCCCTTCTTTGCCAATGAAGTGGGCTGGATCGCTGCTGAGGTGGGACGCCAGCCCTGGGTGGTTTACAACGAACTCCGCACGAGCGATGCGGTATCGGCCGCCGTATCCGGCGGGCAGGTGATGGCCTCGATCATCATGTTCTCGATGATATATACATTGCTTTTTGGTCTCTGGATCTACCTCCTGCGAAAGCAGTTTAAAAAAGGACCGGACCCCGTTGAGATCCCGGAAGGGGAGGTAGCCTAAATGGAAACACTTCAGATTATCTGGTTCCTGCTGGTGGGCATTCTCGTAATCGGCTATGCCATTCTCGACGGATTCGACCTGGGTGTCGGCTTCTGGCATCTGTTTGCCAAAAAGAAAGGCGAACGCAGTGCATTCATCCACTCCATTGAACCGTTCTGGGACGGAAACGAGGTTTGGCTCCTGACGGGTGGCGGAGCGCTGTTCGCGGCCTTCCCTCCGGTCTACGCAACCGTATTCAGCGGGTTCTACCTGGCCATGATGCTGGTGCTGCTGGGCCTGATTTTCCGGGCCGTTGCGATAGAATACCGCGACAAGGTCGAGAGCGCCGGCTGGGTCCGGGCGTGGGACTTCGCCTTTGCCATCGGCAGCATTCTCCCTTCCATCCTGTACGGCGTGGCGATCGGCAATGTACTCAGAGGATTGGAGCTTTCTCCGCTCGGCGACTATACCGGCGGTTTCTTCGCACTGCTCAATCCGTTTGCATTGTTATGCGGGCTGGTCGGACTATCCATGTTTGCCTATCACGGCGCCCTGTATCTCTCAATGAAACTCGACGGTGAGATTGCCAATGTAGCCCGCAAATGGGCCGGCAGAACCTGGATTGTCTTTCTTGCGCTGTTCATGGTCACCGTCACCATGGGGGTTAAAGGCGGCTATATCCGTCCTTGGGAAGCCCTGTCACTCAAGCGTTACATTCCCATGACGCTTGTGATCCTGGCCCTGGTCGCACATTCAACCTCACGGTTCCTGAACCGCATCCAGAAAGCCAAAGGTGCCTTTATTGCGTCGTGCTGCACCATCGCTTTCGTCATGCTGGCGACGGCAACGGCGGTGTTCCCGAACATGGTGCCCTGTACGAATCAGCCGGAATGGAGTCTGACGGTCTTCAACGCCTCATCCTCCCGGCTCACGCTGTTCTCCATGCTGATCATTGCTCTGGTGGGCATGCCGATCGTGCTGGGCTACACCTGGTTCATTCACCGCGTGTTCCGGGACAAGGTGAAAGTGCACGAAGATTAGATTCGGCATTCAGAAGGCAGATGATAGTTTTCCTGCTGCATGAACAAGTTGAATGCCAAACTTAAAATGCGGCTGCCGGCCATAGCACTGCTGGCAGCCTCGCTGCTTTTCTGGGGTCTGTACGAGCGCTATGAGCCGGCCGGTCCGGTATTGCTGCAATCCCCGACGCTTGCCGATGCAACACGCCTGCGGGGCGACTGCTCGGAAACAAACGGACACTACACACTGACCGTCGAGCCCGGAGGAAAAACGGCCAGCATAAACTTCCGCATGCCGGATGGACCTCGCTATGGAAGCATTCGGGTTCATGGCCGCATTCGTACACATGACGTAGTTGTAGGGCCGAACCGCTGGCGCTGCGGCCGGCTGCTGCTGGTACAATACGACCCGAATAACAAATGGATACCCGGGCATCACAGCCTGCTCGCTGAAGAGGGCACCACGGACTGGACTGAAGCCGAACAGATCTTTGAGGTCGATCAGCAGGCAGCACACACCGATCTGGTCATTCAGCAGACAGGGAAATCGGGTACGGCCGAATTCGATCGGATTGTCGTGGAACCCGTGCGGCTGCGCGCCTCGTTTATCTGGTGGCGCATCGTGTTTGCCGGGCTCTGGGTCGGTCTGGGCGTGCTCTATTTCCGCCGTTGCCGGTTGGACCGGCGCAAGCTGCGTCTGCTGATTCTGCTGAATGCCATGGCGATCATCGTCGGCACTATGATGCCGGAAAAATGGATCGAGGATTCAGCCGACTACGCCAGGCAGGAAGCCATCCGGATCGTTGAAAGCAGCAGGACTCAGAAACCTTCCGGTCAGGTGCAGCAGAAGCCCGCTTCTCCGCCGAAAAATGAGGATTCGAAATTCGATCAGTTCAATGAACTGATCGGCGGAGTACATAACGCAGGCCATTTCCTGTTGTTTACCTCGCTCTGCCTGCTGGTTTATCTGTCCGCCGCGCTGGAAAGGCAGCACCGCAGCTATTTTGTCAAGGTGGCGGGCGACATTCTTCTGTTCGCGGCCGTCACGGAATCATTACAGCACCTGACGCTTGACCGGACGCCCGGTATGCACGACTGGCTTGTGGATGCCAGCGGAATGGCAACAGCTCTGCTGTTTTTTGTGTTGGCACTGTCGATCAGGAAAGCCTTGAAGGGCACACGGGGTATGGCAATAAAATAGATCACCGGGGAGCAGTCTTAGGCAGCTTGGATATGTCGACGTTCTCCATCCAACGTTTCAACGCGGGCCAGCCGCGGACGCCGACCTGTTTCCGGACGTAACGATATCCATCGCCGTAGTCGGGATCGGTGCTGTGTTCAATCCCGTGCAGAATGTCGGTATAGTGCCGTAAACTGCAGTACTCGGCCGCCGCCTGCTGGCAGATGCCCTCTTCAACCCATAATGGCGCATCATGGAAGCGCGGGTAGTATTCCTGGATCAGGTCGTGCATCAGCTCATGCATGGCCGCTGCACGGAAAACAGCATCGTGCAGGTGGTCAACGATGTAGATCTGTTCGTCGACATCGGTGGTCTCTTCCTTCACAAATCCCGGATGAGTGATGGTTGTGCGCGTCACCTGCCGGCTGTAAAGGCCGCGAATGGAGACTGGGGAATCAGACTTGCGGATATCCTGCGACAGGTTCTCCATTGTATCCCGGTCGACCAGCACCAGCTTAGGGACAGTTTCGAGCTCGAGCGATGTCCATGCCTGCAGCTGGCGCAGCGCCCGCTCGTAGTGGCGCTGAGCCATGGATGCATCCTTTACGGCCCAGCGCATGCACAGTCCGCATATTTCGCGGCCGTCCGCCAGTCGTGTGGTATGCGCCGCCGGCAGGCCGCATGAAAAACAGCGCGGACAGGTCTTCTCGCACTGTTCGCAATAGGTGTGACTGGTGATAGTATAGCCGCGTTTGACGGGAGCCCGGCACAGTTCGCACTTCGGGAGCGTTGTTTCGAAGCATGTCTCGGAGCAGTATACCTTCTCATCGACGGTGAAGTATTCTCCTGAAATGGACTGGCCGCAGACCGAACAACGCGGACGGAGAGCATCAACGCACCTTTGCGAGCAGCAGGGCTGTCCGTCGTAGACCGGATACGTGCTGGGCACGGCCCGGCCGCATACCACGCATCGAATGGTCGCCGCACCGCACACCATCGCGGTGAGAACGAATAAAACCATTGCGACGCGTCTGGATCCAGTGGGTTTCATCGGTTTTACAAACTATAGGGTGGGCGGTGGACCGGCCTGATGGAACGCATACTGATCGGACAGGGATCGGTAGAATTCCTCCGCCAGCATTTTTTTTCGCTGGATTCGCTCATGCTGCCGGCCAAGAACATCCAGATCGTTGGGCCGGGTAAACAGCCATGCCGACATTATATTGAAGTCGTTTTCCTGGCTCGACATGCTGTATTTCACCAGAAAGCCGTTGTCCTGGTCCGGCTCGGTCGAGTCGTAGATGGAGCCTCGGCCAAGCATCTCGAAGCCGGTGCCTGAATAGCTGAATCCCGTTGGATTGATTGCGTTCCAGCGCCTGTTTGGAAAAGCGTGGTGGTCGCGCAGGATGCTGGAGAACTCGGAGTGAAAGCGTTCCAGTATGAACTCCACGGAGTTCTTATGGTTTTGGTCCCAGACGATGTACATGCTTTTACCGGAATGCGTGCCGCCATAGTCACGTTCCCGGAAGCTGAGCTTGCCCAGTAAATAGATGTGTTCCAGGTTTTCCTTAATAACTGATGGCGGATGCGCAGCCAGAAACTGTTCGAGGGCCGGCATGAGCGCCACGGCATCCTGGTTTTCGATCGGGGCCGCGACCATTCGCAGCGAGGGTTCAAGCCATGTGGGTGGAAAACTGGTGGCAAGGTCGGGCCGGCCGTGGATTTGCACGTGGTAGACTTCTTCCAGTCTGGCCAGCTCCCGGTCCGGGCCGTCAATGGCTTCAGCGTCAGCAAATACAACTGAACCGACGCACAAGACGGCTGCGGTAAAGGCTAAAAAACTCATTTGCATTGGGATGTGATTCCTTTGATCTTTCAGAGTCTATTGAAAGCCTGAGGACCCTCCAACAAAAGAGTTTGTTTTTTGTTCCAATGCATGGGGGTTGCAGGAATAATCGCCGACTAATAAACGAATGGGATCGTATGGCGGTTGCACAGAACATGGTAATCACGGTGATGGATCGCGACCGGCCCGGGATTGTAGCGGAAATCACGGAAGGGATCAGCACGCTCGGCGGCAATCTGGATGAATTGAGCCAGACCGTGGTGCGCGGCTACTTTACCATGATTCTCGTTGCCGGATTTCCAGAGGGACTCACGGCCGGGCAGATCGAGCAGGCCCTGTCCGATGGAAGCGCAGCCCACGTGGTCGTCGAGGAAGGCCGGGGACTGGTTCCGGAAGCTGAAGATTCGGAGCACGTCTACGTGCTGTCCGCGATCGGGCGCAACCGGGTCGGCCTGGTCGCGCAGGTGTCGCGGTTCTGCTGCGATCATGCGGTGAACATTCTCGATCTGGCTTCGCATGCCGAAAACGACCAGTACACCATGATGCTTCAGATCGACCTGTCGAGCATTGAGAACGTCGAGCGCTTCGAAAGGGAACTGGCGGCATTCGGCGATCGTACCGGCCTGCATATCGCGTTGCAGCATAACGACATCTTCCGGGCCACCAATGAAATTTAGAAGAAGGCATCAGAGGTGAGGCATAAGGCACTGGTGAATAGTCTTGATATGACAGGAGAACACATTCGCCTAAAGCCTATTGCCTGACATCTGCGACGCAAGGAGCATTGAATGATTCGATCCGACCAGATTCTGAAAACCGTCGAAATGATCCAGAAGGAAAACCTGGATGTGCGGACGGTGACCATGGGGATCAGTCTGCTGGATTGCCGGACCGGGGATGCTGCCTCGACGGCGCAGCGCATCGAAGACAAGATCCGGCGGCTTGCCGGAAGCTTTGTGGCCACCTGCAACCGGATCGGCAGCAAGTATGGTGTGCCGGTCGTCAACAAACGGATTGCCGTTACGCCCGTCGCACATATCGGAGCGGGGTTTTCCCGCGACGATTTTGTGAGGCTCGCCGTTGCGCTTGACCGCGCCGCCAGCGAAGTGGGCATCGACATCATCGGCGGATTTTCGGCCAATGTGGAAAAGGGGATCGGACTCGGTGATGCCGGCCTGATCGAAGCGGTACCCGAGGCCCTGGCGACGACGGGCAGGGTCTGTTCATCCATCAATGCGGGATCAACGCGGCATGGATTGAACATGGATGCCGTGGCATTGCTTGGCCGGACCGTGAAGGACCTGGCGGAAGCCAGTGCGGACAGCAACGGCTTCGGTGCGGCCAAGTTTGTCGTCTTTGCCAACCAGCCCGGCGACAATCCCTTCATGGCGGGAGCCATCCATGGGCTGGGCGAAGCGGAGGCCGTGATCAACGTGGGTGTCAGCGGCCCTGGTGTCATCGCCCGTGCCCTTGAGCGGAAGATAAATGAGGTCGGCGCGGAGAATCTAGGGCTGGATGATCTGGCGGAAGAGATCAAGCAGGCCACCTTCCGCGTAACCCGGTGCGGCGAGCTGATCGGCCGCCAGGTAGCCAAGGCGTTGAACCTACCCTTCGGCGTGGTCGACTTGTCGCTGGCGCCGACGCCGTCAGTCGGGGACAGCGTAGGTGAAATCCTCAAGATCCTCGGCGTCGATGAAATCGGCGCCCCGGGCTCCACGGCGATTGTTGCCATGCTGAATGACGCGGTCAAGAAAGGCGGCTCGTTTGCGTCGCAGAGCGTGGGCGGCCTGAGCGGGGCCTTTATTCCGGTTATGGAGGATTCAGAGCTTGCCGGAGCTGTTCAAAACGGTTCGCTGGTGCTGGAAAAGCTGGAGGCCATGACGTGCGTGTGTTCCGTGGGTCTCGACATGGTGCCCGTTCCCGGCGATATCGACGCCTGCACCCTCGCGGCCATTATTGCCGATGAGCTGATGATCGGGGTTATCAATTCCAAGACGACGGCTGCGCGACTGATTCCCGTCCCCGGAAAGGCGGCGGGGGAATTTGTCTCTTTTGGCGGACTTTTCGGGGAAAGTGTGATAATGCAGGTACGGAACATCGGGAAATCGGCACGTTTCGTGCATTTTGGGGGCCGTATACCCGCACCGATCCACAGCTTGAAAAACTAGCAACTCGAGGATATCCCATGGGAGCAAAATACTACGTCATCATGTTCGCGCTCTGCCTCTTTGTGTGGACCATCCTGGTGGACAACGCCATCCTGCCGGACCAGGCCGACTTGAAGCAGGATGTCGGAGCCTATACGCGCTACCGCGTCAAGAAGTGGAACAAGGGCGGCAAACTTGATTTCATCCAGGACGAGCTGCTGGTATATGCCATCGTCGACAACCGTGAGCAGCTTTACTACATGGAGTACAAACCCAATTTTGAAGCCACGCTCAAGAGCATGCCCGAGCTGATGCCGGTCCAGATGCGCTATGTAACCCGTTTTCCGAAGTTCTGGAAGCGGCAGCTGTACGACATCCGTACCGAGGGTCGCTCAGTCATGGCCTTGTCTTCATACTACCTGCAGCAGAAGCAGGAGGAGATCTGGAAGACTACGTGGATCATGGGCGGCGTCTATGCCGTGCTGGTCGTGCTCGGTTTGCTCAACAGGCCCCGGATAAAATGATGAACAATGCAGTTCGTGCCCTGACGGGTTTTATCAAATGGATGATCATTTTCTCCCTGATGTGGATTGGAGTGATCGCACTGCTTTCCATGATTCTGGTCCAACCGACCTTCAAGCACTATCCGGCAACCCGTCACACCGTCGCCCCCGACCGGCTGCGCGAACATGTCTATGCCCTTGCCATCGACAATGCGCCCCGCAACTACCGGCACCTGTGGAACCTGGATGCGAGTGCGCGCTATATCTCGGACCAGTTTGAAAAGGCCGGCGGCCGTATTTCGGAACAGGCCTTCAGTCCGGAGGAGGACATCGTTCCGCACGCAAAGACCAAAACCTACCGCAACGTGATCGCAAGCTTCGGTCCGGAAAGTGGAGCGAGGATCATTGTCGGAGCCCACTACGATACATGCGATGAAACACCGGGCGCCGATGACAATGCCAGCGGTGTGTCCGGCCTGATCGAGCTGGCCTACCTGCTGGGGCGTGTTGAGCTCAGGCAGCGTGTCGACCTGGTGGCCTATACGCTTGAAGAGCCGCCTTATTTCCAGACCTCCGATATGGGGAGCGCCCGTCATGCGGCCGCCCTGGCGCAGGATGGCGTAGAGGTGACAGGTATGATCTGCCTCGAAATGATCGGCTATTTCAGCGACGACGCGGGAAGTCAGCACTTCCCGCCTCCTGCCGGCCTGCTGAGCAGGTTCTATCCTGATCAGGGAAACTATATCGGCATCGTCGGAGGTTTCAGGGACCGGAAGCTGATCCGGCAGGTCAAAGCCTCCATGCGGGGTGCCACCGATCTGCCTGTCCACGCCATGTGCGCGCTTCATAGCATAGCGGGAATGGATCTATCCGACCACATGAACTACTGGGAGAAGGGGTATACCGCTGTCATGGTGACCGATACCTCATTCTACCGAAACCGGAACTATCATACGCTCAACGATACGCCCGACACACTCGACTACGAACGCATGTCGAAGGCGGTGCTCGGCGTCTACGAAGCCGTCGTCCGCCTGGCGAATGATGGCGATTGAGATGCAATTTCGCGCAGGGAGACGAAACTCGCATCGGACATGCGAGCCACGACACAGCATAAATTCCCAGTCCGCTAATTCGGGTTCCGGCGTAGCGTGGATATCCGATCCGCGTATACCGCTGATGGTGTGGTGCGGATGTCCGAGTTGCGATCGAGGCGGTATCGATGTTTGAACGGTTTTGTTTGAACCGCATCTAAAAAAGCACAGGAGTTGAATATGAAAAATACACTGATGCTTGTGTTGATGGCGGCTTCGGTTGTTGCGTTCGGCGCTGAACAGAAGGAGGGCGCGAAGATGGAAAAGGCGATTTTTGCGGGCGGATGCTTCTGGGGGGTCGAAGCATTGTTCCAGGAACTGGACGGCGTTGCGGACACTACCTGCGGCTACACCGGCGGTCACACCGAGAACCCGACCTATCGGCAGGTATGCAGTCACTCGACGGGCCACGCCGAGGCGGTCGAGGTGGTTTACGATCCTTCGAAGGTTTCCTATGAGGATCTATGCCTCTATTTCTGGCGGTTGCACGATCCGACCACCATGAATCGGCAGGGCCCCGATGTAGGCGACCAGTACCGCTCGGCCATATTCTACCTGAATCCCGAGCAGAAGGCCGTCGCCGATAAGGCGGAGGTGGTGGCCCAGAAAAAATGGAAGAAGCCGATCGTCACTGAAATCACGGCCGCCACCAAATTCTATCCGGCCGAAGAATACCATCAGGACTACTTCAAGAAGCACGGCGGCCACGGCTGTCACTACCTGCGGGATTGACGTTGCGGGTGAGTCTGGGCAAAACGATTGGTTAAAGCCGTGGTTCGGTCCGCTTTTAATCCTCAATAGATTCCACTTGCAGGCGAACAAACTCCAGAAATCCGCCATAGCGATAGGTATTCAAATCCGTATCAACAGAGAACGCCGGGCAATAATTCTTTCTTACTTCATCAAGTGGAAATGTCATTCGGTGTTGCGGGTCAGCTACAGTTTCCATCAAACATTGCTGACCATTCAGTTCCAGATGAACCCATGCATGAGCATGGTTTCCTTTGGCTGTTGCGGGGCCACTCCTGCCGCAGACAAATTCAGCAGGGATGCCAATTTCCTTGAGTTTACGCCATGCCCATAAGGCATGGTCTTCACAATCGCCCTTCCGCAGGTTTTCGAATGTAACTGGATGTTGCCAAAAGTCCCTCTCGTTAAAAAGGACAGCGTCGCCCACGTAACTGCAGCCTCTTAGCCAATCCACAATTTCTTTTGCTGATTTGACGTCAACAGTGCTTCGACCTTCAAGATACCAACTCCAATCATGATGACTGCCAGCACCGAATGCCTGATACGGAATAGATTCTTTATTTCTACTCCATACGTCTTCATCTGTAAGATTCTTTGTAGCATAACGAAGAAACGGTGTTATCGCTTTTCTGAGAGCCTTGTTCATCTTAATCCGATCCAACGCTGGTTTGGTGGATAAAAGTCCACCGATCACCGGGCCATGCGCACCAGGGGAACTCACACGGGCTCATCCCTCCTCGCTCACCGTCCGCAAGGGGAACCACCACGTGCGCTCGAGGTTGCGGGCAAGATCGTGACTCGTCTTTTCCAGCACCTCGTTGAATTCGTCGAGTTTGAAGCAGGCCGTGTGGCGGTGCAGGTCGATACGGTTGCCGGCAATGATGACCCGGCACCGTGTATATCCCGGAATCCGCTTGGTGTAGCGCTTCAGGCTTCCGAACAGCGATCCGTAATGATGCACCAGATGCCGCAGGCTGTGGGCGGAGCAGAGATAGGTGCCGCATTGCTCGCAGCGCTGGATCCGGATGCGACCCCGCTGGTAGGTCGGCTTCGGAGCCGCATTCGTGCATTCGATGCATTGGAATCCGGGTTCGACTTCCGGGTCGGGGCAGGAGTGGATGAATTCGGCAAGGGTCTGTCGGAAGGGCGAGTACGCCGCCGTGTATCCCAGCAGCCGGTACATGGTCGAATAGGCGGTCCGCAGAATGACGAAGAGACCGAGCGGAACGACCATAAATCCAAGGAGCAGCCCGAAGGTTCCTGCCAGGAACGATGGCACGGTCACGACGATATCATAGAGTGTGTGGTAGATACTGGCCGCGAGGTAGGCCAGCATCAGTATACCCCAGCCTCCCCTGAAGCGCATCGCCCAGAAGAAGGCCAGTCCCATGAAGAGGCTGAAGGCGATATGCATCGGAGTACAGATGACGAGCCGGACGGCAATCAGGTAGGTGATCTGCGGCTGCGCCAGTGCATAAAAATAATTTTCGATCAGCGAGAAGCCCAGTGCCACGCAGGCGATGTAGATCGGCCCGTCCGTCGGTTCATCCATCTCGTTCCGGATGATGGGCCAGCAGAGGAACAGGGCGGCGAGCTTGGCCAGTTCTTCGGTGAGGCCGATGTAAATATAGGAGAATGGAAAACCGTTCCTGATAGATATACCGTTGATCTGCAGCAGTTCATAGAGGAAAAGGGAGAGCGCAACCGAAACAAATCCGCCCCACAGGGTGACGGCCAGCATCATGCCGAACGGTTCCTGCTCATGGACATCAAATGAACGCAGGTGCCGGATGCACAGCAGGCCGATGACAAAAGACAAAGCAATCAGTATGTACTCGAACATGATGCTATGAGTATCATGGCGGACATGATATTCCAAGTTTTTGAAAGCCGATGATAAGACTGTTTCACCCGGCATAAGCGAAACGGGGCCTGAATGAAAATGAACGCCAGCCGAAACTATACCGCGGGCGAGGAGCTGGCCCATGCGATCACGCACGGCATCGGGGTCCTGGTCGGCGGCGCCGTGCTCGTGCTGTCAATCTACTTTTCTGCAACGCGGAGAGGGGTGTGGGAGGTAGTAAGCTGTTCGATCTACGGCGCGACCTTTATTCTGCTGTATCTGGGTTCCACCCTCTACCATGCCATCCCGAACCTGCGGGCCAAGCGCATTCTGAAGATCATCGATCATTCCGCCATCTACCTGCTGATTGCCGGAACCTACACCCCCTATGCCCTGGTGCCGTTGCGAGGGGTTCTCGGCTGGAGCATCTTCGGGGCGATTTGGGGATGCGCGCTGGTGGGGATTGTTTTCAAGGTGTTATTCACGGGCCGGTTCAAGTTTGTATCGCTGGCGAGCTACCTTTTCATGGGGTGGTTCTGCCTGATTGCCGTCAAGCCGCTGTACCATAACCTGAATTCATCCGGATTCATGTTCCTGGCCGTCGGCGGCCTGTGCTATTCCTTCGGTGCCGTCTTCTACGCGTGGAAGGCTCTGAAATGGTCGCATGTAATCTGGCACCTCTTCGTGCTCGCCGGCAGCCTGTGCCATTTTTTCAGTATTCTGTACGGTATTGTGCTGTAGGAAAGGCTGAAAAATGCGGCTCCGTGCAAAAAGTCCGTGCATTCTTTCGGGGGGCTGGGTAAAAAGTGCCTTCTATTTTCAATATAAGGGAGATTGTACATGAACGTGAAGATCAAGCGCGCACTGTTGAGCGTGTCCGACAAGGCTGGAATCATCGATTTTGCCAGGAATTTGCATGAAATGGAAGTGGAGCTGCTCTCCACCGGCGGAACGGCCCGGGCCATCCGCGAGGCCGGCGTTCCGGTCAAGGATGTTTCCGAGTTCACCGGCTTCCCGGAAATGCTCGATGGCCGTGTCAAAACCCTCACTCCGCAAGTCCACGCCGGCATCCTCTACATGCGCGACAACGAAGAGCATGTGAAAACCATGGAAGAGTTCGAGCTGGGCCAGATCGATCTGGTCTGCGTGAACCTCTATCCTTTTGAGGAGACCATCGCCCGCGAAGGCGTCACCCTGCCTGAAGCCATCGAGCAAATCGATATCGGCGGACCGACCATGATCCGTTCCGCCGCCAAGAACATGAAGTTCGTCACCGTGGTAACGGATCCGGCCGACTATGCGCAGGTCATCAAGGAGATGAAGGAAAACGACGGCGCCACCACCGAGGATTTCCGTTTTCTGCTGGGCCAGAAGGTCTATGCACGAGCCGCGGAATACAACGCCGCCATCGCCACCTACCTCGCTGAACAGGTTGCTGAAAAGAAGCTGGCCAAGCCGTTTGTGAAGGCCTATGCCGATGGCACCGAGCTTCGTTACGGTGAAAACTCCCACCAGAAGGCATGGCTCTACAAGGATGCCGATTCCCGCGAGGCCGCCATCGCACTGACCGAGGTTCTCCACGGCAAGGAGATGAGCTATAACAACTATGTGGATGGCGACGGCGCGCTCGAGGCGGTGAAGGATCTGTCCGGCAAGCCCGGCGTGGCGGTCATCAAGCACACCAACCCCTGCGGCTATGCCACCGGCGAGTCGCTGGCCGAAGCGTTCGAGGCCGCCTGGGCCGGAGATCCGATCTCTGCCTTCGGTTCCGTTATAGCCGTCACGCAGAAGGTCGACATGGTAACCGCGCAGTGCCTCGACGGCCGCTTTGTCGAAGCAATCATCGCCCCCGGTTATGACGAAGAAGCCCTCGACCATCTAATGAAGAAAAAGAACCTGCGCATCCTCAAGCTCAAGAAGCCGATGGGGAAGGCCCTGCCGCAGCGTATGGTAAAGCAGATCAACGGCGGCCTCCTTGTGCAGGACGTCGACGTCGAACTTCTGGAAAAATGGGATGTGCCCACCAGGAAGCCCTTCGATGAGTCAAAGAAGGAACTGGCCATGTTCGGCATTGCCGCCGCCAAGCACACCAAGTCCAACGCCATCGTGCTGGTGCAGGAATACAAGCCCGGCCAGTATCGCGTGCTCGGCATGGGCGCCGGACAGCCCAATCGCGTTGATGCCCTGCGCAAGCTCTCCGTCTCCAAGGCCGTAGAAAACCTGAAGACCGAGAATCCGGAAATCACGGACGAGCAGATTCAGGCTGTTATCGGCGAATGTGTTTTCGTTTCCGAAGCGTTCTTCCCGTTTGCCGACAGCATCGATGCCGCCCACGAGATGGGAGCCAAGTATATCGTTCAGCCCGGCGGCTCGATCCGCGACGACGAGGTGATCGACGCCTGCAACAAGCACGGCATCGCCATGGCGATGACCGGCATGCGCCACTTCAAACATTAATATCGGATGATTTCAGGCCAGAGGCTTCGTTGCGGAGGATTCGCGGTGCTATATGCACAGCTTCATCCTCCACGCCTCGCCTCTACACCCAGACTCACCCGATCTTAGTCATTTATACGCCCGCTCCTGAAGCGGGCTTTATTTTTATTAACAGGTTGCATATCTGCCAGATGTGCGTATACATGCCCGTTCATTTGCGGAACCGCACTTTTGTGTGTTCCGTTCATTCGGGGTCGATTTCTTGCGATGGGCGCGGGAGGGGAGCCCTGTTAACTGGAGGGCCGGGCACTGTTCCGGCCATAGCGGACGAAACATAAACGTCCCTCCATCGCAAGAGGACATCATGACATTCAATGACATGGGGCTGAGCCCCGAAACGCTTAAATCTCTTCAAGCCCTGGGCTTCGAAACGCCAACCCCCATTCAGGCTCAGGCCATTCCGATCCTGCTGGAGGGTGAGCGCGACTTTGTCGGACTGGCATCAACCGGCACCGGTAAAACCGCCGCGTTCGGTTTGCCGCTGCTGGAACGGATCGTTCCCGATGCCGATCATCCGCAGGCGGTTATTCTCTGCCCGACCCGTGAACTGTGCCTGCAGATTGCCGGTGACCTGAATACATTTTCCAGGCACCGACCCGACCTGAAAGTGGTCGCGGTCTATGGGGGATCGAACATAGCCACCCAGATCCGAGATCTTAAGCGGGGTGCTCAGATCGTCGTGGCCACGCCGGGCCGTCTGCTCGACCTGATCGAGCGCCGGGCCGCCAGGCTTGATGAGGTTTCCATGGTTGTGCTCGACGAAGCCGACGAAATGCTCAACATGGGCTTCAAGGATGAGCTCGATGCCATACTGGAAAAAGCCCCGAAGCAGCGCGTCACCTGGCTCTTTTCCGCCACAATGGCCAAGGGCGTGGCACGCATTGCCCGGAACTATCAGCATGATCCTGTCGAAGTATCCGTGGGTGGCCGCAACGAAGCCGCAGCCAACATCGAGCACTTCTGCTTCATGGTACATGAGAAGGACCGGTACGCCGCACTCAAGCGCACCCTCGACTATCTGCCGGAAATTTACGGTCTCGTTTTCTGCCGCACCCGTGCCGAGACCCAGGAGGTGGCTGAAAAACTGATGGCCGACGGCTATTCCGCCGATGCGCTGCACGGCGATCTTTCCCAGGCGCAGCGCGACTATGTCATGCGCAAGTTCCGCCAGCGCACCCTGCGTGTGCTTGTGGCAACCGACGTCGCGGCACGCGGTCTCGATGTCGACGACATCACCCACGTCATTCATTACAAATTGTCCGACGAGGTCGCCGCCTACACGCATCGCTCGGGCCGTACGGCGCGCGCCGGTAAGTCGGGTGTTTCGATTGCGCTGATCAACATGCACGAGCGCCGTCGCATAGCCGAACTGGAGCGACGCAACAATATCCGCATCCGCCTCGAAAAAATTCCTGATGTCCGCGCTATCTGCGAAAACCAGCTCCTGGCGCTTATCCACCGCGTGGTCGACGTACAGGTCAACGAGGAGGAGATCCGCGACTATCTGCCGCCAGCTTATGAAGCCCTCTGCCATCTCGACAAGAAGGAGATTATCAAGCGTTTTGTAGCCGCCGAGTTCAACCACTTCCTCGACTATTACCGCGATGCCGAGGACATCAACGCCAAGTCAAAGCCGCGTCGCGAGCGCCAGCCGGGCCAGCAGCGGTCCGAGAATACGAGGCGCACGCATCGCATGCAGGCCTATGACACCAAACGCTTTTCAATCAATGTAGGGCGTGTGCACCGGGTCAATGCCGGTGCCATCGTGCGGCTCGTTTGCGAGAACTGCAGCGTCAAATCAAACCAGATCGGCGCCATCGACCTGGGGCGCGACACCTCTTATTTCGAGGTGGCCAAGGATGCCGCCGGCGCTATCCGCACCGGCATGCAAAACTTGAAACTAGATGGTCGTCAGGTCAGTATTCGGTCCGCGTCGGGCGAAGGACGCAAGCCTTCGAACCGTCCCCATCGAAGAAGGGATCAGGAGTAACAGCCATGCAGAAAAATGTCTTTATCACCGGTGCGACGCGCGGGATCGGCCGCGAGCTGGTGAAACAGTTGCGTACATTGGGATATGCGGTCTTCGCAACGGGTCGGGACGAAGCGCTGCTGGAAACGCTGAAGGATGAAACCGGATGCCTTGGCGCTACAGCGGATCTATCCCATCCGGATCATGTGGTTGACATCTACAAGCAGGCCAGGACGGAGTTGGGGCAGGTCGATATACTCATCAACAACGCGGGGTTGAACCATCGCAAGGCACCAGTGATGGAAATCGATCTGGCTGACTGGGAACTTCAGTATGCGGTCAATCTCCGTGCGCCCATGCTGCTGAGTCGCGAGGCACTCAAGGATATGGCCGAATACGGAAGCGGACACATCGTTAATATCGTCAGTACTATCGCCAAGACCTCGCAGCCCAACTATTCCATCTACAGTTCGATGAAGTACGGACTTATGGGTTTCACGAAATGCCTGATCAAGGAGGCGCGTGAAAAGAACGTAAAGGTGACGGCCGTCTACCCCGGCGGCGTGGATACTGACTTCCGACCTGAAGACCGACCGGAATATCTATCCGTGGAGTCGGCAGCGAAAATGATCGTCCACTGTATCACCGCTCCGGAGGATGTCGTGGTGCACGACCTGACCTACCGGCCGATGGCCGAAAGCAATTTCTGATATTAAAAGTCTGGGTTCAAACCCTTCGGATTCACATTTTCCTCATGGCTTCGATTTGGATCTCAAGTTCGGGCGTGAGCCACAGATCCTGGGTGATCTTGAAGACCGGGCTTTCCTTGATTGCATTTTTTACGGCGATGCCATCCTTTGTTATGTAGGTCTTGATCAGCAGCACGTGGTTGTCGCCGGTTCCGGAGATGCTGACATCGGGATTCTCAATTCCGATCTCTTTCAGGGCCTGTTCCAGCTTTGATTTTGAGGCTTCCGGATCGGTATCGGTCCCCTTTAGAATAAACAGGTGGGGGCGGCTGGACGGCATGTCCAGATACTTGTCGGCGTTGGCGGGCTTTTGTCCGGCCAGATCCTCGTAAATCTCGTATATGGCGACATTGTCTTCATCCTTTAGCTTCCGATCCAGAATTCGCCTGACTTTTTCCCGGTCCGTCTGCAGCGATTCCACGATACGGTCATACAGGCTTGCGGCAGGATGCGTGCTGGCGATGTCGATCAGTAGATTAAGGATCGTATCGGATTTGTTCTGGATCTGGCTTAAGCCATGGTACACGGCGTTGAAGCGCACGTCAGCCGACTCATCCTTTGCCAGTTTGATCAGCAGGTCGACCGCCTCAGGATTCGGGGCTTCCTGTCCTTGGACATAGAAACGGCCGAGGATCTGGGCGGATATGCTGCGCAACGGCAAGGCGGCATCTTCCGAGCATACCTTGAGCCCCGGAAGGTAGGATTCGTCGATTTCCCCTTTCACGTTGCCTTGTGTGATCATCGCCAACGAATGAAGTTTCAACTGGGTGGGGCCGGATACCAGCATCTCCTGAACAGAAATAGTTCCGGGCTTAGCCGTGGCTCCTGATCCCTCTGCTGATGCACGTGCAATTTTCTCTCGCAGTGCAGCAGGGAGATTGGTTTGCTGGTTTGCTTCGGCGGGTGCCGGCTGGTCTTCAGAGCAACCCGTAATCGCAACCAGTAAGGCTGATACAAACAAGGTTCGTTTCTTCATTCATATACTCCAATCATTAAGCCTATATAAATACGCGCCATGACGTTTAAACTCAAGTCCCATTAAACGTATCAGGTTCCGGAAATCAATCATATGGAGCGATCGTTTCCCGGCAAGCATGGTTTTCACAATGTTTGTAATTTCTTTTGCATGGGGCCAGACGAGGTGGGATATTCCGAAAACTTCAAAATCCAGACGAGGAGTTGCTTACAATAATTGAATCGTTTTCTAATGGCATTGAAGTCGCGCGTCGGTAA
>JBNLDM010000101.1:0-13132 GCA_050304335.1 Pontiella sp.
GTGTTGACCATGTACTTGCCGTAGTCGCCCGCGTCGTGCCAGCCCCCCGTTCCATCCACCGTGTTGGAGCCGCCCACATAATCCATCTTGCCATCGTGCAGGTGGCAGGCATCGTGGTGGAAGGTATGGCCGCCGTGGTGGATCGTGACCGTCGTACCGCAGCGCAGACCGTAGAGGCCAGCCATCTGAAGCTCGAAGGAATGGTTGTACACATCGTCCGCCACCCGGAAGTTGACTGATTTGCCGACGCCGGCAACTTCAAGGTAGAACTCCCCCTGCCCCTTCAACGCGGAAAAATCGGCCAACTGCACCGTCTCGCCGCTGTCGGAGGTTTTGGTCGCGGCTTCCAGCCTGCCCGACAGCGCGACGGAATCGTCGGTCACCCGGCGGATGTTCCAGCCGACCTTGCCGTGGTCGCCCATTACGGTAGCGCGCTTGGCCAATGCCGGCTTGTAGCCGATCGAATTGACCCGCACATCGTTGGAAACAGCAGCGTGAAGAATCTCCGGCATAAAACAAATCCCTACCATTAAAATGAACAGTCGTGTGAGTGCGATATTCCAGTTCATTACCGCTACTCCGATACCATTTTCAGTTCGGCGGCGTCCAGATTGGCCGAGCTGGCCTTGAGCACGATCTCTCCACTTTCACCGGTTGACTGCACCAGCACCTGCGCCAATCCATTGAAAAGCTTCCGATGCCATTCGGGCGCCGGCGTCATGATCTGGATGCTGCCGGGCTGCCTGTTCGGCGGGTCCCATTCATACTTTGCAACAAACGGTTCGCATACGATTTGGATCACATTTTCACCAGCCTTCAGGTCGGAGGCTTTCAACGGGATCTCCAGATCTCCACCGGGCATCGCATCCTGCACAAGTTCCCGGCCGTTCAGGTAAATCTTCTGGTGGGTGCCGACATGCCGATAGAACCAGGTGATCCGCGCGCCGTTCGCCGGCAATGACGTAAGATCGAACGAAGCCGTCAATTCGCCTTTCGACAGCTCGGGCAGATTGATGACGTCATATTGATCGATGAAGCGTTCCTTTTCGTGCGAAGTGGGATCGCCGTTGCCGACCCCGATGATCTTCCCCGGCCCTTCCAGCGCAAACCGGATGTCCTGGCCGGCGACAGGTACGGGATTGCCCTTGGCATCCACGGCGCTCACGGTAACGATGGCCAGATCGCGGTTGTCGGCCGCCAGCTTCGTCTTCTGGCGGGAGAGTTTGATTTGCCGCGGCGGACCGGTGGTCGTGCGCTGGCTTTCCATGACCTGCTTCCCGTCGTTGAAGCCGACCGCCTTCAAGGTTCCGGCGGCATATGGGACTTCCCATTCGAGATGGCCGTTCGGCTTCATGGTTTGGCGTCCCAGCGAATTCCCGTTGAGCATCAGCTCCACTTCCCCGCAGTTGCTGTAGACGCAGACCCGGATCGGTTCCCCTTCCCGGTCCGGCCAGTTCCAGTGCGGCATGATGTGCAGCACCGGCTCATCCGTCCACCAGGATTTCAGGTAGTAGACGTTGTCCTTGGGAAAGCCGCACAAGTCCAGCATGCCGAAATAGGACGTCACGGAGGGCCAGCCATAGGGGGTCGGTTCGCCGCGATAGTCGAAGCCGGTCCAAATGAACATGCCGGCCAGATATTCGCGCGCGGCATAGTGGGTCCACCCTTCCTCGATCGAGGGCCAACCCGGACGGGGGCCGACATCGCAGGCGCTTTTGTATTGCCTGGCGTCGTCGTCGACGTAGATACCCCGCGTGGCATAGGTCGAGCCTTCCTCGGTGCCCATGGAGGGCTGGTTCGGGAAATTGACATGGTGCTCGTCGGTATCGCCATGCGACAGATAGTTGTAGCCCATGACTTCGATTACCGATCCAATGCCGCCGTCCCAGCCGCCGCTTATGGCCGCAGTGACGGGCCGCGTGGGATCCAGCGTATGGGCAAAGTCCTGCATGGTGGACGCGATCCGCGCACCGACCTCGTTGCCTTCGATCTTCCATTCCTCGTTACCGATGGACCACGCGATGACCGAGGGATGGTTCCGGTCCCGCTTGATCAGGCGTTCCAGTTCGTGCAGGGCGCCGTCGGTGGTGCCCATCAGGCGGTTTTCGTTGAGGACCAGCATGCCCATTTCATCGCAAAGCTGCAGCAGCTCGGGGGTCGGCGGATTGTGCGAGCAACGATAGGCGTTGCAGCCGAAATCCTTGAGTTGCTGAAGGCGCCAGCGGTTCAGCTCGTCGGGCATGGCCGTGCCTACGCCGGCATGGTCCTGATGGTTGTTCGTGCCTTTCAGCTTCACATGCTTGCCGTTCAGGAAGAAGCCCTTGTCCGGATCGAAACGTATGCTGCGGATGCCGAAGGGCGTGCGGTATTCATCCACCACCTTGCCATCCACCTTGACCTGCGTCAGCATGGTGTGCAGATACGGACTTTCGAGCGACCACAGCATCGGATTCGAAACCTTCAGGTTGCAGCTTTGGGAAGCCGTTCCCATGGGTGCCAGCTCGCCATCCGCTTCCGTAGCCTCGGCCAGCACCGTTCCCTCTTTGTTTAAAAGCTGGTGGTGCAAGGTGTAGGTCTGCACTTTTCCGCTGCGGTTGGCGGTTTCGGTTTCCACGGTGATTTCAGCCTCGTCGCCATCCACCGTCGCATGCACAAAGGTGCCATCCTTGGGAATGTGGAGCCCGGGCGTTTTCCGCAGCCAGACGTGGCGATAGATTCCTGCGCCCTCGTAGAACCAGCCTTCTTCCATGCTCGCATCCATCCGGACCGCCACCGTGTTTTCCCCTCCATAGTTCAGCACGTCGGTGATGTTGAATCCAAAGCTTTGGTAGCCACTCGGCTCGTTTCCCAGATAGTGCCCGTTTACCCAGATCTTCGCGTCGCGCGACACCCCGTCGAAATCGAGGAAGAGCTGCCGTCCAAAATCGCCCGCCGGAATTTCGAAGGTCTTGCGATACCAGCCCACCGAGGTATCAGGAAATCCCGGCCCAATGGCCTTGTAGCCGTGACTGTGGCTCCCTTTGGAGTCAAACGGCATTTCCACGGCCCAGTCGTGCGGCAGGTCCAGCGGACGCCATGCCCGGTGGTCAAACTTCGCGGAAGCCGCGCCGTCGCCGTCGCCCGCTTTGGCCAGATAGGAAAAATAGCTTGTCCCGGTATTGAAATCGCGCGCCTTGTCGAACGGATGCCCGAATGCGAAATACCAGCCTTCATCGAACAACAGCCGCTCACGCACCGGCTGCTGCGCATTCGCCGCAGCAACCACCCCCAACATTGCAATCAATAATAACAACCACTTCATAGACATTTCCTTCACATTTCAACCAAGCATCCGCAAAGCAGCAGCCCATCCGGCAGATTGTCTATCTTCCATGGAACAGCCCCGAAATGCAGACCAAAAAACGGGCTATCGCATGGCCGTGAGATTGGCATTTCCCACCACCCCGAACGCCGGCCCTTCCAAGCTCATTTCATTGGGATCGGCTTTCATTTGAGAGACCAGCTTTTCGTCGACCGGAACCGTTTTGAAAACCGGCAGCACCGGACGTTGTCCCGCATCGGAATCCGCCATGGGATATGAAACACCCTGTTGCTGTACCAGTAAGCGGCACCCGAAGGATCCGCCGGGAATCTCTCCGATAAGCACTTCCATATCGACACGCTGCCCTTTTTTCAACTCGACCCAATCCCCTAAGACGAGTCGATTTGCCGCGCTTATGTAGTTGCCATGCTCCCGATATGATTGTCCGTCCGGAGTCTTGATTTTACTCAATATGCTGCTGAAGCTTTCACCGGCTTGAAGGCCTTCGGACAACTTTTGAAACATACCGTTCCAATCACCTCCTGTTATTTCCCCGAAGTCATTCCGATTGATCTGGAATTTGCGGCTGTCATCGTCCCTGCTTTTCCAATCGGTCATCCTGCCGATGTCATCAGGCCAGCAGGCATCCAAGACTATCCGTCGCCTCACCCGGACTATCAGCGCATCATCCGCAAAGCCCACGAAGCGATACTTTCCATCTTCAGGTGCGGCAATCTGCCCCCGGTAAACGCAAATCCAGTAGCTTGGCTGCACCAGGCCCTCAACCCCAAAGGCCTTCGGGGCTTCGGAAGCATCCATCGGCGGCAGATTGAACGAGGTGGCGAATTTTTCCTTGGGAGCAACAAAGAACGCTTTTAGATCTGTCGCCTTCATGCCGGAGCGGATGAACTTGTTTATCGCCTGCATGCACAAGTCCTGCGCCTCTCCACTGAACGTATTCTCTTCGGCCAGCTTCCCGATGGGTGTAAGTTCACCCTTTGGCGTTTGCTTCAGGTCGTAGAAGTGCCCGACAAACTCGTTTCCAGTCCCCCGGCTTTTACTGCTGCCGAACAGGTCCAGGTCAAGGCCGAATCCAAGTCCGCCGAGCCCTCCTCCGGGCCCGGTACCCAGACCGCCCTTCACGCCAATGATTTCGGGCATCTTGATATCGACATGTGGCGTTGGAGTTTTCACGACTATGGTTTTACGCAGTTTGGGAGTCTGGTTCCTTTTCATCTCCTTGACCGGCACCTGTAGTTTACGCAGCTTCATTTGTGGGCGTCTTACCTCCTTGGCCTCGAACGTCTGTTCCGGCTTCACGTAGACCTGCACTGCAACAAACGTCAACGCCACCAAAATGAATACCGCATGAATGGAAACGCTTACCACAAACGCGCTCGACTTCTTGTGTGTGAGAAAAAACCGGTTCTTCTTTCCCTTATCCATTTTGACCTCGCTCAACGACCCGATTTGTCTTAACTGGTTGGTTGGCCCTTCCCCAGATATGGGCCGGGTCTTTATTGCGCTTGACCCCGCCCACTCCCCAAAGGCCCATTGCCGCAAAAAAATGGTTCATGTCCCATCTGCGGGGAACGTTTTTCCGCGCTCTGCCCAGGGTAAACGTTAACTACACCTGTCTGACCATGTCGAAGGTGTAGCGTCCGCTTAACCGCCGAAGGAGGAAAGCGGAGCTGGCGCAACCCGCTCTCCCCGGAAACGGGACATGAACAAAAAACAACCCATTGTTTATAATCACGTTTCCAAAAATCATGGACAGGTTTCGACTTTCCCCGGCATGTTTCAGTAACACGGATCATCAACAATGCGATCACGTCTTCATGGTGCTGGCTGCAGTTACAGCGAGTTCGAGTGCAGCCATGTCATTCGGCAAGCCAAACCGCCTCTCGTCAAACGCGGAACGGATCCCATACACATCGCGCGTAGCGACATGCGCGGAATCCGCCCAATCAACTATTCCGTCTTAATGTATCAAACCTGCATGGTCCGCCATTTGGCTACGGAGCGGTGACCGAATCGCTGGTCTCGATGTTCAGCGACGAATTGTACGTCGAGCCCGAAGCGGTGACATTCGCCACCGTTACGGTATAGGTACCGCCGTTCTTCACCTTGGAAGACTCGAACCACACCACGCCGCTGCCATCAGTCGAGGCCGTGGCCGACTCGGATGTTGCGCCGGTCCAGTTCACGGATACCGAGGCGTTCGGCACAACGGCGCCGGAACCGTCCCGCACCGTGATGGCGGCGATGCCGGAGATGCGGTTTCCGCCATACCAGCCCGCGCTCATGGCGATGTCCGCAACGTAGACCTCCGTCTGCGTACCGGCCGGATCGACCGTGATTTCCAGCGTGGCCGTGGCGCTGCCGCCGCGTCCGTCATCCACCTGCACCGTCCAGCTGTTCAGGCCCACGTCGCCGGCCCCGGGCGTTCCCGAAAGGGTGCCGTTGGGCGCGACGATCAACCATGCGGGACCGGAGACCCTGGAGAAGGTCAGCGCGTCGCCGTCCGGATCGGAGGCATTACCCGCAATGCTGCCGTTGTAGGACGAGCCTTCGATGGCGCTGGCTGCCGAAATAGGATCGGAAGTGAAGGTCGGCGCATTGTTCGCCGGCGGCTCGCCGGAGGAGCGGATGAACATTTCGTCGACAAACAGCGAGTCGGCGTTCCGGTTGCCCGACGAATGGTCGGTGTCGACCACGCGGATGTAGACCGTTCCGTGCACGCTGGCCGGCAGCACGTATGCCTGCGTGGTGTTGTCGTCGGCGGTTTTCGTGACGGTCAGCATGTCGGTGAAGTTTGCATTGTCCGTCGAATAGGCGAACACGAAGCTGTCGCCTTCGCTGTTGGCGGTCTTGTGGGCTTCCACGTAGAAGATCACGGAACTGCCGCCCGCAACGTTGATCGTCCATTTGTGCTCCAGATAGGAGTAGCGGCTGCTGGGCTTCCCGCCGCTTTCGATTTCCGTGAGCGTTTCATAGCTGTTGTCGCTGGCGTGCGTATTCGCGAAGCTGCCCGACACCGAAACCGCGATCGGCATATCGGCGTTGGCCAGGTCGTCGACCGGTGCAGTGCCGCCCATCGAGGTTGCACTGGCTTCCGCCGAGTCCCCGCTCTCGCCCGCCGAATTCACCGCCGACACCACATAGTAGTACGTCGTATCGTTGACCACGGTGTCGTCGGTGTAGCTGGTGGAGGCTGGGGTACCGATCGTTGCGTAGGGTCCACCGCTGACCGTGGCGCGCTTGACATTGTAGCCGGTTGCCCCGGCGGATGCGTTCCAGTTCAGCAGGTTCTGGGAATACCCGCCCGTGGCCGCAAATCCGGTCGGCACGGAAGGCAGCGGGATATCCCAGGAGATGGAATCAAGGTTGCAGGTACCGGTCCATCCGGCGCTGGTCGTCAGCCGCAGGCCGAAGTAGACGAAGGGCGCCGTAACGTCCGCCGGGATCGTCAGGGTGAACGTGTTCCAGGCGTCGGGCGTATAGCTGTTGTACCAGGACTGGTACCAGTTCCAGTTGTAGTCCTGCAGCCAGGGCTCGATCGTGGTGATCGTGCTGCCGGCGGGGATCCAGAGCCGGAAGGTTACTGTCGCACCGTTGGGAACAACCGCACTGTTCAGGGTCACTACCGACGTGCCTCCTGCCGTTCCATTGAAGTTTATGGCCAGCGACTGGTTGCCTGCATAGGCCTGCGCGGTCGAGGTTTCCACCCCGGCGATCTGGCTACCCTCCGACCGCCAGCGCTGCGTGTCGGTCTCGAAGTGGAACGGTGTCGGATCCGGATTGATGCCAGGTGTCGTTGCATGGGCCTCGGTCGTGAATCCCGAAAAGCCCGAGGCGTTGACCGCTACCACCTGGTAGTGGTAGGTCGTGCCGTCGTTGAGGCCGGTGTCGGTGTAGGAGGTGCCGGTAATGCCGGTGGCGAACGGGGCCGTTTCGCATTCATAGCCGGACTCCGCCGCGCGGTAGAGAGAATAGCTGGTCGCGCCGGCGACGGCGTTCCAGGACAGGTCGATCTGGCCGGTGCCGGAAGTCGTCGCAGTCAGGCCGGTCACGGCATAGGGGGCGCCGTTTGGAGGCGGCGTCGCGGCGCCGCCCGTGATCGCGTCGACCAAGGCCCGGTCAACGACCGCTCCGGTGTTCCAATCGAACGCATTTCCATGCGTGCTCCAGAAAAAGGGGCTGATTCCGTGGGTGCGGGCGGATTCCGCAGCGAACTTGTTCCAGTAGACCACGGAGGCCCGGTTGTATGTTGCTGCCGTCCCGGAAAGGCCCGCCGGATAGGCTCCGAATTCGCCGATCAGGACCGGGATGCCCTTGCTGACATACTGGTCCTCGAGACGCTGCATGTCCGAATCGATGGTGCCTTCCTCCCCCCAGGTGGCGTTGCGCGTCGGGTCACCGTCATAATGGTAGGCCGGGCCCCAGTAGTACATCGCATTGCCCCAGGTTTGATCGGTATGGATGATCGTGAACAGGGATGGTGAATAGTTATGGTATTCGACCATCATGCGGTTGGGGACCGGGTCCATCGGCAGGTTGTCCATCCACGACGGATCCGAAACGCTCTGCAGCACCAGCCAGCGGTTGGCGTTGTTGCCGCCGGTACCGCGCACCGCATCGATGAACGTCTGGTAGTAGACCATCAGCGTGTCCATCACGGCCGGGCTGGCCACGTTGGGTTCGTTGGCGGCGGCAAAGAGCACATGGTTGTCGTAGCCGGCGAACGCGGTGGCGATCTGTGTCCAGTAGGCATTCATCTTCGCGTTGAGGACAGGATCAACCGTTGTCCCGAGATTGTTTTCCAGCCAGCCGTTGTCCCAGTGGTCGTTGACGACAACATACATGCCCGCGGCGATGCTCCAGTCGACCACCTGCTTGACGCGCGCCATGAAGACCGGATCGATCTGGTAGGTGGATGGGTTGGCATGGCTGTCCCATGCACACGGAATGCGAATGGCGTTGAACCCCTCGGCCGCGAAACCGTTGATCAGCGCCTGGGTAGCCGCAGGCCCCCAGGTGCCTTCACCGTTGGGCGGCTCCAGCGTGTTGCCCAGGTTGCATCCATAGGTCGGAAGCGGAAGCGGCTGGTCGGCTGGTATGTCGGCCCGGCTGCCCGGCGCGGACCACAACAACGCCAATCCGGCCATGAGTCCCCCTATTCGCCTCAGCCATTGCACGGATCCTTGGGGTGAAAACCGAAGACGAGGGATGTACTTGCGGAATGTACAACGCATGGTAGTGCCTTTCTTTTTTGTTTTCCAATCTTCTAATCGGCCCTTGCCGATTGAATGGGGAACAGTGCTCCACCGCTCCCGCTGCCATTGTAACATGATAGGTATAATCAAGTTTCCATGGCGCATGGCCGAATTTCTGCGTCGCACTGCATGATCTAGTAACATTTACTAACCGAAATCCCATCTGGCGGATGTCTGCGAAAATATTTCCACGTCCAGATGCCGTGGAGGAATCGGGGTTCCAAAGGCGATGCAGCACCCGCCCCGCCTGCAACAATCACCGCATGCATGGCAATACTTTCCACAAAAGCGCTCGACTTTCGGTACGTCAGAAAAAACCACTATTTACGGTTATCCATGATCCACACCTCGCCCATCGACCAGTAGTGCGTTGTCCCACATCACAATCAGGGAACTCACGCCTAGTAGTTGGGTTTCGGACCGGTTGGGTGGACCCGGGTACAGGATTCGTCCATGTAGGCTCCCACAGGGATCTTCTCGAGTTTGTCGAGATGTTCAAACAGCCATTTGGCGGACTCCTTGTGGGCTATGATTTTCCCCCGCTCGTCGGTGACCACCACCAGATAGGATGCATAGTCCTTTCCTCGGTTAACAAGGCTTAGAACATACTTCAGCATCTTGATTTTCCCTCCGGAAAGCGTGAACTCAGCCTGCTCAGACGGGGTAAAGTTCCCGGATTTCTTTTCCAAAAGGATGTATTTGTCACGATCCAGTCGCTGCCGACCAATCGCATAGTATACGACCTTCAGTTCATGGTGGTATTCAGCAGTCCCCTTCGTCTTGACGAACGCTCTGAATGAATATTCGGTTACGCTGGGGGGGAGTGCCCCAGTGAGGTACGGCGTACCCTTGTAGTAGCCGAGCAGATTATCTTCCTTCTTCTTAAACTCGATGTCCAGTTCGGGAGGGTTGACCAGCTCAATATACGAACAGTCGTCTTCCGACAGTGCAGTCAGCGGGATCTTCAGGGTTTTGCCGGCCGCTTCCTTCAGCCATAGCTTGTCCATGACCACCTTTTCATATTCGGCCTCCACCTGCTCTCCCGAGCGCAGGGTCCATGTCCGCAACTCGGCATACGCTCCCATACCGGTCAGCAACAAAACGATAAAAACCACGTCTTTCATCATTTATCCTCCGTCGGCAAAGCATAGCTATCGTCATAGAAATCATTAAATACCGGACCATTGGTCAGCGTGGCCTCGCCTTGAACCAAATGTTCATAGATGGCATCCAACGTTTCCCAGGATGGCTCATCCGTGGTGAACATAGGGAGAATGGGACCGCCCTGCTTGTTTTTTTTGTAATCGACTCCGTCCACCTGCACCAACAGCTGGGCACAGAACACCCCGCCCGGAGATTCGCCAATGAACACCTCCATGTCTTTCTGCACTCCGCCCTCAAGCGTAATCCAATCCCCAACCTGCGCCGGCTGGTTGCCGAGCATGTATGTCCCCGTCTCGGGGGAACGGCTGATCCAGCCGCATCCCCGCTGGATTGTCGAGCCCGGCCAACTGGCGGCCAGTACCATTTTGCCATCGACCCGAACCATCAAGACGTCGTCGCCAAATCCCCAGAACCGGAATTTGATATCCGTCTTGTGAACCAGTTTTCCCTTGTATAGTACACCCCAGCAATACCCGGCTGCACCCGGCTCCCCGAAGGCTTCCGGCCCAAGGTCCGATGGAATGCTCGGTACCATGAAACAAGAGGCATATCGTTTTTGCGGAGAATGATAGTATCTGTCGATCAACCGCGTGTCCCAATCTGATGTGAAGAATTGCAGCAACAGGTTCTGATAGTCATCGGTACCCATGGAGAACGTGCCGCCGTTCCTCCTGCGGTTGAAATCGTAGTAGGTGCCGACAAAATCACTACCCGAGGTCTCCGTCGTCCCCATCAACCGGATGGTGTTGATATCCGGCAAGTCCATTACGACCTCGCCTATTCCGGTTCCGCCACCCAGCAATCCCTCACCCGCTCCCGCCAGATCCGGCAGTTGGATCTCAGGCATTAGCCGCGTCTTGACCTTGGCCACAATGCGGGATGACGGTTTGGGCTGAGAACTCTTCTTAACCTTGACCTTCGGCTTTTTCAGTTTCATTTTTGGTCGTTCAAGCGGCGGCGGGGCCGTGAACTCCGGTTCCGGCTTTTTCACCACCGTGAAGACGACAAAAATACCTGCCAGAAAGAAAGCCCCCACGTGAACCAGCACACTGATGATAAAACCGCTGGGAGCACCCTTCCCAACCTTCCCTGACCGTTTGGAGACATGTTTCATCAAATTACATCCCATTGAAAATATATTTCATAATCGACTTGTATGGGGGGGGGATCGAGGGCATTGCCCCAAAGCTTTCATGATTCAGTATCACGCAGTGCCCCATCCCGCAAAGGTTCCCGGTGCCAGCCGTTGCAAAGGCAACCGAGGCTTTCCGAGTCCGGCCGGGGATCCATCCGACGGAGCAATGACCTCTGGGAAACCTGATGCCGCAGCAACGGCTTCAAAGCTTGATCAAATCCAGGAAGTAGACATCGTTTTCCCGCAGATCCAGTTCCCTTGAAAAGGATGAACCGGGTGCGATGGCGATGATCTCTTTGGAAACCGGCGAACCATCGTTCTGCCGTTTTATTTCCTCCGCCTGTTTTTTGGACAGCTGGCTGGGTTTGCCGAGCGACAGATACGTCGAGTAGGCGTCGTTGCATCGATACCCGATCCGGTAGATCTCCAGGGCATAGGTACCCTCCGGAACATTCGCAACATTCACCATCAGGGTGCCCTTTGGATTCGATGGCAGATCGCGCACATAATAATCCTGATTATTGACCTTGTCCTCCAGCGTATAGGTGTAGTCCCAAGCGAGTACCTGGATGTTGCCCTTTGCATCCTTGGTCGCCCACGAGCCCGCGTCATCGTTGACCAGCTCGGTGTCTCCCAGCCGGTTCAGGAACTGGTAGGCGTAGAAGGCGGGCTTGTTGATCCCCTGGATCGTCAACAGTCCGAAGCCCCCGTGGAACGGGGTATGGCGCGGTCCCGGTTCCTCGAATATGTCCGTGAACACCCAGTACGACATCGAGTTGGCTGCATCGCCCACCTGCTTGATCTTTTGCAGGATGTACGGCGCTTCGTGGTAGCTGTCGTGGAGCGGATCGGCCGGGGTGTAGGACGAACTCCATTCGGTATAGTGAAGTTCCAGGTTCGGCATGGCGGATTCTGAAATCTCCTGGCGCGAATTCAACACATCGCCGCTCACGGCCATGGTGTCCTTGGCGAGCACAGTACCCGACTGGCCATACTCATCCAAATAGCCCTGGTTCACTCCGTAAGCGTGAGTGCTGATGAAATCGAGCGGAACATCGTTTGACACGCAGTATGCGATCATTTCCGGTTCCCACGCCGCTCCGGCCGTAGCAGGGCCACCTACACGGTATTGGGGGTTCACGCTCTTCACCGCCCGGGCGGCATAGGCGTAGAGCTTGAAGTATTCCTCCTGTGTGCCGGTCCAGAATCCGGGCGACAGGTTGGGCTCGTTCCAGACCTCGAAGTACCAGGTCTTGACCTCATCCGCGCCATAGCGTTCCGTCCAATGCTGAACAAGGTTTTGAATCAGGCCCGCCCATTTATCGTAATCCTTCGGCGGTGTGACATTCCCCTTCCACCAGAAAATGGTCTCACTCCCGCTCGCCAGGGCCGCAGGCATGAAGCCCAGCTCGACGAAGGGCTTCATGCCGATGCTGTGCAGATAGTCGAACAACACGTCGATGTACATGTAGCTGTATTGCGGATTGCCGTCGCGGTCCTCGGTATAGACCCCCATGTCGTCGGTGAGCAGTCCATGCATGCGGATATATTTGAATCCGCATTCCTTATGTACATAGGCCAGCTGCTGCTGCCAGTCGGCCCGCAACCCTTCGTTGGCACGCCCGGCACCCACGCACTCGTTGAACATCGTATTCAATGGCCCCTTTTCGGCATTGAAATCAACATTGATCGTTCTTTCGGAAGGATACTTCTGCTCCAATTTTCCGCCGTTCCCCGCCACGGTTCCAGCAACCACCATCGTTAACAGAATTAAGCCAGAGCACTTCATTTCCCACTCCCGGTACAGTTCCTTAACATAGCGGCATCCGACCGGTCGGTCGGATGCCGACAAACTTATCATGGATAAACCAGCCGGTAGAAGACCGAACCGTTGGTGGGGACTCCCGCATCAAGCATGTTGGTCGCGTCCGAACCGGGGACGAGAACCCATCCGTTGGTATCCATCAGGCTCGTCGTATATTCCAACATCCATCCCGTGTGGTCGGCCGGCCAACTGATTTCGACCTGGCTGTTCGTGATGACCACGTCCAGAGGAGCCGGCACGGAAGCGAGCGGGCGCACGCCGACTTCGGCTGAGTCGGCGCTTTCCCCTGCACCGTTCGTCGCGCTGACTACATAGTAGTAGAGCGTACCGTTGGCCAGGCCGCTGTCTGCCAGGGCCAGGCTGTTGGTGGTCGCGATGGTCGTGTATCCGCTGCCGCTCGTGGTCGAACGCTTGATCTTGTAGCCCGTTGC
>JBNLDM010000102.1:0-68923 GCA_050304335.1 Pontiella sp.
CACGCAGCAGTATAACCATGCGGGCGCATTCGGGGCCTGGTATTCCGAAAAGGTCGGTTCACACAGTTATTTTATCGAACCGGACGATACCCACATGGGCCGCCAGTGGAGCTGGGCCCAGGTGATGGCGGGGCATCCCTACCTGCGCTCCATTGCCACGCAGGTATCGCTCGGGGCCGACCAGATCGACCTGCTGATGGACCAGGATCAGTCCATGCCGGCGGCTCCCCGCCAATGGGCCGAGGCGCTGGACCCGATCCTGCATATGATCGGAAAGGGCATCATCGCCCCGCCGCGCCGCGATCAGTTGAAGAATATTTCGCCGGTGATGCTGCAGATCGATGATGCCAATGGCGATGTGTTATGGGGTGGGCCGTCCCAGTATACGGATATCCGTCCCTACAATAAGGATTCCCGCTGGTGGGCGCTGCATCCGGTCGATGATTATGATTTCACGTCCTATCTCTGGGGCAGCGACCAGCATTTCTTCGGTCAGATTCCTTCGCTGGATCACGGGTATGGCTATGTGGGTATTCTGCCCGGCAATATCGGCTATGCAAACACCAACCGCTGGAATGAAATCTATAGCGGTGACGGAAACACCTTCCATCACAACGGTACGACCTATGTGAAAAACAACGTGAGTGACATGTATGCCCTCAAGGCGGACATGCTGGCCGACATGGATGCGCAGGCGAACAACCTGCCGTTCCGGATTACCGGCCATGTCTATTCGCAGGTATCCGAACAGGATAACGGCTCATTCCATGTGCTTCTGGTAGATCCGGAGTTCCTGAAACCGAACGACCGCACAGCCACCATCCTTTCGCAGTTGCCCTATAAGGTTAAAATCAAAGACCGCTTAACCGGTATTACGCTGGGTTCGCTGGATCCGAATGAAAGTCTGCAGGTTCCCGTACCCGCAGCTTCTCTGCGTGTCCTGGAGATTTCATTTGATGACGGTCTGGCAAATCACAATCCGGTTTTCACTGAAAATCCCGTTATGGCCGCCAATGCAACCGAGGGTCTCTTCTATGAGGAAACCCTTGCGGACCGGGCTGTAGATGCGGATGGCGACCCACGAATCTTTTCAAAGGTTTCCGGTCCGGCATGGCTGTCCGTGGCTGAAGACGGAACCATCTCCGGTACGCCGGTGAGTACGAATGTCGGATTAAACCAGTTCAATATACAGGTTTCAGATGTAAATGGCGGAAGCAGTACAGCCGAGTTGCGGATTCCGGTGATTTCACAAACCTTCGGGGCAACCACCCTGCTTGCAGGTTGGGATGGAACCAGCAGCTTTACCACGGCCGACCAGGTCAACAACGCCAATGCAGGATGGATGAGTTTCAATATAAACGCCGGCAACAGCGCAGACCTGAAAAGCAACGGAAGTTCATTAACCGGAGCGTGGGGCGGGAATGCCGCATTAATCCCTCCACCCGGCACCAGCGACGGAAAATGTCTTGTCCTTCGATCCGCCGGTGTAACCGGTACGTCTCAGCCCTATGTGGAACTGACGCTGACGGCCGGAACCGACCCCGTTCAGATTGAAGCGATTGTTTTTGATCTATGGAGAAACTGGGGCGGTTACGGTAACGACGTGGTGGTTTCCTACGAGGGAGGCGACCTGGGCATTGCTGCAGGAGTGATTTTGACCAATGCACAGACGGCGGGTTCCAGTCAAAACACAAGCGATGGAACCGTGGCCGATGTAGGGGTCAACATGCTCCCCGTCGGCGGGGTCCTGGGTGGTGACACGCTGGCACCGGGTAAAAGTGCCACGTTCCGTGTTTACAACGGGTCAACCGACGGCAGTGAGCTGCGCTATGACAATATCGCGATTCTTGGACGCATTGCACAGCCGGCACCGCCGTTTGAGATTTGGCAAAGCTCCTATTTCAACCCGGACGATCTGGCCGATCCCGGAGTTTCCGACCCTGCGGCAATGCCGATGAATGACGGGATTCCGAACCGGGTGAAGTATGTGCTGAACATGGATCCCTGGGTGGCCGGCGGCATCGGACCCGGCTGGATGGATTCAAACTACTGGGTGGTCGGGTTCGACCGGAATGTGTCGGCCATCGATGCCGATCTGTATCTCGACATGACCGACGATCTGGTTGGCGGAGTGTGGCAGGAGATGGCCCGCAGCATCGGCACATCCGCCATGACCGCCACGAACGGCGCGGTGATCCTGCAGGATATGCCCGGGCAGACCAACGGGGTGCAGGTCCGCGTGCCGTACAGTATGGATGTGCTGACGAATGGCTTCTTCCGCTTCCGCGTGCTTATCCAGTGAGCAACCGGGTGGAAAAGTGTCATCCTAGGTCAACCCGGGAAGATGAATATTGATTTGCCAACCATGAACAAGAGGATACCAGGGACATGTTGAAAATAATGAAGCGCACTGGTCGGAAAGAAACTGCAGCAGGCCTGATCAAGGCATGTTTTCTGGCGCTGCTTATGGTTGGCTCCGGGGAGGCCGGTGCCCGTTCGACGGTATCATTCAATTCGGGCTGGAAGTTTACGAAAGGAAATCCTGCCGCCGCCTTTGAGCATGTGCTCATGGAGGAAATCGGAACGGTTCAGGGGGAAAACAACTGGTACTTCGGCTACAGCACGGCCAATACGGGAGCCCGGACGGGGTTGATGGGTTTTGATGCCGAATGGTATTCGTACATGTCCGCCTGGTGTTATCCCTATAACAACGGGGCGTGCTATATTACGGACGGACGGCATATTTCCGAGGGCAGGGGGCCGGATGATTTTACGGTCAAAACAGCCTTCGCAAATAATAATATTCCCCGCATCGAGTGGGTTTCACCCTATCCCTCCACCACGGCGATCGAGCTCTCTTTTACGGCGCTGTTCAATCAGGCCGGTAACCGGGTGCGCGTTCTCAGGAACGGTGTGCTGGTCTGGGAAAGCCCGGACCTGGAGCAGTATCGGGCAAAGCCTTTTACCGTTCCGCTGAGTGTCGAGCAGGACGACATTGTTACCGTCATGGGTTCGGTCTATTCAAGCAACTGTCAACTCAGCCTGCATTACCTGACCATTGCGGACGCGGCCGCGGATCCGGATGCTCCGGCAGCTCCTTTCTATGATGATACGGGATGGGATGATGTCATGCTGCCGTATGAGCCGGTGGTGAATCAGGTCTATGCGGATTGGCCGGCATACCACTACCTCGGCGTGATGTGGTATCGAAAGGAGTTTACATTGGATTCCGGCTATGCCGGCAAAAAGCTTTTCCTGGAGTTTGAGGCCGCCAATCTGGTGGCAGAGGTGTGGGTCAACGGGACAAAGCTGGCAACCCATTACAATTCGTTTTTTCCCTTCACCGTGGATATTACCGATTATGTTTATACGGACGGCACACCGAATAGCATCGCTGTAAAAGTGGACAGCCATGAAGATGAAAACATTCCTTCTTACGCGGTTTTTGGAGGGATCACCGGAGACGTAACACTGCAGGTCACGGATAAGCTGCACATCACCGATGCCGTGCGTGCCGGCAAGGAGGCAAGCGGCGGCATTTTTGTGCGCTACCCGTCGGTCAGCAACACGGTGTCCGAGGTGATGGTGCAGACCCATGTGACGAATGAATACACGGTGGCCAAAACCTGCACCGTGGAAACCCGGATCTTTGACACCAATCAGGTGCAGGTGGCGTTTATGACCCAGGCCCAGGTCATCCCGCAGGGCGGTGATTTTGCGTTTGTGCAGAACACAAGCATCAGCAATCCGCATCTGTGGAGCCCGGAATCGCCCTATCTCTATACAGTGGACACGAAGGTGCTGGCCGACAACACCGTGATCGATACCATGTCCACCCGCATCGGGATCCGTTCCATCTTCTTTTCACAGGCGGAAGGATTCAAGCTGAACGGGCAGCCGTATCGCTTCCGTGGAGCCAACAGCAATACAGGTTATCCGTACATCGGTGTGGCCGTCAGCGATGAAGCGATTTACCGCGACCTGAAGCGGCTGCGGGAACTGGGCTTTAATTATCTGCGTCCGTCGCCGGAATATCGTCCATGCGACCCCGCCTATCTCAAGGCCTGCGATGAGCTCGGCCTGCTGCTGCTGGATCCGATTTCGGCGGCCACGTGGAACAATACCACACTTTTCAAGGAGCGCTGTTATCAGAATATGCGCGATCTGATCCGGCGCGACCGCAACCATCCCTGCGTGATTGCATGGGAACTTTCGCTGAATGAGCAGTGGTGGGATGATCCTGCCTTTTCACCGACGGCCAACGCAATCGGCCATGCGGAATACCCCGGCGACCAGTGCTATACCGCGGCGTGGAAGGATGGCGGTAAATATGGAGAACCGGCGGAATTTGATATCCATATCGCGACCCCGGGTGCAGGTGCGCGTACCTATACCGGCCCGCTGCCGTTGATCGTCAGCGAACATGGACATTGGGAATATGTAAATACCGGTGCTGCTGTAGATAGCGACTGTGTCCGTTCGGATGGAGAACTACCCATGCTCAGTCAGGCGTTCAACCACATGCAGTCGCATAACCTGAATCTGGAGCAGCCCTATATCGTGGGTGACGGTGTCTTTACGGCCGTGGACTATCTGGCCTATGACTCAGGCATTCTTGATTTCTTCCGCCTGCCCAAATTTTCCGCCTACTTCTGGCAGAGCCAGCGCGACCCGTCGCTGCTTCTGCCCGGCCTGGATTCCGGACCCATGATCAGGATTGCGAGTTACTGGAAGGCTTCGTCGCCGTCCGATGTGACGGTTTTCAGCAATTGCGATGAAGTGAAGCTGTATGTGAACGATGTACTGGTGGACACCCGTACGCCGGACGTGAATTCCAACACCGCCTACGTGGCCCACCCGCCGACCACCTTCAGCAATGTGGTCTTTTCCGCCGGCGAGCTGAAGGCCGAAGGCTACATTGGCGGCCAGCTGGCTGCGACGGATATCGTGAACACGCCGGGAACAGCCACGCATTTGGAACTGTCGATCGCGGCCGATCAGCTGGCATCGGACGGGGATGTTTCCCTGGTGCATGTTTCCGTGCTGGATGCCAACGGTACGGTGGTGCCGGACAACAGCGTTACGGTTACCCTGCAGGTGACCGGAGGTCCTGCGTTTATTATCGGCCCGGCCCAGCGGGTCGCAGAAGCCGGCATTGCCGGATTCCTGATCCGCACGGACGGAAATACGGGAACGGTTTCCCTGAGTGCAACCGCATCCGGACTGACCGCGGATGCGGCGACGGTGGAGTCGCTAGACGCAGCGGGCAGCAATAATCCGCCGGCTTTCATAACAGATCCGATCAACGGGGTCTATGCGCGGCAGGGTGATGCCTATGGCGGTACGCTGGCGGGAACGGCAACCGATCCGGATGCCGGGGATGTGCTGACCTATACCAATGCCGCCGGTCCGGTCTGGCTGTTCATTGCGGCCGACGGTGGCCTTTCCGGAACGCCGGGCGCATCGGATGTCGGAACCAACACCTGGACGGTTCAGGTGTCCGATGGAAACGGTGGCACCGATTTCGCGGTCTTCAAGGTCGTTGTAGAGCCTGTCACATCCAACCCGGCCGCGGTACCGACCGATCGGGATCAGCCGTATCCGCAGTGGCTCATCGATAACTACAACGAGATTGATACCCGGCGCGCAACGATGCCGCGCGATCTGGTGAACGTGGCGTTCGTGGGCGATTCCATCACCTACGGTTGGCTGACATCGGGGCTCAGTGTGTGGAATGAGACCTTCAACACGCCGGGCAATCTGCTGTACAGCTGCAACCTCGGCGTTTCCGGAGATCGGACGGAGCATGTGCTGTACCGGATTCTTTCACAGGCTGAAGGGGGCCGCGGCGACTTTGATGATCCGGATCTGGCGCCGAAGGTGATCGTGCTGAAGATCGGGGTGAACAACACCTTTACCGCACAGAGCAATGAAGAAATTGCCGAGGGTATTCATGAGGATGTGAGCAAGCTGCTGATCAGGGAGCCTCAGGCCCATGTGCTGCTGCTGTCGATCCTGCCTTCGAATGACGCCAGCAGAAATACCGGCCGCATCGATCCGATCAATGCGATCATTTCACAGTATCCGGTCGAGCCGCCGTTTGCGGGGCGGGTGACGTATTATGATCTGAATTCCCACTACCTGCTGCCGAACGGCGATCAGGATGCCCAGTACTTCAATGACGGGCTCCATCTCAATGCGAGCGGTTACGTGGTCTGGCGCGATGCGATCGTTCCGGTATTAAGCGGATTGCTGACGCAAAGTGATGATCCCTCGTTCCTGGTTGATCCGCTCCTCGGAGAGGATGCGTATGCCGGCGTTGCCTATAACGGCAGTCTGGCGGGCCTCGCGATCGATCCGAACAGTGATCCATTGACGTTTTCGTGGGTGTCCGGTCCGACCTGGTTAACCGTGGCGACTAACGGAACGCTCGGCGGTACGCCGGCGCTGGCGGATATGGGCCTGAACACCTTTGTCGTGCAGGTCGCGGACGGAAACGGCGGCAGCGATACGGCCACACTTGAAATCAATGTGCTTCAAAACATATCGTCTTACGTGGTCGTCGGGAACGAGGACTGGCCGGTGACCTGGGGCGGATCGGCCCAAAGCCGCAGTGCATCGTATCATTCGGCTGCGAGCCTGCTGTCCGGCCAGGTGACCGTCTCCTCCGGGTGGAATGAAGGCTACCACTGGGATCCGAATCCTGATCTTTATGTGTACTATGGCTGTACGGATGGTGATTTCGGCTCCTTCGACGGCGCGGACGCCATCACCAACCAGTATGCCGGGTCCGCGTTGAGTGCATCCACCAATACCTCATACATTGATTTCACGGTGACTGCCGGTGGCGAGACTGTGAATCTGATCTCCTTCCACTTTGATGCCTATCGGCAGTACAGCGGCAACACGTCGGGCTATACGCTCGAACTACTGCCGGGCGGCGCACTGCCGGCCCAGGTCATCGAAAGCAACAGCAATGTGTTTCCGGTGTTGGGTGGACTCCCGACAACCGGACCGGTGGCCGTCAATTATTCCGATATAGATGTGCCTCTGTCCGTGCTGACGAACGGGACTCAACTAGCCGCCGGCCAGAGCGTGACGTTCCGCTTGACCTATGATGCCGGCCAGCAGTGGTACGGCGGTTTACTGGATAACCTAGCAGTCGTTGCCGGTATCGGCGGAGGGGAGCCCGCTCCCTTCGATGCCTGGGTGGACCTTCACTTTACGCCCGAACAGCTATCGGATCCGAATATATCCGGTCCGGAGGCAGCTCCTTCCGGTGACGGTATTCCAAACCTGGTGAAGTATGTGCTGAACCTGGATCCCTGGGTGGCCGGCGGCATCGAACCCGGCTGGCCGGATTCAAACTACTGGGTGGTCGGATTCGACCGGAACACCGATGCCACCGATGCCAATCTCTATCTCGACATGACGGATGCGCTGGATTCGGGCATCTGGACGCCGGTTGCGGTCAGCCTGAACGGTGGGCCGGTGAGCGGCGCCAACGGGTCCGTGGTGCTTCAGGATCTGCCGGGACAGACGAACGGGGTGCAGGTCGCTGTCCCGTTGAACACAAATTCATTCTTCCGTTTTCATGTGGAGCAATAGTGAAAGGAAAGGTTGTCCGGCGTTGTATATGGAAGAGAGGGACGACGTTACCCATTAAACCGGAGGAGAGATGAAGACAGGAGTACGGATAGCAGCAGCAGTAATCAGTTTGTATGCAAGCGTTTCGTTCGCGGACAGGATTCTTATTGCCGGATGGGACGGATCATCACCCACAACCAATGGATTTTCAGTCGCGGCACCAGGCGTGTCGGGATCGCTGACCATGGAAGTAAATGGTGGTTACGACGCTGTATTTAAGACGGGAAGCTCCCTGTCCGGTCAGTGGGCCGGGGATGCTGCGTTGACCCCGACGCCCTCCGTCGCGACTTCGGATGTCTGTGTCCAGATGCGGGCCTTCGGTGCGACCGGAACGAATATGCCGTATATGGATCTTACCATTACAAACAGCACCGGCGATCTTTCGCTTACGCACATCGCGTTCGATATCTGGCTGAACTGGGGTTCATACGGGAATGACATCCTGGTCTACTACCAGGGTGGTGATCTGGCCATCGCCTCCAATACCTTGCTGCGTGCGCAGGCCGAAGTTCAGGCGCCTGCCGGCAACGCGGACTCAACCGCCGATGTCGGGATCAATGTGCTGGATATAGGCTCCTTGCTGTCGACTGCCGGCGACATGGTCCTGGGGGCTGGCGAAACGGCCACCTTCCGCGTCTACCACGGCTCAACGGGCGGTGGGGAACTGCGCCACGACAATATTGCAGTGTTGGGATACTCCGGCGCGGTCACGGATGCCTATCCTCCGGATTTCGTGTCGGCAAACATCGTTAAACCGGATGGGTTCATGGATATACCCTACAGCGATACGCTTGCAGACAGTGCAGGCGACATCAACGGTGATCCGCTGACGTTCGCGAAGCTGGACGGGCCGGACTGGCTGACCGTTTCCGGTACCGGAACGCTTGGCGGAACACCTCTCCTGGCAGATGCCGGAACGAACACCTTCCTTATTGAGGTTTCTAACAACGGATCAAATCCCACCAACGCCACTCTGCAGATCAAGGTAATCGGCACAAACACTCCCCCGACCTTCACGTCCGACCCGATCAAGGGAATACCTGTGATTCAGGATACGGTCTACAGCAACAGTATTGCCGGCAACGCGACCGATGTGGACGGCGATACGCTGACGTTTTCGAACCTGACCGCGTCAACCTGGCTGAGTGTTGCGCCCGACGGTACGCTTTCAGGCACGCCATCCAGCAGTGACCTGGGCACGAACAGTTTCACCGTAATGGTGGATGACGGCAACGGCGGGACCGATACGGCTACGTTGGAGATCCTTGTTGCGGCTCCGATTCCCGAATACATCATTGCCGGGTGGGATGCCGGTGCCGGCAATGCCACGATCGCTGCGGCTGGTGTTACGGGAACGTTGATGATTAACGGCGGCAGCGGCGGCGGCGATGCCGGGACCAAATACGACGGAAGTTCGCTGTCAGGCAAGTGGGGCGGATATAACCTGTTGCTTCCTCCTCCCGGCGATACGGGCAAATGCGCCATGATGCGGGCCAATGGTGCTACGGCAACGAATATGCCGTATATGGACCTGTCCATCACGGCCGGAGCGCAAGCGCTTACGATCAAGGAAATCGCATTCGATATGTATAAGTACTATGGTGCCTATGGAAACGACATCCTCGTTTACTATATGGGCGGTGATCTTGTTGGCGTTGCAACCAACTTGCCGATTATCGACCCGCCGCAGGCGGAGGTCCAGGGGACGGAAAGCGGTACCGAAGGTTCAATCGCTGATCCCGCCCTCAACATTCTGGCGATCGGTTCCGCGTTGGCAGACAATACACTGGCAGCCGGCGAAAGCGCTACCTTCAGAATCTATCATGGTTCATCGAATGGCGGTGAAATGCGGTACGATAATATCGTCATTGTCGGAACGACTCAAACGGGGCTGTCGGCCTTTCAAGTCTGGCAGAATCTCCACTTCGATGCCGGTCAGCGGGCTAATCCCGGTATCTCGGGCCCGTCGGCTGCTCCCAGCAATGACGGCATTCCGAACCTGGTGAAATATGCGCTCAATCTGGATCCATGGGTGGCCGGCGGCATCAATACCGGTAGTGTGAATGCCGGCAACTGGTTGATCGGTTTCGACCGCAATCCCGACGCAACCGATGTGAACCTGTATCTGGATATGACCGGTAACCTGGCGGCAGGACCCTGGAATCCGATCGCCACCAGCCTGCTGGGTGGTGGGGTGACGGTCGACAACGGCGCAACCCTGCTGCAGGATAATGCCGGGGGAACCACTGGAGCAGGGGTCCAGGTCAGCGTTCCGCTTGATACCCGATCCTTCTTCCGCTTCCGTGCAGAACAGCAGTAAGCGGGATGTCGGCGGTGCTTGCCCGGTGGAGGACCGTCCGCCCAGACGGTTCTCCCTGCTCCGGCGACGGTATTCAGACGTAGAATCCCCATGACGACGGTTCATAGCCGAGCCCTTTATCAGGGAGGAGCGAATAAGGATAAATGGATAATTTAAGGTTCATGACCCATCTGCGGGAAACATGGTGGCGGCCGGTCGTAGCGCGGATATCCGATCCGCGTTTTGCGGCATATCGGTCGGCCTTTTGCACGAAAACTCGCATCGGATTTGAGAGCTGCTTCTCTCCTCCCCGGAAATGGGACATGAACCTAATTTAATGCAGGGATGAATGATGATCTACCATTGCAGGCTAAGGGAGACAGGGCCCTGTTCACGAGGTGTTATGTACAGTTTTATAAACCGCATTAACCGGAAAAAGGCACTGCTTAACTGGCTGCTTTTTGTTTTGTCGCTGTCGCTTCAGGTACCTGCCGAAGACACGCAATATATCGGAATTGCGGATCAGGGGACACATGGGGAAAGGGTGTTTAATCCGAATCCGGACGCGCAGTGGTACCGGAACGGGAACATGGGCCTGTTCATCCATTGGGGCATAGCCTCGGTTTCCGGGGTGGAGCTGTCGTGGGGTATGCTCAGGGATTCGTGCGAGCTGAAATGTACCCCTGAAAATGCAGATGTCTGGCCGGTGGAAAAATACTATGCGCAGGCCGGTCGGTTTAATCCGGATAACTTTGATCCCGACACCTGGCTTGCGGCTGCGAAGAAAGCGGGCATGACCTATGCGGTGCTGACGACCCGGCATCATGACGGATTTGCGCTCTGGCCGAGTGCATACGGCGACCTGAACACAAAGAACTACATGGGTGGCCGCGATCTGGTGGGGGAATATGTTGCAGCCTGCCGGCGCCAGGGCCTGAAAGTGGGGTTCTACTATTCACCGCTCGACTGGCATTTCTGTCCGGAGGGATATCCATGGGCCGGTTATCCGCGCGGGGATAAAGAGTTTACCTATTCGTTTATCTCGAAGCGGAAAGGGATTCCAAAGCCCGAGGGGCCTCCGTATTCCGCGGAGATGCAGAATATCTTCGATACCTATTTCTATCCGTATGTGAAGGGGCAGGTGCGTGAACTGATGACCCGCTACGGAAATATCGATCTGATCTGGTGGGACGGATTTGACTGGCCGAACGGACTGGATGTCCACAAGGAAGAACTGCTGGGCATGGTACGCGAGTTGCAGCCGCAGATTGTTATCAATCCGCGTTACGACACCTGGGGCAGCGGGTACAAGGGCGGCGACTATGCAACCGTTGAAGGTGCGATGGCGAAGCATCGCCCCGAGGCGGCGGTATGGGAACGGTGCGCCAATCTGCGCGGATACTGGGGCTATACACCTACCATTCCCGATGACCAGGGACAGTCGCCGGCGGGTGTGATCGAGGAGTATGCCCGCATCCGTACCTGGGGCGGCAACAGCCTGCCGAATATAGGACCGAAACCCGATGGCACCCTTCCGCAGTATTTCTATGATCTGTGCGATGCGTTGGCGGAATGGCGCTCGTGCAACGGAGAGGCGTTTGACGGTACGTCTGCCGGTCCGTATCCGGAACAGTCCAGCCGTCCGGTGACAACGCGTGGCGACAACATCTGGTATGTGCTTTCCGACCCGGTGCAATACCCATGGCGCTGGTCGAAGGAGATGAAGGTTCCGCAGCCAGGCGATAAGACCATTGAGTTGAAAAGCGGCCGGAAGGTGAAGAGTGCCACCCTGCTGAAATCCGGTGAACCCGTGGATGTCAGCGTTGAAGACAATTGCATCACCCTGACGATACCAGGGGCAAAGGCCGATACGATGCAGGATGTGGTTAGGGTGCTCTGGGAGTAGATCTGCAACCGGACTTGATCTTATACAACGAAAACGGAGAAGTGTGAATATACGCAAAGGTTTGACACGGTTGGTTGCGGGGATGCTGTCCCTGAGTGTGTTCGGCGGAACCGAGGAGTTTACATCCAGCATGGGCGGGTCGGTTGTTGAAAGCCGGCATCCGGATGCCCGGTGGTTTTATGAAAAAGGAAATATGGGGCTGTTCCTGCATTGGGACTTTGCCGCGCTGACCGGACTGGATCTTTCCTGGGGCATGTATGCCGACTTCGGCAAGCTGTTCAAGGATCCGTCCATGTGGCCGCTGAAGGATGTGCCGATGGAGGCGTGGAGCCGGGAGCATTACTACGCCTTTGCTGCAGCGTTCAACCCGCAGCACTATGACCCGGACAAATGGATGAAAGCGGCGGCCGATGCGGGCTTTACCTACGTGGTGCTGACCACCCGGCATTGCGACGGGTTCGCCATGTGGCCGAGCGAAGTCGGTGATCTCAGTACGAAAAACCATATGCACGGGCGTGATCTGGTCCGGCCGTATGTGGAGGCAGCCCGCCGGCACGGCCTGAAGGTCGGGTTCTATTACAGTCCCTCGGACTGGTGGTTCAAAGGCGAAAGCTGGCCGAACCGCGCCTATCCCTATGCGGATCCCGGGTTTAAGCATCTGCCGTTCCTGCCGGCCAACAAAGGAAAGCTCGGAGATAAATTCGTCAAGGATTCGCCGGAGGTGCTGCAGGAGCGGTTCGAGGAATTTCATGCGTACATTAAAGCCCAGCTGACCGAGCTGATGACGCGTTACGGCAAGATCGATCTTATCTGGTACGACGGATTCGACTGGCCTGGCTGCGTGGACATCCACCGGGAGGAGATGCTGGACTATGTGGCTTCGCTCCAGCCGGGGATCATTCAGAACTGCCGGTACTACCAATGGGAAAATGGCTTCGCGAACAGCGGCGGCAATTTCCAGACCTGGGAAAACAAGATGCCCGAATCGCGCCCGGATGTAGCCTGGGAGCATTGTCACCCGTTGACGCAGCAGTGGGCCTATCATCCTTCCGATGAGTCCAGATGCCGTACACCGGCCGGGGTAATGGGCCGTTATGCGGAGGTGCTGGCCTGGGGCGGAAACTATCTGCCGGACTTCGGCCCGCGCCCGGATGGGGAGATGCCGGCGAGCTATTATGCATTGTGCGAGGCGCTCGCTTCCTGGCGCGCGAAAAACGGTGAAGCCTTCGAGGGTACAAAACCGCTGGATACAGACTGGCATGCCATCAGCAACGTGCCGCTGCTCTCCAGTAAGGACGGGACCGCATGGTACGCGGTATACTGCGATCCGGCGGTATTCTGGGGCAGGGACTGGATCGGAAAAGACAATGTACTGAACGAAAAGGATTACACGCTCGAAATTAAAACGGATCGCACGCCCGGATCGGTTGTTCTCCTCGAAGATGGGGAGGCCCTTCCGTTTGAACTCAAGGACGGGCAACTGACCATCACGATAGCGGTCGGGCGTGTAAAGCGTTACTACGCAGCGGCAGTAAAGATCCTGTGGTAGAACAAAGCACCTTGAAACATTCATACCCCGGCAGGATCCGCCGGGGTGCCGTTGCAGCATGCCTGCAATCTCAATCATCTCAGAAATATGCCGAACGCAAGCGGAATACCGGATTTTTAACGCCTGAACTGCAATAAGAAACGGGTTGAATCTGCTCCGTAAACCGTTGCGGTCCGCATGATTGCAGCGCGTTTTTACACGCATGGGCTGCGAAAAACCGAGGGTTCTGGAGAAAAATCACCGCCGGAGAAAAAAAAGTCAAAAAAATGATCCGCGTGAAAGAAATCCCCGTCCGGACCTGTATCTTATAACAGCTAAAGCAGGAACCGCAGATTCAAGGAGCGGTTCCGGGCATAAATAAATCGCTGAAAAACAGGAGGGAAAGATGATGCGTAGGTTAAGTTTGATGGCACTGGGCGTGCTGTGCGCCGGAGTGGCAAGCGCGGTGGTCGTGGGCAATGAAGATTGGAATCCGCCATGGGGCGGCGCTCCAACAACAAATGATGCCACTTTTTCGGATCATCCGTCAGAGATGACTGGACGCGTGATAACCGGCTCGAAGTGGGCACAGGCATATAAATGGGATGTGCCGCTCTACTACGGCTGCGTGGACGGAACGTTCGGCACTAACACAACCGTCTCAGCAAATTCGAATCAGGTGAACAACTCAGCTTTGCAAGCCCAGGACAATACGGCCTATGTCGATTTTGAATTGACGGCAGGGGCAGCATTCAATGTAACCCTCGAGGCCTTTCACTTTGATGCTTGGCGCCAGTATGAGGGGGGGGGGACCAGCGGATACAAGCTGGAAATCCTATCCGGCGGTGCTCTGACAGCTCAGATCGTAGAAGAGTTTGGTTATTTTCTGGTCGATGGCCCTGCTTCCACCAACAATCCGCCCAATTTGGATTATCAGGACATCGATATTGAGCTGGACACCTTGACGGACGGCAATGTGCTGCCCGCAGGTCAGACTGTTGTTTTCCGTCTGACGTATGATAAGGACGCGGCTGGTTGGTCAGGTCAAGGATTTCTGGACAACATGGCGGTTTCCGGAACGGCTGAAGCTCTGACGGTTCCCGGTATAGCTATGAGCGGTTCAAGCAATGAGGTTTCGATTGCCAATGGCTCCACCACCTACGCCTGGAATAATGCAACCAAATACCAGAGCGAATATGGTCGCGAGCCCAGCACGAATGTCTACACGATCTATAGCACGGGCAACGTTGCACTGGAACTGACCGGAACACCGGTTGTGAACATGACCGGCGATACCGGCGTGTTCAATATTACCGCACAGCCGACCACCACCTCGATGGCTCCCGAAACGTCGCAGACATTCGAGCTCGTCTATACGCCGGATATGGAAGACACGACCAACTATGCGACCATCACCATTGAAAACAATGACACAAACTTCACGTTCAACATTCAGGGGATCAGTCCGCTGCTGACGTCCGACCTGTCTGTGCAGTCTCTTGAGGGGCAGGGCTGGGTGGATAATAAAGCAACGAACGAGGCAGATGTAGCCGTGTTGAAAGGTACGGATATTGTATCGGCCCCGATCGGCGGTTCGGTCTCCAGTCCCCTCATCATTCATGCCGGCGGCTTCACCAACCTGATGCTGGGAGCCATCACCATCGACGGTGATGCCGAGTTCAGTGTGATCCAGCCTGCGGAAACGATGCTGGAGAAGGGCACCAACACGACCTTTTCCGTGGTATATGCTCCGACGGTGGCCGGCACAACGAACACGGCCATCATTACGATTCCGAACAACAGTACGTTCAACAATCCGTTTACCTTCATGGTGCGGGGTGTGGGCAGGGTGGAAGCGCCCGGGCAGGTGCTTGCCGGATGGACCTGGATGAAGCCGGATGGAACCCGCGCGGCTTCGGAGACCGCACCGACAGTCGGCGCAACAAATTCCACCACGGTCAGCGGCGGTGCTTGGGCCTACAACAATTGGAATGACAGCCAGGATTATATCTACGGATCCACCGGAGGCCAGGTGAGTCTGCACGACTATAACGCCAATAGGCTTGGTAGCTGCATTAGGTACAATACGCTGGGTTCGGGGGGCATAAGCAATAATCCGACGTTGACGATCTCCATTTCCAACGAATCGCCCTCTTCATCCATCCAGCTCACCAGCATCCACTTAGATGGAGTGGTTTCTGAAGTAGGTGCACTGGATCAAGTGGAGATCAGCCTGGCCGGCGATCTGAGCGGCATTGTGACCACGCAGCTCATATCCCAGGTTGGCACCGGATGGCCGGCTATCTATGGCCACTACGATGTCTCAATGAATGAGACCCTCGGTCCGAATCAGACCGCCGACATCGTGTTCACCATTCTCAATGCACCGGGTGTCGGGAACTGGAAAGAAGTCCTGCTGGATAACATTGCCGTCAAGGGCATCGTTGGTGCGACGGTGTCGCCCAACATCATGTCGTTCGCTGTATCCAGCGGCACAGGCACCCTGGTCTGGGAGTCCGAGGATGGCATCACCTACAAAATCCTGGGCAAGTCGGCCCTTCAGGACACGTGGGGCACCAACACGTCCGGCGTTGCCTCGGGTGGTTCCTCGACCACGGGAACGGTTTCGGCGGCTGCGGGTGCAGGGTTCTTCATGATTGAAGCGGAATAATCGACGAGTGACGGAACAGCGGATGATATCCGCCGATGTAGCACAGGAACGGTTTCCGGTTGTATCCGGAAACCGTTCTTGGTTTATACGCGGGTAACTGGTAATGGGTAGCGGGCATTGAGTCCGGATGGAATATTCATGGAGCAGCAGAAACCAGATGCAGTTGATGAGCCGGCCAGGGTCGATCGGGTGGAGGACGATGATCAGGATCTGACCCGCTTTTACGACGAGGCGCACGGCGGCGAGCTTACGGAGCATGACCTGGAGGTGATCTTTCCGCTGCAGCATTCATTGAACCGGCCGGGCTGGCGCTATCGCTGCGAGGAGGAACTGGCACTGGGCGGCATGAAGCGGCTGTACCGTGCGGTGGATCTCAAGACGGATCGCGTGGTGGCCTATGCCGAACCGCTGGACCGGTCGTCCCCCGACGAGGTCGAACGCTTTCTCTATGAAGCGCGCCTGACCGCGCATCTGGAGCATCCCTACATCGTTCCGGTGCACGACATGGGGTTTGATCCAGAAGGCACCCCGTATTTCACAATGAAGATGCTGGCGGGCAGGCCGCTCGCCGACATCCTGAAGAATCTGGGAGCGGGAGATGCCGCGGTACAGCGGAAATACGGACGCAACGAATTGCTGAGCCTGGTGCTCAAGGTCTGCGCAGCGGTCGACTATGCACATTCCATGCGGGTGCTTCACCTCGATATCAAGCCCGATAATATTCTGATGGGCCGGTACGGCGATGTGCAGCTGGTTGATTGGGGACTTTCGCGCTTCCTGGGGGATGACATCCCGGATTGGGGCTGCGAGGATGGGGGACTGGAAACCGGTGCGACCTGGTCCGGACGTCTGAAGGGATCGCCCGGTTACATGGCGCCGGAACAGGCGGTGGAAGGGGGCGACGTTACCGAGCAAACGGATGTGTATGGTCTCGGGGCTCTGCTCTATGCGGTGCTGGCGGGCCGGGCCCCGGTGCAGGGCCGGAATGCGGCCGAAGTGCTGGAGAATACCCGGACCGGGAATATCCAGGATATCAATGAGGCCGTGCCCGATATATCCAGGGGACTGGCCGCCGTGGTGAAGAAAGCGCTCAGCCTCAAACCGGAGGATCGCTACCAAAGCGTGACCGCGCTCCGGGAAGACCTGTCCCGCTACCTGCGCGGATTCCCCACGGCGGCGGAAAAGGCGGATTTCATTACGCTCGTGCGGCTGTTCTATCGACGTAACCCCGTTCGCTGCAATATTTTCCTCGGGGCGGTGGCCGTGGTCAATATTCTGGTGGTGATCTTTATCGGAAGAATTCACCGCGAGCAGGTCCTGGCGCTGGATGCGCGCGACCAGGCCGTGGCGGCGCAACAGGCGGCGGAGCATAATCTGGAACTTTTCCGCGAGGAGCAGACGCGTCGGCAGGACCTGGAGTTCGGTACACGCGAACTGGTGCGGCTGGTGCAGCCGCTTACGGATTATTCCAGTGCGCCGTATCTGATACAGATCCTGGACCGCGCGATTAAGATTACCGAGAGTGAACAGGAGCGCCATGTATTCCTGGGAAAAAAGGCGACCCTGCTTTTTGTGCAGCAGCGCTTTAATGAAGCCTGTCGTATCCTCGACATGGAAGGGGTGGAGCCGGCAGGCTACACCGGTCCTTCTCAGAAGATTATCCGCGATACCGCCCATCGTTTTGCCGCCGTCAAACCCGACGATAGTAAGCCGCTCACCGAAGAGCAGATGCAGCAGTTTCTGGACTCGCTGTATCCCAGTTACGGGGCGGATATCCGGGAACTCTATTTCTTTACCTACGTCCGTCACCGCCAGCTCACGCGGGAGCGTTCCCCGGAGGAATGTTTACCGACCGCACTTAAGCTGCTGGACTGTATCAACATAACCTACAACTTCGATGCAATGAGCCAGCGGAAGCTGGAAAAACGCGATGGAGGGTATGCTCTGGATTTATCGGATACGCCCTATTGTCAGCTCTCGGTGGTCTTGAGCGGGCGGGTCTATCTGAATGCCCTTGCCCCGCTTCAGCTTAAATCGCTGGATCTGAGCGGAATTGAAAACCTTGATTTTTACGGCATCCATCAGGGCGGCCTGTCGCTGGACGAACTGAATTTGGCGGGAACGCATCCGCCGTATGATATCTGGCAGCTCAAGTTCAAGAATCTTGGACTGAAACGCATCGTGCTCGATGAGAACTATCCGGAGGAGATGCGCGAAACGCTTCGTGAAAACGGGGTCGAGGTGGTGATTGCAGGAACGGTGCAGTAGAAACGCGAAGGATCCGATGCGGGCCGGGGCGTCCTTTCATGCTCCTCGGAAAATCCCGTTCCGCGGGTAGGAATCATTCATTCGAGTTCAACGCGCAGGCGGCTGATTTCCGCAACCAGTCGCTCCTTGACCCTTTTCCGCATCACGTAGATGGTGGATTCCTTCAGGTCCATCTGATCGGCAATCTGTTTTGCATCCATGCCCTTCAGGCTCATCCGGAACACCTGAACCGCCTTCCCGGAAAACTGTTCGCTGACCCGGTCGAGCGCCATGTTGCAGAGGTAGGTCCTCCACTCCTTCTCGGCGATCTCGTCAAATGTCTTCAGCGAATGGTTTATGCGATGATGCAGCTCCTCGGTTTCCTCGAACTTCTTCAGGTGGTCTTTGCGACGCATCTGGGCGTTGATGTAGTTGATGACATGATTCTTGGTGATGCGGGCGAGCCAGGTCCGGAATTTTGCCCGGTCGGGATCATAGATGTTTTCCGGCAGTTTTTCCCACAGTTTGAGGAAGATCTGCTGCCGCAGCTCCTCGATGTCATCCCGGGGCACGTTCATCTGGCGGATAATCGCGTAGATATAGGGGCGGTATATGCGGATAAACTCCTCCCATGCGTCCTCGTTCTGTGAATCGCGCAGTTTGTTCAGCAGGGTCAGGCTGGTCAGATACGTATCCATTTCAAATTCCCGGATCAACCTGCCGTCCCGCCATGGAATACAGCCGGATCGGTTGATCCTCTTCAGCTACCGGATGACGGGTTTCAAAAGCTGCGTGCAAGATTGACCGCCGTCACTTTGTATTTAAGTATGTTTTACTATTAGTTCAATAAATAGCGTAACAGTTCAACAATTACAAGCCTTGTCTGGTGAATTCAGGTGTACTTCGGTGTATCAGTATGCGGTTAAGGATATTAAGATAATTATATTAGCGTCGGTTTTCGGGTGGGTGAAGGGTCAGCGCCGTTTTTAGTATCATGGAAATGGAACTAGAAATGAGCTGCAGAAGAACGCGGATGAACACCGATTGACCCACTCGTGACATAAGACACTGCAGAATCATCAGGATGACGCTCTGAATATTCGTAATATCCTTACATTCCATGTTTTCCGGTGTTGATCCGTGGCTCCATTCTCGCATAGCGGCTGAGGCGTAACGGAAAATACGGGATGGAGGACAGGGCTGCTGTTTTCGGGGATGGGTATTTCGGCGGACGAAGCCGAATTATTTTCTTCTGAAAGGTCCGGCCGGTGGGACCTGTATATGTTTCTGAAACGAATAAACAGGAACAGGTATGAAGCAGATTAACACTTTTTTTCATGGTATAGCGGTCGCGGCGCTGATGGGGGCGGCCGGAGCGCAGGGGGTGACGCTTGATGAGGCGGCGGCCATTGCCGCGCAGGGTCGCGAAGAGGTCGCAAAACGCCCCAACTGGCGGACCGATGAAACACCGGAACTGCATGATCAGCGGATGGAATGGTGGCGCGAAGCCCGCTTCGGCATGTTCATTCACTGGGGCGTTTATGCCATGCTGGCCGGGGAATACAAGGGGGAGGATCAGAAGGGTGTGGGCGAATGGATCATGCTGAATGCAAAAATACCGGTAGAGGAATACAAGGCCATGGGGCGCCAGTTCAATCCGACGAATTACAATCCGGAAGACATTGTGCTGCTGGCAAAGGAAGCCGGCATGAAATATCTGGTCATCACCGCCAAGCATCATGACGGATTCTGCCTGTGGGATTCGAAAGCTACCGACTGGGACGTGGCTTCCACGAAATGGGGCCGGGATCTGCTGCAGCCGCTGTCCGCCGCCTGCAAAAAGCACGGTATCAAGTTCGGCCTCTATTTTTCCCATAACCACGACTGGTCTACGCCAGGCGGCGACAACGGCGGCCGTAACTGGGATCCGATCCAGACCTCAAAATCCTTCGATGAATATTACTATAACGTCGCGGTTCCCCAGGTTGAGGAGCTTATGAAAAGCTTCCCGGATCTCAGCGTCTTCTGGTTCGATTTGGGATATGGTGGACACCTCACCCCGGCTCACGAAAAGGTCATGCTGGACCTGGTGCGGAAATATCATCCGCAGTGTATCCTGAACGATCGCCTGGATGTCACCAGCGGTCTGTTCAGTGGTGATTTCGAGACCCACGAAGGAAACTTCCCCGGCGGCGTGCAGGCCGGCGACTGGGAAACCTGCATGACCATGGACGGCAGTTGGGGCTACATTAAAAATGTGGAGCCCTGGCGCATCAAAGATACGCCCGCACTCGTCAAACAGCTCGGCACCATTGTCAGCCGCGGCGGAAACTACCTGCTTAATATCGGCCCGCGGGGAGATGGTTCCGTCGATCCTCGCCAGAGCGGACCGCTGAAGGGGGTCGGCGAATGGATGAAAGTCAACAGCGATGCCATCTATGGGTGCGGCATCAGTCCCATTGGATCAGGCGGCTGGGGTGTGGTAACCGGCAAAGAACTGGGCAATGGTCGCCGGAAGGCGTACCTCCACATCCAGCAATGGCCCTCATCAGGCAGCATTCTGGTTCCCAACGGAAGGAAGAATGTTAAAGTGGTCAGATGGCTGGATGACCAATCAAAGATTAAGGTTAAAGCAGTCGGCCAGGATGCATTCCTGATCAATGTGGGCGACACACCGCGGAATGACTGTGTTTCTGTTATTGAACTGGACCTGCTTGGGGAAGTCACCCCGCTGGATCATAGCCTGATCGATACAGCCGACTACAAAACCACCCTGCCGATTACGATCGGAGAGCTGGGCGGCGATATGAAAATAAATTTCGAAAACAAATGGTCCTATGAACTGACCAACTGGAATGAAAAAGGAGAAAAGGTTTCCTTTCCCTCCTTCGAAGTCGTGCAGCCCGGTAAAATGAGGCTAACCCTCAAGTACGGCAGCAAGGCGGCATGGGCCGGAAACACCTGCACCGTCATGCTTGGAAAACATACCTTCGATGTTACGGTAAAAAACGAGTATGGCGATGAACCGAAAAAATACATGTATGCCGACCTTGGAACCATAGATCTTGAACCCGGAAGCTATACACTGAGCCTGGAAGCAAAATCGCTGGTGAACGGCGCAGACAACCTGATGAACCTGAATGAGGTTCTTCTGCAGCCCCGCTAGTCTGAAGGAACGGACCATGTTCAGCTTTGCAGCCCGTCTTATACGTCCAGCAATCGCACTGACACTTGTTTCCGGACTGGCCTTACCGTTTACGGGGCAAGCTGCCGGGTCACGCACAACCGCAACCCCCGAAGCCATTACAAAATGGCAGGATCGGGCGTTCGGAATGTTCATCCATTGGGGACCGGTTACACTCACGGGCGCGGAAATCAGCTGGTCCCGCGGCAAGCAGACGCCGCTGGAGGAATACGACAACCTGTACAAGCGGTTCAATCCGGTCGATTTCGATGCCGATGCCTGGGCGCAGCTGGCCCAGGATGCCGGCATGACCTATCTCATTCTAACCACCAAGCATCATGACGGCTTCTGTCTGTGGGACAGTCCCTGCACGGAACACGACATGGGTTCCACGCCGTACGGAAAGGGGGTCGTCGGTCCCCTGGCGGAAGCCTGCCGCAAGCGCGGCATCGCGTTCGGGGTCTATTATTCGATTTGCGACTGGGTACAGCCGTATTCGCCCAACATCGGTGCCTGGGGAAAACAGCAGAACCCGAATGCCGACCAGGCCAGATTTGCGGAATACATCTCCAACCAGCTGACCGAGCTGCTGACCAACTATGGCGAAATCATGGCCATCTGGTTCGATGTGCCGCAGGACTTCGAAAAGGATAAGGCGTTGGATGTACTGCGCACGGCATATGCACTGCAGCCTGATCTGGTGGTCAATGACCGCGCGGCTTCCGGTGTCCCCGGCGATTATCGAACGTCGGAACAGCATGTCGGTGAATTCGATACTTCCCGCCCCTGGGAAACCTGCATGACCATTGGACATCAGTGGTCGTACAGGCCGGATGACATCAGCAAGGACCTGTCGCTGCTGGTCCACAACCTGGTGCAGACCCGCGGGGGCAACGGCAACATGCTGCTGAACGTCGGGCCGGATGATAAAGGCGTCGTGATCCCCCATCAGGCGGAACGGCTGCGTGAACTGGGACAATGGGTAAAGGCGCACCGGGAAGCCTTGATCGGATCGCGCGGCGGCCCGTGGATCTGCGGCCGCTGGGGCGCAGCCACCCAGAAGGATAACAAGGCATGGCTCTTTATTGACGAAGGACGTCCGGACGGTACCCTGCACCTTCCCCAGCCAGCGCGCAAGGTGACGGGCGGGAGGGTGGTTTCCGGCGGCAGCGCCCGCTGCCGCGTGAACAAGGATGCGATCCTCGTCAGCGGCATTGAACAGAATGCGGATGGACTGCCGCTGGTGTTTGAACTGGACCTGGCAGCCGGCGGTGGAATGATGCCGCCCGTACCCATGCACACCTACGGCACCCCCGTACCGCCGGACTCGGTAACCAGTAACGACGAAGCGAAGCACCCGCACCTTTACATCCTCAAGGATCGTAACCCTCACAGCTATTATCACACCGTTAAACTGGAAAAGGACGACTGGGTTGAGCTGCACTACAACCGGCCGCATACCTTCACGCACATCGATCTCCACAAACAGGAGGACAATTGGCACTGCAAACCGGGCATCCTTGCCGTGGAGGTACCCGATCCTGCTTCCGACGGCACATGGCGGGAAGTCGCCCGCACCCCGAACAGCAGGGCGGCGGTCGTTCTGGAGCTTCCGGTTGAAACGGACACCATCCGCTTGAAAGCCGTCGAGGGTGAAAGTACCCTGATGCAGGACATCCTGCTCTTTAACCTCACTGAAGAAAGTTTGTAACATGACGTTGAAACATGCCGTACTGATGGCCTTCCTGGTCTGCGCAGCCGCAGGGGCCGGCGCCGATGAACTCGGCACACCGTTCACGGATAATGCCGTCCTGCAGCAGGGCAAGCCGGTGCCGGTCTGGGGATGGAGCAAGCCCGGCAGCAGTGTAACGGTCGATTTCAACGGACAGCGGCTCAAGGGCAAAGCGGACAGCGCAGGGCGCTGGCAGGTGGTGCTCAAACCCATGAAGGTGAACGCCGAGCCCCGGGAGATGAAAATCACGGTCGCGGGCGAAACCACCGTGCTTAAAAACATCCTGATCGGCGAGGTGTGGATGGCCACCGGACAGTCCAATATGGGCTGGCGGGTCGGCAGTGCGCGTGAGCAGGATAGAAAGATCGCTTTGGAGGACGATGACTTTGACCTGATCCGGATCATGAATGTGCCGAAGCAGCATTCAATGGAACCGCTTAAAACCTGCGAGGCCGTCTGGGTCAGTTCCACGGATAAGGACGCCCTGAGCCAGACCAGTGCGCCCGGTTATTTCTTTGTGCGCGAGCTGTATAAGACGCTCAATATTCCCATCGGCCTGATCGATCCCTCCTACGGAGGAACCAGTATCGACACCTGGGTTGCCCCGGACGCCTGGAAACCCTGGCCGAAACTGCAGGGAACCTATGATTACCTTTTGAACCTGGACAACGTTCCGGTGGACCAGATCAACGGGGCCTACCGCGTTTTCTACCACAGCGTAAACCCGTTCATCGGTTTTCCGATGCGCGGCTTTATCTGGCATCAGGGAGAAGCCAATGCGGGCGACCGGGATTATCACCGCCTGAAGCTGCACGCGCTGGTCAGCGGATACCGGACGCTTTGGAAGGATGACAGCCTCTACTTCGGCATCGGGCAGCTCTATCCCTATCTGGCACCCTACCAGGAGAGTTCTGACAAAATGTACGGTTTCTGCGAAACCAGCGTGGCCCAGGTGCAGGCGGCCCGGGAAATGGATAAATGCGGTGCCATTCTGCTCAACGATCTGGGGCATCCGAACTCGATTCATCCGAATGAAAAAATGAAACAGGGCCATCGCTATGCGCTCTGGGCCCGTGCCGAAGTGTACGGTGAAAAGGACCTGGTCCATTGCGGACCGGTCGCCACCCGCGCGGTAATGGGCAAAGACAGCAAGGTGCGCATCTATTTTGACTGCATCGGCAGCGGTCTGGCCACCCGGGATGGACGAGAACCCATCTGGCTGATGTTTGTCCAGGAGAGCGGCAGCCTGCGTGCGCCCGCCCAGAAGGCCATCTCGGAGGACGGCACGCACCTCGTGCTGGATTGGCCCGAATGGGTGAAAGAAAAGCCGACCTATGTCCGCCTGGGATGGCACTCCTTCGGCCAGCATAACCTGATGAACAAAGAAGGCCTTCCGGCCAGTATTTTCAACCTGCCTATCGAAACGGAGTAACACGGAATGACGACCCATTTTCATCAACCGATCCGGCTTTTCTCAGCAACCGCGGCCCTGCTGATCACCGGTCTCACAGCGCGGGCTGAACTGACGGTCTGCAACGTTTTTTCGGATCACATGGTGCTGCAGCGGGAAAAACCGGTCTCCGTTTGGGGTCGGGCGGATCCGGGCGATCAGGTCAGCATTGAGTTTGCCGGACAAACAGCAACGGCAACCGCCGGCAAGGATGGAAAATGGTTCGCCAAACTCAAACCGATGAAAGCCGTTTCCGAAGGCCAGGATCTGACCATCACCGCTGCCGGCGATCCGGCGCTGGTCATCAGGGATGTTCTCGTCGGCGAAGTCTGGCTGGCCAGCGGACAATCCAACATGGAATGGAAGATTGCCAACAGCGACCGGCACGCCCGTGATCTGCTGGCCGCTGACCAGTTGCCGGCCCTGCGGGTGTTTAAAGTGAAAACCAACCATACCTGGCAGCCGCAGACGCAGGTTGAAGGACGCTGGCTGCTGAATGACGATAAGGATGCGCTGAGCAATGTGTCGGGTATCGCTTATTTCTTTGCCCGCCAGCTGCAGCTCAGCCTCGGTGTGCCGGTGGGACTGATCCAGTCGGCGGAAGGCGGCAGCCATATCGAAGTCTGGACCAACCCGGCCGGCCTGCTGAATCAGCCGGAGGCTTTCGGCAAAGAGTATATCGAGAAGCGCAAGCTGGCACGCGGTGATGATCCGGAACAAAGCGGCCTGACACTGGACCGTAAAGGAACCGGCAACTATGAGGCCATGATTGCTCCGCTGGCCGGTTTTACACTGCGCGGCTTTATCTGGCATCAGGGTGAAGGCAACAGCCAGGATGGGGATGCATACCGCCTGAAACTCCACGGATTGATCCATGGCTGGCGCACGGCCTGGCAGGATAACAGCCTCTATTTCGCTATCGGACAGCTCTTTGCCTACGACGCCCCGTACCACACCACATGGGAACAGCGCAAAAAATGGGCGGCCACGCAGTTTGCCCAGTATCAGGCCGGCGAGGAAATCGACCGCGCCGGCTGCATTGTGCTGACCGACCTCAGCGATCCGTGCACCATTCATCCACAGAACAAGTCCGAAGCCGGACAGCGCTATGCCCGCTGGGCCCTCGCATCCGTCTACGGCAGGGAGATCCTTCCCGGCGGCCCCCGCCCCGTGAAAGCGGTATGGAATCCGGAAACCTCACGGGCCACGCTTACGTTCAGGGATCTCGGCGAAGGGATCACCAGCCTGAACGGCCACGACCTCGACTGGTTTGAATTCGGTGATGATAAAGGCACGTGGGTGAATGCGCGGGTGTATGTTTCTGATGACCGCCAAACGATTGATCTTTGGAACTGGGAAATCAGCCGACTGGAAAACGGCACGCCCACCCGTGTACGCCATGCCTGGATGAATATCGCCATGAGCAACTTTGCAAACTCGGATAAAGTACCCGCAACTGTATTTGAAATCCCGCTGGAACCTGCTGAGTAAGCCATTGAGGAAGATCAGATGAAACGGTCTGTTTTCAGAGGGATCATCCTGGCTCTGCTGCTCGGTGCATTCCCGGCAGTCGGCGAGGTTGAACTGGGAACCCCCTTCTCGGACAACGCCGTGCTGCAGCAAGGCAAGCCGGTTCCGGTCTGGGGATGGAGCAGTCCGGGCGGCGAAGTGGACGTTGCCTTCAACGGGCAGCATCTGAAAGGGACGGCCGGTGCCGACGGGCGATGGGAAGTTGTCCTGAAACCGATGAAGGCCAACGCCGAACCGCAGGCGATGAGCATCACAGTCGCCGGCGAAACGGTTATTCTGAAAAACATCCTGATCGGCGAGGTCTGGGTGGCCACTGGCCAGTCCAACATGGGCTGGCGGATCTGCAGCGCCCGGCAGGGTGACCGGGACATTGCCCTGGCCGATGACTTTGATTTGATCCGGGTTATGAATGTTCCGAAAGAACATGCCATGGAGCCGCTGAAAACCTGCAAGGCGGTATGGGCCAGCTCCACCGACAAGACCGTCCTGGACCAGACCAGTGCACCCGGCTATTTCTTCGTACGGGAACTGTACCAGACGCTCAAAATTCCGATCGGCCTGATCGATCCCTCGTATGGCGGGTCACACATTGATGCCTGGGTAGCGCCCGATGCCTGGAAGCCCTGGCCCAAACTGGAACAGCAGTTCGGTTACCGGATGAATATGGAGTGGTATCCGGAGGATAACAAGAACGGGGCCTATCGCGTCTATAACCATGGCGTAAATCCGTTTGCCGGATTCCCCCTGCGCGGCTTTATCTGGCATCAGGGCGAGGGCAATGCCGGCGACGGCGACCTCTACCGCCTGAAGCTGCTTGCCCTGGTCGACGGCTACCGGAAACGCTGGAATGACGACAGTCTCTATTTCGGCATCGGACAGCTCTACCCCTATCTGGCGCCCTACATGGAGAGTTTCGACAAGATGTATGCATTCTGCGAAACCAGCGTCGCCCAGGTGCAGGCGCCCCGTGAAATCGAGAATTGCGGCGCCATTCTGGTGAATGATCTGGGACACCCGAATTCGATCCACCCGAATGAAAAACTGAAGATGGGGCACCGCTATGCCCTGTGGGCGCGGGCCGAAGTCTATGGGGAATCGAACCTTGTCCATTGCGGCCCGGTTGCCACCAGGGCCGTTCTGGGTGAAGACAACAAGGTGCGCGTCTATTTTGACTGCATCGGCAGCGGCCTGGCCACGCGCGACGGACGCGAGCCCATCTGGCTGACCTTTACCATGGCAGACGGCACTCAACGACCCCCGAAACAGAAGGCGATCTCAGGCGATCGAACGCACCTCGTACTGGACCTGCCGGGACGGGGCAGCGCAGTGCCGACTCATGTACGTTTGGGATGGCATTCATTCGGGCAGCATAATCTGATGAATGAAGAAGGTCTGCCTGCGAGTATTTTTAACCTGCCGATTGAACAGGAAGAAGAATGATGGGATTTCAAACCGCCAAAACCCCGATGCAATGGGGCGCCAGACTTTCAGGATATGCGCTGATTGCCGCTGTGCTGTGCTGCACGCAGGGTGTCGCTCATGCGGAAGACCCGCTGGATATCCGCATCAAGCCGTCCGCCAAAGCCGAAAAGGATCCGCTGTATCAGGCGCTGATCAAGGAATACAAAAACGGCTACGGCAGCATGGATGAGATTAAAAAAGAGCGTGATGCCATGTTTGCCGACAAGGCGGAAACCATTGAGCGCTATAAAAAGCAGCATTTCGGCATGTTTATTCACTGGGGACTCTATTCGGTGCTGGCCGGGGAATACAAAGGCCAGTCCAGCGGCTCGTATGCCGAATGGATCGCTTACGGCAAGGAGATCCCCTTTTCCGAATATGATCAGCTGGCCGCGCAGTTTAACCCGGTCAACTATCACCCCGACGAGTGGGTCCGGTTGGCGAAAGAGGCCGGCATGAAGTATATGGTGATCACCGCCAAGCATCATGAAGGTTTTGCGCTGTTCGATTCCGAAGTCAGCAACTGGAACATGGTGGATGCCACGCCCTACAAAAAGGACGTGGTGGCCATGCTGCATGATGCCGCTAAGGCGCAGGGCATGGATTTCGGCGTCTATTATTCCCACAACTTTGATTGGCGCGACGGCCCGTCCGTAATTCCCAAGTTCTGGGGCGAACCGAACCAGATCAAAATCTGGGGCGATGTGGAAAAGACCCGCATGAGCTACGAGGATTACTGGGAAAAGAAAAGCCTTCCGCAACTGCGCGAGCTGGTTACCCGGTATCCCGACCTGAACATGATCTGGTTTGACTGCGGTGATCAGCGTATGCAGGAAGCCTGGGCCAGCTATAAAATGCTGCATGCGTACCAACCGCAGGCGATGGCTTCCTGGCGCGTCGGCGGCGACCTCGGCGACTACCTTATCGGCGGCGACAACGATGCGGACATTGAAAATATTCACAACATGATGAAGCGCTGCAACCTGACGGCCTGGGAGTGCGTCGGCACCATGAACGAGAGCTGGGGCTATAAGGAAAAACCCTACAAGTGGAAATCCTCGGAAGAGCTCCTCTACTGGCTTGTAAACATTGTCAGCGCCGGCGGAAACTACATGCTCAACGTCGGCCCCAAACCCGATGGTTCGTTCGATGCAGGATCGGTTGCGCGCCTGAAAGACATCGGTTCCTTCATGAAAGCCAACGGCGATGCCATCTATGGCAGCAAGCCGTGGACGACCATGCATGAGGGGCCGCAGGTCGTGCTGCTCGGCGGTGCCGATCAGAAGAAATGGGCCGAAGAAAACGGCATCAAATATTGGGATTATGAATGGCATACCGGAACCGGGCCGGAAGATTTCTGGTTTACCCAAAACGGCGACAGCGTAAATGTGATAGCCTTCGTCGCACCGGAAAACCGCGTAATAAAAATAAAATCCCTGAAGCCGGATACGATGAAGATCTCCAGCGTTAAACTGCTTGGAAGCACCGAATCGGTTGAATGGAAGCAAACCGAAGAGGGCCTGCTGGTAAAACTGCCGGAAATCCTGCCCTGTAGGTTCGGCTATGCCCTTAGAGTCCAGTAGCATGACCGCTTAACGTTGACTGAACACGTAACGCACAGCGGCAGGGGTCGGGCATGGATACATTAAACCACGAAGTAACAAAGCTATATACTGGTTGCGATCCCATTCCGGCAGGGCGTGTTTTGAGTCGTATCCACGTCCCCTGGCCGGGGAGCGTATAATAAATCCCTTCTAACGAACGTTCAGTTGCTATGCACGGTCTTTTAATACACGGCATGCGATGGCATAATGGAACTATTGGAGTTCGGCCCGCGGCGATCCCGCATTTAAGTCCTGGCGGTAACGATGGGATGGCGAGAGTATTGTATTGTAGAATATAAAATAAAACAGTTTGACATCTGGGGTCGGCTCTGTTTCTTTTATATTCATTCATCGTAGAAGTAGCGAAAGCGATTGAGAGGGCATATGAAGCGATCAGTTTTTATGAGTGTATGGGCGGCTGCCTTGGTCGCCCTTGGCGCGACAGGGCAGGATACCCGCCCTCCGAATGTGGTATTCATTCTGGCGGACGACCTCGGCATGGGGGATGTCGGTTTTTATGAACAGCTGCGAACCGGCAAGGCGCCGGGCATTCCCACGCCGAATATCGATAAACTATTCGAACACGGCATACGGTTTGATCGCGCTCACGCCGAAGCGCTGTGTGCGCCCAGCCGATATACGGTCATGACCGGCAACTATACGTTCCGATGCCATCTGCCCTGGGGGGTGTGGGGGTCGGCCGAAAAATCGGCGATCCAGCCGGGACAGAAGACGATCGGAACCATCATGCAGGAAGCGGGCTATAAAACGGCTTTCTTCGGAAAATGGCATCTGGGCGGTAAATGGTACCGGCAGGGCACGGATGACATCTATGACGGTCCGGCTTTCGGGAAGGAAGCCGATCAGATCGATGCGGCGCGCGGTTTTGCCGGCGGCGGTCCAGGCAGCCTTGGATTCGACTATTCGCTCACGCTGCCGGGCGGAATCCAGGGTCCTCCGTTCGCTTTTTTTGAAAACGATAAATGGATGAAGCTCGGGCCCGATTCGAAGATGGAGCCGCTGGACTGGAAAAAAATGCCGAAGGGCTGCAAGCTGGGGACCAAGGGCGCCGGCGCCAAGCTGGGCGACACCAACTATGATTCCCGCAAGGTCGGACCCATGCTGGCGCAGAAGGCCATCGATTTTATCGATCGCGAAAAGGATCATCCGTTCTTTCTGTATTACTGTTCCCAGGCGGTGCACCACCCGCACTCTCCGCCGGATGAGTTTTTCGGCGAACCGGTCAAGGGGCAGACGTGGTCCGAACACGGCGACATGATCGTAGAACTGGACCTGCAGGTGAAAGCGCTGGTTAAGAAGCTCAAGGATGAAGGGTTGTGGGAAAATACGCTGTTTATCCTGACCTCCGACAACGGCGGCCTCGCGCTGGAGGAAACCGACATTAACGGACATCTTTCAAGCAACGGATTGCGTGCGGAAAAATCCAGCGCCTATGAAGGCGGTCACCGTGTTCCGTTTGTAGCCACCTGGCCGGGTAAAATCGAGGAGGGAACAGTGTGCGACAAGCGCGTGCTGGCGCTCGACCTCATGGCCACGCTTTACGAACTGACGGGCCGCGAGATCCCGAAGGACCAGGCCTGCGACTCATTCAGCTATCTGCAGCTGCTGCTGGGGAATCAGAACGCGCCGTTCCGAGACCAGGTCGTCATTACCAACGGCCGGCTGTATGAAGGGAAGCAGCTCGGGGCGAAGGATGTCACCGACGCCATCTGCGTGTATGATGGAAAATGGAAGCTGATTGCCGAGTGGGACAACCAGAACAAGGCGCACAAGAAGTATGCCTTCATGAACGGCACCGTTCACCCGGTGGCCCTCTTCAACATGGAGGATAACGAGGTCGAAGATGAATCGAAGAACTATGTGCGCAATCCGGAATACAAGGAACGCGTCGAGCGCATGATCAAGCAGTTCTACGATGCGCGGGACACGGAAGGGGGCGGGCGTACCACGCCTGCGAACTAAATGATGAAATCAGTTTTCGAGCGGGTTGGATTGGTTGCGGTGCTCGCGCTGTGCGCCGCAGCACATGCTGATCAGCAGAGTAAAAACATCCTGCTGATCTGCATCGACGATTTACGCCCCGTGATGGGCTGCTACGACGGTGCGGCCAAGACCCCGCACATGGACAAGCTGGCCGACAGCGCCGCGGTTTTCACGCGGCACTATATCCAGTGGCCGGTCTGCGGTCCGTCGCGCGCCGCGATGCTGGGCGGTCTGCGGCCAGACTCGACCGGGATCTACGAGATCGGCGATTCCTGGCAGATTTCAAAGCGTCCGGATACACATCCGACCATGCCGCAGTATTTCATGGACCATGGCTACAAGACGCTGAGCTTTGGCAAGGTCTACCACAGCAAGGGGGCCGGCAAAGGGTTCGGGTGGAGTGAAACGCCCTGGCATCCCGGCATGCCGAAAACCGGCTGGACCTGCTATGTGGACTTTAAGTATGACCCGAAAGAAAAGAATCCGTGGCGTCCGGCCTATGAAATCTACGACGGACCGGATTCGAAGCATAATGACTACCAGACTGCTGATCAGGTTATCGAGGCCTTGAAGGAAAACAAAGACAGGCCGTTCTTTATCGCCGGCGGTTTCTATAAGCCGCACCTGCCGTTTGTGGCGCCGAAAAAATACTGGGATCTCTATACCGATGACGAAGTTGCGCGGCTCGAGCCGGAAAACCTGCCCAGGGGTGCGGCCGACTTCATGTATAACTGGACCGAGGTAGCCTCCTATGCCGATCCGGAAGGGGAGCTGTTTTCATCCGATGCTGCTGTCGGGGATAAGCAGGCGCGCAACATGATCCACGCCTACTATGCGGCGGTCAGCTTTATCGACGTGCAGGTAGGACGAATCCTCGATGCTCTGGATGAACTGGGCCTTGCCGATAACACGGCGGTGGTCATCTGGGGCGATCACGGGTTCCATCTGGGCGACCACGGCCGCTGGGCCAAGCACACGCAGTTTGAACAGGCCATGCGCTCCCCGCTGATCGTGCGGATTCCCGGTCATCAGAAGGTTTCAGGGCAAACCCTGTCGATCGTCGAGTCGGTCGACATCTACCCGACCCTCTGTGAATACGCCGGGCTCGATGTGCCCGGTTTCGTGGATGGGCAATCGTTCCTGCCCGTGCTCGACGGCGCTTCCGAAGGCAAGAAAGCCGCGTTCGGGGAGATACGTCCGGTCAACCGGAAGCAGGAAGAGAGCCGGGTGATGGCCTACTCCGTGCGCACCGCTGATTTCCGTTACGTGGAATGGCGGAAGATGGATGACCTCTCCGAGATCGTCTGGCGCGAGCTGTACGACCACCGCAAGGATCCGGAAGAAACCGTCAGCGTGATCGATAATCCGGAATATTCCGAAATCGTGAAAGAACACGCAAAGCTGTTGGCGCAAAGCTACGGCAGTCTGACCAGCGGTGCGCGTCAGCTTCCGGGTATTCTGGAATCCGGCGGAGATCAGAAGGAAGAGTAGATCGGAGAAGCCTGAGTGAAGAGAATTGCTGTGTTTCTGACGGGATTGACGGTTCTGCATAACGTGCAGGCGGCGGAACTCCCCAAGGATGTGAATATCGTCTTCATTCACATGGAGGACATGGGGTGCCAGATTCCGGCCTATGGCGACCACACGCAGGAAACCCCTGCGCTGAGCAGGCTGGCCCGCGAAGGCATGGTGTTTGAAACGGTGCATGTAACGGCACCGTCGTGCGCACCGTCGCGCGGCAGCCTGTTTACAGGACTCTATCCGCACCAGAACGGCATCTGGGCATTCGACAAGACCCACGGTTTCCACTATCGCGAGGGGGTGCCGACATTTGTTCAGATGCTGAAGGAGCATGGATACGCCACAGGGATCTCCTACAAGACCGGCGTAGAGCCGCAGTCCTACGTGCCGTTTGATCATAAATACCAGTACAACAAGAATGCGCTCGGCTATGGCCCGCTTACCTGCAAGGTATCCAACTGTATCGACGGCTTCGAGGACTTCCTGCAGCAGCTGCCCAAAGGAAAAAAATTCTATTTCCAGGCGCAGTCCAATGATACGCATGAAGACTGGTCGCCGGACTATGAGCCGATTCGGGGCATTAAATCAAAACTGGGACTGCATCCGGTCGATCCGAAAACCGTCAAGCCGCTGCCGCAGTGGGGCGACGTAGAAATGACGGACCCGGTACGTGCATATCTGGCGACCTACTACGGGGCGATCCAGCGCGTCGACTACTTTGTCGACAAGGTGCTCGCGCTGCTGGAGCAGTATGGGTACGCGGATAACACGCTGGTAATCTTTTCCGCCGACCACGGGCCGTCGGGGCTGCATCGCGGAAAAACCACCTCCTACGAATTCGGTCTGCGCGTGCCGTTCATCGTCAGGTGGCCGGGCGTGGTCAAGCCGGGCACGCGCTCGGAAGCGCTGGTATCGTTCGTTGATCTCATGCCGACCTTCCTGGATGTGGCCGGTATTCCGAAACCCGCCTACCTGCCGGGAAAATCGATCGTACCGGTGCTGACCGGGGAACGGCCGAAGGGCGACCGCAACCTGCTGTACAGCGCGTACAATGCCCACACCACCGGTGAAGACCTTTATTGGCCCGTGCGCACCGTCACCGATGGCCGCTACAAACTGATGTACAACCTGCTGGGCGACGGAAAAACGACGCGTCCCGGTGACAACGGGGCCGGTTTCATGGTGACGAAAATGCTGGAAGGATCGCAGGAAGGGCAGGAAATCATTCAACGATCGGCCGCGCCGCCGACGTTCGAGCTGTATGATCTTCAACGCGATCCCGGCGAGTTGGTGAACCTGGCAGGCAATCCGGAATACCAGCAGCTCGAGAAGAAGCTCAGGACCTCGCTGCAAGCGTGGCAGACGGATATCGTGGCGGATCCGCTGGCCGACCCGAACGTGTTGAAGGAATTTACCGAAGACTACTATGCGGACTGCAAGCTCTGGCGCGAGAAGCAGGAGGAGCTGGGCGGCACCAAGGAGATGCAGAAAGCCGGGTGGCACCTTGATAAGTCGCGCTGGATTCCGAAGTGGGACCCGACACCATACAAGCCCGAGCCCTAAAAGCGATGCAGTCTAAACGCAAAGGCGCTAAAAGTATGCAGAGGTCCGCCAGGCTTGGCCATGCTTCGAACTCTCTGCGCATTTGCGCGGCGAAAGCACATTGGTGCTGAATTGGAGGGCCGGGCGCTGTCCCGGCCTAAGGACGACACAGAGGTCGTCCCTCCAAAAAAGATGTTCGTCGGGCTTCGCGATTTATGCGGAGATAGAGTTAGGAAGAGAGAATGATGAAAAGGACCGTTCAAAGATTTGGAGTCGCTGTTGTTCTGTTGGCGACCACTTTGTCAGTGATGGCGGAAAAACCGAATGTCGTCGTGGTATTCGTTGATGACATGGGGTATGGCGACAGCCGCGTCTACAATCCGGAATCAAAGATATCCATGCCCAATTTGGAGCGGCTGGCATCGCAGGGGATCATGTTTACCGATGCCCATTCCACGACCGCTGTCTGCGCGCCGAGCCGCTACAGCATCCTGACCGGAAACTATCCGTGGCGGGGGCGGAGCACGCTTGGAACATGGGGTTTCAACGAGGAGCCGCAGATTCCGGACGGGCAGCGCACCCTCGGTAACCTGATGCAGGACGCCGGCTACCGTACCGGTATCTTCGGCAAGCTGCATCTGGGCGGGCTCTATCCGAAAAAGGGAACCAAAAGCGAGTGGATTCTGGGCACGGATACCCAGACAAGCCACGGGCGCGAGGCGCGCTGGAAGGAAATCGATTTTACGCAGCGCTTCCGCATGGGCCCGCTGGACTGGGGGTTTGATTATTCCTATGTCCTGCCTTCGGGCATCCAGCATGAACCCTATGCCTTCTTCGAAAACGACAAGCTCGTGTGCGACCCGGCGGACCTCGTGCTCTGGTCGCAGGGACAACGGGGAAACGATACCTGGTTTTCGAACGAGGGATTCGGCGCGCCGGACTGGACCACGTCCGCGGCCGGACCGAAACTGACCGAAAAAGCGGTGGCCTTCATGACGCGCGACGATGAGAAACCTTTCTTTGTCCACTACTGCTCGCAGGCACTGCATGAACCGTGGTATCCGCCGCTGGAGTACCGGGGCCGGAAGATCCGCGGGCAGACCGCATCATGGCAGACGGATATGCTGCTGGAGCTCGACCAGACGCTGGGGGCATTCATTGAAGCACTGGATGGTTCCGGGAAGCTGGAAAACACGCTGTTCATCATTACCAGCGACAACGGTGGTTGGCCGTTCCCCGACACCATCAAGAACGGGCACAACCCCAACGAGGGGCTGCGCGGCCGCAAGGGCGATGCCTGGGAAGCGGGGCATCGCGTCCCGTTCATTGCCGCGTGGGGCGGGGGTGAACATCCGGAATTACCGATCCCGGCCGGCACGCGCAGTGCCCAGCTTGTCGGGATCCAGGACATCTATGCGACGCTGGCCGAGCTGACCGGCCGTTCCGTCCGGGAGGGACAGGCGGTCGACAGCCTCAGTTTCCTGCCGGCCCTGCGGGGGGAAGCATCATCGCGTACGACCATGGTGATGCAGGGCGGCGACCTGCACGACTACCGCCGCTGTGTGCGGGAAAACAACTGGAAGCTGATGGTGACCTCCACCGGAGAGCCGGAAATGCTCTTCGATCTGGACAAGGATCTGCTGGAAAAAAACAACCTGATCAACCAGCCGGAGCAGCAGGCGCGAATTAAGCGCTTGCTCAGAATCTATGCACAAACCGAAGCCACGCCCATCGATCTGACCCGGGTCGTGCGGGAAGAGGTCCGGCCGGCCGGCAGGGAGGAATAGAGCAAGGCAATGTCAGCAGCTGATGCAGCCGGCGGGCTGCCAAGGGGCAGGGAGGAGCAGCCTTTTCTCACAGGTGCTATCCCGATCAATTAAGGCTGCCGCGTTTAAAAATCCCCATAAAAAACGCTGTTTTCAGTAAGGGGCGCGGGATGTCCGGCCCTTTTCTGAGAGTACAGTGAATATGCGTAAAATCGATTTTTAATAATACAGTTTAATAATATAGTAGACATGCACTATTAAACATGATATTTATCAATCCATCATCAGGCATAGGTTTTTGCCGTGTGCAGCCAAGGTGTCCTGATGGTTTTTGACGACGAATGAATGCAATTGAAAGAACTGGATGCTTTTGAACAGCGGGATGCAGTACGACCGTTTTTCGAGGTTCCGACAAAGAAAAAACGAGGAGACGAACATGAAAAAAATAATACTGATGGGACTGATTTCTCTAGGTGCAGCGCAGCTGGCTTCGGCGGACGTTGTGCTCGCCGGGTGGGACTCGTTCTATAGCATTACTAGTCAGACCAATGGTCAGGCAGCAGATATAAAAGTGGATAGCTTTGCAAGACTGTTCTATGATGACCCTGCCAACGCGAAATGGGTGAAATATGCTGATGGTTCCACGGATGGAGATTGGGGTAACTATAATGATGGCGTTAATCCTCCTCTGTCAGATGGAACGGGCAATGGGCTGAAACTAGGTGGCGTCAGTGGCACGCCTTCTACCATGGAATTTAAAATCACGGCCAATGGCGCCCAACTTACGCTGAATGAATTTCATTTTGATTACTGGGTGGCATGGAATAAATCTTACGATGTGTGGAGTCTTGACGTTATTGCGGGCGCAACCACAAATAATGAAGTAAGTCCTTCCGCGCTTACGCATATATCAGACTTGAATGGCGGAGCCGGCAAAGATCCTTCGCTTGGTGATACGGATTATCTGGATATCAGCTATACCCTGACTAATTCCGTGGTGCTGAATGACGGCGAATCGGCAACCTTCCTTTTTACGCTGGACGGTGCAACGGGTGGCGCAGCTTCATATTTTGATAATTTTGCCATTTCAGGAACCGCATCGGCCATTCCGGAACCGGCCACGCTGGGTCTGATCGGGGTTGCCAGCCTGGGTATTCTGTTTATCCGCCGCCGTATGATGCTGTAATTTCAGGCAAAAGAACGGAACTTTGAATGCCCCGCATGTCTGCGGGGCATTTTTGTATTCCGGGATTTTCTGCCGAATCGAACATGTGAAGTGGCTGGCATTTTTCTACATGAGCGTGTTGCTGAATTTGGCGGCTTTTTACACCGGTTTCTGTTCTAAACGGCTTTAGGCGCTGCCTTGCGCGATATCGGTGCGTCATTGCTGCGGCAATCCAGAAGTCGCATTGCATAACCTTTTCGATGAGCGTGGCGAGGCCTCCGGTCTGCCAAGAGGGTAACGAGGATCAGCCGTTGCCCGGCACGCTATATCCCGAGCTGTTCACGATGAAACATATGCAATTTCCTTAAATACCGCTGCTTCAAGCGATGGGCGCGGGGTGCTCTCCCTGAATTTTACACCACAGCGAGTGCGTATTAAATCAATATAAAATAAAACAGTTCAATATTAGGTGGACATAGTGCGTGAATGATGCTATTTATCTGTCATACATCAGACACAGATTTTGTATTCCAGTGATAGAAAGGCTTAAGGACGGACATGGCAACAAGCAGGAAGAAAAAGATTCAGAAGACGGAGGCGTTGCTGGTAAGCATCGTGATTCACGCGATCCTTGCCATTCTGGCTGTCACCTTCGTGGCCGTTACCGTTGTTGTAAAGGAAGATCAGCAGTTTGAGGGCGCGCCTGTTACACGACCCCATGCACCGCTGAAGAAGCTTCAGGTTCCCGTCAGCGTTCTGAAGAACAAACCCAAGCCCAAGCTGCGCAAGCAGATCGTGGCGAAACAGATGGTTCGAAATACACCGGATATCAAGATGCCTGAAATCGTCGGGGTGAAGGGGGGGCTCGGTACCGTGGGGGGTGGCCTGGGCGGTGGCGTGGGTTCCCTGGGCTTTTCCATGCCGGAGCTCGATCTGTTCGGTGTAAAGAGCAAGGGGGAAAAGATATTCATCGTCCTTGATTCCACCGAACCGATGATGCGGGATGACCGGGGTGGACTGGTGTCCTATGACCTGATCAAACAGGAAATCTATCACATGCTGGATGGGTTGAATTCAACCGTGCTCTTCAATATTGCGGCGTATGACTGGCAAAACGGCCAGATGCTTTTTCCCGGGATGGTCAAGGCCACTCCGGGCAACATAGAAAAGGTCAGGGCCTGGCTGGAACCGTTGAACCGGGATAAGGGCTCGGGGGGCGAGCTGGCCGTAGTCGGAACCAAGACGGCCGGACCGGGCGGAAAGACATTCAGGAGTGCGACGTTGAAGAACGAGATCATGGACAGCATCGATGTATGGGTCGGCCCGACCATGCTGGCTATGCAGGAGCAGGCTGACACGGTGTATATCCTGGCGGCCACGCACCGCAACCTGGCATCCACCGAACGAACAACCCCAAAAGGATGGTCGGAGAGCAAGCAGAAGAAATGGGAGGAGCTGTACGAGAAGGCGAAGGTCAAGCTTTCCGAAGAGAATGAAAAGCGCCGGAGCCAGGGGCTGCCGCCGCTGGTGATCGGGATGAATCCGTGGAGCCTGAATGAGCGTTACTTCCCGGATGCAGAGCGGCCTCCGTCTTCGTTACCAGCTCACTATTACACAACGCAGGACATTAAAGATGCGCTCGATTTAACGCGGGAAAAATCAGCAAAATCTACGCCCTCCATTGGGCTGACCAGGAAAAAGAATTCCTATACGGTGAATGTGGTTCATTTTGTGCCGAAGGATGATACCGATGTGGACGATGCGGAAAAATTCAAGCGTCTTGCATCGGCGTGCGGGGGTGAATATCGCCGGCTGAACGGGCTGGAGGCCATCACCGCCGCGGCGTATCAGTGAGTTTCCTGCGAAGCACAATAACCGTAATACCGGGCTTTGAAATTTTATTTTCGGGGCGATACATGTCGCTGCCCTGCAGGACGGGATCGGCATCAGTCTGTTGTACGCGTTGCGCGCGGCCACCCGGTCGGTATCCGATTCTTCATGTTCGATAGCGCTTTCAGATGGATCGGTAAAGGTTTGCCGCATCACGGTCGACCGGATTCATTCCTTCACAGCACATGGGAATAAATAAGATCGGTTCAAGGGTAAGATATCGGTCGTCTGAACGGTATATGTGTTAACGAGCCGCAGTGAACTTTAATTCAGGGATTCAGCCGAAATGACATATTCAGAAAATCAGAAGAGACGTGACGCCGATTGTTTCCGGAAGGTGCAGGGCCTGACGCTGCGCAGGGTATGGTATTCGTTCGCCGGCCTGATCATGTTTCTATCGTGCGGCTTGCCGGCCGGCGCGGCCGAAGCGGACGAAGCCCGCATTGTGCCGGTGAAGGAGCTTTCCGGCGTGGCCAGTCGGGACCTGCCGGACTACCTTCCGGGAAGCGATTACGAGCGGCGGCTGGCCTGGTGGAAAGAGGCTAAGTTCGGCATGTTCGTCCATTGGGGCGGTTTTTCGCAGCTGGGGGGCGTATGGAAAGGCAACGAGGCTCAGTCGCCGGCGTTGATGCAGCTGCAGATGAAGATTCCCATGAAGGAATATGCGGAAGCGATCAAAGACTTTCGGCCCGGGAAATTTAATCCGGACCGGTGGCTGGACCTGATGGAACAGGCGGGGATGAAGTACATCGTCATTACAGCCAAACACACCGAAGGATTTGCGATGTATGACTCGGATGTGTCCGACTATAACATTACGGAACATACCGGTTTCGGCCGCGATCCGATCGCCGAACTGGATGCGGCCTGCGTCCGGCGTGGTGTTCCGATGGGCTTCTACTATTCCCAGAACTGGGATCTGGAAAGCCCCGATGCCCTCTGGGGCGGCAAGGCGTTCAATTCATGGGACTATGACCGCGATAAGGCGGTTCCCGAACGGTATTATAAGGAGAAGTGCCGTCCGCAGATGGAAGAGCTGCTGACGAAATACCATCCGAAGATTTTCTGGTTTGATGTTCCGATCCCGGTTTTTCCGAAGGAATACGGGTTGGATATCCTGGACCTGATCAAGAGTCATAATCCCGACATCCTGGTGAACAACCGTGTCTATACCGGCGGCTATAACGCCGGCACGTATCAGGGAGACTTTGATACGACAGAACAGCAGTTGCCGCATTATGCGATGAAACGTCCGTTCGAAACCTGCTGTACCATTGCGAAGCATTGGGGCTGGAGCGCTCAGGATGACTATTCGCGCACAGCCGGGGATCTGGTGGAAGAGCTGGTGCATGTGGTGAGCATGGGCGGAAACTATCTGTTGAATGTCGGTCCGAAGCCCGATGGCACCATTGATCCGCGCCAGGTCAAACTGCTTCAGGAAGTGGGAGCCTGGATGAAGGTGAACGGCGAAGCCATTTACGGCACGGATCGCAGCTTGTTCAATACCTTTCAGTTTAACTGGGGCAGAAGTACGACGAAGGGCAGCAAACTCTATTTCCATGTATTTGATGAGCCGGCGAGTAAATCGGTGCTGGTGCCGGGGGTCGGCAGTCCAGTCAAAAAGGCGTATTGGCTGGATACGGGCAAGCCTGTGAAACTCTCAAAGGTTGATAAGACCGATTATCGTGTAAAGGTATCGCTGGGAGAAAGGAACATGCCGCGCGTGTTCTGTCTGGAGTTCAGGAATACACCGGACATTCTTAAGGTGCGTACGATTGATTCCTCGGATTTCACCTCCACGTTGAGCCTGATGGAGAGCAATCCCTCCAACGGAGTATCTGTGCATGATTTGTGGGGCGAGTGGACCCATACGGTATCAAACTGGAAACGGCCGGATCAAAGCATGGGCTGGACGTTCCGTGTGGTTGAACCGGCGGACTTTAAAATTGAAGTTACGTATGGTGCCGGACTGAGCAGTGATGGAAATACCTTCGAACTGAGTATCGGGGATCAGGTACTGCCGGGGACCGTCATGGTGACCAGCAGCGCGGGTCGGGCGGTCCGGAAACAGTATACCGCCGACCAGATTGCCGTGGGTGAACAGGATAAACAGGAGGATCCCGATCTCGAGAAGGACAACCGGATGACGACCCAGGAACTGGGAACCGTGCATCTCGAACCGGGGGTGTTCGACGTAAAAATTACCGGCAGGACATGGAAAACGTCAGGCGCCAACCTGATGAATCTGCGGTCGGTTTCGCTGGTACCGGTTCGTCCCTGACAAGACGCCGAATGGACGGGAAGACCACCTGATACGGCGGCGTGACTCACGGGGTTCCTGCAGACCGAGGACGACACGGAGGTCGTCCCTCCATGCATCGACACAACCGCTATTGACTTTTAGAATATCAGTCATGAAATCGTTTCGGATCAATTCAGTACAACGCGCTCGTAGCATGAACGAGACGGATGTTCGGATGAAACCATGCCTGATTTTAAATTAAGAGTGTTGCGGCGGGAACTGCCGGTTTATCTGCTGGGGTGGACGCTGGCCTGTGTGGGTGGACCGGAAGGCAGATTGCCGAACTTTATTGTTATCCTGACGGATGACCAGGGCTATCGCGATGTGGGATGCTATGGGTCGGAAACGATCCGCACGCCCAGTCTCGACCGCATGGCCGCGGAGGGTATGCGCTTTACCGATTTTTATGTGGGTGCACCGGTCTGTACGCCGTCGCGTGCATCGCTGCTGACCGGGAAATATCCGGATCAGCTCGGCCCGGCCAAAGGCGTTCTTTTTCCCCATTCCGAACGGGGCCTGCCGGAGCAGGAGATCACCATCGCCGAGCTGCTGAAGCAGAAGAACTATGCAACCGCCTGCATCGGCAAATGGCATCTCGGGCACCGCGATCCTTTCCTGCCCATGAACCAGGGGTTTGACATGTTCTTCGGAATTCCGTGCAGCAACGACATGTGGCTGGGCCCCGATCTCAAAGCGGCGGACGACCTGGTGCTGACCGGCGGTATGACCCGCGAACGCATGGAAACCTTGCGCGGGTTGAAGAAAACCGATGCAAACAAGCATCTGGTTCCATTGGTGCGCGGCAACCGCATTGTTGAATTTCCCGCCGTGCAGGCAGCGCTGACGCAGCGCTTTACTGATGAAGCTATCCGGTTCATGGATGAATGCGGTGAGCGTCCTTTTTTTATCTACCTCAATCCGGCCATGCCGCATGTGCCGCTGCATGCCTCTGAAGCCTTTCGGGGCAGAAGCCAGGGCGGTCTGTACGGGGATGCCGTGGAGGAGATCGATGCGGCCGTCGGACGCATCCTGCAGCATCTGGATGAAAACGCGTTGTCGGAAAACACGCTGGTCATTTTTACTTCGGACAACGGGCCGTGGCTGTCGCAGGGGGAGGCGGGCGGACAGGCATTGCCTTTTTCCGGCGGGAAGGGATCCGCCCTCGAAGGCGGGCTGCGGGTTCCCTGCATCATGCGCATGCCGGGCACTATTCCGGCGGGCCGTGTCTGTCGTGAAGTAGCCGGAACCATTGATCTGCTGCCCACAATCGGGCAGCTGGCGGGTATCGCGGTCGAACATCCGGTCGACGGTCGGGATATCGGGCCGCTGCTTCGGGCCGGGCCGGAGGCGCGGTCCCCGCATGAATGCTATCTCTACTATCTGCAGAATGACCGCTTTTGCGCTATCCGCATGGGGAAATGGAAGCTGATCTATTCCATGCCTTCGACGACCTGGTGGCAGAAATATGCGCAGCGCAAGTATGATCCCGAAACGTTTACTCCGGAATTGTACAACCTCGAGGATGATCCTGCAGAAACCCGGAATCTAGCCGATCAGTATCCGGAGCTCACCCAACGGCTGCATCGGCGTGCCCTGGCTGAAATGGAGCAGCGACGGGGCGACTGAAACAGACCAAGACTAATAATGGTATGATTTCGGGATACACGCTTTCCCTCCTGCAGGTCGGGTTAAGCGCTCGCTACACTGCTGCAGCGGCCGCTAAACCGCTTCAAGCGGAAAGCGGCAACGCCAAAAGGTAATAACCAAACAAGTATAAGCATAAATCCGGGATAAATCACCTTATTCGAGTCCGATGCTCAGACGAATGAATTAATAGATTTCTTTCAGGCAGCCGCGGTGTGCGTTCAGCGTCCAGGCAGCCGCTTGGGGAACTCAACTGCAATCAAGTGATGTTTTTCCGCATATCGGTGCGTCATTTCCGTAGCCATGCTGACGAGGCATATAAAACAGGAATGAAATGGTTTGGAGGGGCAGTGCCCGCACAGGAGTGGAAAGAGCAAAAAATGCAGGGTTCCGGTGCGAATATTTACACCGATGAATCCAAGCAGTACACAAATAACCTTCGGGGCAGATCTATTGCTGTGGAAGAGGTGGCAGCAGCAACCTGACCCGACCATGCATGATATGGTAATGAATATGACAAGGAGTTTATCTATGCGACTGAAAACCCTGATGATACTGACCGGTGCGACCTGTCTGGGTGCCGGTACCCAGGCGGCGGAGATCATTCACTATGAGCCGACACGTGAGAGCCTTTCAAACTATGAGGTACCGGAATGGTATCAGGATGCAAAGATCGGCATGTTCTACCATTGGGGCCCCGGCTCCGTGCCGGGCATTCATTTTAACCAGGATATCATCGATTTCTGCCAGCAGAACGGCAAGTACAAGGATTCGAACACCGCCAGGAAAAATCCGGTGGGGCAGTGGGGATCCCACATGTATCCGGCGCCTGGAAAACCGGACAATGAACAGGATTCGACCTACCTGATTCATAAGCGCTTTTTCGGTGATCCTGCGGAATTCGGCTATAAGGAACTGATCCCGCTGCTGACCGGAGACCAGTTTGATCCGGAGGGCATGGTGAAACTGATGGAGGACGCCGGGATCAAGTATATCGTACCCATGGCGGTTCATCACGACGGCTTTGCGATGTGGGATTCGCAGGTGATTGATCTGTTCAATGCCATGAAAATGGGTCCGCATAAAAACACGACGAAGCTGGTGATCGATGCAGCCCGAGCGCGCGGTATCAAGGTCGGTGTTTCGACACATGTGGCCCGGCATTCCTGGTATTATCCCAAGACGCCGGGATACGATGTGTCGGATCCGAAGTATATCCAGCTGTATGGCGAGGGGCTGGGCAAGGACGGCCTGCCGCAACCGGAAGCAATCCGGAAATGGGAAGACACGATGAACGAGCTGGTGGAAATGTTCCATCCGGACTATATCTTCGTGGATGGCGGCACGGCCGATACCTACTGCAACAAGGGTAGTTATGTAATCATCGATGCCTTTCGCCGAATTGTCGCGAACTATTACAACAAGTCGCAGGAATACGGCGTGGAGCCGGTGATCACCTTTAAGCGTGAATCGCTCTACAAGGAAGAGGCAGTACCGGACTATGAGGCGGGTTTCCTTTTTGATCGGGCCCCGTATAAATGGCAGACGCACAGCAGCACCTGCGGATGGTTTTACCGGCCGGGCCGGTATGTTACGCCCAGCTATATCAACTTCCGGAAGATCATCGATACAGTGAGCAAGAACGGCAACATGCTGCTGAATCTGGCGCTCAAACCGGATGGTTCCATTCAGGAAGCGGAAGTGCAGTTCCTGAAGGATATGGGGGCCTGGACCTCTGTGCTGGGTGAGGGCATTTACGCATCGCGACCGTGGCTGGTTTATGGCGAGCTGGGACCGGGCAACGAGAAACATGAGGTGTTGGGCAACCACAAGGGCAAGGTGTACAAGGATCCGGCGGCCGTTCCGATGGGCAGAACGAAGCTCTACGAAAATGATATACGGTATACGCGCAGCAAGGATGGCCGGCACATCTATGCCGCGATGCTGGCCCAGCCCAAAAAGAATTTTACGCTGACGTCGTTTGCCGAGGGCGGTGTCGGGAAAGATGTTGAAATAGCAAAGATCTCCCTGCTGGGTTCGAAGGACGGGGTTCAATGGAAACGCACGGAGGAGGGCATTGAAATCCAGGCGCCGGATAAGCCGGTGTTTGAAGACCCGGAATGGCCGGTCATGTACCGGCTGGACGTGAAATAACACTCCTTCATACAATCTGCTTTACCGGGCTGCGGCCATGCCGCGGCCTTAGACTCTTGATCAAGTAAGGCCGGAGATTTGTAGGGCGGGAACGGTTGAAAACTTCCCGCCGTGGCTGGAAGGTCTACGACTATTCCAGCCCTACAAAAGTTTAGGATCGTTTTCTCTGATCAAAAGATACGCGCTACCCGCATCAGCTCTAAGTAAATGCGTGTATCGATTGGGCTGAGGTTTATCAACACACCCGGGCCGCAGCCCTTTTTCATTATCTGAAAACGCTGCTCCGGATATCGAAGTGATGTTTTGCCCCTCTACAGGGCGTCTATTCTATGAACCGATTTTGGAGCATGCATCGTGAAACTGAAGATCATCATCACCCTGGGTCTGGCTGTTGCAGGTTGGATATCCGCCGAACCGCGCCCGAATATCCTGTTTATCCAGATGGAGGACATGGGCCAGCAGCTGAGTGCCTATGGAGACGCCACGGCATACACAGCTCATCTGGATACACTGGCCAGGGAAGGCATGGTCTTTCGCAATGCCTGCGTAACGGCGGCCACCTGTGCCTCCTCGCGCAGCAGTCTGTTCAGCGGGCTCTATCCGCATCAGAACGGTATCATGGGCTTCCGGAAGGAGTTCGGATTCTACTTTCGCGAGGGATTGCCGACGTTCGTTCCTATGCTGAAGGAGGCGGGGTATTATACCGGTATCACGTACAAAACCGGTGTGGAGCCGTCCGACATGGTTCCGTTCGACCAGAATGATTTGTGGCGGAGCAACCGGCTGCATCCGGACGACAACCAGAACGAGATTAAAAACGCGGTCGATAACTTCCGGTACTTTCTGGAACACCGGCCCATGGATCGGCCGTTCTATTTCCAGGCGCAGAATTCCGACACCCATTCTCCCTGGGTGGGAAAAAAGGTGGATGAGCACTTTTCCATCGATGGATTTCCAGGGGCTGAAATCTACAAGCCGGTTGACCCGGCGCGGGTAAAGCCGCTGCCGCACTTCGGACCGGATTATAAGATCACGCCCCGGGTGCAGCAGTTCATGGCCGGATATTACGAGGCGGTCCAGCGGGTGGACTGGTTCGTGGGGCAGATTCTCGGGCTGCTGGATGAATATGGCGTGGCGGATGATACCCTGGTGATCTTTACCGCGGACCATGGACCTTCGCACCTGTCGCGCGGCAAGACCACGCCGTATGAATTCGGGCTGAAGGTGCCGTTCATTGTGCGCTGGCCGGGCAAGTCGCCCGAAGGAGTTACTTCCGACGCGCTCGTTTCGTTTGTAGACCTGATGCCCACCTTCCTGGACGTGGCCGGACTTTCTGTTCCGGACTATCTGCCGGGTTGCACGCTTAAACCGGTCTTCTCCGGCGACAGCCGGCTCGGAATGCGCAAGTATATATTCTCGGCCTATGTCACCCACACAGCCGGCTATTATCTTTATTGGCCAAACCGGACGATCAGTGACGGACGCTACAAGCTGATCTGGAATATAAATGGCAACGGGGAACGAAACCGGGAATCGTGGCTTGCCCGGGCCGATGCGGAACGCATGAGTGATTGTGTGGATATGCGGGTGCGCCGATCGCTGGAAAGCTCGGGAGCGTTTTCCCTCGCTTATCTGGCCTTTGCGCGGAGCATGACCCCGCCGGCCTTCGAATTGTACGATCTCGAAAACGATCCCGGAGAGATCAGCAACCTGGCCGGTCAGAAGGATGTTGCGGAGATCGAAAAGAGACTGAAGGACACCCTGCTGGGCTGGTGCCGGAATACGGTGGCCGATCCATTCGTAGACCCGGACTATGTGGCGGCGTTTACGAAGGACTATACCGCAAAGGTCGCATTCTTTGATGAGCATAACGGGGATAAGAAACTGGTGGCGGGTATGTCGAACCTGAACCGATGGAACGGTTGGCGCCTGGATATGTCGCGCTGGATTCCCGAATGGAACCCGGCCGGGTACGGCAAGGATCCTTCCCGCGACAGCAGCGCCGCTATTAGTCGGTTTTCAGGAGACATAGGGCAGAATACCCGATAGCATATGACCATGGCTTCTGAACAGAAAACTCCGGAGTTCGATCGAGGCCGGCTGATGCAGCTTTATGCGGCTTCCGGAACGGAAGTCGGCGATGCCGAACGGGAAGCGATGTTTCCCATTCTGGCCAGCCTGCAGGGGATTGACTGGCGCTACGCCGAAGCGTCCGACCTGGCGGTCGGCGGCATGAAGAAAATCAGTCTGGTCAGCGATCTGCATACGCGACGCAGGGTGGTTTATGCCGAGCCCCTGGATACCGCCACGGACCAGGATATCGAACGGTTCCTGTATGAAGCCCGCATCACCGCATCACTCGAACACCCGAATATCGTACCGGTGCATGATATGGGGCTGACACCGGAAGGGAAGCCCTTTTTCACCATGAAACTGATCGAGGGCAGCAGCCTGTCGTCCATTCTCCGCCGCGTGCATCAGGGGGATGAGGCGTTTGTCCGGCAGTTCGACCTGGACAGCCTGCTCGACATCCTGGTCAAGGTGTGCGACGCGGTGGCCTATGCCCACTCAAAAGAGGTGCTGCATCTGGATATCAAGTCGGGTAATGTTCAGGTAGGCCGATACGGTGATGTGCAGCTCTGCGACTGGGGGCTGGCGCAGTTTAACGGGGACAATATCGATACATTCAAGAGCCTGGGGAGCGAAGTCGGGGAAGGGGCGACGATGTCCGGCCGCTTGAAAGGAACCCCAGGCTTCATGGCGCCGGAACTGTGCGTGACAGACTGGACGGCGACCGCAGCGGTCGATATCTATGCCCTGGGTGCGCTGCTGTATGAAATCCTGACCGGGCTGGCTCCGGTGGAGGGTGATGGGGTGACGCAGGTACTGGAGCGGACGCGCGCCGGTCAGGTGATCCCGCCGCATAAACGCTGTCGGGGCAAACTGATTCCCCGAAGCCTGTCCGCGGTGGCCATGAAGGCCCTGGCTGTCCGGCCGGAGGATCGCTATGCGTCCGTGGCGGATTTTCAGCAGGAGTTGATTCGCTATATGCGCGGCTTTTCCACGATCGCGGAAGAGGCGGGAACCCTCAAGCTGCTGCAGCTGCTCTACCGGCGCAACCCGATCCGGTTCAATATCTTTTTTACGGCGCTGGCGGTCATTCTGGTGCTGACCATCGGATTTGTCGTAAAGGTCCGCCATGAGAAGCTGTTGGCGACCCGGGCGCGCGATGAAGCGGTGCAGAATCTGCAGATGTTTCTGGATGAACAGCATCGGCGCGAGTTGTTGGAGATGGAGACCCAGGAGCTCGTGGAACTGGTGCGCGGACTGTCGGATTATTCATCGGCAGAGCTGCTGGTGGAATTGATGAACCGGGCATTGGATCGCACAGACGATCCGGTCGAACGCAAGGTGCTGTACGCAAAGAAAGGCCTGCTCCATTTTGTGCTGGAGGAATTCAATGCCGCGCTGACGTGCTATGAAAACCTCGATGACAAGGACATCAGGTTGATCGATATGCAGCCGCGCAGCGCCGTCTTTCTAAAGGAGATCTGGAAGGAGTTCGCATCGATTAAACCCGATGATCGTATTCCCCTGACGGAAGATCAGTTGGTTGAGCTGACCAGTCGATTTCATGGGAACCGGTCGGACGAGGTGGTGGAGCTGCTGTGCTATACCTACTATCACCATCGCCGCCGCGTCCCCTGTGATGATCCGGAGCATTGCCTGCAGGCGATCATCTCCATGCTGGACCGAATCAATTATTATAGTTCTTACGGGATCCATCGCATTACTGAAGATACTCTCACGCCTTATGGAGATGGATACAGGCTCAACCTTTCGGGGCATCCGTATCAAACCTTCAAGATGCCGATCGGCGGGCTGGGGGTGGATTCGGTCAATCTGCTGGTACCGCTTAAGCTCAAATCGCTGGACCTGAGCGATTCCGCCTTTTCCGATTTCAACAACCTGACCGGTGTCAAACTCGAAGAATTGATTCTGCTGGGGATTAAGCTGCCGGAAAAATACTGGGAGTTGAGAATCAATAAATTCAAGAACCTGAAGCGGGTGGTGGTGGATCAAAACTGCCCGGCATCCCTCATCGAAGGGCTGCGGGAACACGACATTGAGGTCGAAGTGCGTATTCATCCGCTCCCACGCAAAGATGCGGAATAATAGGAATAACGCAACGCAATGGTCTCATCTATGCGTGACTTAGCTGCGTTCCTGTCTTTGTGCTGAATCAGTCCTGCAGGAAATCAAATACCCCTGATTTGCGGTTTCTGTGCCCTCTGGGACTATATTCGCTCGACCCGGATGCCGGGGCCGGCGCTCTTCCACCCGGAAGATTCCTGAAAAACAGGTTTTGGTGATTTCCCCTGTTCTCTCCCGTCGTCATTTGCCTGTAACGCAAAGCATAGCTTGGAGGGGTTCGTTGTCCAGGATCGCTGTTGTCGCGAATCCGGTTGTTAAACGCGAAAGAGAAACGAGGAGAGCAACATGAAGAGAAGAGTACTATCATTACTGATTCTGTCGTCCGCGCTGGTGGGGACGGCGTCGGCCGATCCTGCGGTACTGGCAGGCTGGGATGCGTGGGAGAATGCGGGGAGTGCCAGCACTCCGACCGAACTTCCGGATGGAAAAACACCGGAAATCATAGCCGAGATAACCTATAGTAATCCGGGCGCACCGTCTTATGATAACACAGGAAATGAGGTGGGCGGTTGGGTGAAGAACTCCGCCGGCGATGCGTCCGGTAATTACGGGGCAACCGGCGGGAGTATTTTCGGTCCGGGAACAGGTTGCCTCCAGACCAAGACCGATGAAGCCCATCTTGATATCTACCTGGAAAACCAGAGCGACCGGGACATCTCTGTGGAAACGCTCCATGTTGATATTCATCCCAAATCCGGGCCCCTGAGCGGTTACCGGGTGGAGGTTACTTCCGGTGATATGACAATCAGTAACGCAACGAGCGGTACGTTATCGGCAACGGGAGCGAACCCTTCGGGATCGGAAAACTATTCAAATCAGCTCGATATTGATCTGACATACCTGGAGGACCATATGCTGTCCGCCGGCGAAAGCGTCACCTTGACCTTTTTCGCCGATGGGACCTCCGGTGGAGGGAATCCATATTACCTGGACAATCTGGCGATCAGCGGAGACGTTCCTCCGGCTCCGATTGAACCGGTGATTCAGGTCAAGGGTGATAACTACCCGATTGGGAACGGGGATACGGAAACCTCCACCGCGAACCTGACCGATTTCGGCGTGGATTCGTTGCTTACCGAGTCGGGGAAAACCAATACCTTTGTAATTGAAAACGTGGGGTTGGCCGACCTGTTGCTGACCGGAACACCGATCGTGACCTTGAGCGGGGATACGAGCGAATTCACCGTTGTGGAACAGCCGACAAACAGCATTATCGCCGTGGGTGGGACCAACACGTTCACCATTGTCTACAAGGGGCTTGTGGAGGATACGACCAATACGGCGGTGGTCTCCATTCTGAACAATGACGCGGACTACACGTTCACTATTTCCGGCATCAGCCCGGCACTGCTGAGTGATATCAGTGTTTCCGGAGTGAATAACGGGGGTGCGATTACGAACGGTCAGCCGGTTGGCGCTGTCTTTGAGGATGATTACAGAGACGGTACTGAATTTGGTTACGTTCATGTTGGAGAGCCGGTTACAACTACCTTCAGAGTGCAGAATACCGGCTATACCAACCTGATGGTATCCGGTGTTGGTATTGCCGGCAGCCCGCAATTTTCAGTTATTGCCGCTCCGATGAATATTGAAGTCGGCACCAATGAGCTGTTTTATGTGGTCTTCGATCCGCAGTTGGCGACGACGGGCGTTGTTCAGAGCGCAACCATCACCGTGACCAATGATGCGCCCGGAAAGGAAATCTATTCGTTTGATATCCAGGGTACGGGCATTGAGGGTGCCGGCGCCGAAATTCTCGCTGCATGGACAGATGTAGGTCTCAGCAATGACATTCCTGCTTTTGTTCTTAATCCGCATGTGTCGGCTGCGACCTCGCTGGATTACGGAGGAGGATCCTCTCTTTGGAAAAAAACATATACCAGCAGTCGCGACTATTCCTATGGATTTACCGGTGGACGCCAGTTGTATCCTGTGGATGCGGTTTTTGCGGATGGAGCCGGCAATCAGAATGTGGGTATCAATTACGTGAGGAATGATGCTGCCACCCTTTCGTTGAGGCTGACGGTTTCAAATATCAGCGATACCGCGTCGATTGATCTCACCAGTTTCCATTTTGATGCCGAGAAGAGGAATGTAGATTGTCCGGATGTTGCGGTGGCACTGGAAGGCGACATCACATCTGCAGCCGTTACGAATGCCATAACGCTGCTCTCCGAGTCCAAAGGTGATTTCCAGGACTTTGATATTCCCTTGAGCGGAACGCTTCTTCCCCATCAGTCGGTTGATGTGGTGCTTAGTATTGATGGTTCTACTGGTAATGGTGGAGGTGTAGTGGCCAGGGTCTATCTGGATAACTTTGCCATCAGAGGCACGATTAGTGGTGGTGCGATGGTTACGCCGAACATCATGTCGTTCGCTTTATCCGGCGGCTCAGGGACCCTGATCTGGGAGTCCGAGGATGGCATCACCTACAACATCCTGGGCAGGTCGGCCCTTACTGATCCGTGGGGCACCAACACGTCCGGCATTGCCTCGGGTGGTTCTTCGACCACGGGAACGGTATCGGCGGCTGCCAGTGCAGGGTATTTCATGATTGAAGCGGAATAATTGAAGGGATTGTCCCGCTGCGGGTTAATCGAGTCCGCGGCGGGACATACTCGAAGAGTGAACGGAATCAAATATCCGATAAAGTGATGCAGGAACGGTTTGTGGCTTAACCCGCAAACCGTTCTTGGTGTGTACAGGGGTAACTGGTAATGGGTAGCGGGCGTTGAGTCCGAATGGAAGTTTCATGGAGCAGCATAAGCCAGATGCAGTGGATGTCCCGACCCTGGAAGATCGGGTGGGCGCTTTTGATCCGGATCTGAGCCGCTTTTACGACGAGGCGCACGGCGGAGAACTAACGGATCAAGACCGGGAAGGACGCCCAGTTCATTAATCTGCTCATAACGAAATAAACGGATGTGGCTATCATCACCGGGCCCCGGCCCGGTGATGAACAACCATCTGCTGAAGGCTGGATGGATAGGTGGGGGTACGGGATTTTGTTCGCGCCTGTTTTTTTTACCATGCGCAATCAATGACCCTTCAGCGAGGTATGAATGACTGTCCACTGCCGTCCGCAGCTTCCGGGGGGCGTCGCCCCTCCAGTCCGCATGAAAGCACCTGATGCGCAAAGGTGCAGCGTGAATAAAGTATCGCAAAGCGGTCGGATTATCTCTGCGAGCTCGGTGTCATTTCCGTCTTACTGCTGAGTCGAATATGCAGAAAAGATCATGCCCGGTGATGTCGTTCATCCTTGGTGGTCGTCATTTTATGGAATCAGCACAATGAGGAGAGAGAATGAATAAATTAACTGTAATGTTCTGTGCATTGGCAGGCGTCGCCTCGGTTGCATCGGCCGATGTATTGGTGGGGTTCAGTTCGGACGACAACCCGGACTCTGGAGGTATTCCGCTTATCATTTCAGCTGATGTTACTGGGACAGGTGTAACGGGCGATCTGGCGTTCAGTTTCGGTACTGACGGCACTGTGCTCAATGGCGGTTGGGATAAAAATTCTGCTTACGACACATCGGGTGACTTTGGTGCCACCGGTGCGGGGGCCTCCACAACCTCAGTAAAGTGCTGGACCACGAAAAGTGCCGGTGCGTACTTCGATGTGACAGTGACAGCGCTGTCTGGTTATACGGTTGATCTCTCAACGTTCCATGCGGATATACATGTTAAGTATGCGAATACGCTGGAAATATTCAATATTGATCTGATTGGCGGCGATATTGGAACGGGAAATATCACAAACAATTATACATTGGCCACAATCGGCGGAAACGCTCCCGCTGGCGGTGACTTCGGTAACCAGTTGGATGTTGATCTGTCTGGATTCGGATATACCTTGGCTCCCGGGGAAAGTGCTACCTTCCGTTATACCACGGTAGGTACAGGAGGTTCCGCATCGCCCTTTTGGATAGACAATATCGGTATTTCCGGTGCCGTTACTGCAATTCCGGAACCGGCGACGCTTGGGCTGGTAGCGGCCTTCAGCTGCGCTGCACTCTTTATCCGCCGTCGCATCATGATGTAGAAATAGACTATATCAGTTGAAAGGCGGTGGATGGCCGCCGCTTTTTTGCTCAACCTAAAATGCATTCAATACTATGAAGCGTACTAAACTATCCCTTCTGACAGCATTTACATGGTGTCTCATCAGCATAACGGCCCCGGGCGAGGAGCTGCATGTCTTCCAGGGAAACAATCCAGACCTGTTCAAGGATCTGAGTGATCCGGGCGTTCATGGATACAGCGCGGATAAATACAAGGAGTCCTATCAGTTGCTGTACGGCGACCAGGCGGAAGCAAAGATTGAGGCGATGCATAAACGCAGGCAGGCACTGGCCGGTGTAAAACCGACCTTCGAGAAAAAGGATTTCTCCAAGGTTCCCGCCCATCTGAAGGGCTATGAAAAATTGTATGCCAAGGATCCGCGCGCGGCGGCACATCAGTGGTTTGCCGATGCAAAATACGGTCTGTTCATGCATTGGGGCCTGTATGCCCTGGATGGGATCGCGGTGCGCTATCAGATGGGACGTGCCCTGAAACCCTATTTTGACTTTGATCCCATTCCGGTGGCTGACTATGAAAAACTTAAAGACCACTGGAAGGTCGAAAACTTCGATGCGGATTTTATCTGCGACATGGCCGTGAAGGCCGGCATGAAGTACGTGATCATCACGGTAAAACATTGCGACGGGTTCCACCTATGGGATTGTGAAAGCGATGAGTTCAACAGCATGAATTCGGCCGCCCGGCGCGACATTGTTTTCGAGCTGGCGCGGGCCTGCAAGGAGCGAGGGCTGGGATTCATCCCGTTTTATGAGATCGGATACGAGTGCCGCCATCCGCACGGACTGGAAGCGGGCCGCGTACCCTACGAGCAATACACCGGTGAGCGGGAGCCACGTTACGCCTATCCGCCGGAACTCGAACCGTCCAACTATGCCGATTCGGTCCATGCGGCAGTGAAGGAACTGCTGAAATATGACATTGCCGGGGTGTGGTTCGATGGCTACGGCATCACCAAAAACAATGTGGAACTGTTCCGGTTGCAGGAGCTGTACGATATGGTTCATGAAGCCGCTCCGTATTATATCGTTGCTAACAAGCCGGGGCCGACCGGTACCGAAGATTATTTTGATACGGAATTCTTTTTCTATCCGCCGGGCGTGGACCCGAACTATGACCGCAATGCAGCACAGGGGAAAAAGCTTGAAGTCTGCTTTTCCATTGGCGGGGGATGGGGCTGGCATGCAGAGAAACATTTCCTGCCGGGAGAGACCTACTCGTGGCCCGCTGACCGCGTGTGGAACCAGTTGCTGATGCTCAATACTTTCGGGGCAAATGGGCTGCTCAATATCGGTCCCCGCTGGGACGGCAGCATCGAACCGGATCAGGTCCGGACGTTGCTTGAAATCGGCGAGCGTATCGAGCAGGAAGGATTTCCCGTAGCGACCGGTGCGGAGAAGAAACGACTGGCCCAAACCGTACAGCGTCGCCTGGACCAGAAAATTGTCACGAAAGAACGAGGGCCTGAAAGTCGGGAATTTAAAACCATCACGCTGAAATATGCAAAGACACCGGATGCTCCCGAGTACAAGGAAGCTGCGGTAAAACTTCGTGAAATCAAGAATATCAACAGCGAAGAAAACCGGCAGCTGCTGGATCAATGGTACAAGGATCATCCGGCGGACTGGTTTATCCGGGGCGAACAGTTCCTGGCACCTTTTGAGCCCTGATTTGCTCTCGGTAGCCTGGATGACAAAGATGACCGGTCTTCCGGCCACGCCGCCGCAGAATACGGAAACGGTGACCAGCACCAGTTCCCAGGATTTCTTTCGGATTGAGCTGGAGTAAATTTACCCAATGCAAAGACCCGGCTTCTTTGTAGAGAAGCTTTTGTAACCCTCCATTACATGTTTCATCCCTGGGTTTTAAGTTGAAGCGCATGTAAAAAGCGGATGTTGTGATGTTTCCGCCCGCTGCGCGTCGTTTCTTAATAAACGGGAAGGGCCCCGATTCCGCGAGTTATAAGCATTCTCGCCATGAACCTTCCGATGTGATCATTCGATGCGGGGTGGCGGGATGTTGATGGTTTCTCGGTGATGGAAAGGCTGCAGGACGGACATGGCAGGAAACAGGAAGAAAAAAATACAGAAGACGGAGGCGCTGCTGGTCAGCATCGTGATACACGCGATCCTTGCCATCGTGGCCGTCACCTTCGTGGCTGTCACCGTCGTCGTAAAGGAAGACCAGCAGTTTGAGCCCGCGCCTGTCGCTCGACCCCAGGCACCGCTGAGAAAGCTTCAGGTACCTGTCAATATCCAGAAGGCAAAACCCCAGCCAAAGCTGCGCAAGCAGATCGTGGCGAAACAGGTGGTTCGAAATGCACCGGATATCAAGATGCCTGAAATCATCGGGGTGAAGGGGGGACTCGGTTCCATGGGGGGTGGACTGGGCGGTGGCGTGACGTCCCTGGGCTTTTCCATGCCTGAGCTCAGTATGTTCGGGGTGAAGAGCAAGGGGGAGAAGATTTTCATCGTCCTCGATTCCACCGAGCCGATGATGGGGGATGACCGGGGCGGACTGGAGTCCTATGATCTGATTAAACAGGAAATCTATCACATGCTGGATGGGTTGAATTCAACCGTGCTCTTCAATATTGCGGCGTATGACTGGAATGGCGGCAAGATGCTCTTTTCCGGGATGGTCAAGGCCACCCCGGGCAATATGGAAAAAGTCAGGGCCTGGCTGGATCCGCTGAACCGGGATCAGGGCTCGGGAGGCGACAAGGCTGTGATCGGCTCAAAAACCTCGGGTCCCGGCGGCAAGTGGGTTGCCGGGAAGACATTGACCAATGCAGTCATGGACAGCATTGATGTATGGGTCGGACCGGCCATGCTGGCCATGCAGCAGCAGGCCGACACGGTCTATATCCTGGCGGCCACGCACCGCAACCTGGCATCCGTCGAGCGGACGACTCCGAAAGGATGGTCGGACAGCAAGCAGAAGAAATGGGAAGCGCTGTACGAGGAGGCGAAGGTTAAGCTGACGGACGAAAACCGGAAACGAAGGGAAAAGGGATTGCCGCCGCTGGTAATTGGATCCGGTCAGCGGACCCTGATTTCGCGTTATTTCCCGAATGCGGAGCAACCTCCTTCTTCGATACCGGCCCATTATTACACGACGAAGGACATTAAAAAAGCGCTGGATTTAACGCGGAAAAAATCAGCAAAGGATGTGCCTTCCATTGGACTGACCAGGAAAAAGAACTCCTATACGGTTAATGTGATTCATTTTGTGCCAAAAAATGACTCCGATGCGAACGATGCGGAAAAATTCAAGAGTCTTGCTTCGGCGTGCGGGGGTGAATACCGTCAGCTGAACGGGCTGGATGCCATCACTGCCGCCGCCTATCAATAACCCTCCTCATCAGCGGACTTCAAGGGGTAGCTCGTGCTGATACGCACGGACTGCAGAGCAGAAGCACGTTGCGTTATCAGCGGTTCCGAGTTTAACCGTTCGGCAGCTCCCCGCAGTGCCACACGGTCGTTCAGGATATTAAGTGATTTCCCTGACCCCGTCTCCGTCGTCATTTCTACAAAGTTAGCCGGTTGATATGTTGGCCGACCTTGCCAACAGGCTGTGTTTATGTCGGCGATCCACCCCGGAGCGGCGGGCAGGATGGCGCCTTTACATAGGATATCGAGGGTCAAGGGTCTGAAACTCGGTAAAGAAGAGGATATATGAGGATGCGGATTAGCTGGTTGGCGGGAATCTGTTTACTGGGATTTGCAGGCATGGCCCAGGCGGAAGACCCTTTTAACACGACGACGGATACCTTCGCGGTCGGATCCACAAATGCGTTTTCGCTTGAGTTTGTCGAGATCGGCGATCCGGGAAATCCTCCGATGCCGCAGGGCTTCTGGGGTAATCATATTTACGGAGATGTTCCTTATACCTATCGCATCGGGCAATTAGAGATTACCCGGGCGCAATGGGCGGCATTTGAGAGAGAAGCCGGGGCGCCTGCCGGTACTCCTTCTACAGCGTATGATCAGGATGCCGAATATATTGCGGACCGTCCTCAAACGTTTATGAGCTGGCTCGAGGCCGCTCAGTTCTGTAACTGGCTGACAACCGGTGATAAAAGCCAGGGCGTCTATAAGTTTGACGGCAACAATGCCAATCCCGGAAATTTTCAGGGTGTGTTTCTTGCCGACGGTTTTTCGCAGTCACTTAATGGAACGGTTTATGTGATGCCGACCCGAAGTGAATGGGTGAAAGCGGGCCACTGGAAGCCCGATGGAAGCGGATATAGCCGTTTTGAAAACGGATCGGATATTACGATCCCCTGGACACGGGGCATCCATTCCATTCAGACGCATGCACAGGAGCAGAACGGCACCTATGATATGGCGGATAATGCGCAGGAATGGACAGAGGAATGGTATTGCTTCTATACGAATGCCTATACGCTGAGCAACACGCGTGTCATGGCGTTGGGCAACCCGATTGAAAACTGCACGTCCGTTATCAACCCATTTGCATTTAATACCTATGGTATTGCTCAGGAGGCCATGGAGGGCGGGCCCTTTTTAGGTTCCAGCGGATACGGTCTGCGTGTGGTGGCGCTGGATAATCCGGCGATTCCGCTTAAGCACGGTGCACCGATCTTTAATCAGCGTGGCGGGCGTTTTGTCCCTGCCCGCGGTGAGGTCGGCGTTCCGTACATCGGCGGTTCGGTTGACCGGTCCGCCCGTGATTCCGACGCAGCTGAAGACGCCAGCATCATGTACAGCCGTCCGGCTGGCAACACCGATCCGGCCTGGATAATCGTGAATGCTGACGGAACTCTTGCCGGCACACCTTCATTGGCCGATATCGGTCGTAACACATTCCGTTTAAGGGCGGAGAACAGTAAGGGCGGATATGATGAAGATTCTTTCTCCGTCGATGTATTTGAAGGTGCACAGGTTGCCCTGGTGGGCTGGAGCGGAACGTCGGCTACCGCGGATTATGCGCTGCCGGGCCTTTCCGGATCATTGATCCTGAATAAAAACAACGGAAGCGGCGCCCGGTTTATGACTAAATCGAAAGCGTCTGATTGCTCAACTGACGGCACCTTTGGTGGAGAATTTCCAGGTGCTCCTGCCTCGGACGGAAAATTCTTTGCAATGGAAGTGTGGTCGGGTTTGGAAATCTTTTCCCTGCCGTATATTGAACTGACCATTACGGCGGACGCCCAGCCGGTATTTCTAGGGCATCTGGTCTGGGACTGGCGTCCTGATGACGGGATTGATTATAGTTATGAGTACGGTGTGAAATATATCAGCGGCGATCTGGATATCCCCGATAATCTGATTATCGAAACCGGCAGTCCATGGCTTAAAAATGTTACGGATAACTATGCGTCGCAGCAGGTCAGTTTAATGTCCCGCTTAACGGATCGCAGCCTGGCGCCGGGAGAGTCGGCTGCCTTCCGGATCTACGCGGGTATTGATGATAGTTATACGACTGCCTGGATCGATAACGTTGCCGTGGTGGGCTATGTGCCGGAACCGGGATATTCGCTGCCGGAATTTTCTACGAAGGTGATTACTAAATCCGATGGCGCGGTGCAGGCACCCTACAGCGATACGCTGGAGGGTGAGGCTACGGATGCGGATGGAGACCCCTTAACCTATCACAAGGTTGATGGGCCGGACTGGCTGACGGTTTCTACGAACGGTACGCTTTCCGGTACACCGGGCGTTCTGGACTGGGGAACCAATACGTTCACGGTCAGCGTGAAGGACGATACGTATGGCGAACAATGGGCAACGCTGCTGATTAATGTGGACAGCGCCGGGAAGGCCATGCCGCGCTTTACACAGGAAAAATATACCTTTGCAGGCCGTCGAAACTGGTATTTCTCGGAAACCCTTTCGGATAAATGCAGTGACGGCGATGGCGATACATTGACCTTCAGCCGGATATCCGGTGATGACTGGCTGAATGTGGCGGCGAACGGTGATCTGAGCGGTATCCCGCCTGCAGAAGGGTCCGGTATCTATGAATTTATCGTTCAGGTTCTGGACGGAACCGGTTTCACCAACAGTGTGCCGGTTGAGATCGATGTTGCTGAAAATGTAGTGGCCTGGACCGAAGGAGTCGCTGGATCTCCGACGCTGAACCGCACGCCGCTTTCTTCCACGCTATCAATTGATACCGGAGATAAAATTGTCATCGCACCGTCGCCGGCAGGGGGCAGTGACGATAACACCTGCGGAACGGTGCTTTGCGTGTCGAGTGATCTGGCCGGAGCCAGTTTCCTGCTGAAGCAGGGATGGTCCCAGAGCGCTGAGAACAGCAATTATAGATTTGTCATTAACCTGAGTAATACCGGCAGCGGAGTCTTTGATCTGGAACAGTTCAGTTTTGACGGCTGGCGGGAAGGGAGCGGCAGTGCTAAATCCTGGACCTTGACCTATATGAGCGGCGACCTGGACGATCCGGATGGAACTCCCCTGGGATCCGGAATACTGATCAATCAGAAGCTGGCTCTTTCCGGCTCGTTCGATTTTGAGGATTTCGATGTTCCCATGACGTCCTTATCGGATGTATCCCTTGCCCCGGGCGAAAGTGCGGTGTTTGAACTGTCGGTCACGGGACAGACTGCGCAGGGAGGTAAAACCTTTATTGATAACATTGCGATTGTAGGGGTTCCGGTGGATGTCTCCACAAACGTGGCTCCCTGTTTCCTGAAGGATTCCTTTTTCGGTACATCCGCTATCCAGGGCCGTCCATATGCTGCCACACTGAAAGGTTCTGCATCGGATCCGAACGGCGCGGAGGAAGCGCTCTTCTACACCAAAGTGAACGGACCGGAGTGGCTGGAGATTGCTGCAAACGGAACGCTTGGCGGAATACCCGCCGGCGATGATTTCGGCTTGAATACCTTTACGGTACGTGTTGAGGACGAATTCAAGGCGGGCGATACCGCGATCTTTAAAATCGATGTGCTGGATGCGGATGATAGCTGCATTGTTGGATGGGACAGTGCGAATACCGCTCCGGACTACATCACAAACGGTGTAACCGGCTCTGTCATCGGTGGCTCGCGAAATACAGATTCCACTGCGGTTAATGGTTACAATTCCGACGGTCTGAGCTGGGGCAGCCTGGAAAAAGAACCGCTGCCGACGGAAGATTATACCTCGCGCAAACTGAATGGTTCCGCAAATACGGTGACGATCACGGTGGATAACACCGGGTCCAGTCCGATCGCACTATATGGACTGCACTTTGATTTCCTGCGCCGCTGGAGCGCTTCCTTCACGGATGCGACGGTCAGTTATGCATCCGGCGATCTGGGCAATGGGCCGGTACAACTGTTTTTTGCATCACCGGGTGATCCGTCGGCAAATGATCAGTGGTGTGAAGTGGACTGTCCGATAGCCGGCGCATACGGCGATTCAGTCTTGTCACCCGGACAAAGTGCGGTCTTCAGGGTAGTCCTCAGCGGACCGGCAAGTAATGCGACCTATATGGATAATATCGCCGTCGAATATGAGGTGGTGGCATCCGATCCCTATCCGAACGGTCTTCCGACGCCGTCATTTACTTCGTCCTTGTTTACGCGGGAAGACGGAGATGAAGAACAGAATTACAGCGGCACGTCCCTGAGCGGCTCCGCAACTCCTGCGAACGTAGGTGATCCGCTGTATTATTCCAAGAGCGGCGGTCCGGTCTGGCTCAAGGTTGCTCCGGACGGAACACTTTCCGGTTTTCCGTTGCGTGCAGATGTGGGACTGAACAATTTCATCATCAAGGTGGAAGATGAGGCTGGCGGTTTTGATACGGCTGCACTGCAGATCACGGTAAATCAGGCTCCCAATATTGCTCCGGTATTTACTTCCGCTATGTTTGTTAAAGCAGATGGCATCGTAGGTGTGCCGTATAATGATTCGTTGAGCGGCGCAGCCACGGATGCAAACGGCGATCCATTAACCTATTCAAGGGTGTCGGGTCCGACCTGGCTGAACATCAGTGGCGACACTCTTTCGGGAACGCCGACTTCCAGTGGAACGAACACCTTTACGATTGAGGTCAGTGATGGGTTCGGTGGAACGGATACCGCATTGCTGGAAATTTATGTGGGGCCGGCGGGTGCCGACAGACTGCTCATCGGCTGGGATGGGAACCTGGCGAAGGCTGCCGCGAATGCTCCGACTCAGGTGGCTGACGGCTTTGGTGGTAACCTGGATGGGTCCGCTATGCAGAATGCCGCTGCGGGATACGGCAGTACCGATGGTACGTTCGGTAACTTCGCCGGTGCGGGTAACACCGCCGATACCGTCTTATGGAGTAAGTTTAATTCCTACTATTTCGATGTGACGGTGGAAAATAATTCCGGTGCAGACATTGAGCTCTCGAGCCTGCAGCTGGATGCATGGGCACGTCTTGCTGATCAGAATTCATTTACGGTAACGGTACAGCCCGGCAGCAGTATTACAGAGGGGCTTGTTGCGACGGTTACGGATCTGCCAGCCAAAGGCTTCCCGGCTGCGGGTGGGCCCAATGATTATTCCGATGCAGAAGTAGATCTGAGCGGTCTGGCCGACCGGGTACTGGAAAAGGGCGGAACGGTTACATTCCGTATCCAGAATGCGGAAACCGGAACAACAACCTCGCAGCTCTATTATGATAACATCGCGGTGATTGGATCGAGTGTTGTTGCGAATCCGGATGCCGACGGCGATGGCATCCCGGATGACTGGGAAATCGTTAACTTCGGAGATACGACTTCCTGTGATGCTTCCTCCGACTTCGACGGGGACGGGATGAGCGATCTCCATGAATGGATGGCGGGAACGAGCCCGACCGACGCCGCATCTGCACTGAAGCTGGAATCCGCAGCACCCAGCAGCACCAACGCCAATGTGCTGGTGATCCAGTGGCAGTCGGTGGCCGGAAAAAGCTACCGGATCCTGTGCGCGGATGCGCTGAACGGAAGCTGGACAACCAACCGGTCCGCCATACAGGCCACGGCCCCTTCCAATACGGAACCGGTAACATTGGATGATGACTGCAACTTCTTCCGGATTGAACTGGAGCAATTTTGAAACGCAAAGGTGCCATTTACGCGAAGTCCCCAGAGGTTGTCGTTTTTCGCGGGGCTTGATGATCGGGTCACTGCTCGCGAAAAATGGAGTGATTTCTATACATTCTTCAGATCGTCATTTGATTGAACGCAGGGGTTCATGAGTAGAGCATTTTCGGTTTTTTTTGACGCAAGTCAAAGGTAGGACGCTTTCGCCGAGCCGAGCTTGCGAGACGGGCTTTGCGGAGCAAAGCAATGGAAAGTGGTGGAATGGCAACGCGCCGCGGACGGCTCGGCGAGCCGTCCCTGCCATGCTGGATCATTAACCAATGCGACCTTGAGCATACATGCTCTAACAGGGAATATGTATTGATGTGGAGAACGATCGATGAAGACCCTTAAACGCATCATATCATCGGTGATTTTTGCGGGCATTATATTTTCAGTTATCGATATTCACGCTGCAGAAGTGATTACCTATGAGCCGACGCGCGAAAGCCTTTCGCAGCACACGGTTCCTGAATGGTACCGGGATGCGAAGATCGGCATGTTCTACCACTGGGGACCCGGTTCCGTTCCAGGCCCCTACTTCAGTGCGGATGTCATCAATTTCTTTCAGCAGAAGCCGCCGTATGAAGGTACAGCGAAGAAGAATCCGACGGGGCAGTGGGGCGCTAATATGTATCCAAGGCTGGGCTATCCGGAAAATGAACAGAATGCCACCTATCTGTTTCATAGGGATACGTTCGGCGATCCATCGGTATTCGGCTATAAGGAGCTGATTCCCCTGATGAGCGCGGATAATTTTGATCCGGAGGGTATGGTACAGCTGATGGATGAGGCCGGGATCAAATATGTTGTTCCGATGGCGGTTCATCACGATGGGTTCGCCATGTGGGACTCCCAGGTGATCGACCAGTACAACGCCGTGAAGATGGGGCCCATGACGAATACGACGAAGCTGGTGATCGATGCCGCCCGAGCGCGGGGGCTCAAGGTTGGGGTTTCCACGCATGTGTGCCGTCATTCCTGGTACTACCCGCATGTGGCGGGCTATGACGTTTCTGATCCGCAATATATTCAGCTCTATGGGGAGGGCAAAGCTTCAGGCGGACTGCCGAAACCGGAAGCGATGCAGAAATGGGAAGATACCCTGGGTGAGCTGGTTGATCTGTTTCATCCGGACTATATCTTCGTCGATGGAGGAACAGCCGATATCTACTCCGGTACGGGAAGTTATGTTGTGCAGGATGCCTTCCGCCGCATCGTCGCCAACTACTACAACAAGTCGCAAACCTACGGTGTTGAGCCGGTGATCACCTTTAAACGCGAATCGCTCTGGAAAGAGGAAGCGGTGCCGGATTACGAGGGCGGATTCCTGAGCGATATTGCGCCATATAAATGGCAGACCCACAGCAGCAATGCCGGATGGTTTTACCGGAAGGGAACGGGTGTGACCGCGAGCCATGTGAATTTCCGGAAGATCATCGATACAGTAAGCAAGAATGGCAACATGCTGCTGAACCTGGCGATTATGCCGGACGGTGGAATCCAGGAGGGAGAGATTCTATTCCTGCAGGATATGGCGGCTTGGACATCCGTGCTGGGCGAGGGCATCTATGCGACTCGACCCTGGCTGGTCTATTGTGATGTGGAGCCTGCGGATCTGGTTCTTAATACAAGCACGCAGGGAAAAGTATACATAGATCCCGATGCGGTTCCGCTGGGGACAGCCAAGCTGAACGCGACCGATATACGGTATACCCGTTCCAGGGATGCGCAGACGGTATATGCCACGATGCTGGGCGCCCCGGTGCGGGATTTCACGCTGACGGCCTTTGGCAGTGGAGGCGTGGGACAGGATATCCCCATCAAATCCATTACGCGGCTGGGCTCCTCCGAAAAGGTGGTCTGGATGCGGACCGATGCCGGGATTGAAATCGAGGCGCCCTCAACGCCGGTATTCGCCAATACAGAGTGGCCGGTCATGTATAAACTCGAAACTGGGGTTGAGTCTGATCCGCCGACCCCGAATCCTGCCGGATTTGCGGTGCTGCCGGCCGCCGAGAACACTGCTGTAATCAGCATGACGGCGATGACGGGGTCGGATCAAGGTGCGGTCGAATATTATTTTTCAGAAGTGTCGGGGCATCCGGGCGGAAGCGATTCCGGCTGGCAGCGGAGTCCGTTCTATGCCGATGCCGGATTGATGACTAACACCGAGTACAGCTATACCGTTCAAATGCGCGACCAATTCCAGAATACCGGTGCGGCATCCGCTCCGGCCAGCGCTTTCACGCTGCTCAGCAGTGACGTGCTGATCGGTTGGGAAACCGAGTCCATGATCCCGTCCACCGTTCCTTCGGAACTGACGGGCCGCATGTCGGTGTCGGGTCTGGTCGAAGTGGCCGGCAATGTGGGTTCGATCGATGGTACCTTCGGAACACATGCGGGGGCTTCAACGAATCCGAACGACGGCGGGTTCCAGGTATATGCGGGGGATATCGGTGCAACCTACCGCTTCACCTTGGCGCTTACCAATGCGGGGTTGGTGGATATCAATCTGGAAACGATACACTTTGATGCCTGGCGCCTGTATGGCAACAGTCCGTCGCAATGGAGCGTTACCTATCTGGATGGGGATCTGGCTGAAACGAACGATACACTGATTGCGTCAGGCGACATCACCAAGATGGCCCAGTCCATTACAAATGGAGTCGGAGCCGATTATGAGGACTTCGATATTACGCTGGCTTCCGGGCTGGCGACGGATACTGTGCTTGGATCGGGAGAAAGTGCCCGGTTCGAAATAGCGATTTTCGGCCAGCTGAAGGCCAGCCCGGGGGCGACCTATGTGGATAATATCGCGGTGGTCGGAATGGCCGGAGGAGATAGCGCGGATCGTGACGGGGATGGAATTCCGGATGACTGGGAAATTACAAACTTCGGTTCTGCAACGAACGCTACGGCCGACTCGGATTATGACGGCGACGGAATGATCGACCTGCACGAATGGATGGCGGGAACCGATCCGAAAAATTCCGCATCCGCATTGAAATTCGAAGCGGTGGCGCCCAGCAGCACCAACGCAAACACGCTGGTGATCCAGTGGCAGTCGATATCAGGTAAGAGCTATCGGGTCATGAGTACCGACGCACTTGAAGGAAGCTGGATGACCAACCGGTCCGGAATTCAGGCAACGGCTCCTTCCAATACAGAACCGGTGCCGATGGATTCCGCCAGCTCATTCTTCCGGATCGAACTGGAATAAGCCGAAAACCCTTCCATAGCGCAGGCCGATGTGCTGCTCGGGCCAGTCTGACAAACCCCTTGTTCAGGATAAGGGATTTTTATTGACCGATAGATGATCAGATACATTGAGGATCATTATTTACGTCAAAAAGTGCGTTCAGCATTTCTTAAATGCCAATCGGCGCACTGGCTACTGTATAGAACAGCGGACTCACATTTGTATCTGTGTAATAGACTTTCATTCCCCCGATGGATCCATGGACAGCAATGGTGTGGTTAAATTCGGCAGGGATCATGACGGTATGCATTTTATTCAGGTAGTGAAATGAAATCGTGTGAGGGATTATTATGATCAAAAAATGGCTGGCAGGTATCTGTTTGCTGGGGATTACGGGCCTGGCCCATGCGGCGGATCCGTTCAATACAACCACCAATACATTCGGCACCGGAACCAATGCGTTCGCGATTACCTTCGTGGAGATCGGCAACCCGGGCAATCCTCCTGCTGTGGGTACGTTGCATGACTTTGATTATTATGGCGATGTTGATTATACCTATCGCATTGGTAAGTATGAGGTTACCTTGGCTCAGTGGCGGGCCTTTGTTGCTAACCTCGGTGGAGAGCCGCATGGGTTGCCAACGAGTGCCTATGAGAAGTCAGTCTCAGGAAATAATCTCGATCATCCTGCCTTTGATAGCAGTTGGTTCGAATCCGCGCAGTTTTGCAACTGGCTTACATCCGGCGATACAAGGTACGGCGCCTACCAGTTTGACGGGCCCAGCAGTACGAATGCGGGTAACTTTATCCGGGTTGACCTGGCAGCTGCTTTTAATAGCTACGACATGGTTTATGTAATTCCGACCCGCAGCGAATGGTTTAAGGCCGGCTATTGGAAGCCGACCAACGACGGATACTGCCGCTATCCGAATGGAACAGATCTTCCTGGTCCTACACGGGATGGTGATTTACCCGTAACCTGGGGTGATGAAGGGGTGAATGGCTGCTTTGGTATGCTGAAAAATTGCCAGGAATGGACTGAAGAGTGGCAGTATGACTCCTACAGTGCCACCTATCTTTCCTCTGCGCGATCCTTGCAGATGGGTGATACCACTCATGCCTGCAGTGGTGTAGTTGCGCCGTTGACTGCGAAATCGGTATCGCTTGATAAAGAGGATTATACTTGCGGATTTCGTGTTGCAGCACTGAGCAGGAATCAGGTGCAGGCTCATCTGCCGACCGGGCACGGCGCGCCGATCTTTAGATATCGCAGCGGGCAACTTCATCATTTGACGGCCGCTGCGGGTGTCGATTACAGCATCACAGGTGCGAATCTGGATGGATTTGCACGTGATTCTGATCAGTACGAAGATGCGAATCTGAAGTATTATAAGCTGGAGGGCCCGGCCTGGCTGAATATTTCTACGAACGGCGTTCTATCGGGTACGCCGACCATTGCCGATGCCGGTCGTCAAAGGTTTAAGATTTCAGCGACCAACAGTTGGGGTGCCGCAGATGAATCCTGGGTTTCCATCGATGTATTTGAAGGTGCTCCGGTTGCGTTGGCGGGCTGGACCGGCACGAATGCCGCACCGGATGTTACAAACGGTGGGGTGACCGGTCAGCTTACGTTGCATACAAACGGCCAGGGTGATACCGCTGATTATGCAACGGGTTATCAGGAACCTATCTATCAATCTGTTTATACAACAAACGAATATGGTCAACGCATATATGCTGGACAGGAACTAGTTGGGTATAACGAGTATACAATCAACTCTGCGGACGGCACGTATGGCACTCTGTTTGGTGGTGCAACGACTATCGACGGATTCATTGAGTTCAATTCGGGTCAGAACATGTATCAGGATACATGGACGCTCAGGAAAGCCGCCGGCGTTCCCTATGCTGATGTTACCGTAACGGCTTCGAACCAACCCGTCTTCCTTAACTTTATTGCATTTGATTGGGCTTCTACAGCTTCCTACGACCTTGCCTTTCAGATTCGCTATATCGGCGGGGATCTGAGCGGGGTTGCGTCAAACCACTGGTGCGGAGGTGGTCGAAGTTATAGATATGGTCTGTATGTTAATGACGGAGAGTGGGCCGGCGACGAGGTTCCGCTGGTGAATCTGGCTGACCGAAGTCTGGCTCCGGGTGAATCCGCTACCTTCCGGATCTGGATGGAACAATTCGGCGAAACTTCACCCTTGTTCGTCGATAATATGGGGGTGATCGGATTTGTGTCACCGCCGGGTTACACGATCCCGGAGTTCTACTCGAATGCGATTTATAAAGCCAATGCATTGATGAATGTTCCATACACGGGAACCCTGACGAATGAAGCCTTTGACGTAGACGGCGAAGTGCTGACCTTCAGCAAGGTGGATGGTCCGGACTGGTTGAATGTTTCGACCAACGGAACGCTTTCAGGTACGCCCGATACGCTGGATTGGGGGATGAATGTATTTACTGTTCGGGTGGATGATGCATCGTATGGAGACAATCTGGCTACGCTGTATATCCAGGTGGAAAGCGACGGCACGGCCACCCCGAAGTTTGATACGGACAGTATCGTCATACGTACCGGCATTGGTCAGGATATCAATACGTATATCGGTGACCGGGCGTCCGATCCGGATCCGGAGACGCTGACCTTCTCGCTTCTCTCTGCTCCGGCATGGCTGTCTATCACCGCCGACGGAACCCTTGCGGGAATACCTTCTGTTGGCGATATCGGTTATAATACCTTACAGGTGGTGGTTGATGACGGAAACGGCCACAGTTCAGCTATTCTGCTGGATATTAAAGTGACCGAACTCATGGTGGGCTGGGATACCAATGAAACGGGACCCCCGACACTTAATACCGCTGGTCTGAATGCCGCACTTCTTCCCGTGGATACATCGCTGATTGATTTTCCGCAGTATCAGGGCTGTACGGAAGATACCTATGGCACGGTGTTCGGCGGCGCCTCCGGTGATCCGAATAACGGTTCATTCCGTCTGCATGGCGGTTTCAAGCAAACCGTGTATCACTTAGCCATGGCTGTGACGAATAACAGTTACGGGGAGTTCAGCTTAAAAGGGTTCAGCTTTGACGCCGACCGAACA
>JBNLDM010000103.1:0-27853 GCA_050304335.1 Pontiella sp.
GTTTTCGTTTTGCGGTTTGCGGTTTGCGGTTTGCGGTTTGCGGTTTGCGGTTTGCGGTTTGCGGTTTGCGGTTTGCGGTTTGCGGTTTGCGGTTTGCGGTTTGCGGTTATATCTTCAAACCAACAACAACAAACATCAAACTGTTCCTACTCCGGTTTTTCGTTCCAGGCCGTGATGCATTCATCGATCGTCATCTCATAGCGTTCGTTGCAGAACTGGCAGTTGATGCCGATCGGTTCGTTGCGCTTCACAATGGTCATGCGATCAGGAATGGGAATACTGCGCAGCACGGCGCCCATTTTCGTCTTGCTGCAGGTGCATTTGAAGGTTGGAGACGGGCAGGTTTCCATATGCACACCATTGAATCCGGCTTCGTCGCCGATCAATGAATTGGCAATCTGCTCGAAATAGCCTTCCGACTCGCTTTCATGGCCAAGCAGCTCCCGGAAACCGGCATTGTCCATTCGCTGGCGAATGCGGTCGAAGCGCTCAATATCGGTATTGGGCAAAGCCTGGATCATCCAGCCCTGGCAGAGATGAACCGGATTTTCCGGATCAGGGTTGAAACCGATCATGGCGCTCATGCCGGTTTCAACCTGGTCGGAAATGCAGTAGTGGTATGCCAGATCTGCGACCGGATCATGCAGGGAGACCGGTGTGGTTCCCGAGTTCATGATGATCCCCTGCTCGGATACGATCAGCTGCAGCTCGCCCATGTCGCCGTAAAGCCCTTCGTGCGCATCCTCGAAATGACTCAGATGCGGCGGCGAAACCAGACTCCTGACGGTTCCGTCGCGCCCGGCGTCAACAACGATGGCCTTGAGTGCTCCCTGGTATTTCCAGCTGGCGTTCAGGCGCTGCTTCTCTGGCAGAATAGCAGCGGCCAGCAGCGTGCCGGTCATGGCACGGCCCAGAATATGCGCCGCGGCGGGATCGCAGTCGTGACGCATGATCGCTTCATTGACCGCCGACGTGGTAACCGCATAGGTGAAGGCGATGTCGAGCCCCTTGAAATGGCCTTTGTAGAGTAGATCCTGCATGATGGGCGATTTTTCAGAACCCATCCGAGGATTCAAGGTAAAACCATATCAACAGTTCCTGAGGAAGCATTTCTCCCCTGGAATTCGCTGTGCAGAAGATAGCGGTTTGAGGTCATAGCCCGAATCTTGCGCGTCTTGTCAGCTCAACAACCCGCTAGAACCGCGCCCTTAACGCAATTCATTAAATATACATATGTAATTGACAATAATCACTTTATGATTTATCTCTTCCGGGCGCGTCAAGCGCAGGGAAACATATGTTGCGGAAGGGAAATGGGGTATTTGACTATCCGCGCGAATGCATTGGCAAAATGGAGGAATATGCCATGAAGATTCGTACACTCGCTGTGCTCATACTGAGCCTGTTCATCGCCACGCCTCAAGCCCAGTCCAAAAAGGGCGAAGGTACGTCTGAACCCAAAAAGGACGCTGTTTCTAAAAAAGTGCCCCCGAGTGATAGCCCAGGCAAGCAACCTCGCGATGTGGCTCTCGTGTTTATAGGACATGGGGAACCTGCCATGGCGGAAGATGGCGACATTCAGATTAGCTATCCCGACGGAACCCCCTTCGGCCCGCATGCCGTGGAACTCGGGGTGCCTGAGCAGCATCAGTATACTGAATGGGCGGCGGCGTATGAAGAAATCGCCACGGCCATGGCCTACATCTTCGGTGACACCAACGGCAACGGCATTGAACATGAAGTGGCGATGGTTCCGGAGGGGGATGTCCCAGACTTTTTCAGCTGGCAGGCGTATCGTTCGAGCATCTTTGATCATTATGCACTTTTCGGAAACTACAGCCCGCACAATGCGCTCCTGCGGGAACATGTTGACAGTCTCGATATCAAGGTCAAGGGCGCCCACATCGACACCTACCTTGCCTATTTGGACGAAGTGCCGCGCATTGGAGACATTATCCACCAAATATCACAGCGCGATTATGATGAAATGGTTGTTATACCCATGCTCGTTTCAAAGTCGACCCATACCGATGAAATCCGCGATCAGATTGATGAGTTTGTCCATCTGATTGAGAATGTAGAGATTACGATTGGCGAACCCTTCTTCGAGATTCCCTACATGCGCGACAGTCTCGGCGACGCCGCCGTTTCGATGGCGCAGTACATTCACAAGCATGTTCCGTCAGACGTTCAGGACTATAACATTGGCGTCATGATCGCATCACACGGAACTCCGTACGTACCCCCCTACCCGGAATTCGGCTGGACCGAGGGCGAAATCTATTCCGAACTGATTCCGACGGAAGACGCCTTCCATGAGGATATCAGCCGCAAAATGCCATGGGCGACCAAGACCGGCCGCATGAAATATTCATCGCCCACGATGGAGGATGCGCTGGATCGCTTTGAGGAGGAGGGCTTCACACACGTCATCGTGGTCCCTTCCGCCTTTCCGACGATCGCATACCATACCATGTATGATATCCCGCTGGCCTGCGTCGGCCGGGTGATTCTTCCAGAAGAAGGCATCGTGGAATACGAACGGCCTTCGGGAATGAAGATTTATTGCACCGCGCTCGGGATTGCCGACCTTCCGGAGGGCCGCCGCGAATTCAGGAAAGGGCTCGAATATGTCGCCAGGATCAGCATCATGGAGGCCCTGGAGAAAACGCCTGATGAAGAGATTATGCCCGCGACACAATGCCCGGCCGACACCCTCTGCGTCATCCTCGACTCGGACGTGGCAGTCAGCAACGCCATGAGCTTCATGCTCTACGACCTGGATGATGCGGCGTGGCCCGGTATGTATATCGAACTTCCCATGCCTGAATGGGTGGTCGCAACCGCGCAGCCCATTCCACCGAGACTGCCGGCCCGCCTGCGAATCCCGCTCTCCGGCAACCTGCTGCCGCTGGGAGGAATCCCCATGGACGGAAACCGGCTGGGTCTGGCTGTGGCATCATCTGCCGGACCGGTTATTGTAGACGGGGATCCGCGCGGCTTCTCGACGCAAACCCCGGTTCACTCGACAGAGATCGGACTGGATTTCGGAAAAGTGACGCTTGGATCAGACAACCCGCCTCCATCGTGCCTCCCGGGCGAGGTTTGCGTAACGGTAACCGCTGATCAGGTGACAGGACCGGATCTTAAACTCATGTTTTATGTAACAACAGATGAAGAGTGGCCCGGCAGTTATCTGACGCTGCCCACGCCCAATGCTGTTGTCACCCAAACCGTGCCGGTTCCGGACACCTTCCCTGTGCACATCCGGATTCCATTGGATGGCAATCTCTTCACCTTCTCGGGCGCAGAGCTGGTCGGCCAAAGACTGGGATTGGTGGTCGTTACCGGCGTTGCCGCAAACTTTGTGGTTGAACCCACCGATGCGCGGGGTTTCTCAGCGGGCACACTGATCTACCAACCCGACGTACCGATGGATTACGGTGACATAGACCTGTTCATTCCTGAGGGAAATCCCAGCGATATTAACCCTTTTCATCCCGAGCGCCTGACAGGCCCGTTACTGTGGGAAGAACACATGCTGGGAACAAACGACTTTGTACCGGGCGCCATTTATCTGGATGTCTATGATCTCGATGACGACGGTGTGAAGGATATTATCATGGTGGGAGAACCTCACTTCGAAGAGCCGGAGCTCCCTCTCTCCGTACTGAAACTCGGCGTTTATTACATGAACAGCGATAAATCCGTCAAAGCAACCGAGATCATCGACGAATGGTCGGAATCCGACCCGCTGTTTTACAGCCCCTGGGGCGTCAAGGTCATCGACCACAGCGGGCTGGCAATGATTGTGGTAGGCTGCAATATACCGGAACTGGCGCCGCTGGAAGACGGAAGCGGAGTCGTCCTGTCGTATTATCACGACGGGACCGACTGGGTAAGGTCCGAGGTCCGATCAAATCCGAATCCGACCATGACCAACTACAACGCCATGATCGTTGTCGCAGCAGACATGGATGATGATGGGGATGAGGATATTGCGCTTAGCGGCGCATTCGGAACTTCATCGGTTGGCAACTGGATGGAAAACACGGGCAACCTAAACGATCCCTGGATACCGCACCTGCTGCCCATGGATCCAGGCACCGATCCATTCATCCGCGGAACACTTGCCTACAAGGCGGCAGACCTGAATGGCGACCATTATCCTGAAGTGGTTTATAACGCGATGTTTGATGTCCCGAATACAGACCCGCCCAGATACCGGGGGGAAATCTGGATGGCCATCAACCCGGGTCCGGCCGGCTGGGATCAGCCCTGGCAAAAGGTGGTGATCGATGACGATAACTGGGCTGCAGCCGATATGTGGTTTCATGACTTCGACCAGGATGGCAATCCGGACCTGATCGCCAATCAGATCTTCAATTCAACCGTAACACGCTATTGGCATCCGGGAACAAACCTGGCTGATCCGTGGCAGCCGGAAATTATTATTTCCGGACTCACCTCGCCCAGTGACATGTGGCTGGCCGATATGGATTCGGACGGACTGATGGATGTTTGCAGCGCGGACCATACTGCACATCGTGGATTCTGGCATAAGAATCCGGGACCCGGGGAGCCCGGGCCGTGGAAGCCCAACCTGATATTCAGAAATATCCGTCTTCCCGGCGACTTTGTGATCATGGATATTGATGAAGACGGGGATAAGGACTGGATCGGCACTTCCATGTCGCTTGGTACAGGATTTATCGTGGAGCAGATTCATCCGGAAACGAGCCTGATCACGACCATTGCACTCCCGGATGGATTCACCGGAACGGTTTCCAGACTCATGGTTATGCTCGCTGGAAATCTCCCGGTGACCGGTCCGCCTGCCGCGGTGCTCTATGAAATCAGCAACGATGACAGTGATGGCGACGGCATAGGGGATGTGGATCGAATCCTGAATCCATCGACAGACCTGACGCTTGCCCTGGCTGATGCCGGGGTCGCTGGAGATTATCATGTTGTTGTCGCGCTCTTTATGGAGGGCGGCGGCGTATACCAACCTGTTCCCGGGGTCGATTACCTGGCCGCGAGTTCGAAAGTCGCAATCGGAAGCGGCCAGCAATCGGTTCGTCTGGATCTTGAACTGGTGCCATTGATCCCCTCGTCAGACACGGAACCTTAATATGCAAACCGGTACGCGGTGTGCGGACGGATATTCGCGGATCGCGGACCGATTATAAAACGGAGGGGTACATTCACGCCGAACGGCTCCGCCGGAGTCCGGATGGTCGAAGGCGCGGGTTTCGGCATGGAACATCAGCCGTTCGGCTGCGTGCCCTTAGATGGGATCCCCGAGAATCGGATGACCACTACCATCGTCGTTTCTCACGGCTATAGAGGTAACGACATAGCTGAAGGCGATGTCGAGCCCCCTGATATGGCCTTTGTAGAGTAGATCGTTTATGATTTCGTGTTGCGTATTGCTAATTGCGTAAAAGCTATCGTCTCTTCCATCATCCTACCGAGAAATCATTCTGCCTAATTTACAGTACATCCTTGTGTTTTCTAAGCAGGCCGCGGAACTGGTCATACGTCAGCTGCAGCAGCTCGGCAGCCTGGCGCTGGTTGAAGCGCGAACGCTCCATGGCCGAACGGATCAACCGCAGTTCGTGCTGCCGGATCGCTTCCTTGAAGGGCAGATTGATATCCACAACCGCCTCCCGCACCGGCTCGTCTTGCTCCTGAACGTCCGGCGCCGTTTGCGTGAGCGGATCGAACGGGTAGGGTGAAACAAAGGGATCAAAGACGATCTGATCAATGGTGCCCCCCTCGGCCTGATACACGGCCCGCTCGATCACATTCTTCAATTCACGGACATTCCCCTTCCAAGGATAGCGTTCGAGCAGTCCCACGGCCTTGCGGCTGAAGCCGGGTGCGTCGTCGTATCCCAGTTCAAAAGCCATCCGGGCCGCAAAATGCCGGGCCAGCAGCATGATATCACCCTTGCGGACTCGCAGCGGCGGCAGGAAGAGCACCTCGAAGGAGAGCCGGTCGAGCAGATCGCGCTTGAATTGATTGCGCTCGGCCAGGGCGGCCAGGTTTTCATTGGTGGCTCCGACGATCCGGACATCGACCTCGACCGGGACCGATCCCCCCACCCGCTCGAAGGAGCCATACTCCACCACCCGCAGAATCTTTTCCTGCACCGGCACGGGTATGGTGCCGATTTCATCGAGGAAAAGCGTGCCGCCGTCGGCGGTTTCAAAGCGACCTGCGCGCTGCCGTTCCGCCCCCGTGAACGCCCCCTTTTCGTGGCCGAATAGCTCGGCCTCGATCAGGGTTGAACTGAGGGTTGAGCAGTTCAGCGTGACAAACGGACCGTCCCAGCGGCGGGACAGATAATGCAGCCGGCCGGCCGCCAGCTCCTTTCCGGTTCCGCGCTCGCCGATCAGCAGGACCGGGCGCTCCACCGGCGCCACCTGCGCCAGGCGCGACTGAAAATCGAGGAATGCTTCCGATTCTCCGAGTGCCTCTATCAGGGATAGTGGTTTATCAGCCATTTTACAGTATATTTTACTTATTTTTGGTTTTTATAGCCATTTTTATATTTCATGTCAAACATCATTAATGACTCTATTTTAGATACTTATGACAATAATGACGGATGGCATACTTTTTGTTATAGTAGTATCGAACTCAACATACAATGGAGGTTAATGATGGGCATATTTACCAGATTCCGGGACATCGTGAATTCCAATATCGGCGCAATGCTGGACAAGGCCGAGGATCCCGAAAAAATGATCAAGATGATGATCCGCGAAATGGAAGACACCCTGATTGAGCTTAAATCATCGTGCGCCGGCGTGATTGCCAACAGCAAGCGACTGGTTCGCCGCAAGGACGAAGTGGCTGCACTCATCAAGACCTGGACGGATCGTGCCGAGCTGGCCGTGGAAAAAGGCCGTGACGATCTGGCCCGTGAGGCGCTGCTTGAAAAACGCCGCTTCAGCGAGCAGATCGAGTCACTCGAGAAGCAGCTGGATGAGCTGGAAAGCCTGGTTGATCAATATCGTAACGATATTGCCGAGCTGGAAAACAAACTGGAAGGCGCCCGGGAGAAGAAACGCGCGCTCGTCGAGCGGCACCGGCATGCCAATGGCAAAAAACGCGCCCAGCAGGGAATCCGCCGCTACAACAGCACCGATGCCTTCGAGCGGTTTGGCAAGCTGGAAAACCGGATCGACCGGATGGAAGCGGAAGCCGACCTGGTGAATCCGAAGACCAAACCGGCTCTGGAGGAGGAGTTTGCACAGCTGACTACGGATGAAGAACTCGAGAATGAACTCGCCAGCCTGAAAAACAGGCAATACGATAAAAATGGAACCAGCAACAAGACGGACTGAGTGTAGCCTCTGGAGGAGCAGCGCCAAATGAATGTAGCAGCTTTAGCAATTATCATGGCCATGGCCATCCCGATCGTGGCCATCGTGTGCGGAACGATTGCCGCGCTTGTGAACAAGCGATCCTCCACGAACGAGGATCCCGAGCAAACGCGCATGATTCAGGAAATCTACCACGGCCTTGAACGCATGGAACAACGCATCGAAGCCCTCGAAACCATTCTGTTTGACGCGAGCAAGAAGGAGCATCGGCCATGAACAACACCACCAGAAGAGGCGGCCCCTACCGGTCAAGAAACTCCATGATCTTCGGTGTATGCGCCGGCCTGGCGGAATATTTCGGAATCACACCGTTCTGGATCCGAATCGCGACGGTGATGCTCTTCCTGATGACGGGCATCTGGCCGACCCTGATCCTCTACTTTGTAGCGGCCGCGCTGATGAAGCCCAGTCCCGTGCGCCCGTTCGAAAACACGCATGAAAAGGATTTCTACGATGCCTACACGCGGGCGCCCCGATATACCATCCAGCACATCCATGAAAAATTCACCAACCTCGACCGGCGCATCCAGCGCATGGAAGACATCGTGACCACCCGGGCCTATGACTGGGACCGGAAGATGAACGGCCACGCCTGATACCTGACGACTTACCAGTCCCGGCTTCCCCTGCCCGATGAATCTGCTAGCTTTCCGATATGGGTAAACCGTTTCTACGCTGCATCGGCCATCGGGGTGCAATGGGATACGCTCCGGAAAATACGTTGCGCTCAGTCCGCAAGGCGCTGGCACTGGGCGCGCCATGCATCGAAATCGATGTGTACTGTGTTGAGGGCCATCTCGTCGTCATTCACGACGACCGGCTCGATCGCACCACCAACGGGCGCGGCTTAGTAATGGATCAAACCTTCGACTACCTCCGCTCGCTTGATGCCGGCGACGGGGATCGTATCCCGACACTGGACGAAGTCTGCGAAACGATTAAGGGCCGGGCCGGGCTGAATATCGAACTGAAGGGGCCGGAGACGGCGGAACCGGTCGCCGCATTCATTGCCGGGCTCGTTGATGCCGGATGGGACAAGAACACGTTTGTAGTCTCATCGTTCAACCCCCAGGCATTGCTGACGTCGCGGCAGCTCGATGCCGACATCCGTATCGGAGTCATAACCGGCTCGGCCCCGCCCGATCATATTGACTTCGCGGCTGCGATCAACGCGTTTTCCGTGCATCCCAACTTTGTAAACGTCCATCCGGCGCTGGTGGAAGACGTGCACGTACGCGGGATGAAGATGTATGCCTACACCGTGAATGAGCGCGATGACATTGCCCGCATGCATGCAATGGGAGTCGACGGCGTATTTACCAACTATCCCGACCGGGTGCTGGATCACTATGCACAGGGAGAGGGATCCGGGTTCTGGATTGGACGCTAGCAAACGCCGCATATGCCAACCGGACAGGCTCGCCCGGCGGCCCGGAGGCGCAACATCCGCTTGAATCCTGCACGACCAAGGATATAGTGGTTGCAGCGAGGCGCGTGCGATGATCAGCTTTCATGTTATTCGTCCATCAAGAATCAGGTTCGGAACCCTCCGGATCGTACTCTTGTGCTCCTTATTCACGATGGCCTGCGCGGGGGCGGACGAAGCAGTCGGCACCAACCAGGTGCACGTTTCATCCGCGTCTGCAAGCAACGAAGTGGCAGGCACGTATTTTTCAAAGGCGGGAGCGCACACTGCCAGGATTATCGATACCGTCCAAGGATCCACAAGTACACGCCTCGTATCGATCGCCCAATGGGTTGATTCATTCTTCATCGACCCGGATTATGTCGAGGAACAAGCCGATGCCCATGTCACCCTCCAGCAAAGCGTGAAGTTCTACCGATACTTTGAGCCTGAATTGCGTACAAGTGTGCGGGCTTCAGTCGTCCTTCCAAACATCAACCGGCGGCTCCGGCTTGTCTTAGAAGGAAACGACGAGCGGGATTTAGAAAACCCGACCCAGCCCTTCGATGAGACCCTCCTGGATTCCACCGAGCAGTCGGTGGACAATCCCGCGGTGAGCCTGCAGTATTTCTTTCTCCAGAATCCCGATATCGATCTAAGCCTCAGCGGTGGTGTGAGATTGAGTGAACCCTCCTTGTATGTTGCCCCCCGCATCGCGCTGCGAGCCGGTCTCGGGGCGGGCTGGGAATCCAAGCTCACCGAGCGCATCTATTGGTATACGACAGGAAACGTGAGATCCGATTCGGAATTCCGGTTCGATCACCTGCTCGGTAAACGCAATCTCTTTCGACAGACCTTTCAAATGTACTGGGAGAGGGAGACGTACGATGAGGAAGGATTCCTCTACAATCTGAATTCATCCATCACGCACCCCTTGATCAAGAAAGATGCCGCCTTTCGCTATGCCTGGGCCACTGCCTATCAGACACGCCCGGCGGGTCACTGGACCTCAACCACCCTGTCGATGGGATACCGGCAAAGCATCTGGCGAAAGTGGCTTATCATGGAGATAACCCCGTTCGTGACATGGGAAGAGCAGTATCAGTGGGAACCCAGCCCGGGCATTTTCTTTTCCATCAGTGCCATCTTCCAAAAGGATTGAACACTGGTCCAAACCATGCGGCGGCGGATCAAAACGGTGCAGGACACTCGAGCCGGAATGGTTCGCCGGAAACGGGATGGTGGAGGAAGAGTGATTCGGCATGCAGCATAAGGCGCTCGGCCGCATGCCCGTAGATCGGATCCCCGACAATCGGATGGCCAATGCTTTGCATGTGAACGCGCAGCTGGTGCGAGCGGCCGGTTTTTGGAAACAACACCACGCGCGTGACCGTTTCGCGGCGCTCCAGCACCTGCCATTCCGTAACCGCCTGCTTACCGCGGACGCAATCGATCAGGTGTCTCGGCGGCAGGCGCTGCTCCATATCCTTTCGCATGGGATAGTCGATGATGCCTTCGTCCTGTTCGATGACGCCCTCGACTATGGCGAAATAGGTTTTTTCTATGGTGCGCTGCTCGAACTGCGCCGACAGGCTGCGCTGTGCATCCGGGGATCGGGCAAACAGAATCAGGCCGGAGGTGTCCATATCGAGCCGATGGACCACCCGTGCATCGGGGAAACGCTCGAGGATGCGGTGGTAGAGGCAGTCCTGCTTGTCCGCCCCCCTGCCCGGTACGGTCAGCATCCGCGTCGGCTTGTTTACCGCCACAAGTGATTCATCGTTGTACACCATCTCCAACATCCCGGATGGCATATCGCAAATCCTTCCGACATGCGATTCCAAACACTACGGGCCTGGATGCTAAAATGCCTGCTCTTTTATAATGGATTGTTTATCGCATCTGCTGTTATTCATCTCCTTATAACTTGTGAACGCTTTAACTACCAATCAAGGAGTCTGCCCATGAAGAGAATGCTTCCAATGCTCGCCATCACCGGTCTGCTGGCCACATTCACCCCGACCACCGGACGGGCCGACGACAAGCCGATGCATCCCGCAGTGGCCCAGCTCGATCTCGACGGCGACGTCATCCTGTTCCTGAATACCGACACCATCGAGCAGCGCGTCTACGACTATATCGACCAATTCTCATCGATCCTGCTCGCCGCATATGAAGGACAAACGCCGGGACCTGAGTACTATTCCATGATGGAAGGCATCAACAAGGTCAAAGCCGCCATTGAGTGGAGCGGACTGCTGTCGATCGACTCCTATGCCTTGAGCACGGCACCGGTGGAGGGCACATTGAGTCGCACGATATCCATTTCTTCCCATTCCGATGCCGATGCCGGCAAACCGTTGTGGCGCCTGCTGGCTACGGCGCCGAAATCGCTTCAAGGCATTGGATACGCCCCGGCGGATTCCGTCTATATGGTCAATTCCACTATTGATCTGGGTGAAGTCTGGAAGATCATAAACGAAGCCATCGCTGAATTGCTGGACCCCGAAGAGGCCGCAGCCGTGAACCAGCAGATCGCCATGGCAGGCATAATGCTGGGCACCAACGTTTCCGATATCGTCGACTCGATCGACAATGAAATCCTTTTAACGGTCCAGCTCTCGGAAGAGAAACAGTTCACAACGCCTTCGGCCTCACAGCCTGTTACCTTACCCGAACCGAGTTTCGTCATCGGCCTGCAAACCAGGCGCCCGCTGCTCCAGCAGATCATCCTGCAGCAGCTCAAACAGGCCGGGATGCCGACCGTTGAATCCCAACATGGCGGCTACACGCTGTATACACTCAACCTGCCAGTTCCCGCCCCCTTTCCGGTCGCACCCACCCTGGTGCAGACCAAGGACTACCTGCTGATTGGTTCCAATCCCGAGGTTGTGTCCGCGGCGCTTGACAGCAAGACCGGCGGCAGCGGCCTCATCGCCAATCCCCTGTACAGGAAACTGCTGTCCGACGCTCCGGCGGAGACCAGCAGCATCGAATTCCTTTCCCCGCGCTTCATGCATGCCTATGTCGAAATCATGAAGCAGTGTTTCGCCGGGGCCGATGCCAATGCAGGTCCCATGGTTGACATGTTCATCGGCGCTTATGCAAACCTTTATTCCGGTGGATACAGCCTCAAGACCCCGACAGGAATCTATTCCAAATGCTATGCCGACTACGGTGGAGCCAAGCCGATCGAACTGTTCGTGAACGCCTATTTTGGCGCCATCTCATCCGCCGTTGCCATTCCGCTGATGTCCGGGAACAAGGACCGCGCCATGACAACCGAGGCCCAGGCCGGGTGCACAACCATAGCGACGGCATTGCGCGTGCATTGGGTGGAGCATGGCAGCTTTGAAGGGATCGCGACGCCATGGGATCTGGAATTGATCCAGCACGGCGATCTTGACGGCACCTATTTCAAGGAGGCCGGCTATACGATGGATGTCCTGACCGACGGGCAAAACTACACCATTTCAGCCCAGGGGAGCGGAGCTGCTGCCGGCAAGCGCGTAACCATGACGGTTGTCGATGGCGGTACACCGACATGGGATATCCAGTGAGGAGCGAACTGCCCTGAACAGGAAACGCGCCGGCCCTGATGCCGGCGTTCTCATATTTACATATCCAGCACAGTTTCAGGATAGACCTGGCCGTCATTACCGATCTTGAATACGTAGATCAGGCCGGGTCGCAGGCGTTTGTAGACGACGTTTCCATAGATCGCCTTGATGCCATGGTCGCGTAATGCCTCCGGGTTGTTGGCCAGGTCCCAGACCGCGGTCCAGAACATTTTCTGCTCCGGCATTTTCAACTCGTCCAGCAGTTCGGCATAGCGCGCGGGAATGGTGTCGGGCGATTCAATGTCGTAGCCTTCGGCCGGATTCATGTTTTCGCCGTAGACGCGCCGCCACAAATAGAGCGACCGCGCCTTGCCATCCATGACCATCTGGTCCTCGAACGTGACAACCAGGGCGTCGAAATGAACGATGTCCCCCTCAATTTCATATTCCCGTTCAAGCACCTTGTGCAGCATGTCATCGCGCGCCGTTGCGACAAACCGGATCGTTGTATAGAGCCTGCCTTCGCGTTTTTCCTGCTTCAGCACCTTGGCAAAGCCGATCTGGTCCTCGTGCGTTATGGAGGTGATGGCCTTCTTCAGCTTTTCGTTGCCGGCCAGCAGGTCGTGCACGGTTTTCGTTCCGTAGAAAAAGGTGCCGGCCACCAGTGCCAGCACAATCAGGACGAGCGTGGTTGTGAAAAATCTGAATATGCGTTTCATAGTGCCCGGTATCTTGCGGCATGCCGTGTTCCGCGCAAAGGAAAACTAGATACAATCGACTTCCACGCTCACGTGCAGCAGTTGCGGGATGCCTGAAAGCAGCGCCTTGACGTCAGACGGCTGGCAGGGCTGCTTCGACTCTACCGCCAGAATGACCGCGAGATGTCCCGGTGCCACGGCCCACACATGGAGGTCCTTGATGTTGCTATCGGTATTGTCCTCGATGGCGGCCCGGATGGATTCGCGGGTTTCATCGGCGACGCTGGCATCGAGCAGGATGCCGCTGGTATCGTTCAGCAAACCCAGTGCCCAGCGGGCGATGATCAGCGACCCGACGATACCCATGATGGGATCGAGCGCCACCCAGCCGAAGAAACGCCCCAGGGTGAGCGCAATGATGGCCGTCACCGACGTGAGCGCATCCGCCAGCACGTGGAAGTAGGCCGCCCGCAGGTTGTGGTCGTGATGATGCCCGTGATCGTGTCCGTGATGGTGGTGATCCTCCTTCAGCAGAAATGCCGAAACCAGATTGACCGCCAGCCCGATAACGGCCACGAAGATGGCGTCGTTGAACCGGATCGGCCGAGGATCGACGAGCCGATGCGCCGATTCCCCCGCCATCAATACCGCCACCACGCCCAACGCGATGGCGCTGGCAAAACCGCCGAGCACGCTGACCTTGCCGGTACCGAAACTGAAACGGGGATTTTCAGCATTCCTGCGGGCATAGCGGTAGGCGAAAATGGTGATACCGAACGCCGCAGCATGGGTTCCCATGTGCCAACCGTCCGCCGTGAGCGCCATGGAATTAAAGACCAGGCCGGCGATGATTTCCACGACCATCGTGATAAGCGTGAGCCCCAGCACCATGTAGACGCGCTTTTCACCCTGCGCATGCCCATGTAGAAAATCATGCCCGTTCAAACTGCATTCGGTCATTGGATCGCCTCTTCCATGGGTCGGAAATCGCGTGCCAGCCGGACACCGCCGCTCTCCAGTGTCACCACAGACGGACCTGCATCGTCGACGTGCGCACCTAGTGTATAGTAGTTCGTACCGTCAATCTTCCGTAGATCGTCCACGTGCTTGTGCCCCTGGAAGACGGCCGTCACCTTGCCGGACAACGAAATCACCTCCCGGACCTCGGCATCATTCGCCACGGAGTGCGTTCCGGAACAATCGATCCGCTGGTGGGAGATGACGATCACGGGCTGCAGGGATGCGGCCAGGCGTGTACGAAGCCAATCAATCTCCTCTTCGGGCACGAAGCTTTTCTCCCACTGGAAGTTGCCGCGGTCATACGCCGTTCCATCCGGTGAAAAGTTGCCGTCAATGCAGATGAAGGTATACCCCCCGAAATCGAAATGAAACCGCGACGGATCACCGGCCCGGCCGAGTGCGCTGTAGAACTCCGCCTTGGAAACGTGGTCGAGATCGTGGTTGCCGTGCATGTAGCGTATCGGCCCTTTGAACACCTCGCACAAGGCCGCCACTTCCCGCAGGAGCCGTCTGGTGCTGAATTCGCTCGTGCCGTTCACCAGATCCCCCATCACCAGCATGGTTTCCGCCCCGCTGTGGTTGAGCAGCGAAACCGCTTCGTACAACCGGTTCATGGCCGGCGCACCACCATCGTAATGGAGGTCGGTCAACAATCCGATCTTCGATTGTTTCGCATTGGACATGCGATTACTTAAATCAATTTATTCCCTGCCGCAAAGGGAATTGTGATGCAGACTTTGACTTTGCCGGCCATCGTCTCCAATGGAAATAACTTCACATCTTCGCCTTTTATTTCCGATCCAACGGTCTATGATCCCTGTCCGGGGTCGGGAATCTTAAGCAAATGTCTTAAACAGGGGGAATGTATGCCCGTGATGCACAGTATCTACCGCGAATCCGGCACTGTCCGGATCGATTCGGCCACTTGCACCCAGTGCGGCGAATGCGCGCGCATCTGTCCAACCGGCACGCTGACGATGGATGGGAATGAAATACGGATTCTCCATGACAGCCATTTTGGTTGCATCGCCTGCGGCCACTGCATGATGGTCTGCCCCGAAGGCGCCGTCGAGGTGACCGGCCGCGGAATCGCTCCCGAGGATCTGGTCCCCCTGCCTGATCCGGCATTGAAGGCAACCATGGAAGCACTCGCCGCCCTGATGCGGTCGCGCCGCAGCGTCCGCCGCTTCAGCGACCAGGAGGTGGATACGGCTATGCTGGATCGCATCGTCGAAATGGCCTCGACGGCACCGATGGGCATTCCGCCGTGGGACGTGGGTTGCGTCGTTGTGCAGGGCCGCGACGCCGTGCAGAAGGTTGCCGGTGAAATTGTTCAAGGCTACGAGGGGTTCCTCAGAATGTTCCGCCCCTGGCTGCTGGCGCTGATGCGCCCGTTCGTCTCCAAGGCGAAGCATGATATGTTCGCGCACTTCGTGCATCCGCTCGCCGAGATGTATGTATCCGGCCGTCATGACAACCGCGACCTCCTCTTCTATGAGGCACCGGTGCTGCTCATCTTCCATCATTCGCCCTATACCGAGCAGGCCGACGCGATCATCGCTAGCACCTACGCGATGCTGGCCGCAGAATCCCTTGGGCTGGGCAGTACGATGATCGGCGGCGCGGCTCCCATTCTCCAGCGCCATCCTGCGCTTTGCAAACGCCTAGGCATCCCCAAAGGCCACAAACCTGCCATCGCCCTCATCCTGGGCCATCCCGCCACCCGCTTCCGCCGCACCCTCCATCGCCGTTTCGTCTCCGTAAGCCATGCACCCGCTGAAGAATAGTTCTTTATGGATCGCCTGAACGGATGCTACCTCAAACCTGGCCGGGGATGTTCTGTTTCACGGGCACCCCCGCGACAGGTCTCTTGGAATAACATGGGGCAGTTAACAATCTATTCCTGATTCTGGTTTTGCCTGACTCATTAAATCTGCTAAAGACCTGACAGCTTTAAAGTTCGTTGCGAACTATAATGAGGGACGGTTTGCTTCATGATAAAAAAATATCCGTATAAACAGGCAAAAGAGGCCATAAGCGCGATCTGTTCCGCCGCCGCAGCGGGCGAATTCGACAAGCGGGAAAAGTTTCTCGCCCTGCTCGATGAGAATCCTCACATTGCCGCACAGGGATACAATACCCACGGAAAGATCTTTTATTGGAACGACGCGTCGGCACACGTCTACGGGCACAGCGAAACAGCAGCGGTTAACCAGGATCTTTTTGAACTGATTCTGCCGCTGGAAATGCGGAACTTTGCCCGGGACATGATCCAAAGCGAGGCTAAAACAGGGCGCCTGCCGGATCCCGGCGCCTGCGATCTGGTACGCTGCAACGGCGAATCGATCACCGTCTATTCGGGGCATCTGGTCTTTCGATGGGAAGGAACCTACCCGGAATTCTACTGCATTGACATCCCCATCGAGGCGGACGGCTAGGATATCCACTTCACGATCCCGTCCATCGGCAGGCGCGGGCGGATTTGACGCGTTGCGGAAGCGGGCCGGCCGACCGTGATCAGGCTCACGGGTTCGATACTGCGCGGCCAGCCGACGATGCGCCGTACCTCCTTCGGAACGATCCATCCAATCCAGCAGGTACCCAGCCCCAGTTCCTCGGCCTGCAGCACCAGGTGTTCGCCCGCGATGCCGAGATCCAAAAGCGGATAGTCCACGCCGGAAATCCGGGGCGCGATTTTATGGGTGATGGCCGATTTCTCCATCCCGAGCGCAATGATCGCCCCGGCATCCGCCGCCCATTTCATGGGTATGCCCGGAAGCAGGGCCTCGTTGACCAGCCGCATCCGCACGGACTCGCCCTCCACCACCGCGAAACGCCACGGCTGCTTGTTGCAGGCTGACGGCGCGAGCCGCGCCGCCTCCAGCATCAGCTCAAGATGCTCCCGCGGCACCGGCTTCGGCTCATACGCCCGGCAGCTGGTGCGATGCCTAACTAATTCAATGAAGCTCAGTTGCGTGTTCATTCACGCAACTTAACAGTTGATGCCGCCATCAACCGCACAATTTAAGCGGAATTACAAATACGGACTAGCCCACAGGCGTATTGATTTGGAATGTCTTAAATATTACGTAGAATCTTGATTAGTGTATCTATAGGCCTTGTATTGGAGGTAACCATGTCGAAGCGGTCTGCATTATCCATTGCCTTTTTCCTATCACTATTGATTTGCCATGCGTCGGAGCTGACAGAAGTACAGGCAAGAGCCGAGGGGGGCGACCCGGAGGCGCAACTTGAACTCGGCAAGTTCTATTTGAAAGGCAAACATGTCGACAGGAATCCTGAGCTGGCCGTGGACTGGATCCGCAAAGCTGCCGAGCAGAATTTCGGGCCAGCTGTAGTTTCCATGGTTTACCGCTATGAAAAGGGTGAGGGCGTTGAGGAAGACCTGGACAAAGCGGAAGCTTGGTACAACAAGGCATTGGAGCTCGGCTATACCCGCGATCTGAAAAAACATAAACCGCTCGAGGATTTCGCCACCAGTTTCGCAGAAGATGACGCCCGCCTCCGCGCCATTGATCCGACCGACGTCACCTGCACCAACTATGTCGAATGGATGGAAGCCGCCATCAAAAGCCTCGACGAGCTGGACCGGGAAAACGAAATCGATCCGTGGCTGGAGGAATTGTCTATAATCGGCACCAATAACTGGAAACTGCTGCATGCCGTCGCCATGGGCTATCAGGCAGCAACGGATTGTCACGGATACAGGGCGCTTCGTGAGGAGGATGGCGATGTCGACGAGCGCAACCTCTGGATGGCGCTCCGGCAGATGGATCGGGCCTATCGGGTGATGATGAAAGATCCACCGCCAGATAATGAGCAGTCTCTTTTGATTAGTGCGTATGTCCTGCTCCTCATCGAACCCGGCATCGATGAACCGCAACGGTTGCAGGTTAAGACGATTGAGCGCTCGGTTGAAGAGCTTACCAACCCCGCGTTCTGGGACAGCATCGCGAAGGGCATTGTCTTCTTCACACGGCCCGCGTCGTATGAAATAGCCTCTAGCGACGGTGAAATCCTGTGGTGGCTGGCGGGTCTGCAGGATGTATGCATCGAAGGCCAAACAATACCCAGGGAACTGCAGCCCTCCCTGCTGGCCATGGTGCTGTCCGAAGTCATGACCGACTTTGGTTACCCGCTCAACGAAGAGGCCATCGAGGTACGGGCCGGGCTGGCAGACGATGAAATCGCGACCTGGAGCAATGGTATGACCCATGTGATCCAGTTGCCGAAGACCTATGCCTTCATCCCGGCTCTCCTGTCATATCAGGATGAATATCCCGAAGTGGCCTCCTGGGTCCTTGCCGAACTGTTCAAGAACAGGTTCCAGTTGGAACGGGCCGCAAAGTGCTACGAACTTGTAGGCCAGACGGACGCAGTCCGGTCGATCCGTGCCAACCAGGGTACGATCACAGATTGTCCGCCGTTCCCCGCCGGTGGAGAAATATGCATTGATTATCGCTATCGCAATGGCAACGAAGCGTATGTTTCGCTCTACAAAATCAGAGTGGAAAGCAATCTGGTCGAGCGCCTTGAAAAGGGCGAGGTGCTCGAGAGCGAGCTGGATCTGCTTTTGGGAGATCCCGATCTGTTCCGCAACAGCGGACGGCTGAACCAGACCAACGCCTTGGAACACGTTGCCTCCTTCACGCTTGCCCTTGATCCCAAACCCGACCACCGCGACACTACCCGCCGGATCGACCTGCCCGGGCTGGAGGGCGGAAACTATCTGGTACGCGTCCAAATGAAGGATGGAAACAAGGCCGAAACCATCCTCAATGTCTACGATTCCATGCTCTACGGCTACGACCTTGTTCCGGATGCAACGACCACCAACAATCAGTTGTTGTTCCTGCTGTGCGATGCCCTGACCGGCAAGCCGCTTCCAGGGCAGCCCATCGATTTCTTCCTCCTGTCCGGCGGTGCAACACGCGGTGAAAACTACACAAAGATCGACGGGGCCCTTTCAGCGGTGCAGCACATGCATGGCACCACGGATAGTCTGGGGTGTTACATGCTTGAAACGGGATTGCTGAAGAGATCCGGCAAAGGCGCCGACGAAATCGACGATCTGTTCGGCGATTCGGGTTACGGGCAACTGTTTGTAATGGCACGAAACATGGATGGACATCCCGTGTTGGCAACATCGTCCTGGTCCAGGTACTGTCCTTCCCCCGAGAGAGAACCTGTTCCATTCATCACAACGGAACGCCCCTACTATCGGCCCGGTGACAAGCTCCACCTGAAACTATGGTCCGGACAGACCATGCACCCCGAAATTCTGGAAATCAGGAGGCGGAGCCGCGAGGCCCCCCTTGCGCAGATAGAACTTGTCCCCGATCGATTTGGCGGAGCCGATACCGAAATCGTCATCCCCGAAAACGCCCCGCTTGGCGACTATTCCATTGCAAGACTTGGATGGAACTATCCCAACACCTCGTTCAGGATAGAGGAATACCGCACCCCGGAATTCGAGGTGTCGCTGGAGCAACCCGAGGCCGGCCGGTTCGAGATCCGCGCCAAATACGCCTACGGCCAGCCCGCAGCCAACGCCAAGGCGCGGATCAGGATCAGCGCATACGACGAAACGTCGAGTTATTGGTATCCCAAGGCGCACTACGACGGGCTCTGGCAATCCGGGTACTGGTGGCTCGGCAACCAGTTTCCCTCCCAAATGGAAAAGGAGGACTCTGTCGAGTACTGGGATGGATTCAGCACAAACATCGAAACCCGAATGGATGCAGAGGGCTGCGCGTTGGTCGACCTTGCCGACATTGAGGGCGGCTGGGAAGCGTTCGACCGTTGCGGCTACCTCAACCTCTCGGCCACGGTGACGGACGCCGCGAACAAGGAAATCTCGGAGCAAAAGGGGATGGTGAATCCGTTGAAGGAGTCCCGATTATGCATCTGGCTCGACAAAGCCTTCTTTGATTCGGCGGAGAAGATCGATTGCCACTGGGCTTCGAAGGGACCGGTAACCGGGGTATCCATAGAGCTCCGTCGCATTGAGGGCACAAATAGCATTCCGCTTAGGCAGGTTGAGGCCGGCGCATCGGAAATCGAATTGGGAAAACTGGATCCGGGCCTCTACGAGCTGCAGGCGCTGGCGGAAAGGCAATGTCCATCGCAATCCTTCCGCTTTTGGGTGGAGGGTGCCGACGATACGCAACTGACTCCCGAGGATCCGATTCGCATCGTACGCGAAAAGGGGACCTACGATACTTCGGAAAGTGCTACCATCCTGATCCAGGTAGACCGGCCCGGGCGATGGGTTTATTTCTTCGACCACATGATGGGATACGGGCGCCTATCCCGTCCGCAACCCTTGTACATGAATGAAACCAGCAAAAAGATTGTCATCCCTCTAAATGGGAATGCCGGCTTCTTACAATGCGCCGCGATGACCGTTGTCGATGGCCGCCCGCATGTGGTCAGCAGCCCCTTGCCGGTGGCGGATCGTTCGGTCGACGCCGGCAGCGTGGCCATCGCTCCAGACAAGATGGTCTACCTTCCGGGCGAGCCCGTGCGCCTTGATATCCAGGCGCTCGACAAGGACGGACACGGTAAGCCGAGCGCCGTCGCCGTAGCGGTCTACAATCAGATGCTCGACACGCTGGCGCGTCCCTACCGACCCAGCATCTACAAGGCCCTCTTCTCGACATGGCCCTACTATGCGGAACTTTCTGCACCGAGATTCAACGACGCCTGGCCCGGTTTTATCTCGGCCATCGCGCCCGACTGGGCGATGGAGGATTTGAGCCCGTTCAGCGTGGTCATGAAGGCTGAACCGCAATTCAGCTCCTTTGGAGCCGCCGCCTGCATGGAAGCCGACTACTTCGGTGGAGGGGACCTTTTGCAGGACAGCATGTTTGCCGGTGAAGGACTCCTTGGTTTCGTGGATCAGGGAGGTGTGAAGGGAGCGCCGCTATCCGTACGCAAGGACTTCCGCGATACCGCCTACTGGAATGCGTTGGTCGAGACGGATGCGAGGGGCAAGGCGAGTCTGGAGTTTACGATGCCGGACAGCTTGACGGAATGGAAGGTGGTGGCGTGGGCCATGAATACCAACTATGCCGCACAAGGTGAAACATCCATCGTCTGCAAGAAGGATTTCGTGGTTCAGCTCAACACACCGCGCTTCATGGTCGAAGGCGATGAGTTGGAAATTTCAGGCTCGGTCCGCAATCATGCGGATGTGTCCATGACGGTGGACGCCGCCTGCTCCGTCGGAGGTATCGCCCTGCAGGTGGAGTCGCCTGAAGCCAAACGGATTGAAAACCTCGATCCCGGCAATGAACAGCTCTGTTATTGGAACGTAGCGGCAACGGAAGAGGGCTTGGCAACGGTAACCGCCGCCGCCCAAAGCACGAACGCAGCCGACGGCATGGAACGGCCGATACCCGTTCTGTCACACAGCATGCTCAAGCGCGGGGCGCGCAGCGGCGTCCTGACGGGCGACCGGCGCGAGGAGCGGATCGCAATCGATATTCCCGAGGCGGTTGATGCGGATTCGATGCAACTGCATGTCGATGCCACACCGAACATGCTGGCATCGGTTGCGTCGGCCCTGCCCTACCTCGCCGACTACCCCTACGGCTGTACGGAGCAGACACTCAACCGCTTCCTGCCCTCGCTCGTGGTACTCCAGACGCTCGACCAGCTTGGGGTTGGACTCGATGCCCTTGCAATGACCATGCCCGATGACCGGCAATCAGTTTTGGATCGGGATGAAATCATCAAGCGCGCCCAGGCCGGTATTGACAAGCTGGAAAACACGCGCGACCGAAACGGAATCTGGGGATGGAACCCGGATTCGTCCTCACCACGTGATCTCATGATCAGCGCGTGGGTCCTGAGAGGGTTGAACAAAGCCGCGCAAGAGGGCGATCTAAAAGTCGATATCACCTCCATGAAATCAGGCATGCAGGAATCCATTCGGCAGTTGTCGCTCCTGATGCAACCTCCCTGGCGACAGAAATCATCCTTGAAAATCAACGACACGTACGCATTGATGACCGTTGTGATCCACGAAATCAATCCATTCACCCTCACCGACGATAACAACATGGATAGCGATGAGAAACGGATTCATAGCACCATCGAGCGATCCGCTCCTTACCTGATGAAACACGCTCACGAGCTCTCGTTCTACGGTAAAGTACTGCTGGCTTACGCCTTCGAGCTTCGCGGAGAAACCGGTCCGCGCGACGAGCTGATGGTTTTCATCGACCAGTACCTTAAAACCGATCCAGCACTGGGAACCTGCCGGTTGCGGATGCCCGGAAACGAATGGTGGCGCTGGTACAACGATCCTATTGAGACACTTGCGTGGTATCTCAAGCTGCTCAATCGTGTGGAACCGCACAGCGCTAAAACAGCCGGCGTGGCGCGCTCCTTAATGCTCAACCGCCAGCACGGCGACCACTGGAAGTCGACGCGCGATACCGCCATCTGTGTTGAAGCCCTGTGCGAATTCATCGTCAACCATCCCCCGACACAGGACGGCTCTGCCCGCATCCTGCTCAACGGCCTGCCGCTCTCGGACGGCAACCGCCTGCGGACCGGCCACAACGAACTGGTGGTTGCGTCGGACAGCGGAACAACGCTGTTCTACGATGCGACCTGGCAGTACCGCACCCGGGAAAATCCCATCGCTGCGGAGACCAGTGATCTGGTTTCCATCTCGCGTGCCTATTATCGAATCGATTCCGCAACAGGCGAACGCGCCGCAAAAGCGCTGGCAGACGATGAGGTCATTAAAGCGGGTGAAACCATATTGGTTGAACTCACACTGCATGCCGCTCAGGAACTGGAATATGTGCTGGCGCAGGATTTCAAACCGGCCGGATTTGAATGCACGGAAACGGCCAGCGGCTATCGTTATGCCGACCTGCCGCACTACAGGGAACTGTACGACGAGCGGGTCGACTGCTACATCACCCACGTCCCGAAGGGCAATTCAAGCATTGTCTACAACGTGCGGCCCGAACATGCCGGCACGGTTTCCGCCATGCCCGCCACAGTGGAGCTGATGTATGCTCCGGAACAGGCAGCCAATGCGGGCGAAGCACACCTGAAGATCGAGCGCTGAAGCAGCACGCCCTTTGCTACATGGTCCGCCAGAACTTGAGGTTGCGGGCTTCGATATCCCGGTGGCTCGGCAAGGGGTAGAAGATGCTTTCCCCCTTGGTGGCGAAGGTGAAGCCATGCTTCAGCAGGCGGTAGGAGATGCTGTCCAGATTGCTGTCCAGAGCAAGACCCTTGCTTCTTTTTTCCGGCTTTGACATCAGCTCGATGAAGGCATCGCGTATCGTGGATGGATGCAGGGCCGTCACGGGGGACGGCTTGAAGGGATTGTGCTCAAACTCCGCCAGGAACTCCTCCAGATCGATATTGAGCTGGGTATAGAACTGTTTCGGGGCGCTCTTGGGATTGCCGGGATCGGTGATATACGCCCCGAACTCGCGCGGATTCAGTTTCGACATGACCAGCATGTGCATCGGCTCGATTTCCGCGTAGACCCTGACCGATTCCTTGTGTGCGACATCGGATTCGCCCCGCTCCAGATCGATGCAGTGTCCCTCTTCTGTAGACAGATGCAGTTTTCCGATCGCCGAAAGCTCGACATGCTCGAGGACCCGGTAGCTCGAAATGAACTTGGTCGCCTTGGGACGTCCGTCTTCATGGGGCCGGAGATCCTTGAGAATATTGTCGATATCGAAGTACGCATGCCGGTAGGCCGGATCCACCTCCGCAAAGACGACCTTGCCGGAATAGTGGCGGCTGGAGCCGGATGTATAGTGCCGGGCAAACATATCCGGGTCGTACTGCGAGGCGATCAGGGCCGCATTCGGGTAGAGCACCATATAGATTCGTGTTTCGTAGTTCATGTTACAACCCCCAGAAGTTCTTGAGCATCGGAGCTATCACCAGCGAGATGACAGCCATCAGTTTGATCAGAATGTTCAGTGACGGACCGGCGGTATCCTTGAACGGATCCCCCACGGTATCACCGACGACCGCCGCCTTGTGCGCCGCAGATCCCTTGCCCTGGCTGGCGCCGCACTCGATCATTTTCTTTGCATTATCCCAGGCACCGCCCGCATTGGCCATGAAGATCGCCAGGACGACGCCTGATGCGGTTACGCCAATCAGGGTTCCCGCCAGCATGGTCGGTCCACCGATGAATCCGACCAGCACCGGGGTCGCCACCGCCACCACTCCCGGAATGATCATGCCCTTGAGCGCCGAAGCAGTGGATATGTCGACGCACTTTTTGTAATCGGGCTGTTCGGTCTCTTTCAGAATGCCCGGTTTTTCCAGAAACTGCCTGCGGACCTCCTTGATCATGGCAAAGGCCGCCTCGCCGACTGCATTCATGGCCATGGAGGAAAACAGGTAGGGCAGCACCGCCCCCAGCAGAACACCGGACACCACCTTCGGGTCCACCAGATTGATTATTCCCACCCCGACCTGCTGCTGGAATGCCGAAAACAGAATAATGGCCGTGAGCGCAGCCGATCCGATCGCAAAACCCTTTCCGATGGCTGCGGTCGTATTGCCAACCGCATCGAGCTTGTCCGTGATCTCGCGCACGGCCGGCGGAAACTCCGACATTTCCGCCAGACCGCCGGCATTGTCCGCTATGGGGCCGTAGGCATCGACGGCCAGCTGGACTCCCAGGGTCATCAGCATCCCCAGTGCAGCGATGGCAATTCCGTAGAGTCCGGCCAGGGACTGGCTGATCAGAATAGCGGCTATGATAATCAGGATCGGGGGAAAAGCCGACATCATGCCCACGCCCATTCCCGAGATAAGGGTTGTGGCCGACCCGGTTTCACAGGCCTTGACGATTTTTTTCACGGGTTTTGTATCCGTGCCGGTATAGTATTCCGTAATCATGCCGATCAGTGTACCGGCGATCATACCCAGCACGGAAGAGAAGAACACATTGAGCCAACCCGCATCCCCGCCGAGAAGAACACGGCAGAGCACGAAGGATAACAGAGCGGCAATGCCGGCTGCGCCAAATGTCCCCTTGTTCAGGGCCGCCTGCGGCGACTGGCCTTCCTTCACGCGAACGAAGCCGATGCCGATGATCGCGGCCACGATACCCGCCACCGCCAGCAACAGGGGGAACACCACCAGTTTCAACCGATAGGCATCACTGCCCGCAACGCTGACTCCGAGCACCATGGCACCGATGATGGAACCCACGTAGGATTCGAAAAGGTCGGCACCCATGCCCGCCACGTCGCCGACGTTATCGCCGACATTATCCGCGATGGTAGCCGGATTGCGGTGATCATCCTCGGGAATCCCCGCCTCCACCTTGCCGACCAGGTCCGCCCCGACGTCGGCCGCTTTTGTGAAGATCCCCCCGCCTACCCGGGCGAACAAGGCCATTGAGCTGGCACCGAGGCTGAATCCGGTCACCACCGGGAGCACTTTGTCAGCCAGGATCTCTACAGAGGATCCGAATACGGTTCTTCCCAGAAAAAGCAGTATGCAGAAGCCCAGTGTCGATAGGCCGACCACACTCATCCCCATCACGCTGCCGCCCGAGAAGGCCACTTTGAGGGCGGGAATCAGTCCGGACTGGGCGGCATGGGTGGTGCGGGAGTTGGCGGCCGTGGCCACCTTCATGCCGATGAATCCCGCCAGTGCGGAAGCTGTTGCCCCCACCACGAAAGCGAATGCCTGGCAGCGCAACGCCCCCTGGTTGGCGATGGCCAGAAAAGCGGCGACGATCAGAACAAAAGGAATCAGGACCTTGTATTCCCGCGTCAGGAAGGCCATGGCGCCATCGGCAACGAATCCGCCGATCCGAACCAGTTTCGGATTGTCAGCCGGCTGCCTGAATATCCATCCCGTCTTAAGCGCGGCATATCCCAGGGCCAGAAAACTGCCGCCCGCAACGATCAGCAACGTCCAACTAAGCACATCCATCTACTTCCTTTCCGCTGCGGGTATCATATCCGCCGACTGGTTTGCATTTGTTTATTTCTCATGAATTCCCGTCGGAAAAACCTGCCTGGATACATGAAGAGGAGCGGCTTTGAAAAGAATCGGCATGCCTGCTTGCGAGCATCGACGTAGTGAAAGACTGCATGAAGGAGACGAATAGAAAAAAGAACCCGGGAAGTCAAGATTTTGGCGTGCCCGATAGCTTCACCCCGATGGCGCTGCATCAATCGATCCCTGCAGGCCGTCCTTGACATTTCCATGAAACTCATGACGATAGCAGAAATACCGCTTGCGGGAATAAGGGTTTATTTGCAAAAGTACTCAAACGTATGAGGTTCTGCGGTTAGACGTAACAGGAGGCACGCAATGGCAGACACGCGACTGTATCTATCAATGATTCCGGAGGCGCTCGTCGCCTCCATGCTGGAACCGGAAGAATTCGGGCGTTATTTGGCGGTTGGTTCACACAAGCGCTCCAGCAGCCCGGCGATCTATTTCGAGGTGAATCCCGGATTTTCCAGTGATTTCTTCAATATGGAGATCATCCCGGAGCGCTGCGTTCCCCATGGCGACGGCTCCCCGAAGCATTCCCTCTATCTGGGCATCTACCGCGTGCTGGAACACATCCCGCTCGAGGCGCTCGGAAAACTCTATCTCACCACCCGCGACGGCCAGGTACTCTGCCTTGAGCAGGGCAACCATCCGGAGAGTGACGGTGCCCAGCATTTCCTCTACGACGAGATCTGCCCGGTGCATCCACTCATCGCCAGCAAGCTGGATCCGGCCGGCTTTGTGAAATTCGTCACCAATCCGGGCTCGCCGCTTTGCGTACCGAAGATTTTCTTTGCGGATCTCGATCCCGTCACCCTTATCGGCACCGACCGAATCGCGGAAGCCATGCCGGCCCTGCACAACCTGCCGGAGCGCATCAAGGCCTGCTTCAAGGAACTGGACTCCGCCGGCAAGCCGACCAAGACGGTCGACCGGGTCCACTCGGTTGCATGCCGATGGAACCAGATCAAGACCGGCTATTACATCGGCTCCGGCACCACCCTGCTCCACTATCCGTTCCCGGACAAGGACACGCTGGACCGCTATCACCATAAATGGAAACGGTCGGCACAGCTTTAGGACCGGCTTTTTTCGACCACAAAAAGGGGATTTTATATGGATACCGTTATTACTGGACTTTGGTGGATTGCACCAATCGCTTCGATCTTCGCACTGATCTTTGCCGGTTATTTCCACCGCAAGATGATTGCCGCACATGAAGGCAACGAAACAATGAAGGAGATCGCCGGACATGTCCGCGAAGGCGCCATGGCCTACCTGTTCCGGCAATACAAGGTGGTGATCATGGTCTTTGTCGTGCTCCTGATCATCCTGCAGGCGCTGGCGATGTTCGGCATCCAGAATCCGTTCGTACCCGTTGCGTTCCTGACCGGTGGATTCTTCTCGGGGCTGTGCGGATTCATCGGCATGAAGACTGCCACGGCGGCCTCCTCCCGCACAGCGCAGGGATGTTCCGAGAGCCTGAACCGCGGACTGCAGGTCGCGTTCCGGTCCGGCGCGGTCATGGGCCTCGTGGTCGTCGGCTTCGGCTTGCTCGACATCTGCCTGTGGTACCTGATTCTGGACAAAATGGTGTATACCTCCGCCCATATGGCCAACGGCATGACGCTCATGGGCATGGAGCTCGTCCCGGCCGGTTGCAGCGTGGCGGAAAAACTGGTCCACATGACCACGACCATGATCACCTTCGGCATGGGAGCCTCCACGCAGGCG
>JBNLDM010000104.1:0-4268 GCA_050304335.1 Pontiella sp.
AAGTTCTGGAAGTAATCCATCCAGGCTCAAGCTTGCCAGACAAACCGTCATCTATAAGGGCGGGTTTACTTTTATTCAGATACCGCTTCCGAAGCCCAGGGAAGTGGCGCGGATATCTGATCCGCGACAGTCGCCGATCATGTCGCCCGGATGGGACACTCGCATCGGATATGCGAGCCACATCAGGATGGGTCCGCGACCCCGCCTCGGCGATCACGGATCGCGGCTACACATGTTCTGAACCAGTTCCAGTGCTTCGGACAGCGGTATCGGGCCGGGCTCGTTCAAAAGCCCGCCGGCAAACACCGCTTTTCCAATGATTTCCCCGGCGGTGATGCCTGCTTCGCGCAGCTGGCTGATGCTTTCAGAGCGCTGGCGCTTGCTGAGCTTTTCGCCTTTTTCATCAGAGATCAGCGGATGGTGGAAATAGGCCGGCACCGGTGCTTCCAAGACCTGGAACAGCAGGATCTGGCGGGCAGTGCTGGCGAGGATATCCTCGCCGCGGATAACGAAATCGACGCCATGCCGGATATCATCGCACACACAGGCAAACTGATAGGTCCACTGCCCCTGCCGGTCGCGCAGGGAAAAGTCGCCGCACTGGTCTTTCGGGGTCTGCCGGCACTCGCCGAGCCGTAGATCGTTGAACACGACCTCCTCCTCCGGCACGCGAAAGCGCACTGCATTCCCCTCCAGCGGCAGTCTCTTTTCCGCGCAGGTACCCGAGTAACACAGTTCTTGTGCTGGAGGGATGCCGCCGTCGGCGTCTCTGGTCAGCGAGGCCGCTGACCCTCCACGAATCTGCCGGCGGCTGCATTCGCATCCATAGACCAGCCCCTGCATGTTCAGGAGCTGCAGCATCCTTTCATATTCATCGCCGCAGTCACTCTGGCGGTATGACGAAGCTTCGGCGGCATTGGCGACCGTGACCCCCTTATCGGGAACAAAGCCGAGCCATTCCATGACTTCAAGGATCGCCGTTTCGTATTCCGGCCGACGGCGGGACAGGTCGTGGTCCTCGATGCGGCAGATCACAGAGCCTTCCATCCCGCGGGCCAGGCCCCACACATAGAGCATGTGCAGCACATGGCCCATATGCAGATAACCTGTCAGGCTGGGTGCGAAACGTGTAATCATGATTCAATTAATTAAACTACAGAATTCACAAAAGGCACAAAAAAAATGATTCACTCGATCAAAGGTCGTGTTTTGTGAACTGTGTGTATTCTGTGGTGAAAAAATCAGGATCGGCAGGCTTCGATGAAGCTGCGCACCTGGTCAATATCCTTCACGCCCGGCTCAATCTCCACGCCGGAACTGACATCGACGCCCCACGGATCCACAATCCGGATCGCGTCAGCCACGTTTTCAGGCGTCAATCCGCCGGCCAGCAGCACCGGGGTATCCGAGGCGCGCACGAGATCGCGGGCCTGGTTCCAGTTGCAGACCTTGCCGGTCCCACCCACGGTCTTCGGATCGTACGAATCGAGCAGGAAGCGATCGAACGGATAGCCGTGATCCATGAAATAGAATTCCTCCGGCTGCAGGGCGCGCCATATCTCGAGTCCCTGGAAGATTTCCCGGTCGAGATCCCAGTTGTCGGGTACGCGGTGTATCTGCAGCACATCCAACCGGGCGTGCTGGGCGGAATGGGCCAGCTCGGCCTCGGTCGGACTGACGAACACGCCAACGCGCCGGATGCCCTCGGGGGTCTCCCATTCGCCGACCGTCTTAGGTTCGACGTAACGCTTCGAGTTCGGCCACTGGATAAAGCCGACTGCATCGGGCCCGAAAGCAGAAATCTGCTCAAGGTCGCCCTCTGAGCAGATTCCGCAGATTTTAACAAATACGCCCATAGGCCTTTATTCGGTGACAGCCTCTTCCGCAGCAGACAGATCCATTTCTGCAATGTCTTCCGCGATTTCGGATGCCGCTTCGATGGCAATCGCCTTGTTTTCGTCGTGGTTGTCGAAGAAAAGCGGGTTCTGGCCTTCGGCCCAGACGATCTCAAGCTCATCGATGCCGACGAAGCCGAATGCCGCGCGCACCTCGCTCGTCAGCGCATCGCGCTCGTCGCCTTCCTTGTAGATGCCGCCGGAAGCGACCAGCAGTACAATGCTTTTCACCTGATGCAGCGGCTTGATTCCATCCTCCCTGCTGATGGAGAAGGTCAGGCCGGGGGTCAGCACCTGGTCGATCCAAGCCTTCATGATGGCCGGAACCGTGAAATTCCACATCGGCATGGTCAGGACAAGCACGTCGGCCTTGTTGAACATATCCGCCTGCTTGGTGGCGTAGTTCAGGGCCATTTCCTCGACCTTGGAAGGCTCGTAGTTTTCATCGAAAACGGGATACCATGCGCGCTTGAACAGCTCGTAGGAATAGAACGGCGGCTTTTCGTCGTACAGGTCGACGTTAACCAGTTCCACGTCCGGCCGCAGTTCGATCAGCTTCGCGAAAAACGCGGCGGCCAGCTGCTTTGAAACCGACTCCTCGGTGGGTTTCGGATTGGCGCATACATGCAGTACATTCATTACTGAAACTCCTTATCTCTTTCCTTTTAAAAGGGTTTTTCCAAATCAAGGCGGCGTTTATAGCGCAAATGCGGATCGCCTTACAACCACTATCGAAGGACATTCCCCGAAGCCTCGGGGAATGTCCGGTTATCGGTTATTGGTTCCCGGTTTTCAGGAAATCCATGTTCATAGCCGGCACACGCCATTAACCGACAACTGATAACCAATAACGTGGCCACCGGCCATTACATGTCGGCCATTTCGTCGTAGAATGCGGTGTAGGCATGCTTCCGATCACCTTCGCGCACTTTGATGGCCGAGCGCGGATGCTCGTTCATCTGGCCGGTGATCATGTAGGGGATGCTGTAGCCCCAGTCCACTGTTTCGCGCATCGGCACCATCAGCTTTTCAACCGCTTCAATGACCGGACGCTGATGAAACTTCGGATTGCGCAGGAAACCGAGCAGCAGCTCGGTCGGGCAGTTGCCGGCCCCGCGGCCCATGCCGTCCAGGGTGGAGTCGAGCATGGTGGCTCCATTGATGGCGGCACAGATCGTGTTTACGTACGCCATCTGCTGGTTGTTGTGGGCATGGATACCGATCTGCTGTCCGTGCTGCATCGCGCCGAGATAGCGGCGCATCAGGTCTTCGATCTGCTCATAGTAGAGTGAGCCGAAGCTGTCGACCAGGTAGAGCATATCGGCTTCCTGGCATTTTCCGATCAACTCAAGCCCTTTGTTGAGCTCAAACTCAGGCACGGTGGAGATGGCCATCAGATTGATAGAGGTTTCGTAGCCTTTATCCTTGGCCATCTTGGTCATTTCAATGGCGGCGGGAATCTGGTGGATATAGCACGCCACGCGAATCAGATCGATCACGCTTTGGTCGGCCTGCACGATGTCGTCTTCATCGGTCCGGCCGATATCGACCAGCACGCTCATCTTGATGCCGGGATCTTCTTCCCCGAACATCCGGTTGAGATGGTCTTCGGTGCACATTTTCCACGGGCCATACTCGTCCGGACTGAAAAGCTTCTTATCGGCTTTGTAGCCAAGCTCCATGTAGTCCACACCGGCCGCTACCAGTGCCTTGTGTACTGTACGCACAAAATCGTCGCTGAATTTATGATTATTCATCAGACCGCCGTCACGGATCGTGCAGTCCAGCACCTTGAGCTGCGGCCAGTAATCAACCGATTCGCTGCTGATATCTTTTGTTTTGGTCATTTTTCTCTCCTTTATCCCTGTTCCGTTTTTCACGGATTCCACCCTTTCAGCCATCCGCTTCAACGCTTCATCACGGTCTGCCGTCTGAAGCGATTCGGAGTATTGAACGCCCCGAATCCGCTGCCGCCAGTAGTACATACCGCCCCGCAGCTTCAGATTCCTGATCCCTGTTCCTTCAAACGTAGCCATAAAAACGCATCACCAGATATGATGCGCCATGATGCGTTTATTGAGATGAATGTCAACCATGCGATGCGATCCGTTTAAAAACGCTGAAGGTCAAATCTCCCCATCGGCCATAACCCGAAGCCATGGAAACGCCCGTTGAGGGCAGCTGGCCTACAAGGCGCCGCCAATGTAGGCCGCGTGGCCCCCACGCGGCGAGACACACACGGCAAACCATCCCAATGGCCCAGCGACAGGTCTACATTTCAGATCCATCGAACAGATTAAATCGTTGCGCGAACGGCCAATCGTCGGGATCTTCAACCAAACCTGCACGAACCGGATTCATGCGGATGTATAC
>JBNLDM010000105.1:0-5763 GCA_050304335.1 Pontiella sp.
GGCCGGCTTCTCCGGGTCCGCGATGTCGCGGATGTGGAACTGGGCGCCAAAACCTATGTCATCGGTTCCTCGCTCAACGGAAAGTCCTCGGCAACGATTGCCGTTTACCAGATTCCCGGAGAAAACGCGCTGGCCGTGGTCGACGGTGTACGGGCAAAGCTGAAGGAGCTGGAAAACGGGTTTCCGGAGGGTCTCGAATACACGGTTATTTACGACAACACCGTGGTGATCAAGGCCTCGATCAAGGGCGTGGTGCAGAACCTTTTTGCCACCCTGATCCTGGTAATCCTTACGGTCTATCTGTTCCTCCAGAATTTCCGGGCCACGATCGTCCCGTCCGTAACGATTCCCGTCTCGCTGGTCGGCACCTTTCTGGCGATGTCGGCCTTCGGCTACTCGATCAATCAGTTCACGCTCTTCTGCCTGGTGCTGGTGATCGGCATCGTGGTGGACGATGCCATTGTAGTGGTCGAGAACTGCACCCGCCTGATTGACGAAGAAGGCATGAAGCCGAAGGAAGCCGCCATGCAGGCGATGACGGAGATTTCGGGTCCGGTCATTGCCACCACCCTGGTGCTGCTTTCCGTGTTCATTCCCACCACCTTCATGGCCGGCATCACCGGACAGCTCTTCAAACAGTTTGCGGTTACCATTTCGGTGGCCACGGTGTTCAGCACCATCAATGCACTAACCCTGAGTCCGGCACTGTGCGGCGTGCTGTTGCGACCCTCGAAGAGCGGCGAAAAGAAAGGATTCTTCGGACTCTTCAACCGGTCCCTGGATAAGACGCGCGAGGGCTATCTGGGTATCGTGCAGCATGGGCTGCGTAAAGCGATGATAGGTCTGCTGCTTTTCCTAGGCATGTCTGCCCTGGCGTTTATCGGCTTCGGCCGCCTGCCGGGCGGCTTCGTACCCCAGGAAGACGAGGGATACTGCATGGTGAATGTGACCCTGCCTGACGCGGCTTCCCAGGAGCGCACGCAGGCCTTTCTCGAGCAGGTGAACGCGATTATCGGGGAAACCGACGGCGTGCAGGACTACATGACCATCTCGGGCTATTCCATTCTCGACGGTGCCGCCATCCCGAACGCCGGATTCAGCGTTGTGACCTTCAAGGATTGGAGCGAGCGCAGTGACCGGCATCAGTCCGTCATTATCCGGGATCTCAACATGAAGCTGATGCAGTTGCAGGACGGGATTTCCATGGCCTTCCCGATGCCCTCCTTGCCCGGCGTAGGAACCTCCGGCGGTCTGGTGATGCAGCTGCAGGACCGCGGCGGAGTCGGCATGACCACGCTGCAGCAGGTGGCCGGCGAATTCATGAACGACGGCAATGCCCAGTCGGGCCTGACGGGCATGTACACGACATTCCGCGCCACGGTGCCGCAGCTATTCGTTGATATCAACCGGGATCAGGTACTCACGAAAAATGTCTCCATGAGTGCAGTTTTCAATGCCTTGCAGTATTTCTTCGGATCGGTCTACATGAACGACTTCACCTACATGAACCGGGTCTTCCAGGTTAAGGCCCAGGCGGCTCCCGAGTTCAGGCATGACGCCGAACAGATCCGCAAGATGGAAATCCGCAGTCGTGACGGGAAAACGCTTCCGCTTGGTGCGGTGGTCGATGTGAAGGAGATTCTGGGACCGCAGTCCATCAATCGCTACAACATGTATCCCTCGGCCAAGATCATGGGTCAACCGGGCGATGGATACAGTTCGGGACAGGCCATGGAAATTGTTGAAAACATGGCCCGTCAGAAGCTGCCCACCTCCATGGGCGTGGAATGGACGGAACTTTCGTATCAGGAAAAAGCGGCGCAGGGATCCTCGAACATTATCTATATACTGGCCATCATACTCGTCTATCTGGTGCTGGCCGCCCAGTATGAAAGCTGGAGCATCCCGGTATCGGTCTGCCTTTCAGTTCCCACTGCCCTGCTGGGGGCTGTGATCGCGCTGATGGTCGGTCGATACGACAACAATGTTTATGCCCAGGTCGGTATCGTGCTGCTGATCGGCCTCTGCACCAAGACGGCGATCCTGATCGTGGAGTTTGCCAAGGTCGAACGGGAATCCGGCAAGTCCGCCTTCGATGCCGCCCTCTCGGCGGCCGACCTGCGCTTCCGGGCGGTGCTCATGACCGCCTTCTCCTTCATCCTCGGCGTACTGCCGCTGCTGGTGGCTTCCGGGGCCGGCGCGGAGAGCCGCAAGGTCATTGGCGCAACGGTGTTCGGGGGGATGCTGGTTGCCACCATCGCCAGCCTCATCTTTGTGCCGGTGCTCTACTACATCATTCAGTCGGTTTCGGAAAGGAAGGCCGCGAAAGACAACACCTGAGGTCCGGGCGTTAACGGATCAATGAACATGGGTTGGACGCTGTCGGCGCCGGGATCCATGCATTGAATCACATCCGTTGCTGTATCAGCAGGCCCCGCTGCGGTGGGTAATCACGCAACACAGGCTTGATCAACACCCAACCATTCCTTGGCGAGGTCCAGGGTTCGGAATATTTCGATTTCGAAGGCGACGTGCCGCCTGAGCGCATTCACCCACATCTCGATGATGGCGCCCGTCAGTCCTTCGTCCACTACGATCGCGGTCTTGGAGCGTTTTGCCTCGGGTGAACAACGGCATTCAAATTCGGAAACCATCAGATCGATCTCGCTCAGACAGATGAGTGCGCGGTTATCCCCGATCAGCCAGATGTCGTTTGTGTGGGCATAGTCTCGCAGCATCGTTTCATGATGAATGGCCGTGTGAATCATGGGATAATCGAAGTCGTCAATAAACTTCACCAGCAGGTATCCAGTGTGTCTTGAGATGTTGTACATATGTATTCTACACCTCCTTTGTTCCTGAATTGCGGGTTGGATTATAGGTGTTTATTGGCGTCCTGCAAAGTTTTTTGCATTTTTATTCTAGTACAACAAACTAGCGGAATCCGGGCAGCTGCGCCGCCGCAATCACGGCGGGCGCGGCTCAATAGCCGTATTGCCGCATGTATCCGTGTGCGATCGGCGGCGGGCTGCTGGGATGGACCCGAACGCACGTATTGATCAGTCAGGCGCCGACGGGAAGCGTTTCGAGGTTATCCATATTATCGTACAGCCATTTGGCGGTGGATCGGTAGGCAATGATCTTTGCACGCACATCCCTTATGACAACAAAACTTCCGCATACTTCTGGCCCCGCGGGAGCGCCGCGCCCGTACCCTGAAGATCGGGCAGCTGAATTTCAGGCATTTTTCGCGATTTGACCGTAGCCACGATGCGGGACGACGGCTTGGGCTGAGAGCTCTTCTTGACCTTGGGCTTCCTGGGTTTCATTTTCGACCGCTCAATCGGGGGTGGTACCTCGAATTCCGGTTTCGGCGGATTCATGACTTTGAACACCACGAACAGTCCTGCGATGAAAAAGACTGCCCCATGAAAGATAAGGCTGATCATGAAACCGCTGGGAGCGTCCTTGTTAACCCTTGTGGATCCTTTGAACAACCGCTTCATTCGCTAATAAACACCCATCTCCAGTTACGGGATCATGTCACCCGTGCCAGACATAGAAACTTTAAATCAGGAGACTATGTTCGGTAAACATTACTAAGCGACAGGGACGTATCACCCATTAAATTATACACGCGACAAACAGGATCCAGTCTGCCATGAATATTTGCAGTTTTGCGTCGTTTTCCGTGAATATGGAAATCGTCTTGCCGATTAGAGCAATTCGATCTTCAACTGCACGAACAGGGTGGTGTTGCTGGTATCAACCGCGGTACTGACCGACTCGAAGCCACCGCCCAGATTAACCGGCGTGAATCCGGTCAATCCATTGGTACTCCATTGTCCGGTCAGGAGGTTCGTTCGTGTTTCCACCATGTATGCGAGCTGACGGGCAGCCGCATCGGTCCGGCGACGGAAAACATAGCTAAAGGAATTCGTGCCATCCTCCCAGACGGGCTGAATGAGGGTGCTATCCATGTTGGTTGGATTGCCGCCCGTCGCATATTCAAACAGGTTGTCGAACAGGTCGTCGTCAGGGTCCGCGTGCAGATCGGCGGCCGCACCGCTTAGTTCATACCGGTTCGTCCACGCGCCCAGATAATCGAATCCCGGAATCAGCGACGCGCCGAAGTTGTTGAAGAATATGTCGTCTTCGCTGTTGGCACTGTCCAGCTCGGCCGCATCGAAATAGAGCTGGAAGGAACTGACGGTCCCCGCATAGGTGCCTTCGTCGTAGTCGCTGATACCTCCTGATCGGGTTATCTTCCAGACGCCTCCGTCCGGGCTGGTCTGTTCAAGAGCCATGTGAAATTGCGTATTGTCCGACCAGCTGTTGCCTATGCTCCCGTTGCCGCTCGCCGCATTCTTTACCACATGGTCATCGCCGGAACCCTGGTCGCCGATTTCAAAGGTGAAGATGGAGGTGGCATCGTCGCTGCCGAACACATTGATGCCCTTGTGCCCGTTGCGCCAGTTGATGTCGATGTCCACGGAAAACATCCCGCCTTCGATCAGGTCGGCATCCAGTGAGCGTTTCACATCCAGATACCGGTGGCTGTGGTCGCTGTTGGACAGATAGAAGGCCTTACCGCTTGAATCGATCGAGCCAGCGCCGCCATTGTTAAGCGACGAGGCGATGCCGGCGCGCGTTCCGGTTGTGTTCGTACCAAAGAGCCATGCTCCAAAACCGGCGCCTCCGTTGTCACCGGCCTGCCAGCCATCCGCGTACTCCGCGTCGTCTGCCCGGTCGATTGCGGATGCCCCGGCAGGTGCAAAGACAAACCAGTTCAGATTGGCTTCGGCGCCCCGGAAAACGATGTAGAGATCGTGGACGCCAGTGGCTCCCGAGAGTTCAGCCGTTCTTGAAATCCACGACTGCCAGCCGCCGGTATTTCCGACTTCCAGCGATCCAATCAAAGGACCATCCACCCGGTCCAGCCTGAACTCGATGGTGCTGCCGGCCAGATCGGAAGCCACCCGTGCCGTGGCGAGTCGGGTGCCGATACCAAAATCCATGTTGTGGTAGGCGAGATAACTGTCCCCTTCCAGATTGGCGACAAAGCCCACGTTTTTTCCACCGCCACTGTCGCTGGTGGTCTCCGTGCCGATGCCGGCCATCGAATCATAGTCTTCAGCCTCGACCTGCAGCGATGCACTGTTGGTTCCGTTCAGTTCGAGCCAGATCATGTCCCAGTATTCAAGGCGCGGCACTGTGAAGGTGACGAAGTTTCCGCCTCCATCGCTGCCAGCCACGAATCCTAGCTCTTCGGCCGCGCCATGGTTGCTGTCGGGAGAGGCCCAGTGGAGTTTGCCGCCGGCGATATCCCCTTCATAGTACATCTTCACCGGCAGATCGGTCTTTACGGGTGGAGCCGGGTAGATGCCGTCTGCATCCCGCCACTCCGTGCTGGTATTGTTTGAAAGATTGATCAGGTGAAGCATCTGGCAGCCCAGCGTTTTCCTCGCGACCAGCCATATGCTGCCCGCGCTGCCGTTCATACTTGTGCTCTCCCCTGCGATACTGGAGGAAAAATCGGCACTCACGGCTCCATCACGAAGGATGTTTTCGTAGGCCACCAGGAAGTCATAATAGGTGCGTAACGCAGCCTTGAGGCCGGCGCTCATCTTGACCGTGTTTTCCGGAAAGTATTCCGTGCGCAGCATCTCGCTGCCGTCGCCCAGTTCGAGATGCGCGGCCCCGCAGGCAAAGATGGCGGCATCGGCCAGACGCACGGAAGCCTCGTTGAAAAATCCGGAAGTC
>JBNLDM010000106.1:0-55213 GCA_050304335.1 Pontiella sp.
CTGCTGGCCGCCCAGACGAAAACCAGCGGTTTTCTCATCCCGGAATGGATGGAGGAGAACACGATCCTGGAGGAACCCGGCACGGTCATCGGCCACTACAAGCTGCTGGAAAGGATCGGGGAAGGGGCGTTCGGCGTAGTGTTCATGGCCGATCAGGTCGAGCCGATCCGCCGGCGGGTGGCCCTGAAAATCGTGAAGCCGGGTATGGATACCAAGCAGGTGATTGCCCGCTTCGAGGCGGAACGGCAGGCATTGGCTCTGATGGACCATCCCAACATAGCGCATGTGTTCGATGCTGGCGCCACCGAAACCGGCCGGCCCTATTTCGTGATGGAGCTGGTTCACGGCGTTCCGATTACCAAGTATTGCGACGACAACAGACTGACGAGGGACGAGCGGTTGCACCTGTTCATCCCGGTGTGCTCGGCCCTTCAACACGCGCACCAGAAGGGCATCATCCATCGCGATATAAAGCCTTCGAATATCCTGATCACCCTGCACGACGGCATACCCGTGCCCAAGGTGATCGATTTCGGCACCGCCAAGGCCCTGCAGCACTCCCTGACGGAAAAGACGATGTTCACGGCCTACGGGAAGCTGGTCGGCACACCGCTGTACATGAGTCCGGAACAGGCCGAAATGAGCGGTCTGGATGTGGATACCCGCACCGATGTCTATGCGCTGGGTGTATTGCTCTATGAGCTGTTGACCGGCACGACGCCGTTCGATAAGGAACGACTGCGCACCCTGGCATTCGAAAAAATGATGCAGACCATCCGGGAGGAGGATCCGCCAAAACCATCGGCGCGCGTGAGCACTCTGGGGGCGCTGGTGACGGACATTGCCAGTCATCGGAAAGTGGAACCCCATGCCCTGGAGCGTTCACTGCGGGGCGATCTGGATTGGATCGTGATGAAGTGCCTGGAAAAGAACCGTACGCGCCGCTACGAGACCGCCAACGGGTTGGCCATGGATATTCAGCGCTACCTGAATACCGAGCCGATCGAAGCCCGTCCGCCCAGCAAGCTCTATGAACTTCAACGGACCGTTCGACGGCATACGGTCGGCTTCGCGATGACGGCGGCCATCATCATCGTGCTGTCGGCGGGTGTGGTGGTAAGCTCGTGGCAGGCACACAAAGCGCAGGTTGCGCAAAAGCAAGCCATGGCAAACGCCCGAAACGCTACTGCGGCACTCGACGAACTGCGCCAGACCGCGCCGGCCTTCGCGGCGCAGGCCCGCTCGCTGGTCGCGAAGGAACAGTTCGACGCCGCCATCGGGAAACTCGACTATGCCATCCAACTGAAGCCCGATGAACCGGCTTATCTCGTGACCAAGGGGGATCTGCTCCAGAGCCAGTTCAAGCTGGCCGAGGCTGCCACCGTCTATCGCGAAGCCTTGCGCCTGAAGCCGGGACACGTCCGCGCCGAGGAATCGGCCAAACTCTGCGACGAACTGCTTGCCGCGAAGCCTGCTGAAAACGGCGGGCTTTCCCGCGAAAGCCTCGCAAAACTCTACGTCGCCATGCAGAAGCAGCAGCGGTCCGCTGCCGAGTTGATGCCCGTGTCGCGGCTGCTGGGCGAGGAAAAGAAGCTGCTGCGCGACTACTGGCTTGAGCGGCTCAAAGACCTTCCAATCTCGGCAGAGAAACCGCTCGAGGAGCGCCTCACGATGACCGATGTCGGCCGGCTGATGTTGGATCTCTCCGGAACCGGGATAGTCGACCTGGAACCCCTGCGCGGTCTGCCGGCAGAGGAAATCATGTTGGATGGATGTAGCGGGGTCACAAGTCTCGAACCCCTCAGGGGCGCACCGTTGAGAGGGCTCTTTCTAGGAGGACTCTCATTGCTGGATGATGACGCCCTTGCCGAGCTATCCAGCCTGACCAACCTCATGGTCCTCGATCTGGACGCCACTCGACTCACTGATCTCTCACTGCTGCGCGGCTTGCCGCTCGTGGAGCTGAAGCTCAGTAACACGCCAGTGTACGACATCGGCCCGCTGCAGGGGATGAAGCTGGAGAAACTCTTTCTCAGTAACACGCGAGTATCTGACCTGTCGCCGCTCGCCGGCATGCCGCTCACCGAGTTCGCTGCGTACTCAATTCCCGCTGTCGACTATGCGCCGTTGGCGGGCGCACCGCTGAAAATATGTTCTATCAACAGCTCGCCAATATACGATCTGTCGTTTCTCGAGGGATCTCCCATTGAGAAACTCTCACTTTTAGGCTGCCATGAGGCGCGTGGGTATGCCGTACTGGAACGGTTGAGGTCGCTCAACCTGTTAGTCCTGCCCAGTACTTATCGGCAGTTGCCACCAGAGGACCTCGCGGCCATTGCGAAGCTGCGCAACAGCCCCGCGCTCAGGAATATTGATACCGAAGGACGCAGAACAGGTCCGTGGCACATGCAAACAGCCCAATCTGCGGATGAGTTCTGGAAGACCTGGGACCAGGAGGAGGAAATAATCCGGTATCTGCGCGAGCACGGGTTTGAGTATACCCTTACCTTGCTTGCCGACGGAAGATACTTCCTCGTGGTGGATAACCAGCCATTGAGCGATCTTTCATTTCTCACGAACGCATCGACGATTAGGTCAGTGAGACTCTTTAACACACAAGTGAGCGACCTTCGTGCGTTGGAGAACCTGCCGTTGACCGGTCTGGGTATTTCAGGCACACAAGTGAGCGACCTCAGCCCGCTGCGCTCGCCGGTGCTGAGCAGTAGTCTGCGACAACTGTACCTCGCGCGGATCCCGGCGACGGATTTTTCTCCGATTTCGGCCTGTATGAACTTGGAGAACTTCGTTGCTGATGACACCGCGTTGGCGGACCTTGATGTCATACGCGGTCTCAAGTTGCGCATCGCCCAGCTCGCCGGCACCCGGGTTACCAATATCACTGCGCTGGCCGGCATGCCACTCGAATACGTGGCCCTTGCCAACACCGCTGTTACCGATATCAGTCCATTGCTTCAGTGTCCCAGCCTCAGCGAGCTTACGCTTCCCCGGCACGCTCGCGATATAGATGCGCTTCGTTCCCTGCCCGCGCTCACGCGGATATCATTTGAGCAGACCGGCGATTGGGTCACACAATCGGCCGAAGACTTCTGGCTGGAATATGAATACGGTGGCCTGACCGCGGAGACGGTTTCCACTTTCCTGGAACAGTCTGTTCAGAGTCCCGAGGACACCATTCTGGCCATGAAAGTGGCCGCCCTACAGGCTTGGTTTGGCTTGGACGCCGACTATTCGGACATGTGCCGGCGCGAATTGACGTGGGGCGAAACCAGAGTAATGCCTGATGACCTCGAACGCGTCGCCAAGATCGCTTCGTTGCGCCAAAATACCGACGCCTCGACCCGCGAAGCCTCCCTTCGCCTGGCCGGTAGGGCGCTTAAACTCGCAACACCACACTCCGAATCCGCCCTCTGGTGTTCAATGACCCTCGGCATGGCTGAATACCGTAGCGGGAATTTCCAGGCGGCGAGTGAGGCACTTCGCGTTGCAGAAGGGGCTGACCCTTCAATATATCATGCGAAAACCCTGATTGACACCGCCGCCTTCTACCGTGCAATGAGCCTTTACCAGCAAGGCCGGATCGACGAGGCCCGCGCGCTTTTCACCGCCACCGAGGCCCGGATGAGTCCCTGTCCGTCTGATATAGAACCCCTTCCGGTCGCAGTCGACCACGACGATCTAATCATGTGGCTGGCCTACAAGGAAGCGAGGTTCGAGCTGGCGCAAATCATAGACGAACCAGATGGCGGGCAAACGGGTGAAAACAGCCAAATGCTCGGGCTCCAGCCGGACAACGAATCGAATTAGCCGTTCTACACCTCCCCTCCATTCAACGCACATCCTATATTTTAAATGGTGTTCATCCGCGCACAGCTGTGGTTGAATTCACAGCATGCAGAACGGTGGAAAAAAGGTAGCGATCATTGGCGCGGGAATCACGGGACTGACGACCTGGTCCGTCGCGAAGCCGACGGCCTCCGCGTCACCCCGCTCGGACGCCTGTTCGTCCGCATCATCGCCATGCGCTTCGACGCCTACATCCAGACCGAACAGCGCAAGGGACGCTATTCCCAAACGGTTTGACGTATAGCAGGGTTCACTGGAGGGAGGCCGGCCTCGGCAGCCAAACCGGATGATGGCATTGAGAAGGCGACAGCCACCGGAAGCTTGAAACGTACCCGACAGGAACGTTTGAAGTTTAGCGGTATACATCTTCAAGCAGGAAAATGTCCGGGGTTGTTCAAATATTCACTGGTTGTCTCTGGATAAATTCTGACTTTCCAGCTGTTGAATCAGGCGAACAATCGAATCGATTTCTGCAGGTTTTAGCAAATCATCGGATCCGGGCATCTCCGTGTCCGGGATGCCTTTGGCAATACTCCGGGTGATGCTTTCCATATCGCCGCCGTATGCCCATTTTCCATCGATAAGGCTGCTATGCAACCCCCCCGCCATTCCCGGACCATGGCAGCTGGCACAATACTCATTGTACAACCCGAGTGCCGATCCGTCAGGTGCCTCGGCCGACGGTATCTCCTTTGACTGCGGTGATTCGGCGGATCGTTCCGATGGTACTATCCGCAGAATCTGATCGTATCTTTCCCGGGGACTCCCTTCAGGAGGATCAAACTGGGAGGTCGTGAAATAGATATACCCTTCAGGGCTTTGGGCCACATCACGAATTCTGCCGTATTGCCGATGCAGCAGACGCTCATAGCCGATAACGGTTCGACCATTCAGTTTAATTCGCAGAATGCATTCACCGCGCAGACATCCCACCAGGAAGTCTCCGGTTAATTCAGGAAAGGCGCTGCCCTGATAAAACATGCCGCTGCCGGGCGCAATCGACGGGGAAAATTCCAGCAGCGGAGACCGCATTCCTTCCCGGGACAGGGTATGATGGATCACAGGCCACCCATAATTGCCGCCCTTTTCAACAATATTGATTTCATCGCCACCGCGGGGACCATGTTCCGATGAAAACAGCAGCGAACTGCCGGGCTGGAAATCCAGGCCCTGGGGATTGCGGTGTCCATAGGACCAGATCTCCGGGCGTGCCGACGACTGATTGACAAAGGGATTGTCAGCGGGGACGGACCCGTCCGGGTTCAGTCTTAGAATCTTGCCCGCCAAAGAAGACAGGTCCTGTGCCTGGTTCGGAACATTTGCATCGCCGGTGGTGATATACAGCTTACGATCGGGTCCGAACCGCATCCGGCAACCGGAATGATTGAAGGCGGCGGGAATGCTCTCAAGAATCGCATGCGGATCTACAAGCTGCTGGTCTTTGAAGACATAGCGGTTGATTCGAACAAATGAATTCTGCCCTTCACGGTAGCCGTAAGCGATATAGACATAATGATTACTGTCAAAATCCGGATGAGCGGCAAGTCCCAGCAGGCCGAGTTTGACGTCCTGCACGACGTCGTCCAGCACAAGAACGGGTTTCTCCGAAAGTGAACCATTCTTATCGATTAGCCCGACCTTTCCAATGCGTTCACTGAACAGCATGGAGCCATCGGGAAGGAACAAAATGGACCATGGTGCCCGCAGGTTTTCAGCAACCACCTCGACGCGGTATTTTCTGAAAGGATTCAGTACATCATCGCTTTGAGCGGATGCCAGCGAGGTCACGGAAACCATAATGACTAAAAGGATATTGCGAATCATTATGCAGCCCTCTACCTAAATCCGGATATTTCATTCCAAGTACTGAATCCAGGATGCTTTCCCGCGCGAATCAACCCTGTTTCACGTTCAGCCCATGAGAATGCCTATGGGTGGCCAGATCGAATACACATGCTTGATGAAGGTGTCCTACATCGTTAATACCGGCAAGTCCAGCAACTCCCATTTCTGCTCTTCCTTGTTTTCCCATGGGCTTAATTGAATGATGACTTCGTAGCTGCTTTTCTCGTATGCCGTCAGGACGTTTCCCGTCTCCAGATTTACGATCCTAAAGAGATGATCTCCGACCGGAACAAACTGCCAGAATTGCTTTTGGGCGTCTTGCTTGGGTGTTGCTTGAATTACCGCCGCGCTTAACTCGGCAGATGCTGGCTGGAATGTCTTGCTGGTAAAATAGTTTATCAGTTGATAACTGGATTGCGGCCCCGATTTGAGCCGCCATGACATGCATTTCCAGGGCTGCGGTGAATAAAGAACAATAGGAGTGCCATCGCTGTTATTGGCATTTCGGGGACGCAGAAGATCGTTATGTTTCTTGTTTCGGATCTGATAGGATCCGTCAAGTTTCGCCGGGCCCTCGCCTTCAACGCCGTCAGAGCTATTCAGCGTTGCGTCCATGCCGAACGCTGCAGAGGTAAGAATCGAGATGGTGGTTAACAGCGTGATTCCCGCCGCTTGAAAATTAATTGTCATTATAATTCACCAAAAATAAACTGAAAACCGCATTTGGAGCGATGGAGGCACCCGCCCCGAAAGATCATTCCAAAGAACTGTCTCGCAGGGGTAATATAGAGAGCAGCACTTTTATGTCAAGGAGAGGAGCGTTCGAGATAAACCTCCCGAGCCCGAGATGACGCAGGATGACACCGAGTAGATTCTCAGACTGATTGCGTTCGATCTATGACATTATTGAGAGCCTCCATAGTGGATATCGCCGGAACCGACAGGCCTGGCAACATTATATATGGTCTCTTACTACATGTTTAAACAACGCTCTATTTTCGTACATACAGCACGCTATCAATGAATTACACGGATGTACGCCCCCCGTATTCATACCGATGAGTCCAAGTCCACGTATAAGATCTGCGTCAAGTTGCTGCCGATTGGTGGATTAATCGCTTTGATTCCCTTTCGTGTGCTGGTTTCCAGCCACGAATGCAGATGAAATTGAGTTTTTTGGATCGAGTGCAGAACCTATCCCGCATCCAGGTTCGACAGGATGAGTAATGGTTGCAGGCGCGGAAGGGATGCCTGTCTAAAAGCGCATTCTTCGCGCATTATCACCATGTGGTTCGATGCATACCGCGAGACCGAAGCGATCACGGCAAATACTCGCAGACGGTCTGGATTTCGGACGGGATATCTGGAGGACCAGTCTTCGAAGCATCCCGAGGAACCTGTTATCCTGTCAAAAGAGATTCCCAATCGGTGTTTATTAATGGTTAAAATAGCCGCATGCAAAGTGCGGAGAAAAAGGTAGCGGTCATTGGCGCGGGCATTACGGGACTGACGGCGGCGTTCGAACTGCAGCAGCGAGGAATCGACTGCGTGCTGTACGAAGCAACGGATCGTGTGGGAGGATGCATCCGGACCGTCAAGGAGAATGGATTTCTGGTGGAGTGCGGCCCCAACTCGCTGCTCGATACCCATCCCAACCTCGGCAAGCTGATTGCCAGGCTTGGACTCGAAGACAACAGATTACCGGCCAGCAGCTCGGCACAGAACCGTTTCATCGTGCGCAATGGCGAACCGATCGCCCTGCCGACTTCACCGCCGGCCTTCATCAAGTCAAAAGCCTTTTCCGGCAAGGCCAAGCTGGCCCTGCTCAAAGAACCGTTCATTAGATCCAAGTCGAATCCCTCCGAGAGTCTGGCCGACTTCGTGAAGCGTCGGCTGGGTCAGGAATTCCTTGATTATGCCATCAATCCGTTCGTGAGCGGGGTCTATGCCGGCAATCCGGAAATGCTGGCCACCTGCCATGCCTTCCCCAAGCTCTACGAGCTGGAACAAAAGTACGGATCGCTCATCATAGGCGCCATCAAAGGCTCCAGGGAGCGCAAGCGGCGCGAAGAAACGGCTTCGAAGGATGCGCGCATGTTTACCTTCGACGAGGGTCTGGAAATGCTGCCAGGGCGGCTGGCCGCAAAGCTGGGCGGCGCCGTTCGAATGGAATACCCGATCGGCGGCATTGAACCACTGGAAAGTGGACGGTGGGATGTCGGAAGCGAAGCCTATAGCGATGTGGTGCTGGCCATTCCATCACATGCCATGACGAAACTGAAGACGCCGTTCAACCTGTCAGCGCTGGATGACATCTACTATCCGCCGGTTACCAGTCTGTCACTCGGATTCAATGCCGATCAGTTTACCCATCCGCTCAATGGCTTCGGCATGCTGATCCCGAAGGTCGAAAAGCACTATTCGCTCGGCGCGCTTTTCCCGTCGTCTATTTTCCCCGGCCGCGCGCCGGACGGCATGGTGCTTCTGACCGTCTTTGTGGGCGGTTCCCAGTCGCCCGAGCGGGCGATGCATGACGAAAATACCATGCTGAAATATGTTCTCGACGATCTGCGCGAACTGCTGGGTCTGGAGGGAATACCGGAATACAAACGTTTCAGTGTCTGGCCCAGGGCGATTCCACAGTATGTCGTGGGTTATGAACGGTTCCTGAACCTGATGAAACGGATCGAAACAGACCATCCCGGCATTCACTTTGCCGGCCACTACCGCGACGGCATCTCCGTCGCCAATTCCATCCTCTCCGGCCTCAACGTAGCCGAACGAATAACAAACCGCTAATCCGCACTAATCTTCACTAATAATTTCCAGACTCATACCAGATTAGTGTCGATTAGTGCGGATTAGTGGTTATTCTTTGTTTCATGAAACGTGGTTTTTTATTGATGAACACCGGCTCGCCGGATGCGCCGACCGAATCGGCGCTGCGTGTCTACCTCGAACAGTTCCTGATGGATCCGTACGTGATCGATATCCCGTTTCCGATCCGCTACGCAATCGTCCACTGGGCGATTCTACCGAAGCGGCCGGCGCAGTCGGCGGAGGCTTACGAGGCGATCTGGACCGAAAACGGCTCACCCTTGATCCACTTCTGCTCCAATCTTACCAACGGGCTTAAAACCAGATTGAGCGAACCGATCGAAATGATCATGGCCTATGGAAACCCGTCCGTCGGACACGGGGTCGGGAAACTGCTCGATGCCGGCGTCGACGAAATCTGCCTGCTGCCCATGTTCCCTCAGTATGCCATGGCGACCGTCGGTTCCTGTGTGGCGGGTGTGACAGGCGAACTGAAGCGCCGCAAGAGCAGCGCGAAACTGCGCGTGGTTCCGCCATTCTACAACGAGGCGGCCTACATCCAGCCGATCGCCGACTCGTTGAAGGATGTCGAGGAACACATCCTCTTCAGCTATCACGGCCTGCCGGTGCGGCATCTGAAGAAATCCGACCCGACCCGCGGGCACTGCATGTCGTCTGCGGACTGCTGTGAAATCGAATCGCCCGCTCACGCCACCTGCTACCGCCACCAGTGTCTGTCCACCACCCGGGCGATTGCCGAAGCCGCGGGGCTTTCCGAGGACCGCTACCATGTTTCCTTCCAGTCGCGCCTCGGGCGCGCCCAATGGATGGAGCCCTATACCGACAAAGTGCTGGAATATATGCCTTCGAAAGGCATAAAACGACTGGCAGTCGCTTGCCCGGCGTTTTTCTGCGACTGCCTAGAAACGCTGGAAGAAATCGAAATCCGCGGCAAGGAAACCTTCCTGGAAGCCGGCGGCGACTCGTTCCGCATGATCCCCTGCCTCAACGACTCCCCAGCGGCACTGCACTGCCTCGAGACCCTCGTGGCTGATGTCGATGGCTGGCCCGTTGTGAAACCGTCCTAAGCCGGCTCGTCACTCCGTGTATTAAAGTTTTTTACACGCCCACTCGACCGCTGATCTTTCTTGCCTACCCGCTGAATGAAACCTATCATCCGGTTATTGCCGAGAGAGGAAAGTATCCAAATGCACATGGGTGCTAATGCGTTTCTCTCTCATAGATGTCGGTTAGTGTGGGAGGAGATAGAGATGAAACGCGGATTCATGCTGATGAACACCGGGGCGCCGGATGCGCCGACCGAGGGTGCACTGAGCACTTTTTTAGAGGAATTTCTGGAGGATTCGAGCATCACCGACATCCCCAAGCTGGTCCGCGCCCCCATGGTCCACTGGATCGTGCTGCCGCAGCATTTGCAGGAAATGGTCGCGGCCTACGCCTCGATCTGGACGGACAAGGGATGTCCGCCGGTTCAATATACCCTGCAGCTGGCACGGGATCTGGAGCAGAAACTGGGTGTACCCGTCGTCGCCGGCATGGCGCATGGCAATCCAACCTACATGTCCGCCCTGATCAATCTGCTGAACAAGGGGGTCAACGAAATCGGCCTGCTATGGATGTTCCCGCAATATGATCTTTCGAAGCATACGTGCGTACATAATATCAGCAGGGAACTCAAGCGGCTCGAGAGCAACGCCATCCTGCGCGTTGCCCCGACGTTCTATGAAGAACCATCCTATATCGAACCGCACGTCGCGGCTTTGCGGGACAACCACGACTTTATCCTGTTCAACTACCACGGACTCTCCACGCACAGTATAAAGCAGGCCGACCCCACGCATCACCACTGCCTTACCGCATCGACGTGCTGCAACGAAGGCTCACTGGCCCACGACACCTGCTATCGCTTCCAATGCTTCAATACGTCGCGGAGCATTGCCCAGGCCGCGGGCATTCCGCAGGATCGCTACGGAACATCCTTCCAGACCCGACGCAAATATGGAAAGTGGCTTGAACCCCATACCGAAGATGCGCTCAGTGCCCTGCCGGCCGAGGGCCACAAGCGGGTGACCGTTCTGAATCCCGGCTTTTTCTGCGACTGTCTGGAGACGCTTGAGGAGGTCGGGATGCGGGGTAAGTATATCTTTCTGGAGGCAGGTGGCGAATCATTCCGCATGATCCCGTGCTTCAATGATTCCCCGACCGGCCTGCAATGCCTTGAAACCCTGATATCCAACACCGACCATTGGCCGGTGGAGTGGACACCAAAACACGCAGCCGAAGAAGTCAGTGCATAGCCGTGCCACGATCGACCGCATGCCGCAATGAAGCACATTGATCCTCAATGCCGGAACGAATGGAGGAGGCATTGAACAAGGTGCTGTACATCATAAACCCGGCCGCCAATGGCGGCGCAGGTATACAGATATGGGAAGCATTCAAATCATGCTCGGCGGAACCCATCGACCCGGCACACGTTGTTTACACCGAGCATCCCGGCCATGCCAGCGAGATTGCTACCACCGTCGAAGGGTATGAGACTATTGTGGCGGCAGGAGGTGACGGCACGGTTAGCGAAGTCATATGCGGAATCATGAACCGCAAGAACCCTGCACTCAGTCTGGCAGTAATCCCTTGCGGAACCGGCAACGACATTGCCCGGAACGCAGGCATCTTCTCCGTATCCGATGCAGCGACCGCATTGTACAATGGTGAACTGCGTGCCTTCGACCTGATACGAATCACCCGGCAGGTTGACGGTCACGAGGAACACCGCCATGCATTCCTGTTTGCAAATGTCGGCTTTTCCTCCATCCCCATGATGAAACCCTGGATGAAGCGGTTGCTGGGTGCGACGGGCGCGTACTACCTGGCAACGATGCTTCAAATCCTTGCATATCGACCACCGCACATGATTGTACGCGTTGACGGGAAGGAACATACCGGCCCCATCTACCTGGTGGTTGCCGCAAACACCGAGCGGGCGGGAGGGGGCTGCATGCGGATCGCGCCGGGAGCCATTACGGACGACGGTATGCTGAATATCAGCATCATGAAGTCAGCCTCTATCTACAAAGTCATCACCAGGCTGTTTACCTGCATCTCGAAAGGCACACACATCAACCAGCCCGAGGTCTCCTATTTCACCGGCAGGAATATCGAGGTGTACAGTGAACCGGAAGCGGTGCTGGATCTTGACGGAGAATTGTTCGGAACAACACCAGCCACCATTTCGGTCTGCCCACGGGTACTGAATCTCTTGTGCAATGACCGGACTCGGCAGAAGCGCTGAAAAAGCTATGAGACACGACGTAGAATTCGAATCAAATGACGGGCTTAGGCTCTGCGGCAGGATGTGGGAACCGGACAGGGACGCGAAAGCGGTCATTGGCCTCATCCACGGCTTGGGCGAACACAGCGATCGGTATGGACCTGTTGCCAACATCTTCAATCGGGCTGGTTTTGCGCTGATCACATTCGATTTGCGCGGTCATGGACGCTCCGAGGGGCGGCGCGGCCACGCACCTAACTATTCGGCACTGATGTCCGATATTGGCCTATTTCTTAAGGATGTAGAATCGCGCTATACCGGCATCCCCTGCTTTCTGTACGGACACAGCCTCGGAGGCAACCTGGCCATTCATTATGCATTGCTGCATAAACCAGCCCTTGCCGGGGTCATCGTAACGGCCCCTTTCTTCAGAATGGCCTTCAAACCGCCGGCGTGGAAAACCGCATTGCTCGATGTACTCAACGCCGTGCATATCAACATTCCCATCTCCACCGCTCTCGACCAGGCGGCCCTTTCGCGCGACCTCCATGCGGTACGCCTGTACCAGAACGACCCGCTCGTGCACGACCGGATTACCCCGGCGCTCGCCGTGGACATGCAGCGCGAAGGAGCATGGAACCTGAGGCATGCACCCGACTTCCCCCTGCCCATTCTGCTGATGCATGGCGAGGCGGATCGCATCACATCCGTCGAAGCATCCGTTGAATTCGCGGCCCACCTGGAACACAAATGCACCCTGAAGATATGGGACGGCTGCTACCACGAGCTGCACAACGAGCCGGAGAAGGAAACGATCTTAAGCTATGCACTCGCCTGGATGAATACCATGATTCCCTGATTGGCCACGCCGCCGTTCGCAAGCACGACATGCATGCCCGGCATACACCCTCTGTTGCAGATAAATTCACGCATGTGATGTTATGAATTATTCAGCCAACTGTCTGAAAACGGCTTATAGAACAATCGCCATCCGGCATACCCGATGCAAACGCCTGCTAACCATAGGCACTGCCAAAGCAGCAGGGAGGAGCCGATGCGATGGAAACCCATAATGCTGATTGTGTTGCTTGGTACGCAATCTACCTTGGCGGAACGATACTTTCTTGGCGGCGGCATGTCTCGGATCAATATTGATAGAGAACATTCGGCCATCGGATCAAAAAGCGGAACAGGATACCAGGTGATGGTGGGCGTCATGTGGAAAAACCGGGGCCTGGACCTTGTTGCGGGAGGTACATCGTTCGATACGGGCGAGGTAACCGATATATACTATCCCGAGAACAGAGCCGACTACGGGCCCTACGACGGAAGTACGGTTGAGGTGGACATCGGCATCCTGTGGCTGTTCAATGAAGGCGGTTTCTTCTGAACGAATCAGAGCCTTGCACCGACGCGATAGAAACGTTTGCTGGTCGATGTAGAAACCGACTCGACCGACTGCGTCGATACGGGCGTGAACCAGTCTATCTCTGTTTGCCATACCTCGTTGGTGTCTGCCAGCTGCGTGCGGTAGTCGATCCGGTACTGGCGGTTAGTCGATCCGGCAAAGACGATTTCGGAGGCATTGGTGTAGGCCGATATCCGCAGGTAGGAATTGCCGTCATCGGGAACGGTATCCGCGATCCACTCCTCATAGTTCGTGAATTGGTCCCCGTCCAGATCGTTCGTCGCCACCATGGATGTGCCATCCCCTGCATAGAGCGTCTCGTACCAGTCCGGCAAACCATCCATATCGGTGTCATAATCCGTGATGACCGACTTGATCCACGCAACATAACTGGAAATGAGAGCCGCCCGGTTTCCCGTGTAGGGATCGAGTCCGTCCCTGTACAGATTGATACCTGCCAACTTCCAGGTGGAATCGCGTTCTATAAAGTAAGGGCCGCCGGAATCGTAGACATTGCCTCCGCCTTCATAAGGCGTATCGATGAGCGAGAATAAAGTTTGAAAACATTGCGTTGTCCTGTTTCCGGCCGTTCCACCCACATCAATGCTGATTGAGGTTTCGGCCGTGCCCTTGTTTGTTCCCCATCGTTTGGTTCCGGCCGTTCCGCTTTGCGAAAAAGTTAAAGCCGTAACTTCACCTGTATAACCGTAGCCCACCATTACCAAAGAATCCCACACACGTTGCGCGCCGTTTTTACCGTTATGGATTTCTCCTTCGTGCAGTGGATAATAGCCGGGAAGCGGTTTATCGTAGCGGACAAGTGCCAGATCCGCCGTTGAATGAAATACAATTTCCTGCTGGGTGTAGATTTCGCCGTCGATCGACAAATTCCCGCTGGGTCCATCATCGGCAACATGAGCTGCCGTCAGGATCCAATAGTGGTCTACCGCAACCGACGAGGCATTCTTGTACTTGTAGATGTAGTCCCAGTTCAGGCTGTATCCCTGATTGGTAGGACTGCCGGTACTGATCGTATTATCCGTCGTTGCGATAGCAAGCACGTTGACAGACGCTCCTGACAGAAGCGCAGCAATAACGGAAATATTTCTTACCCAGTGCATAAACATGCCAGTTCAATTAACTAAAAAACTCCGGACATATTGACCATAGATAACGAGGCTTCCCCAAAGAAAAATAAGCATTTTTTACTATCCTCCGGGGCCGAGGATTCAGTTTTGAGGTGTGAACAAGGGAGCGGTTCTGCTACAAACCCGCACATGGACAAAGACCGAATCTATTCCGAATCGCTGGCAAACATTGCCGATTTCCGCTTCGATGCGCAGGTGGCGGATGTCTTTACCGACATGATTGAACGCTCCGTGCCGGGTTACCGATCGATCATCACCATGATCGGGACGTTGACCGAACACTATGCCCAGCCCGACAGTACCCTCTACGACCTCGGATGTTCGCTGGGCGGCGCTACATTGTCCATGCGACAAGGCGTTGCGGTCGACGGCTGCCGCATCGTGGCGGTCGACAGTTCAGAAGCGATGGTCGAACGGTGCCGCAGACAGGTTGAGCGCGACCACCATACGGTTCCCGTCGAACTGATAAGCGACGACATCCGCAACGTTGAGATTGCCGACGCTTCCGTCGTGGTGCTCAACTTCACGCTCCAGTTCATCCCACCCGGAGAACGGTTCGACCTGCTGCAGCGGATCTGCAGAGGGATGCGGCCCGGCGGTGTACTGATCCTTTCCGAAAAGGTGGTTTTCGCGGACGAACACCTGAACACCCTGCTGGCCGACATCCACCACGACTTCAAGCGGGCGCAAGGTTATTCAGACCTCGAAATCAGCCAGAAGCGCACCGCCCTCGAAAACGTGCTTGTACCCGAAACCATTGCCGCCCATCGCGAGCGGCTGGTCGATGCCGGCTTTGCCTCCGTTGACGTATGGTTCCAGTGCTTCAACTTCATGTCCATGCTCGCCGTGAAGTGAAACCATTTAGAGCACTAAGCTGAACTATTGCAGCGAAGTCTTCGTGACCTTAGCGCCTTTGTGTTTATTATCTGCCTCTCATCATGAACATCGACTACTCAGAGTTCTACCCGCGGTTGAAGGGCACGCCGCTGGAGCCATGGATCGACTCGCTGCCGGAGCGCATCGCCCACGGCCTGCGCTACGAGCGGTACGGTACCCTGCCTGAATGGGAAGACGCACTCACCGGACTCCCTGAACCAATATCGACGTCGGTAGAATTGCGGAATGAAGTACGGGTGGAGGGCGAGGCATGTCCAGGACTGGATGGCATGCTAAAGGCATTCCACCCGTGGCGCAAAGGGCCGTACCACATCCACGGCGTGCATATCGATACCGAGTGGCGCTCCGACTGGAAATGGGACCGCGTGCGGCCGCATATCCAGCCGCTTGATGGGCGCACGATTCTGGACGTCGGCTGCGGTAACGGCTACCACTGCTGGCGCATGGCCGGCGAAGGGGCCAGACTGGTGATCGGCATCGACCCCTCCCCCCTCTTCATCTGCCAGTTTTTCGCGGTGAAGAACTTTGTCCGCGAACCACGCGTCTGGGTCCTGCCGCTCGGCATCGAGAATATCCCTGAAGCACCGCGGGTATTTGACACCGTCTTTTCCATGGGCGTGCTCTACCACCGCAAGTCGCCTGTCGAGCATATCGAGCAGCTGAAAGCAGTGCTCCGACCCGGCGGCGAAATGGTGATCGAGACACTGGTGGTCGATGGACCTGAAGGCCGTGTGCTAATTCCTGAAGGCCGTTATGCCAAGATGCGCAATGTCTGGAATATTCCCTCTATTCCCACACTCGAGAAGTGGATGAAGGAGTGCGGAATGCGCGATGTGCAGGTGGTTGATGAATGTGTAACCACCACCGACGAGCAGCGCGCCACCGAATGGATGACCTTCGAGTCGCTGTCCGATTTTCTCGACCCGTCCGATCCGGCTAAAACCGTCGAAGGCCACCCCGCTCCCAAACGCGCCGTCGTTATTGCGAAAAAAACAAGGTAGGGACGGTTCGCCGTACCGTCCGTTTTCGTGAACCGCACTCGTTGCGCACGCCCTGCCCTTTTTTCTGTGTACTCTGCGTATTCTGTGGTTAATTATTCGGCATGAACCTCTCGAAGTTTGGCGAAAAGTTTACCCGCAAGGCGGGCATTACCGAGCTGATGGATGATCTGGGCGCGGCGATGGCCGGCGGCAACACCCTGATGCTGGGCGGCGGCAACCCGGCGCACATTCCCGAAGTGCAGCATCGGTTCCGCCTGCGCATGGAGGAGATCCTCAACGAACCGCTCGGTTTCGAAACCATGATCGGGAACTATGACGGATCGCGCGGAAACGCCGCATTCCTCGAAGCCATGGCCGGGATGCTCCATGATACCTTTGGCTGGGACGTCGGCCCGGAAAACATCGCCCTGACCAACGGGAGCCAGAACGCCTTCTTCGCCCTGTTCAATCTTTTCGCCGGCGACATGCCTGACGGATCGAAAAAGAAGATTCTGTTCCCGCTCACGCCCGAATATATCGGCTATACCAATGCGGGACTGACCGAGGATTTCTTCGCGGCGCAGCGTCCGGCCATGGAAACTCTTGACAACGGCCTGTTCAAGTACCATGTCGACTTTGATGCCCTCCAGGTCGGCGACGACATCGGCGCCATCTGTGTTTCACGTCCTACCAATCCGACCGGCAACGTTTTGACCGACGAGGAAATCCTGAAGCTGGACCTGATCGCGCAGGACAAAGGCATCCCCTTTATCATCGACAATGCCTACGGCACCCCCTTCCCCGACATCATCTTTACCGAGGCTCAGCCACGCTGGAACCCGAATACCGTGGTCTGCATGAGTCTATCGAAATTCGGTCTGCCGAATCTGCGTACCGGCATTGTCATTGCCCGCAAGGAGATCGCAGCGGCTATCGGTGACATCAACGGTGTCATGCACCTGGCACCGGGGGGCATCGGTGCACGGTTGGCCCTCGAACTGGTTCGCAGCGGTGAAATCATGCAGATCAGCCGTGAGATCGTACAGCCCTTCTATCAGCGAAAGGCCATGGAAACGCTCGATTTCTGCCGCAGGGAGCTGAAGGGACTCCCCTGCCGCATCCACAAGCCGGAAGGCGCCATATTCCTATGGCTCTGGTTCCAGGGTCTGCCCTGCACCAGTGCGCAGCTTTATGAACGGCTCAAGGCGCGCAACACGCTTGTTATTCCCGGACACCACTTCTTCCCCGGACTCGAAAACGAATACTGGCAGCATAAGCACGAGTGCATTCGTGTCACCTACGCCCAGGACGACGAGGTGGTGCGCAAGGGGATCAAAGTGATGGCCGAAGAAGTCCGCCGGCTTTACGGCTGAGCCGAAGAGAAAGACATGCATTGCGTATCGGTGGGATTTTGACACATCTATCCGCTTAGGTTAATGTGGTGCCTTGTTTGCATAATGCCGGTTACGCATTGAAAGGAACGTTGATGAGAATATATGTATGCTTCGCAGCCGCCTTGCTGGCGACATCCGCATGGGCCGAAGTGGTTGTCCTGAAGGGTGGCAGCAACATACAGGCACCCGTTCTGAAACAAACGGACGACACCACCATACTCGATCTGGGTTTCGATGTGCTGCGGGTGCCCCGGAGCGAAATCCTGGAAACGCGCGAGGATGCGGCCGTCGAAGGAACCGCTCCCGACAGCACCAACCACCTCTATACCATCCAGACCCCGAAACGGATCACCACAGCCGAAGCCTCCAGCCTCTATGCGCCGGCCGTGGTGGTGGTCAAGACCGCCAGCGGACTAGGCTCCGGATTCTTCATCAACAAGAAGGGCTATCTCATTACCAACTTCCACGTGATAGCCGGCGAAAAGAAAATCTCGGTCACCCAGTTCCTGCAGGAGGGCCAGGTCCTGCGGCGTGTCGTCTACAAGGACGTCGAAATCGTCGCCACGGCCCCCTTCCACGATCTGGCCGTGCTGCGCCTGAAGGAGCCCTACACGGAGATCACCCCCGTGGTGTTTGCGCCCGGAGAACAGCTTGGCATTGGCGAAACGGTCTTTGCCATCGGCAACCCGCTGGGGTTGGAGCGCACTGTAACCGAAGGCGTCCTGAGCCAGACACACCGCAACTTCGGCGGCATTCTCTACCTTCAGGTCGATGCGCCCGTCAATCCCGGTAATTCGGGCGGCCCCCTGTTTAACGCGCGCGGCCAGGTGATCGGCATCATCAACATGGGCGTCCCCACCATGGAAGGCCTGAACTTTGCCATACCCGCCCGTCATGCCACCTTCATTCTCGACCACATCGACGCGTTCGCCTACGACGCGAGCAATCCCGAGTCCGGCTTTGTATATCCCGATGCCCCGCGCCGCCCCGGGCAGTTTACCGTTCAACCGCAGGAGACCCCGTAATGCCCCGAACCCTCAGAACCGTATCCTTGCTGGCGCTGATCCTGTGCGCCGCACTGCCCGCATTCGCCCTCAAGCGAACCGAGCTGGTACCCGCGGAGATTCAGATGGAAATCCGTGTTTCCAACACACTCACCTTCTGGGACAAGCTCAAGAAATCCCCGTTGGGCAAGCTGTGGGTCGATCAGGAGTTCCAGGATTTCATCGGCAATCCCGGCGAGGATGTCTGGAACGAGGTGTTGTTTGAAGGCGAGAAAACCGCCGAAGATGAAATCATGATCGAGCAGCTCAAGATGGCCAGAGGCGAAGTGATCTTCGCAATGGGCATGAATGATGACGACGATCCATACGCCGTCATCGCCATGAGCGAGGAGGATTTCCGGCGCAGCCTGGTACTGGACGAAAAAATGAAGGAAGTCGGAGAAGAACCCTTCGACATCGTTAAAAGCTCCTTTCAGGATATAGAGGTCATCGAGCACATCAGCAACCCGGCAACAGAAGAGGAAAGCCACAGCTGGCAGGCTCACCTCAACAACACCCTGGTAATGGGGCCCAGCCGGGAATGGGTTGAAAAGTCGATCATCCGCCTGAAGGGGGAATCCGTGGAGGAACCGGAGGGAAATCCCGAACTGAATTTCAGGGTGCCGCTTGCCGCCTTGATCCAGATCGCCGTAAAGGAGGCAGAGAAGGAAGAAAGTGCGAACCCGACCAGCGTCAACACCCAGGCACTCTTTGAAGCGCTCGGCCTGATGGGTATCGAGGATTTCTCCATGCGCGTGGAACTCATGGACAACGAGCTGACCGTTGACAACAACCTGGTCGCAACCAGTCTGAACAAAGGTATCTTCACCATTCTGAACATGGATCCCGCCGAGATTCCCACCGTCGGCTTCGTACCTGAGAACATCTCCCTGCTGGAGGTCGGCCGCCTGGATCTGCTCCACTTCTGGCAGGAAATACCCGCTGTACTGATGGCGGCCATGCCGGAAGCCAAGCCGCAGTACGACATGGTCATGGGCATGATACGCCAGCAGACCGGAATCGATATAGAGCTCGACCTGCTCAGCCATCTTGGTACCCGCTACCTCGGCTTCACCTCCTTCGAGAACGAGGCGATGGTCAACGTCATGGCGCTTGAACTCCGGGACGGACCGGCATTCAAACGCGGACTCGAATCCATCCTAAACTCACCGGTTCTGAAACCGCAGGTTACCGCAGCACTCGACACCGTCGATTTTCTTGACCACACCCTGTATGTGACCAAGAATACCGAACCGGCAGACACCGTTTCCTTTGCCGTGGCCGGCAACTACCTGCTCTATGGCCATCCCGACGGCGTTCGTCAGGTCATACGCAGCGTTTCCAGCGAGGCCGCCGCCAATCCCCGCTTTGAACAGAGCGAGCTGGTCCAGGGGCTGCGCCGCAACACGCCGTCGAACGCTTTTGGCTACAGCGCCATCGACTGGAAGAAAAACATGGCCTTTGTCATCCGCGAGCTGGCAAAGCCGCAGATCTCCCGCGTGTTTCTCGGACAGTGGGCCACCAGCGGATCCCCGATCCCGCCGCCAGACATGAACAAGCTCCCATCCGCCGACCACCTCGCATCGTTCTTCGGAACGAGCTACCAGTATGTGGAGAAGACGGATCGCGGCCTGCACCAGAAGATTATTCTAAAGTACTAGTTAATACAGAACAAGGACCCGCTGCATGAAGCCTCTCGCCTGCCTGATCACGACCCTTCTGCTTGCCGGTACGGCTTCCGCCGAGGATACCGTGCGCACCATCGGTTTCAAGCCGCTTGAAATCTACACCTTCGAGCCCGGCTCTTCCCGGCTCCTGGTCGAGGATCTCAACAACGACGGACGCGACGATGTGATCTTTGCCAACAACCACGTATCCCGTCTCGAAATCCTGCTGCGCAAGCCCGATCCCGACGAGCCGTCCGAGGACTTGCCCGAGCTCGAGGATCGCTTCGACGACAAGGGAATCATCGTCGACCAGGGAATCGCCTCGCTGCGGGTGGAGGATCTGAACGGCGACGGGTTGCGGGATATCGTGACCTTCGGGACCGCCCTCGGCCTGCAGATCCGCTACCAGGAGGCAAACGGCGATTTCGGCGAGGCACAGAACATCTTCATCAAGGATCTGTCCGATGTGGCCACCATCCAGATCGACGACATGAACGGGGACGGACGCCGGGACATTCTCGTCTGCCGCCGCAACCAGGCCGACCTGCTGTGGAACGCTTCCGAGCGCCCCTTCCAGGAGCACAAATCCCTGCCGTTCTCCGCCGACAACTGCTATTACGGCAACATTGAGGATGTAAATATGGACGGAATGCCCGACCTGCTCTTCCATTTTTCCACCGCCCGCAATCCGCTGAAGATCCGCTACGGGCTGGGCAATGGTCTGTTCGGTATCGAGCAGCCGGTGGATCTTCCGCCACGCCAGTACACCGAAATCCTGCACCATGAAGGCAAAGCGCCCCGTCTGGGTATGGTGCTGAAAAACCGGCTCGCCTTCCGCCTCTACAGCTATGAGGAAATCGACCAGCCACAGCTGCTCGCCGAACAGGAGACAGCACCACGGCGCATCGGCCTTGAAGGTACGAATAAGAAAGCCTCGCCCGCATGGCTGGCCGGGGATTTCAACGGCGATGCGTACGACGACCTGCTCGTCGCCGCCCCCGAACTGAGCCGCATGCACCTCTATTGGGGCGGTGCCGAAGGCCTGAATCCGGAGCCGGAGCGGATCGACACGCTCTCCGAAGCTGATCATCTCTCGCGCATGGCCAACGGCGATGTGCTCGTCGTCAGCAAAAAGGAAAAGATCGCCGCCGTCCATTCTGCACAGACGCTTTCGCAGTTCCCTCGCATCCTGGATGCCCCCGGTGACGTACTGGCCGGCTGCGCCGTGGAATCAGGCAGCGACGCCTGGCTGGTCTGCAAGGACGAGGACAAAAAGCTGATACTCGCCCGCACCCCGGGCGACGGATCGGAAGGTACGGAATACGCGCTTGATATGAAAAACGATCCCTCCGGCGTGCTCGCCTTCCAGCTTCCCGATGATCAGACGGGCGTCATCCTCTTCATGCCCTACGACACACCCAAAATGATGCTGATCGGAGGCACGAACCTGACGGAACTGACCAGTGAATCGTTCCGCGCCCTGACGCAGTCCCTTTCGTACGAAAACATCCAGCTCGGGCATCCCGGCGACGGTACCACGCTCACGGTTTCACAGGGTGCGATCGCGCGCCGCTTTGAATGGAAGGGCGACCACTACGAAGCCGTCCGCCAGTTCAATCCCGAAAACCCGCGCGGCGAGTTGATCGCAGCCTGCGACTACCATCTGATCGACGGTTCTACCGGTACCATGTTCTACGACCGCAACGGCGGCGACCTCGTCTTTTTTTCCGGCGGCGAGGATTGGGGAAAGATTCATATCGACGACGCCGACTCCACCATCTACAACCTCGTCCAGCTCCGCAATGGCAAGCGGGACATCATCGTTTTGCTCGGCCGTACCGGCATCAACGAAATCATGGGGAACGGCAAGCGGCTTGAAGCGGTCGCCGGTGCCGAGTACACCTCTCCATCCGAAGAGCCTCTGCTGGCCTATGCCATCGACGTCGAGCTGGGTGCACCGCCGGAACCGATGATCGCTCTCGTCGATTCCGCCAACCGCGCCATCGAAATTGTGAGGGAAAGGGACGGTGAGCTGCAGCAGGAGGTCTCCTTCGAAGTCTTCCTCATCTCCGACTTTGCGGATGTGCATGCCTCCCGCACCACCGAACCCCACGACCTCGAATCCGGCGATCTCAACGGTGACGGCATCGGCGACCTCGTCGTGCTCAGCCAGGACAAGCTCCTCATCTATCTCGGAGAATAGCCATGTTCGGCATGTTGGATAGGCTTGAGGATGACAGGATGGATATCTTCGATACATCAACGGATATTGGCAATAGATAGAACGGGTACAGGGGTCGTGCACCGCGGAAAAGAGCGTTCACGGATTCCATCGACCGAATGGAGGGGGCCTATGAAAACGAGAATTACCATGGCAGCCGCCATGATTGCGGCAGGCGTCTGTGTGGTCCATGCAGACGAACAGCAGCTCGAGGAACGGATCGCGGCACTGGAAAAGGAAGTCGCCGAACTCAAGGCGGCCCTCGCGCCGGTTATTGAACAGGCCGAGACGGAACAGATCGTTGCCGGCCAACGCGATGCGGCCAGGAGACGGATGCGCAGAGACGCGGAAGTCTATTCGCGCGACGAACTCCAGGAAATTGAAAACCTCTATCAGGTTGCCAATAAGCAATGGAATTCCCAGGAGGGCAAAGACAGCCTGAAGGAGCTGATAGAGAAATACGGCCATGCCAACCGCACGGGATGCGCGCTGCTGTACCTTGGACAAATGAGCCGGGGCGAGGAACGGGAAAGCTTTCTCCGGCGGGCTATCAATGACTTCAGCGATTGCTATTATGGCGACGGCGTCCAGGTCGGGGCCTATGCCCGCTACTATCTGGCGCATCACTACGAGGAGACCGGTGATGCAGACAAGGCTGCGGAACTGTTTTCGGAAATCCGGGAACAATACCCCAATGCCATCGACCACAAGGCCCGGCTGCTGCGCGACATGATTGAATAGCGCGATTCTGAATCGAGCGCAGGATGAGTTGATGGAGCGACAGCGGCTGCGCCGACCGGACATTGAGGCTGATACTCCTCCACCATTTTCTCCGCGATCCAGCACTGACGCATCTGATAGGTCCCAAAAACCGCAAAAAAGCAATTGCCATATTTCCCCGACGCTGGAAGATAGGGCCCGGTTTATCGCGAAGCGAAAGCGGGTGAAATATGAATCTGAACGACTTGATCGAACTTAAGGCGAAGGCGCTGGCAGAGGCAGAGGCTGCATCGGATGCGGCGGCACTTGAAGCGGTGCGCATCACCTATCTGGGCCGCAAGGGTATGCTCCCAAAAATCATGGAGGAGCTGCGAAACGTTTCTCCCGAGGAACGACCTGCTTTCGGCAAGACCGCCAACGAGCTGAAGAACGAGCTGGCGGACCTCATCAAGACCCGGCAGGCCGGCTTTACGGGCGACGGCGCCACCGCTGCCGGATTTGATCTGACCCAGCCGGGCCGGTGGCAATCCCTCGGCAGCCGCCACCCGATTACGCAGATCACCGATCGCATCGTGGGGATTTTCCAGACGCTGGGATTCACGGTGGCCGACGGTCCAGACATCGAAACCGTCTGGAACAACTTCGATGCGCTCAATACCCCGGCGGACCATCCGTCGCGCGATGAGCAGGACACCTTCTATCTTGAAAACGGCGATCTGATGCGCTGCCACACCTCACCGGTTCAGGTACGCTACATGATGGCGCATAAGCCGCCGGTGCGGATCATCTCCCCCGGCCGCTGCTACCGCCGCGACACACCGGATGCCACCCACAGTGCCAATTTCCATCAGGTGGAGGGGCTCTACGTGGATGAAAACGTATCGCTGGCCGACCTCAAGGGCACGCTTTCCTATTTTGCGCGCGAACTGATGGGCCCGGACGTAAAGGTCCGCTTCCGGCCGCATTTCTTCCCGTTCACCGAACCGAGTGTGGAAGTCGACTTCACCTGCCACGTGTGCCACGGCAAGGGATGCCGTGTCTGCAAGAACAGCGGATGGATCGAGATCCTCGGCGCAGGCATGGTGGATCCCAACGTGTTCAAGGCCGTCGGCTACGACGGCGCGAAGCTCACCGGATTCGCCTTCGGCATGGGCATCGAGCGCATCACCATGATTCTCTACGGCATCCATGACATCCGGAACCTTTACGAAAACGACGTCCGCTTTCTTTCCCAGTTCTAGGAGACATGATCCATGGCCGATCCAAACATCATCAAGGTTGACTCGCTGGGCGAGGCCCGCTTCGATTCACCCTTGAAGGGGCAGATAAGCCGTTTCTATAACGGCGAAGCGATTGCCACCGGAGACCGCACGAAGGACCTTAACCCGCTTAAAAGCGTTGATGACATCGAATATTTTGAGCTGGGCGGTCCACGCAGCAAGCTCTTCTTTAATCCGGCCGAGACCACGGTCGGTATCGTGACCTGCGGCGGTCTCTGCCCGGGGCTGAACGACGTAATCCGGGCCCTCACCTTCTGCAGCCTGGAGAGCTACGGCGTCAAGCGCGTGCTTGGTTTCAAGTATGGCTACGAAGGACTCGTAGCCAAGTACTACCACTACCCCATCGAGCTGACGACCGACAACGTGGACGAGATCCATGAAAAGGGCGGCACCATCCTTAAATCTTCACGCGGCGCCCAGGACACGGACGAGATCATCAATACGATGATCCACTACGGCGTCAACGTGCTCTTCACCATAGGCGGCGACGGTACGCAGCGTGGCGCACGCGACATCGTGGAGGGCGTCAAGAAACGGAACCTCCCGATCTCCGTGGTCGGCATTCCGAAAACGATCGACAACGACATCAATATTGTACAGCGCTCGTTCGGTTTTGAGACCGCCGTAGAAGCCACCTGGGATATCATCACCAATGCCCACAACGAAGCCAAGGCCTACCGGAACGGCGTGGGTCTCGTCAAGCTGATGGGCCGCGAGTCCGGCTGGATCGCCGCCTCGGCCGCATTGGCCAACAGTGCCGTTAATTTCTGCCTGGTACCGGAGGTTGCTTTCGACCTGCACGGTCCGAAGGGTTTCCTTGCCGTGCTTGAAAACCGCCTGAAGCGCAAGGAGCATGCGGTGGTTGTGGTGGCCGAGGGTGCAGGCCAGCACCTGTTCGATACCACGCTTGGCAAGGACAAGTCGGGCAACAAGAAGCTGCAGGACGTGGGGGACCTGATGTACGACGAGATCAACCGCTATTTCAAGGAGAAGGGCGTCGAAATCAACGTCAAGTATTTCGATCCGAGCTATAACATCCGCAGCCGGCGCGCCAATGCGAACGATTCGATGTACTGTCTCCGGCTCGGCAACAATGCGGTACACGCAGCCATGGCCGGCAGGACCAACATGATTGTGGGCCTGCACCACGACCGACTGGTCCATCTGCCGATTCCCATGATCGGTGCCCGCAAGACGATCGACCCGGAAAGCTGGTGGTGGCAGACCGTATTGCAGGCCACCCACCAGCCCGCCCACATGAAGAATACCTGATCAGGAATGAATCCCCGTGCGGGAATTGAACATTCGTCCCAACCGGCTGTCTTAAGGTAATTAAATATAGGACCTTTTCAGTATGATAAAAGTGCGTAAATCCGATGCCCGCGGGCACGCCAATCATGGCTGGCTGGAGACCTTCCATACGTTTTCCTTCGCCTCCTATTACGACCCGAACCACACCCAGTTCCGCGCCCTGCGGGTAATCAACGAAGACTGGATTGAAGGTGGAATGGGATTCGGTACGCATCCCCACGAAAACATGGAGATAATCACCTACATTATCGAGGGCGAGTTGGAACATAAAGACAGCATGGGTACCGGATCGGTCATCCGGCCCGGCGAGCTTCAGCGCATGACGGCCGGCACCGGCGTTACCCACAGCGAATTCAATCCAACAGACAGGAAAACCCATCTGCTTCAGATCTGGATCTATCCCGAAACGATCGGATTGCCCCCGTCCTATGAACAGCGCATATTCCCCGGGCTCAAACAGCCGGGTGCGTTGACACTACTTGCTTCAAGGAACGGCGAAAACGACAGCCTGACCGTTCATCAGGATGTCGAAGTCCTCGGCGGACGGCTGGAAACCGGCGACACGATTGAGCACACGATCGACAAGGAACGGCATGTCTGGGTCCAGCTGATCAAAGGGACCCTTGACCTGAATGGAATCATCCTACAGGCCGGCGACGGCGCCGCCGTCAGTGATGAACGAACCATCACCCTATCCGCAAAAGACCCGTGCGAACTGCTCCTGTTCAATCTGGCGTGATCCATGTCTAAACCCACGGTCATCCACTGGTTCCGGCAGGATTTGCGACTCAGCGACAATCCCGGGCTGTGCGAGGCCGCCGGGCTGGGAAAGGTACTGCCCATCTACATTCTCGACGACATTCATCCCGGTGAACACACACATGGAGCCGCAAGCCGCTGGTGGCTGCATCATTCCCTGCACAGTCTCAACAAGGATCTGAATGGAAAACTGCGGCTTTTCAAGGGCGATCCACTGGAAATTATCCCCCGTCTGGTAAAGGAGCATGCCGTCGAGCGCGTCCACTGGAACCGATGCTACGAACCGTGGCGCCTCCAGCGGGATACCCGGCTCAAGGAGATGCTGATCAGCTCGGGTATCGAAGTGCGCAGCTATAACGGATCGCTTCTCTGGGAACCGTGGGACGTATTGAAACAGGATGGAACGCCCTACAAGGTATTCACCCCCTATTATCAGAACGGATGCCTGAACTCCGAACCGCCGCGAAAACCGCTGTTTCGACCGAAGAATGTGGAGCTCACCGTGCAGGGATCCGAGGAGGAATCCGTCGATTCCCTGGACCTGCTCCCACGGCATCACTGGTACCGAAAACTGGAGCAGCACTGGGATATTGGCGAAGCGTCAGCCCACAAAAGCCTGCATGCATTCCTGGAACACGGTCTTTCCGGCTACAAGCAGAAACGCGATTTCCCGGCACTGCGCAATGTATCCCGCCTCTCACCCCATTTACACTGGGGGGAAATATCACCCAACCAGGTTTGGTATGCGGCCGCCTGCCTGGGAAAAGACGAGGACGTTGAGCATTTCCATCGCGAACTCTGCTGGAGGGAGTTTTCCAACTACCTGCTGTACCATTTCCCCGATCTGCCCGACACCAACTTCAACCGCAGGTTCGACCGTTTTCCCTGGAACAACGACACCGGATTGCTGTCGTGCTGGCAGCGGGGACAGACCGGCATTCCCATCGTCGACGCCGGCATGCGCGAACTCTGGATGACGGGATACATGCACAACCGCGTGCGCATGATCACCGCATCCTTCCTGACCAAGAACCTCCTGCTTCACTGGCAGCACGGACAGTCGTGGTTTGCCGACTGCCTCGTGGATGCCAATCTGGCCAGCAACTCCGCCAGCTGGCAGTGGGTGGCGGGTTGCGGAGCCGACGCTGCACCCTACTTCCGCATCTTCAATCCCGTTACTCAGGGCGTAAAGTTTGATCCATCGGGGGAATACACCCGCAGCCATGTCCCGGAATTGAAGAATCTGCCCGATAAATACCTGTTCAAGCCCTGGGAAGCCCCGCAAATCGTGCTGGAACATGCGGATATCGAGCTCGGAAAAACCTATCCCCACCCCGTGGTCGATCTGAAGCACTCTCGGGAACGGGCGCTGGAGGCCTACGAAATGATCAAGGGGTGAGAAAGGTTCGTCGTTCTGTCATCCGACGGCACGCACGCAAAGGCGCCTGAAGACCTACATACCTGTTCACCTGCAGGAGAATTCGCGGAACGCGTCGGCAATTTTTTCAATCAGGTCGGTGGCAATGATCGATATCTGCGATTTTTCAGCAGCGGCCAGATCGCCTGCGCGACCATGCAGCCAGACGGCCGCACAGGCGGCCTCGAAGGGTGCGATCCCCTGCCCCGCCAAGCCGGCCAGCAGCCCCGCCAGTACATCGCCGGCCCCTCCTGTTGCCATGCCGGGATTGCCCGTCATATTGATGGCCATCCGCTGATCCGGAGCAGCAACAAGGGTTCCCGCACCCTTTAGAACAACGACGGCACCGAGTCTGGCTGCCGCCATTTTCGCCATACCGATCCGGTCCTCCTGCACTTCATCGACCTTGAGCCCGAACAAGGTGGCGAACTCGCCGGGGTGCGGTGTAAGGACAACCGGACAGTGTGCTTTGGCAATGGCATCGATTTGATCCGCCAGAACCGTCACAGCATCGGCATCGAGCACCAGCGGCACACGGCTGCTTTCCAAAAGGTGAAGAATCTGTTCACGGGTGGCCGCGGTCCGACCCATGCCCGGTCCCGCCAGAATGGTTGTCCACTTGCCATCAGGCATGCTCGCATGAACCATGGCCTCCGGCACCATGGGGGCTACGAGCGCATGAATCGCTTCGGGCACATAGGCGGATACCAGTCCAGCGCCGGCGCGCAGCGCCGTTCTGGAAGCCATGGCAATGGCACCACTGAATCCCTTGGATCCACCCATGCATAGGACATGTCCGAATGATCCCTTGTGCGCATCCCTCGGCCGACGCCGAAATAGCGGCGCCAGGTCGGCCGGATGGATCAGTTCCAGTTCGGCATCGTTGCCCGTCTCGTCAATTAATCGCGGGGGGATCCCTATATCGACCACTTCCAGCGTTCCAACCGCATCCAGGTTTTCAGGCTGTACACAATCGCTTTTGGGAAGCCCCATCGTGACCGTCAAATCGGCACGGATGGCCATGGCGGAAGGCACATCGATGGCTACAATCAGCGACTGCTCGGCGACGGCATTGATGAAACCGGCCGCATCGGCGATGACGCCGCGCGGTTCACCGGACACGCCGGTGCCCAGCAACCCGTCCACCACAATCTCGGCATCGGTTCCGCAACCCGCGGCATGCTTCCACTCGTCCGGCTGCTCAAGGATCTGAACCGGAACACCTGCCTTTTTCATGCGCTTGAAATGAATCAGGGCATCGCCCTTCAGCTTGCTTTCCGGACAGGCCAGCCAGCATTCCACCGGCCACTCTTCATCATGCAGGCAGCAGGCGGCCACGAACGCATCGCCGCCGTTGTTGCCGGAACCCGCAACAAACAGAACAGGAGAATCCACAAGCCGGTGCATGTCGGCCAGTTTGCGGATGGCATCGGCAAGCCCTTCGCCGGCGACCCGCATCAACTCCTGGCCGGGAACACCGGATTCGATGGTTCGCCGATCTAGTTCGCGCATCTGGCTGGCGGTAACGAGTTTCATTTTGCGTATTACGTATTGTGTATTGCGTATTGCGTATTGCGTATTGCGTTTGAGACATCCGCGCTGTGAGAACCAGATCAATACGTAATACGCAGTATCCGGTATGTCCTAGCCCTCATATTCGCGCATGGCATCCAGCATTTCCTTCACGACATGGTCCAACCCATGGAACACCGACCGGCAGACAATGCTGTGACCGATATTGAGTGTTTCCAGATGGGGGATACACAGAATGCCGCCCAGGTTCTCGATGTTGATACCATGCCCGGCGTTGACCCTGAGTCCCAGTGAGTGCGCCTGGTCCGCCCCGCGGATCAGCTGCTCGAGCAGCGCCGGCCTTGCGTTTGTTTCGGCATCGCAATAGGCCCCCGTGTGCAGTTCAACCACCGGAGCACCGGTCTCCTTGCAGGCGATAAGCGCATCCTCGGCCGCATCCACAAACAGACTGACGACGATACCCGCTTCCGACAGGCACTGCACCGTCGCCCTGAGGGAATCAAAATGTTTAAGCACATCAAGACCGCCCTCGGTTGTAAGCTCCTGACGTTTTTCAGGAACCAGGCATACTTCCGCCGGTTTCACGCTCAGGGCAATCTCGATAATCGACTCCACGTTGGCCATTTCCAGATTGAGCGGCAGGGGCTGCAGCTCCTTCAGGCGGAAGATATCGTCATCCTGGATATGCCGCCGGTCCTCGCGCAGGTGAGCGGTAATGCTGTGCGCACCGGCCCGGCCGCAGAGAATCGCCGCGTCCAGCGGGTCGGGATAGACGGTTCCGCGTGCCTGACGCAGAGTTGCTACATGATCGACATTCACACCGAGCTTCATCATTTCCTCCATACTGTCGATCAGGCCTTGACCGACTTGATGCTCCTCATGGGCTTACTCGGTACCTTATCATGAATTTCCGGATCGTAAACGGCATAGGCGCGAATATCGTTCGCCCGGCTATGGTCCAGCACCTTCTGGCTCGCGGTATAGAGGTGGTGCAGATTGCGCCCATGCTCGGGATAGGCCGAAACACCCAGCGTTATATTGGTTTTAAGTTTTTTATGCCCGCTCTCGAACTGGGCATGCTGGATCAATGTGCTGATGCGCCTCCCGATGCCCTCCGCTTCCTTCAGCGAACACTTGGCAAGCACCAGAAAGGCGTATTTTTCATGGCGGCCGATCAGGTCATCGGCCCGCAGATGTTCCTGAAGAATCTTGCTGACGCCGGCCAGCACATCATCGGCAGCGTCCTCTCCGTGAAAGCGGGCAATGTGATCCATATTATTGACCCCGACACAGAAGAGGGCGGCCTTTCCCTTCTTATAGCGCAGGTCGCTCATCATGCGCTGCATGTAGGCCGAAATCACCGACGGCTTCAGTACCCCGGTGACTTCATCAAGGATCGCATCCCTGCGGCGCTCCCGCCACCCCTTGCTTTCCTCATCATCATGCTCCCCGCCATCGTCAGGCTCCTGCGCGGCTTCATCCAGCGGGGCCTCTTCGACCGCATCCTCTTCGTCCTCCTCATCAACATCAACGATCTCCGGCAGGACAACCGGACGCTCGGCACCGGCCTGGCCCAATCCCGCCAGGGCGACATCAAGCAGTTCCTTTCCGCTCAGGCCGTGCCCGGGATAGGAGGCGATGCCGGCACGCACAGATTTCGAATCCAGCTCTCCACACTGATGGCCCATTGCAGAGATGACGCGGCCGGTCATGGCTTCCGCATCTTCGGGCTCGGATTCAGCCAGCAGGACAATGGTCTCATCATCGTACAGGCATACTACGTCGTCGCGACGGACGGCATGCTTAACAGCCTGGACCGGATGCGAATCAATCCTGACCTTGAATCCGGTCGTCCCCGCCTTGATCAAGGCTATGGAGAACGAGGAGCCGCGACGGCCGCAGCCGGCCAGATAGCGTGCCAGCTGCACGCGGAGGATTTCATTTGCAGATGTCCCCATCTCCTCCGGATTTTGTTTCTCGGCCTGTTCGACAATGTGCTGGAAGCGATAGTAGCTGGATATCAGGGTGATAACCACGAATGAGACGAAAATGGATACCACGATCCCCGTGACGCTGCCCATAAGATCGATCTGCGCTAGGATTGTGGGGAATGGCTCCAACATGCGAAAAAGAAGGTGCGGACTGCCGCCGCACCTTGCAAAAGGTTGCTAGTAGATTGCGAAGACCGCCCTGCGGTTCATTCGCCAGGCCGCTTCATCATGCCCCATATTATCGGGCATTTCCTCCCCGTAGCTCTTCGTCTGGATGACGGCGGGATCAACGCCGAGGCTGATCAGGTAGTCACGAACCGCCAGGGCGCGGCGTTCGCCCAGGGCGAGGTTGTATTCCCGGCTGCCGCGTTCGTCCGCGTGGCCTTCAACAATCACCCCGTTGCCCTTGCCTTTTTTCAAATGCGACGCGACCTGCTCGCACTTGCCGGCTTCCTCGGGATTCACCTGCGAGCTGTCATAGGCAAAATAGACGGGCGGAAACAGGCTCCGGTCGCCGTCCGCAGGAAGGCCCAGGGAGCTGCCAGCCAAGGGGATATCGCCCTCGAGCGGCCCCCCGATGACACCCGTGCCATCCCATGCATTCGCTCCGTTTGCATTTTTTGACTTACATCCGCCGATCAGGACCATGGAACCAGCCATTGCCGTAACCGCGAAACACCTGAAAATTGTCTTAATCATCATCTCTCAACCCCGCTTTCAATTTAAGGAGAACATGCCGGAGAATACCAGTCGCCCGAGCCTGAAATCAAAGCTACAGGAGAATCTTTTAACGTGTCAAGGAGGTAGATGGCAGATCGGTATCCGGAAGTGCGCGAGCACACGATATGCCTTCCATCCGGGGCCCAGCTTGGATCCTCGTAATCAGCCCAGTCGGTCTCCAGCAGCCGCATGGCACGGGTGGAGGGATTAACGATGGCGATCTGATAGCGGCCACCCACCCGCGAGCTGCAGGTGATCCAGCCGTTTTTCCCCCAGTCCGGCGCCACATTTTCGGATCCCGTTGTAGTGATGCGCTGTGCCCGGCCGCCATTTTTCGACATGACGTAAATTTGCGGCTTGCCGCTCGTATCGGAGACAAAGGCAATGCGGCTGCCGTCGGGCGACCAGCACGGACTGGCCTCATTACCGCGCTGCGTGCGCGTCAGCCGCGTCAGTCGTCCTGATCGCAGGCTCTTGATATACAACTCCGGATTGCCCGACACAGAGAGAATAACCGCCATGTCTTTTCCGTCCGGCGAAATCGCACCGCTGGCATTCAGTCCGCCATGGCTCGATACCGGCCGTCCCCTGCTGGTAATGTAGACATTTGGATATCCCAGCTTGTAGGAGGTATAGATCAGGCTTTGTCCATCCGGTGACCAGCGCGGGCCCACCACGATGCTGCGGTCACGCGTAATCTGCCGCATGTTGTGCCCGTCGATATCGCAGATATAGAGTTCCTTGCGACCGGTCCGGTTGCTCACCACGGCGATCCTGGCCGAGGCCATGCCAGGCTTCCCGGTAACGGCATACACGATCGCATCCGCGACCGTGTGGGCCAGCGCTCGCGGGTTGCCGGTATCGCCGTTGTAGACCTTTCCCAGCCTGCGCTGGCGGGTGGCCGTTTCAAACACCTCGCACCGGGCCTGCATCTGGCTGCCGGACGCCATGCAGGTGCCGACCACGTTGAGCGTACCGCCGCTGGAGGTGACCGTGAAATAGCCGGAGCGGTTCAGGTCGGCCTGCAGGACCGAAAGAAACGTGCGCGATGCGGAGTCGGATCCTGTTCGGAAACCGGAAAGATTGATTGAGAGCTTTCCGCTCCCCTGGCGCTCAACAACCGCCCGCTGTGCAAATGCGGAGGATGAGACGAGGATGAGTGTACCTATAAAAAAACGTCGGATCATGATATTCTCCAAAGGGTTGGTTAGTTCCTGATTCTAAATTCGATTTCTACATATTCATAGGGAAAGTCGGCGGGCGGTTCCGGAATGGTTCCCACCGCATTCACGGCATCCATCGCGGACTGGTCGAAATCGGAATCACCTGATGCCTGAATCAACCGCCGCTGCGTAATCTGGCCGCTCTTGAGCATATAGACCCGCACCACCGCCGACATGGCCGACGAGGCGGAGGCCGGTTGCTTCCAGTATCGGTCAAAATACCGTCCAACACGGGCAATATAGGCCGCTATTTCATCCGGATTTCCGGCTTTCGTGGAGGGCTTTTGAACAATATCACTTAACTGCTTCTGGATATCCGATTTTGATATCGTCGGCGGGGCCGGCTTCGGATTGATTCGCTTGCTCTTGCTCGTATCGATATCGCCTGCCTTTACGGGGGTCCAGTCTGATTTCTTGGGTTCGGGCTTCGGTTCCGGCTTGGGCGCCGGTTTCGGTTCCGGTTTAGGTACCGGCTTTGGCTCTGGTTTCGGTACTGGCTTCGGCTCCGGGATCGGGGCGGGCTCCGGCTTTGGCGTGGGTGCCGGGGCGGGCTCCGGCTCCGGCATGTCTTCTACCTCCTGGATCTGCGGAGCCGGCATCGGTTCGCCAAAATCGACAAAGGTTACGATTTCCCGTTTGGGTTTTGGCCGGAAACACCCGTGCAGCAGCGACTGAAGCAGAAGGAAGGCAACGACGGCAACATGGATGCCAAGCACCCGCACAGTCACTCTGGCTTCAAAGCGGTTCATTCCTACTGGTCCGCCTCCGTCACCAGCGCCATGCGGGTGATGTTTGCGTCGTGGAGGATTTTCATGATGTCGACCACCTCGCCGTAGGGCAGGTCGCGGTCGGCACGGACAAAGATGGTGGTCTCCGGCGACGACGTGGAGACATCCATCATGGCCGACACCAGCTCTTCGCGCGATACCGGTGTGCTGTCCAGATAGAGCTTCCGTTCCCGGTTCAGGCTGATCGAGCGTGTTTGCGGATCCTGCATATCCTCCGCATTTCCCTTGGGCAGATTGATGGCGATCCCCTGCTCGATCAACGGAAAGGTGATGATGAAGGTGATCAGCAGGATGAATGTCAGGTCCATCAGCGGCGTCATGTTGATGTCGCTGATTTGATTTAATGATACCAGGCTGGTTCGGCGAGCCATTAGAGCATTTCCGATTTTAGAGTTTTGATTGTCGATTTATGGGTCTGCGACAGCCTCATTTTGAGCCTCCGGCAGTCTTCCGTGATGCCACCACGATTGCAGTTATCTCGTTTGCTTCCTTGAGCAGCGGTGCCACATGCATTTCGGGTAGAATTGCCCCTTCGATAATGATTTCCAACCAATAACGACTCGTCGGCTTCTTCTTCAACGATCCCGAGCCTGGATACGAAATCCGCCTTTGATGTTCCACGGCAGGCAGCTCTGTAGTTCGCTCCAACGGATGAGCCGGAACGGACCCACTGATTCCCGATAGCTTTTCCTTCTGTGGTTTTAGGCAATGTACCAACCAAGCGGATCACATCCAGGGCAAACCGCTTGGTTCTGGCTTTCATGTCGTGTTCGTTCAATTTGTAACCCCAAATAGCTGTCGCAGACCTGCAAATCAAAACTCGAAAATCAAAATTCAAAAATCCGATCACGCCTCAATCACATAGGTATTCTGGATTTCGGAGATGAACTCCTGTGCAAAGTTGTCCATCTGCACGGAGATGCGGCGGATATGGGCGGACAGCAAGTTGTAGCCCACCATCGAAGGCAGGGCCACGAGCAGACCGACAATCGTCGTCAGCAGGGCGCCGGAAATACCGGGGGCTACGGCAGAGAGCGCAGCCGAACCGGATTCCGCCATCCCGCTGAAGGCATCCATTACGCCCCAGACCGTTCCCAGCAGGCCTAGAAACGGGGCGGAACTCACGGCCGTGGCCAGCAGGCCCATCTGCCCTTCCAGGTTCAATGCCTCGTCAGCCACGTTGCGGTCCACCACCGAGCGCAGCGTTTCGAGCTGGTTCAGCGTCAGATGGCGGTGCGCTTCAGAGGTGAGGTCGCCCATCAGCAGGTCGTCGGGATCGATCCCATGCGCCTGCAGTTCGCCACCCAGCGCATGGCAGCCCGCCTTGTAAATCGTGTTCAGCGGTGTGCCGGGATATTCCTCCCGTTTCGTGAACAATGCAGTTGGATTGCGTTCCGTACGAAATGCTTCCAGAAATTCCGCCGTATACTGGCTCGCCAGGCGCAGCTGAACGCCCTTGGTCCACATAATCGTCCAGGCACCGGCGGAGCCCAGAAACAGAATAATGACGATCGCCTTGCCCGGCAGGGTACTATCCGCAAATGCTCCGGCTATATCGGCCATCGGCAGGGAAACCAGCATTGAATCGAACCATCCCATAATTGTTATCCACCCTCGTTTTGCATGTTTGAAGATTGGTTTCACCAAACATATTTCCCGGTCGGCGAAAAGCAAATGAAAAAGGGTTCCCCTTCACTTATTTTGCCTAAAATCTCCATCCCGCGGAAATATGCTTATATATATCCCGCATTTTTCCAGTTACGCATTGACCCGCGGTTCTGTAGCATTTATCACATTTACATTTCATGCATGGGGCATGACTAACCAAACCGGATAAGGAGCATATACCATGGCAGTCATTGATTTTGGCGGTGTCAAGGAGACCGTTATTACCCGCAAGGAATTCACCTTGGCGAACGCCCGCAAGGTGTTGAAGAATGAAACCATCGCCATTATCGGCTATGGCGTCCAGGGCCCCGCCCAGGCACTCAACCTCCGCGACAACGGCTTCAGCGTGATCGTCGGCCAGTCCAGGAAGTTCATGAAGGACTGGAACCGGGCCAAACGCGACGGCTTCGTTCCCGGCGAGACCCTCTTTGAGATTGAGGAAGCAGTTCAGCGCGGTACGGTGATACAATACCTGCTCTCCGACGCTGCCCAGAAGATCTGCTGGCCCATGATCAAGAAAAACCTGAATGAAGGCGACGCCCTCTACTTCTCGCACGGGTTCTCGATCGTCTATAATGACCTGACGAATATTGTTCCACCGGAAAATGTGGACGTTATCCTGGTTGCGCCGAAAGGCTCCGGTCTCAATGTCCGCCGCAATTTCCTGAGCGGAGCGGGCATTAACTCGAGCTTCGCCGTCCATCAGGATTTCACCGGCCGTGCCGAAGAGCGCTGCAAGGCACTCGGCATCGGCATTGGATCGGGTTATCTCTTTCCGACCACCTTTGAAAAGGAAGTGACCTCCGACCTCGTCGGCGAACGCGGCATCCTGATGGGTGCCCTGGCCGGCGTCATGGAGGCGCAGTATGACGTGCTTCGCAAAAACGGACACAGCCCGTCGGAAGCCTTCAATGAAACTGTAGAGGAGCTGACCCAGAGCCTGATCCGGCTCGTCGATGAAAACGGCATGGACTGGATGTTTTCGAACTGCTCCGCGACCGCGCAGCGCGGTGCGCTCGACTGGGCGCCGAAGTTTAAGAAGGCCACGATGCCCGTATTCAAGGATCTCTACAAGGCCGTGAAGAACAAGGACGAAGCCAGGCGCGTCCTGCGCGTCTGTGGCGCGAAGAACTACAAGGAGCGCCTCGACAAGGAACTCGGAGCCATCCACAACTCCGAAATGTGGAAAGCCGGCGAAGCCTCGCGTTCACTGCGTCCAAAGGGCAAGGCCAAAGCGATCGCCAAGGGCACCAAGGGGGTCGGCGGACGTTCCGGCAACTGAGAATTGCAGGGCTGGAACAGTTGAGAATCTTCCAGCCGTGGCGGGGAGGTCTATGACCTATCCCGCCCTGCAAACAAAAGAAAACCCTCCGGTGTTCCCGGAGGGTTTTCTGTGCAGCAATCCTGCTGCACAGAAGGAGAAATGACGAAAAATGGCGACCCCTACGAGACTCGAACCCGTGTTGCCAGGATGAAAACCTGGAGTCCTAGGCCACTAGACGAAGGGGTCGGCAATGCCGCCGGAAGAAAAAAAATGGCGACCCCTACGGGACTCGAACCCGTGTTGCCAGGATGAAAACCTGGAGTCCTAGGCCACTAGACGAAGGGGTCGTCTTCCAAAAACGAGCGCGTACAATAACAGACCGTCAAAGTGCCGCAATACTAAAAACGGGATTTTTGCCCGACCGCTTTTCGTCCCTTCCCGCTTTACTTCGACGGTCAGGATTGGCAACCTGCGCGACAAGTCACCCGGGGTGCCTGTCCGTTCGCGGAAAGTGCTGAGATCATACCCGTTGAACCTGATCCGGATCATGCCGGCGCAAGGGAGCGTTGCACGCGATCAAGCGCTCCGAGGTGGATTCGGGGCGTTTTTTTTATGCAGCCGGGATTACGGCCCCGGGAACGGGAGAAAAACCATGAAACTGATCGTAAATGGCGAACCGCATGAACATACAGGCAATGGCTCCATCGCTGCCCTGCTCAGCGAACTGGGTGCCAACAAGGCCCATACCGCCCTCATGGTAAACGGCGATGTCATCCCTGCCACCGAATGGGAGTCCAGCGGTTTGAGCGAGAACGACGAAATCGAAATGCTCGTCTTCGTCGGCGGCGGATAAGAAACCGCGGAACAAGCAGAACAGCGCAGAACAGGATTTCTTTAGCGAAATTCCGCAATTTCTGCGGTTATAAAATCGACAGGTTACTTATGAATAATGATGTTTTAAGAATCGGTGATCAGGAGCTGGGCTCGCGGCTGTTTCTGGGAACCGGCAAGTTTGCCAGTACGCAGGCCATGATTGAGGCCGTCAAAGCTTCAGGTACGGAACTGGTAACCGTGGCGCTGCGCCGTTTCAACCGTGCGCAGGCGGAAGACGATCTCTACGGTCCGCTCTCGCAGCTCGGGAACGTACGCCTGATGCCGAATACATCCGGTGCAATGAATGCCAGGGAAGCCGTTCGCGCCGCCATGCTGGGCCGGGAAATCAGTAAAAGCGCCTTCGTTAAGCTGGAAATCCACCCGAACCCGCATCATCTGCTGCCCGATCCGATCGAAACCTACGAGGCCGCCATTGAGCTGGTGAAACAGGACTTTCTAGTACTGCCCTACATTCCGGCCGACCCGGTTCTGGCCAAGCGGCTGGAGGACATCGGCTGCGCGGCGGTCATGCCGTTGGGCGCGGCCATCGGTACCGGCAAGGGCCTGGCTACCGCCGAAATGATCAAGATTATTATCCGCGATGCCAACATACCGGTGGTCGTCGATGCGGGATTGCGCTCGCCTTCCGAAGCGGCCTGTGCCATGGAAATGGGTTGCGACGCCGTATTGGTCAACAGCGCCATCGCCGCCGCCGAGAATCCCGCGGCCATGGGCGCCGCGTTCAAAATGGGTATTGAAGCCGGCCGCGCCGGTCGGCTCGCCGGCCTCATGCCGGTTTCCGAGGTCGCGGTCGCCAGCTCACCCTTAACCAGTTTCCTATCTGCAAATGACTGATTTTTCACCACAGAGGGCTCAGAGAAGCACAGAGGGTGATCAGACTTCTCGCACCTCCGTGTCCTCCAGCGAAGCGGGTGGTGTAAACACCCTGCCGGAGTGGCTTGATCCGGAACCCTGGCTGGGGCGTTCATACACCGCCTCCGATGTGCAACGCGCGCTTCATGCCGATTCACCCAATGAAGGTACACTGGCCGCCCTGCTTTCACCGGCGGCTGCCGATTTCCTGGAACCCATGGCGCAGCAGGCGCAGGCGATCACGAGACGCCACTTTGGCCGGACAATTTCGCTCTATACCCCGCTCTACCTCTCCAATTTCTGCAACGGCGGCTGCCTCTATTGCGGCATCGCGGCCGACCGGCGCGCCAGGCGCGCGGTGCTCGACGAGGGGCAGTTGCGGCACGAAATGGAGGCCATCAACCGGATGCATCTCGAAGAGCTGGTTCTGCTGACCGGCGAACGCATGCCGGAGGCGGATGTCCCCTACCTGCGCGAGTGCGTCTCGCTTGCCGCCGAATATATCCACAACGTGACCGTCGAGGTCTTTCCGATGGCGGAAGAGGAGTACCGGCAGCTCGCCGATGCCGGCTGCACCGGCGTTACGCTCTATCAGGAAACCTACGATCGCGAAGCCTATGAGCGCATGCACCGCTGGGGCGACAAACGCAACTTCGACAATCGGCTTGATGCACCCGACCGCGCACTGCGCGGGGGCATGCGCACCATCGGCATCGGCGCCCTGCTGGGACTGGCTGATCCGCGCTACGACATCCTTTGTGTCTATCGCCACGCCAAGCACCTGCTCAAGACCTACTGGCAGGCGGGTGTTTCCATCTCCTTCCCGCGCATCCGCCCGCAGCTTGGCGGATTCCGGCCGGATCACCCCGTCGATGAACGCCTGCTGGCACAGATCATTTTTGCGCTGCGCATCTGTCTGCCGGAGATTCCTTTAGTGCTCTCCACGCGCGAACCGCAGCGCGTTCGCGACGGCCTGGCCGGCGTCGGCATATCGAAGATGAGCGTGGCGAGCAAAACTACCGTCGGCGGTTACAGCGACGATTCAGAGGAATCGACCGAGCAGTTTGAAATCAGCGACGAGCGGGACATTCCCACCTTCTGCGCCATGCTTCGCGCCAAGGGCCTCGAACCCGTCTTCAAAAACTGGGACGCCACCTACCGCGAGCCGGCGCACTACGAGAGGTAGGAACGGAGGTCTGCCCTGGATGAGCTCCATCTATCAACGGCGGCTCATAATCCATTTTTGAGATAGATGGATCAGGTAACCGCCGATCCACAGCGCCGAAGTAGTCAGATGAACAACCACCCAGACCAATCGCCATAGCGGTTCAACTGCAGTTTGAATGGCATATCCCGAAAAAGCCATCGGGAGTGCAGCCACCAACATACCGACCCCACTGAAACGTCTGCTGCGGGTATCGCGTTGAAGATGCGGCTGCATGTGGCGGCTCCATAGGTGACCAAGCACCAGCAGAAGGAAGGGAGCTGTCCATATATGGGCGTGCTGCACGTGCGGCTGCCAGGGATGGCCCACGATGGCATAGGGATCTTCCGGCTTTACCATGTAGGCCATCCACGCATACACCAGACCGGTAATCATCACCAGCCCATTGGATGCATGCAGCAACCATGCATCGATGCGGTTCATTCGTCCTCTCGACCTTCGACAATCTGGTGAACAGCCAGCACGCGGCGCGCGCACTGCGTTACCGCCCGGGAGGTGAGCGTTGCACCGGTGATCCCGTCAATGTTCTTCTTCAAGCGGATCTCTTCGTCTACCGTTTTTCCGCGGAACTGCTCCATCCACCCCTCTCGAGCCATATACTCAGCAGGTTCGTGAAAGGCCAGCACCCGGATACCCACGAGAACGCCGTCGGCATCCAATGCCACCATCAGCGTCTGTGGCATGGTACGTACCCGATGCTTGTCAAGATAGGCATAGCCCGCAATGCTTGCCTCGTCGCGCACAACATAGCGGGTTACCAAAGCTCCGATCGATTTCTGACCGGCCGATGCTGCACACGCCTCCTGCTCGGCTTCGTTGAGCAGGAATGTTTCCCGCTCGTACGAAATGCCGGGCAGGAGCTGTCGGACGGTCTCGTCCGCGCCCGGAAATGTTCCGGCAGACAGAGAGACCGTCGTGGCGATCATTATAAAAAGCGCGGCCTTAAAATATGTATCCCAGCGCCAGATTGGTCTGATCGAGTTTGTCACTATTCCCATCCTTGATAAACTGATGTTCCAGTTTAAACACTATTTCATCGATCGGCTTGAAGTTCAGTCCGACCGTAACGATATCCAGGTCATTGGCCGGATCGGCTGTGTATCCCGGGGCGGCCCGTTCCTGCGTATTAAGCTGCTCGATACGCACGAAAGGAATCAGTTGCTTCTCGCCCTGATCCAACCCCGACAATACGTCATAGCCCAACTCCGAATACCAGCCGAACATCCGCTCGCCCGCCTCCTCACCGGTTATAGCATTGAGTTCATCGGCATCATCCAGATGCGAAGAAACCACAAGCGCATTGAACGTGAAACCGGCTTTCCGCGCCATGAGATGGGCTTCAGCCAGCACCAGGCCTGCGTCCACTCCGAGATCCTGTCCCTGATCGCCGGCATACACCGAACCACCTACCGTAACGGCCGGTATGACTTCCACATCGGCGCGGGCCACCACGGAAAAATCGGCGGCCTTGGCATGAGAGCCTTTCTGACGGCCACCCCGGATGCCTCCGGCCGTAAACCCTTCAGCGTCGAGGCTGTTCACGACATACAGCTTGTAGCTCACGGTGCTGATGTCACCGAAGATACCCGCCCCGTTTTCGCGCCAGGTCGTGGGAATGATGCTGCTTTCCACGGTGGAACGCCTGGCTCCCAGAAATACCGTCGGCTCATGGAGCTCGTTCACAATACCTACGGGAACCAGCAGCAGACCGCCCCGGAAGTTGAGCGCTTCGCTGTGAAGATAGTCCAGATATGCAAATTCAACCGATGCTTCCTCGGCATGTTCCAACTCAATTTCGGTATTTAGCACCCACTTATCAGTGAATTTGTAGCCGAAATAAAGGATGGCACGAAGCATATCGAACTCATCGGTCTTGTTGATATCGCGGCCGTTGTAGTTCTGATAGAGGATTTCGCCGTATCCCCCGATTGAAAGACCCTGTTCCTTATTGTAGACCTTGGATGCGGCCGGACCCATGCCGTGAATGGACTCGCCCAGTTCCGGAATCACATCTCCGAAGAGGTCTCTTTCCAGCTCACCGGTTAATGCCTGAACCTGTTGCTCCAGTGTTGCAATGCGTTGTTCCGTTGCCACTTCATCCGCCGCCAGTGCGGCTACGCTACCCATTACACAGACCATTAGAATGGCTGACTTCATTTTCATTTTCATCTCCTTTTCGGCCGGGGCAGTATGATGGAGTTCAATGGGCATAAATGGAGAGATCGGACGCAAAAACACCTGACATTACACGCAGGCGTTTGAGAACGGGCTACCGGCTCAGATCATTTAAAAACCACATCTCCGTCCAATACCCGATCCATCCTCTGGATCCGTGCACCGGCATTCGTTTTAAACAACCTTCAGGGCCACCCTGACAGGACATCTCCGACGGGCTCTCAATACTCCACGAGGAAGGGTTCCAATACCGCATCGGTTGCGAAGAATGAAGCATAGGAAGACGGCATGCGTCAAATATTATTTAGATCCTATCTTAATACAGAGCCAATCAGGACACTAGGCGGCCTTATAGAAGATCATGGTGTCGGCCTGCGTGCAGCCGCCGGTACAACTGGTCTTGCATGGCAGCTCGACCTTGATAATCTTTCCCTTGCGCACCAGCATTTCAAGCATCGGATGGAGCGCACTCGATTCAATATCCAGCGCGAGGCTGATTTCCTGAACCGACAGGGCTCCCCCCCGCTCGCTGAGCAAGCTGACGATGCTACTTAGCATTGACCACCCCGCGTTTACCGGCGATACGCATTCCGATAAAGAGGGCCACAAGAATGACGAAACACAATCCGATCCATCCCGCCGCCGATTCCGGATTCTGCGTAAACGTGGCAAACTGGAAATAGAGCGTCGCCATCACCCATGCGAGCAGCGTGAGATAGGATACCGCGAAGACCATCCAGCGGGTTCCTATCTCGCGGGCAATCGCCGCCATGGCCGCCACGCAGGGCGCATAGATCAGGATAAACAGCAGATAGGCAAACGCCGCTGTTTCGGCATGGTCCCCGAAGTGGGCAACCATGGTATTATACTTGGCCCGATCCTCGGTTTTGATCTCCTCCATGGCACCGGTCAAACCCATTGGATCCAGCAGACTCTTGCCAAAGCCCTCGAATCCGGCCGGAATGGCGGCAAAGGCACCGATGACCCCCCCCCAGAAATCGAACGTTTCTTCGGGTGCAGTCGTGTCCACCTCGCCAAGCTGTCCTTCCAGCTGGCCGTAAATGGAGTCGAGTGTCCCGACGACGGCCTCCTTGGCAAAAATTCCTGTGAACAGTCCGACTGTCGCAGGCCAGTTTTGATCCTCGATCCCCATGGGACGGAATACAGGAGTCACTTTCCGGCTCATCGCGCTGAGCACTGAATTGCGCGAATCGCTGTTGCCGAAGGAGCCGTCGGTACCCATTGAATTCAGGAAACCCAGCACGGCCACGATCAGCAGAATCACCTTGCCGGCCTTGATGATGAAGGACTTCAGCCGGTGCCAGGTATGGTACATCACTCCGCTGAAGGTCGGCATGTGATACGGAGGAAGCTCCATGACGAAACTCGTCACCTCGCCACGCAGAAGCGTATTCTTGAACAGCAATCCGGTCATCACCGCCAGGGCGATCCCGATAAGGTAGATGGCAAAAATCACAATGCCGCCCTTTTGCGGGAAAAAGGCCGCCGCAAAGAGCGTATAGACCGGCAGGCGCGCACCGCACGACATGAACGGGTTCATCAGCACGGCCAGAATACGGTCGCGCCGGCTTTCCAGTGTTCGCGTGGCCATGATACCCGGCACATTGCAGCCGAACCCGACGAGCATCGGAATGAACGCCTTGCCCGGCAGACCGATGGAACGCAGGAAGTGGTCCATCACGAAGGCCGCGCGCGACATGTAGCCCGAGTCCTCGAGAAAGGAGAGCGACAGGAATATGAAGAAGATCGGCGGTATGAAGGTCGAAACCGTTTGGATACCGCCGCCGATGCCTTCAGCCAGAATCGCCACGATCCAATCCGGTGCGTGCATCAATCCCAGCAGGTGGCCAAACCCGTCAACGAAAATGGTGCCGCACAGACCGTCGAAGAAATCGATGAACGGACCGCCCACATTGATGGTCAGCGCAAACACCAGATACATAACGAAGAAAAAGACGGGGAATCCCATAACCTTGTTCAGCACGATCTTGTCGACCGCATCCGAGAAACTCTTCCGGGTATGGTCGCTGCCGGCGGTAACGTCGCGCGCCAGACCGTGGATGAACCCGTAGCGGCCGTCGGCAATGATCATGTCGGCATCCTCGCCCACGATGCGCTCCACTTTCTTGAGCTGCTCGTCCAGATCAGGAAGCTGTGCCTTGTCCGTGCCGAGTATCTCCTGCGCAAGCTCATCCTTCTCCAGCAGCTTGACGGCGAGCCAGCGGGCGGAAACTCTTTTGTTGAGCGCCACATCAGCCAGACTGATTTCCAGGGATCGCAGCACCTTTTCGATATCCTTTTCGTACGACACGCGCACACCGGGTTTGTGATGCGACTTGCTGATATTGCAGATGGCCGATTTCAGTTCCTCGATGCCCCGCTTCTTGGATGCCACGATGGGCACCACCGGGCAACCGAGATGCTTTTCCAGATGTTCGATTTCAAGACGGATGCCGCGCTGCCTGGCCATGTCCATCATGTTGAGTGCAACCACCACAGGCACGTCCATCTCAAGCAGCTGCGTGGTGAGGTACAGATTGCGTTCCAGATTCGAGGCATCCACTATATTCACCACGACATCGGGCGTATCGAAGAGAATATGCTTGCGCGCCACCTCCTCGTCGGGCGACAGCGCGGAGAAGGAGTAGATCCCCGGAAGGTCGGTCACTTCGATGGTTGCATCGCAGTGGAGGTATTCGCCCATCACCCGCTCGACCGTTACGCCGGGCCAGTTACCGACGCGCTGACGGGCGCCCGTCAGCGCATTGAACACCGTTGTCTTTCCGCAGTTTGGGTTGCCGGCCAGGGCAATCTGAAGATTCCTCATCTCTTCTCCACCTCCAGCGCGTTGGCTTCGTCACTGCGAAGTACCAGACGCGAGCCTTTGACCTCCACTTCAATCGGACCGCCAAACGGGGCTTTGCGGACCACCTTGAAGACGGCCTTGCGGGTCAGCCCCATGCGCAGCAGTTTCTGGCGGTATGCCGGATCCGATGTAATGAATCCAGCAACCTCGGCTTCATCCCCCACCCTCAATTCCTTTAGCTTCATTCCAAAAACCTCGGTCAGTATAAATCTTTTAATGGCACCTTCGATGTACCATCCACATCCGCATCGTAGGACAAAACGCGTGTCGGATGAACCTTCCGGTCGTATCAATCTCTCAAACAACCCCTGGAACTGTCCACGACATAGCGGTACTGCTTGCCGCAATAAATGATGACTTCTTTCTGTCCCTTCTTGAGAATCCTGAAATCGATGCGCATTTCTCCGAAACCGTCATGCTCGATCAGCATGTTGTACAGCGCGTTTATTCGCTTTTTTACATCTTCGTGGCAATCCGCCATGGCCATTTTCCCTGCTGAAATTGCGGCCAAATTTAGACGTTATCTCAACTGCGTCAAACCTAATCGCCCCTTTTTTGCCGCACCTAACATTTATCGCACCGGCCCATGGATAAACGCCTGAAAGCAGCAGTAAAAGCCAGCCAGAACCGGACGGCTTATTGTCATGGCACAACTGGTTCTCTCACCGTTCTTCCATGACCAGGCGGAAGAACTGTTTTGCCGCATCCGCCGAACCCGTTATGGTGACGGTTCCGGCATGACGCATGATGCCGCTATTGCCGGGTGTATCCCACCGTTGCCATGGCCCCCCGGGCTCGGCGGCGGTTTCGATGTAGGCGGATCGGTAGTCGGGTACGGCAAATACAACCGATACGCTGGAACCATCCGTCGACACCTCGGAAACGAGATAGCTGTATGGATCCTGCGGAAGCGTACCGGCAATAAATTCCTCCCAGTTGGTTGCATAATCCCCGTCCGGATTGGCGGTGAGTTCCCCCTCCGGCGTATTGGTCGATCCAAATTGGGCCATCCGCCAGTCGTCGTAATCTTCGCGCAGGGGCAGTTCGTTCATAATCCAGTCGTTCACCATCTCTATCGCATCATGATCCAGCTCGCTGGTAGCCAGGGGCGGCATGCGGGTAAAGCCATTCGTCGCGGCGATACGGTTGAAAACGATCGAATGCAATGAGTCTCCGGCTATCACATACCGGTTGGTCGGATTGCCCCCATTGTTGACGGCCTCGCCATCGATCAGTCCGGTTTCAGCCAGGGTGAGTTGCGGACGGCCGTCCCAGTTCGCACCGGAGACGGTTCCGTCGGCCCGGTGGCAATAAGCGCAGTTCACCGCAATGTAGGAACGTACGCGTTCCTCCAAGGGATACGAGCTTTCGTCGTTGCGCACATGACGCGGCAGCGTATTGGGCGGATCGGGCTCGTTTGCAAAATAACCGCCTTGATGCATCAGTTGCAGCTGGTTGCCGATGAAACCGCCCATATCGGATACCATGTTCATCTGGCGCGTCGTAAAGCCCAGCGTATTGCCGGCCTGGGGCGTATGGCAGGTCAGGCAGGCCGAGCGGCTGGGTATGCTCCAGTGCTGCGTGTTGGTGACACCACCATCAACCACCTGGAGATCGAAGTCATCGCCGCCGTCAGCGACCAGATACGCCTCCGTACCCGCCTCGTTCCAGCGGTAGCTGACTCCATAATAGTCGCTGGCTGTCTTCGTCAGCACGCGGGTTTCGATGCGTTTGCGGGAAGAGGGATTGCCTCGTTCGAGTTCCAGATCGAAGTGCTTGACCCATAGGATACCGCTGGGAATGGTCCAGTTGGCATCGCGCGCCCACGTAATCGTGTTGGTTGCTTCGGGGATGGCGAACCAGCGGCTCTTGAAGGCGTAGTCGCTCCAGAACGGGCGGTTGATATCGTACGGCAGTAGACCCGGATTGGGTGTCAGGTCCGACAGGTCAGCGAACAAGTGCGTTGCGCTGAGCGTCTGCGGGAACGAGCCGACGGACTCCCCGGTTGCGAGACGCAGAATACGTCCGTTGATAAAGTCCGCGAAAAGAATGTCCTGGTTGGAAGGATCAATCCCCATGCTTACCAGATATCCGTACGCGCCGCCCACGCCCGTGACCCGGGAGACGGCGTTGTTCGTCGGATTCAGCTCCCAGACATGACCGGATACGGAGTCGCAGAACACATAGCGGCCGTAAAGTGCCGGGAAACGAGAACCACGGTAGATATAGCCTCCGCAAACCGAGTTGCCCTTGAACTGTGCATCGCCGCCGCTGATGCTCGTATGAACGTATTCGTAGACCGGATCGATGGAAGAGAAACCCGGCGGCACCGGCCCCTTCAGCCCCGTATCGTGCTTGCCCTCGCGCCAGACCCATCCATAGTTGCCGCCCTTGACAATGCGATCGACCTCCTCGTAGGTATCCTGGCCCACGTCGCCGGCCCACAAGTCGCCGGTCGCGGGATCGAACGACATGCGCCATGGATGCCGCAGACCGGTGGCCCAGTATTCCATCCGGATGCTGTCGAGATCATTCGTCAGTAAGATTCCGTTGTAGGTGCCGTCCCATGTACCGCCCAGACTGGTATGCACAAAGGGATTGTCTATGGGGATCGAGAAGTAGGCCATACCCGCGCCATTGGTCGGAATCGCGTCATGGAGGGTCGGTTCAATGTTGCCCGGTTTCTTGTCGACATCGATGCGGAAGATCCCGGCAAAGAAATCTTTGGTAAGCCGCTGGCTGTTCTGCCAGTTGTCGTTGGGATTTCCCTCGTCACCGGCCGCATAGTAGAGATAGCCGTCCGGCCCGAAATGCAGATCGCCGCCGTTGTGGTTGAATTCCTCATCGAGCTGCTGGAGCAGGATCTGCTCCGACGCGGGATCGGCCAGGTTGGGATCACCCGCATCCACTTGGAAGCGCGAGATACGTTCGTAGTAGGATCCCCCGTTTATGCGAACCGTATAGGCGACATAGAAGTAGCCGTTGCTGGCATAGTCGGGATGGAAGGCCATGCCGAGGACGCCGTTTTCACCCAGCGACCAGTTCTGAATTGTTTCAACAGGCGTGCGACCGGCGACTACCTGCTGCAGATCAAGAAACTGCTGCTTGGTTGGCGATTCAGCCGTAATGTCCGGCACCACCTGGATTTTTGCCAGGCGTTCGCACACGAAGAGTCGCTTGCTTTCGCCAGGCGGCGTAGCCATGCAGATCGGCTGGTCAAAGGAGACCCCCGGCAGTGCATCGACAAGCTGATAATACGTAGATGGCGGCGAAGCGGGCATGGCCAATCCGGAATTTGCGATGCGCAGGTTATCGGAGAAGTCCACAGTCACCGTGGCCGGATCCGATTCTCCGCCCAGTCCGCTGACCGTGTAGGTGAATGTGTCGTTGGTGGCTGAGGGATAGGAATTAATGTAGAGAATCGATCCGTTGCTATCGACCGCTGCCGATCCATGGGACGGCGCGGTCAGGACGGCCACTGTTTGAGGATCCAGTGTCCCGGAGTCGTTGTCCAGGACGTAGATGCGCGCTTTCCCGCCGGCATGCATCAGGACCGAATCAGGATGGGCGTCCGGTGCGCCGACCGTATACAGCGTATCCGGACCGGCGGCGCCGCTGGCGGCGACATCGTTTGTGGTAAAGGCAAAGCTGTATATCCTGAATTCATTGAATGCAGCATTGGCAACATCGTCATCGCTGAACTGCGAACGTCCCAGCCAGTTGTTCACATCATCAATATCGGAGAGCGGATACGGCAGCTCATTGGTTGCCACCGCAACACCGTCGCGGTACCAGATCTGCCGTCCGCCGGTCGAGGCATAGGTCCCCACTCCGCGTTCGTAGGTGACCACATAATGGTACTGCTGTCCCGGTGTGGTTGCATTAGCGTTTTCCGCATAGATATTGAGTCCTCCCACATCATAATCGAGCCGTCCGTATAGACGCTGTATGTTGAGATCTGCGCCCATACTAAGCGTCAGTGCGAATTCATCGGAGGCCTGGGTCGTTCCCGGTGCGGATCCGGACAGTCCGGTCCATTCGCCGGCTTCGCCCAGCCCGTCTCCGGCGCTGGCGCTGCCGAAATCAAAGAGTCGCTGCCAGTTTCTGGTCGCGATCGGCGTAGCCCACGCCTCGATGGTGAGGTTCGAAAGAGTGGAAACAATGCCGTTCGGCAGATCGACATAGGCCGATACGGCAGCCGGTGACTGGTTGCCGGTACTGGTGCCCGGCAGCGTAAGTGCGGAACCGTCGCGCGTAGCGCCATTGCCACGCACGGTCGCGGGCGATCCGGATATGGTATCGTTCAACAACGTACCGTTTGCCACAGCACCGCCGGCTCCATTGAACGACCAGCGATAGCGCAACCCCAGCTCCGGTCCAGCCTGATAGTTTGCGGTAACTTCGGCGGCGCTCATTGCATTGTCATAGATGCGGACTTCGTTGTAGGCCACGTTCGCGTTCTGGTCACCGCTCCATTGCGAACGACCCAGCCAGTTGTTCACATCCTCTATCTGGCTCAGCGCGAAGGAGACGTCCAACGTACCGATCAACACTCCATCACGATACCACGAAAGCAGACCTCCCCCCGGGAAGGATCCGAGTCCACTTTCATAGGTCACAACATAATGGTACTGAACATCCAGCATAGTCGGTTCTGCCGTATTCAGTGTATGGAATGATCCCCCGTCGAGATTCACCTCCAGCCGCTGCTGGTTCAGGTCCCCGCCCTGCTGGAGTGAGAGGAATATACCATCCGAAGACTGCGTCGTGCCGGGCGCAACCGAGCCGGTCCATTCCCCGTCGGCACCGTCGCCGGTCTGCACAGTTCGTCCGAAATCAAATACGCGCTGCCAGTCCCGCAGTGAAAGAGGAGTGGCCCAGATTTCCACCGTCAGGTTGGTCTTCGATGATATCAGTCCGTTCGGCAGGTCGACATAGGCCGCGATGGTCGCATTGTCGCCCTGACCGTTGCTGCCACCAGGCAGAATGATTGAGTTACCCGAGAAAACAGCGTTCGTACCATGAACGGTGGCTACAGCACTGGATACGGAGTCGACGATCGGTGTACCGGAAGGCGCGCTGCCGGCCGTCTGGTTGAACGACCAGCGATTAATTACATTGGAGAATCCGTTTTGGGTCGCGAGCAGTGCAACCACAAAACATACCGTTCTTCGGTTCATGGGTGATAACCCTCTTTTGCTGTCAAAATGTCTCGTGGGACACACGTATGATGGAGTCGATCCCCTGCCTGATCGCATCGTGCGGGATTTTTATTCGTAAATAACCTAACCACCATTACTTATAACAGAAAGTTGCACATGTAAAGGCGCAAATGAGACGGCATCTAGATAAGATCGCCGCTTTTGAGCCATCAAGGCACGAACGCCCGCCTGGCCGGACATGAGCGTCGGCAGCATTTGGTGTGTTGTCCCTATACTGGAACCGCAGTCAGCACTAGGAGACCTGCTTGGCGCGGTAGGACTCGACTTCCCAGTTCTCTATGAATTCACGCTGGGCATCGGTCATGTAGTTGACACCGCCGAACGCCTTGGTCAACTGCAGTACCAGTGCACCATCCTGGGCGAGCTCAAGGGCAAGCTCCGCGTTCTTCTGCGAATTGCCGAGGCCATACACGCGGTCACCGGCAACCACGACCTTGGGATCATAACCGCGTTCAGATTTATAGGATTGGACATTCTCCAACGTGAGCGGATGCGTGAACGGAAATGCCTTGGAATAGACGAGGTGGTCGGGAGAGATCGGACCAGGCACATAGGCAAACAGTCCGCTGGAAACAAGATAACCGGCAGCGTCAGCGAAGAGTTCCCTGATCTGCATCACTGTGTCGGGGTCTTCGGGCACATCGGTTATCTCCAGTGTTTCGGACACACCCGCTTTCGCATATTCATTGGAAAGCGTATCCATTACACGGCCATAGAGTGCGCGGATTTCATCGGCGGTATCGGCCGCGATGAATATGCCGTGGTTCTGCAACACGAGCAGCGCCGGCTCTGTGCCGTTATCACGGACAAACTGCTGAATGCGCTTGCGCACCTCCATGCAAAGCGTGTAGCCCGGATCGATATATTCCACCCAAAGCGCATCGGGAAAAAGACGGTTGCAGGCGGCTTCACCCTCTCTGGCGCAGGTTAGTCCATTCACCAGGGCCGGATGGGTGTGCACCACATATTTCGCGGAGAACACATTGTGCATCGGTGCTTCGACGGAAGGACGGCCTGCATCGTTCTCAACGGCGGCGGCCATCATGTTTTTTACCAGTTCCTCGCGCGCGGCTGATTCCCGAGGCGTTTCAACTTCATACAGTTCGTTGATCTTGGCGCGGTTCATCTGGACGAACGTATCAGGGGTCAGACCCATCAAGGTGGTTCCGGAGGGCTTTACCCACAGGGATACCTCATTCTTAACCGACGTGTTGCCTCCCCCCCCCTTTACATAGTCCACGTCTCCAAATTCACGGGAAAGCTCCACAATCGTTTCCAGGTCTTCCATGTTCATTCCTTTTTTAGCGTTCAAGTCGTTAAAATCGTTAAATCGCTTCGCTCGTTGAACCGTCCGCTGATGGATTACCCGGCTTCAACGGCTTCAACGTTTTCAACGAATCATCACAGATTAAATGCAGTGCAAAGTTCGTCGATGATTTCCTGGGACATCGGTACATGCCCTCCGATGGGCTGGCTGTCGATGATCGCTTCGGCCGAGCATTCGAGTACTTCGAGTTTGTCAAAGGCCGACAGGATGTCCTGTCCGACCACCATGACACCGTTGTTTTCCAAAACGGATGCCGGGGTTTTCAGGTTCAGCGACCGCGTCAGCAGCTCAAAGTCGTTGAAGGTGGTCTCGAATGGCAGGAGCGAAACATCACCCACAAACACGAAGCTTTCAGGAATGGTGTACGTATCGATCTTCCTGTTTACGATACTGAAGGAGAGTGCGTTCACGGGCTGCGCATTGATAATGCAATTGACCTCCGGAGTGGCTTCATACAAGGCACGGTGGGCGTGCAGGGCCCGGCTCGGCTTCTTGCCGATCTGCTTCTTGTTCTTGCGGATCATCACCAGATCCTCAGGCTCGATGGTGTGGCGGTCCAGCGGATGGGGCGTGATGAGGAACGAATGCTCGTCGATGCGCGCGGAAAACGTGCCGGCCGAGCCGGACAGCAGGCGCTGGCGATAGCCGCGACGAACAAAACGGGCCAGCTCACAGCGCAGCTCCTTTTCCTTGATCGACATCATTTCCGTGTCGTATTCGAAGGCTTCGAGCTTGTAGTAGCTCTTTTGCTGCATCTGGATCTGCTCCTCGGTCAGGTAGCTGGGCTCACCGATCATCGAGGCCTTGATCAGCGCCTTGGCGCACACCTCGAGCGATTCAAACCGCTGGAAGGCATCCTGCAGGTTCAGGCCGCCGCAGCAAACCCCGTGGTTTTCGAGGATGACACTGTCATACCCCTTGCTGAACTCAGCAGCAATCTTGGCCCCCAGGTCGTCGCTGCCCGGCACGCCGTACGGGGCGAAGCCAACCAGCCCGTTGCTGTTCCATGCCGTCGGGAAGGCTTTTGTTTCCGGCACCTTGTGCGCACAGCTGAACGCCACCAGCGCCATGGGATGCGCGTGCACCACGGAGCGGATGTCCGGACGGGCTTCATAGATCGCCTTATGGAATGGAAACTCGGAGGATGGCGGGTGCAATCCGTCGACGCTTCCATCTTTGCGCACGCAGACGATGTCTTTCGGAGTCAGCTCCCCCTTGTCCACCCGCGCGGGCGTGATCCATATGTCGCCATATTCGTCAATAATGGACAGGTTGCCGCCGGAGGTGGTGGTCATCTTATAGTTGTATATGCGCTCCAGCGTCAGCGCGAGCTCATCGCGCGGATGCATGTATTCGTATCTCATAAATCCACTCCGCTATAAATCGGTCAGGAGCGTTCGTTTACCTGCTTGCGACGCTTTGCCATTCCACGACGTTCCATTGCTTTGCTCCGCAAAGCCCGTCTCGCTAGCTCGGCTCGTCGAAAACACCCTACCTAGTCCATGTGGAACACTTCACGCAACGGCTTGAACACTGGCATATTGTTCGGATGCACCTCCATTAAATCCGCCATGTATTCCCACCACTTCTGCACAATCTCGAGGTTTTTCAGATCGTCGGCGGTATTGTCGTCGGTCAGCTTCTGGAAGGCAAACAGGGTAAGGCTTTCTTCATCGAAATAGATCGAATAATCGAAGATGCCCGCATCGGTATGGGCCTGGGCCAGTTCCGGCCAGATTTCGTCGTGGCGTTTCTTGTATTCCTCGACGATGCCCGGCTTAAGCTTCATTGTGAAGGCATTGCGGATCATTGGCTTTCCCCCTTCTTTCTGGTGCCGATCCAAAGCGATGCCGTGGCAAACCAGACGATGGTGGCCACCAGCATCCAGAGCTTGTTTTGCTCCAGATCCCAGCGTCCGGCATAGAACATCACAGGGGCCGCTACAACAAGAATGAGCGCGAGATATGAAACAACTTCCAGTAGCCTTTTCATGCAGCTTCTCCTTTCTGCTGAATCATGCTGATTCCGATATAAAGCAACGAGGCAATGAACCAGCCTGGCAGAGCCACGAAAAACAGCTGGAACATCGGGTTGCCCGACTTCACGAGCGCCACGCAGATGGCCAGCGTCGCGATCCATGCAACGCCCGCCGCCCAGTTGATCGTTATGCCCCGATGCTCAGCATAGTACTGGCGGAGCCCCAGTTTCGGGAAAATCCAGAAATCGGCGAAGATAACGGCACCCATCGGCATCAGGATCAAGCCGTACAGGGCCACGAAGCCGAGCAGCTTCATGGCAATGCCGGGAAACATACCGGCAATGGTGGCCAGCAGACCGGTGCCGATGGTCACGGCAAAACGCGACTTGCTGGGCATGATCGCCTGGAAGGCCAGGCCGGCGCGGTAAATGGTAGGATTCGCCGTCGTCCAGCCCGCTACGATCACGCAGACCAGGCCGGCGACCCCGGCGGCGCGATAGGCCAGCGGACCGGGGAGCACATCCGTATTGGAGGGGTCGAGATGGAGCTGCAGCGCATAAAGCACCGAGGCCGACAGCCAGGCCATGAAGTGGCCGACATACATGCCCGATGCCGTCGCCAGCCCCTGCCATGAGTGCTTGGCGAAGCGGAAGACCGACAGGTCGGACATGCCGACATGCATCGCCATGTTGCAGAACCAGGCAAAGAAAGTGACGTGCCAGAAGGTAAACTTGATCTGGCCCGGAAGTGGATCCCCACCCTTCCAGATGGAAGTCTTGCACAACTCCCACAGCCCGCCCAGTGAATGGACCTCTGTTCCGGTGACTTCCATGAACTGGCGCAGGCCGACGATCCCGAATGCGAGGAAGACGAGCACCATCCATGGCGCCGCTATATTCGCGATGCGCGCTACCATGTCGTAGCCCCAGGCCGCCACGATTGAAATGATCGCACCGACGCCGAGCACGGCCACCACCCAGCCAAAACTGTTGGGATAGATATCGGTCAGCTTGGGCATCGGGAAGTGGAACCAGACCCCCAGCGCCGTGGCCGACACGGTAATCATCGATCCGGCCAGGAAACAGAACATGACGCCGTTGGCCAGATTGTAGAGGGTCACCAGATTGCGTCCGCAGATTTTTTCGAGCTGATAGTAGAGCGTCAGGCGTGCACGAACCGCAATGGGTGCGCATAAAAACATCCAGCTGAAAACCGCCAGCAGGTTGCCCAGAATCAAACCGAAAACCACATCGAACGCGCTGACACCCGCCGCCACGAACAACGGTCCGATCATCAGTTCGGTTCCGGCGCAGTGCTCGCCGGCATACATGCCCACGAATGCCTTGAATCCCCGTGTATGCGATTCCGGCACCGGCGACCGTTCAAACTCGCCATGTTTTGCT
>JBNLDM010000107.1:0-37590 GCA_050304335.1 Pontiella sp.
ATGCAGTTTGTTCATAATCCACTTCATGGTGTCATCTCCTCATTGCTCAGGGCAGCGGTTTCCATCCTTCGGCCTTCACTGTCCATGTTCCATCCTTCGGCAATCCGGGGTGCTCGACCTTGCAGCCGTCCCATCCCCCGAGCATGAGCGATACGGCGGAAAGAAAGGCGCCGTTGGCAGGCAGGTAGACTGCAACATCGTAGCACGACTTTTCGGGATCGTTGAGCGGGCGCACCGGACAGTGCCCGTTGGGCAGGTAGCGGTTGTTCGGGCCAGCGCGCAGCAGCACTTCAACGGCATCCTGCGGGCGGCCCAGCCGGGTCGCCGTCATCGCGATCATCGGATAGTCCCAGCCCCAGATCTTAACCTCCCAGTCCCAGTGCGCAAGTACCGCATCGAGGGTGCGGTTCATCGTGGCAGGATCGACGGCCGGTGTCTGCGGTATCATGCCCAAAGCCATCAGCATGCCGGGGTGGTCATGGCGGCTGTCAATGTTGTCCCACGTGTCCGGATTGGATTCGATCGCCACATACTTGCCATCCTTTTGAGGCAGCGGGGATATGCGGGCGATTATGTCGTCCCATAGCGGTTCGCGCTCCAGACCGCGCCGTTCGCGCCACTGCTGGGCCAGCTGCAGGGTCCAGCGCCAGTAGGCCAGCTCGAAGGCGGGATTCTGGCTGGTGGACTGGTCGTAGATTTCCTGCACGATCCACAGCGGGGGGCCCAGGACATACTGGTTCCGCTCAGGGTCGAGCCACAACATGGATGCCAGGCACTCGGCGGTATCCTGCACCAGCTCGCCGTAGCGTTCAAGCGTGGCCTTGTCCGGCGAGGCGCGATAGAGCAGTTCGCTGAGGTAGATCGGGTGCGGCTGGTTCCAGACAATGAGCGGATTGCCGCCGGGGCTTTCGCGCAGGTGGGGGCCGACCATCTTCGCCCAGCGGGCGCCCTTGAGATGGCGGCCTTCAGCGATTTTGCGTGCCTCCGGCAGGCGGGAAACATACCAGTCCAGGTTGCTTGCGAGCAGCTCGGGATGCCCCCATAGCGGGAAATGCGCCGCATGCCACCAGATCATCTCGGTATGGTGCTTGCCATACCAGGTGTTGCAGGTTAGGCCGCTCTCCTGGGGGGGTACGTCGCCGGCCATCTGAATGGCGGTAAGGTATTGCGAAAGCACGATGCGACCCTCCAGTTTCGGGGCCAGGGGATTGCTGCTTCCGGAAAAGTCAGCGGCCGCGCTCTGCTTCCAGAAGGCCGGCCAGTACGTTTCGCCCGCTGAGAAGTCGGGCTGGACATCGGCACGCGCCTCGGAAGCAAAGTTTACGGCCAGTTCGAGTGCGCGCTCACCGGGCTCGGCATGAACGGTGAAAGTATGCGGCGTTTCCTCAGCTTCGGCCGGCCGGTTGAGGTTCACGTAGTATTCCAGCCCGTTTACAAGGCGCAGGATATGATTCGCCTCGATCAGTTTCGAAAGGTGCAGCTCCGGATGCGACCAGTCGTAGCCGGGCGTATTCTTAACCGTGATATCGTGTCCGCGCGGAAAGGCGAGTTGTATGCCCAGTTCACCGGCGGCGAGCAGATCGGATTCAATGCGTACAACCACCGTGTCCTCACCGGGCATGCAGGCGGTTTTCACGGTCACGGGCGTTCCGCCGAGCGTGTAGCGGCTCAGGATGACGCCGTGCCACAGGTCGAGCGTTTGATCAATATTCCGGATGTCTCCGGGAACGAACGGGCTGCCGTCGGGCTTGCTCCATTCCAGCGCGACCTGGCCGAGTGGATGTGTGCGCGGGTTGCGCCTCAGCCATTGGCCGGCGGGGATTCCGCTGTGGGTCGGGTAGGCCATGACAGTGCCATCTGCCTGCGTGTACTCAACGTTCGCGTCGGTGAGTGCGTAGCCTTCCGGGTTATCCTCGCACACCCAAGCCCAGCGCGAAAGCGTTTCGATCGGGATGCCGTTCAATCGGTAGGGTTCGGGAAACGTCTGCAGGCCCGTTACATCGACAGTGAAGGCAAAGCCTCCGTTGCCGACGGAGAGCGGCGAAAAGGCCTCCATGGAATCGAAGTGTACATTGTGACGCGTAATCAGCGCGTGGCGGTCGATCGGTTGTTCTGCGTTTGCGAGTGATGCAAGAAGGCCTATTGCAGCGAAATGCAATTTGTTTTTCATCTGCCTGCGTCTCATGTTATATCCAGTTATCGGTCATTCAGAACCGGGTTTTGTTAACGGCTCCACATTGATATTCAACGGTGCAATTGCAAAATAATGCTGTTGTAAACGTTTGAGGTGTGTTTGCGTTGCATCAGGCATTGTAGGAAAGGAACGCCGATGAGCAAGTTAATCCGCTTATTTTCGATCTCACTATTCTTATTCTCGCATGCGTGGGGCGATCCCCCCCGCCGGGCGGGACCGATCAGCTACGATCCTGCCGTGGTGGGCCGCCAGGTGGTGGAGAATCTGTTGGAGCGTGAACCCAGGCTGTACGATGCCAAGAAGCATGGCGGCGGTCTGCATTATGCCGAGGTCTGCACGGCGATCGGTGCACTGCGGCTGGCCGAAAACCTCAAAGACAAGGAGCTGATTGCGCGTATCGTCGATCACTATAAGGGGTTGCTCGACGGGGAACATGACAATTCCATGATCACCCGCAAGGAGCATGTGGACCACAATGTCATGGGCAGCCTGCCGCTGCAGATCTACCTGGCCACCGGCGGCAAGCGCTATTTGAAACTGGGACTGACCTTTGCCGACAATCAATGGGAGGATCCCCGTCCGGACGGGCTTACGGAGCAGACGCGCTGGTGGATCGACGATATGTACATGGTGGGCATGCTTCAGATGCAGGCCTACCGCGCAACCGGCGAAGTCAAATATGCCGATCAGGCCGCGCGCCAGATCGTGGCCTACAATGAAAAGCTGCAGCAGCCCGGCGGCCTCTATTTTCACGGGCCGGACTATCCCTTCTGCTGGGGACGCGGTAACGGCTGGGTCGCCACATCGATGGCGGAGCTGCTGCGGTCGATGCCGGATGACCATGAGCTTCGACCGAAAATCATGGACAGTTATCGGAAGATGATGACGGCGCTGCTGAAGTATCAGTGCGACAACGGCATGTGGCGTCAGGTGGTTGATTATGAGTATTCCTGGGCCGAGAGTTCCTGCACGGCCATGTTCGCCTATGCCATGACGGTGGGCGTGGATCACGGCTGGCTGGACAGGGACAATTACGGTCCGGCGGTGGAGAAGGCCTGGAAGGCGCTATGCGCCCATGTGGATCCCGAAGGGAACCTGCGGGAAATCTGTGTGGGAACCGGCCAGCGCGACTATCTGGAATATTATCTGGACCGGCCGCGCGTATCGGGCGACCTTCATGGCCAGGCCCCGTTCCTCTGGCTCGCCGCCGAAAGGCTTGAAGCGCAGAAATAGGCAGTGGAAGGTGGTTCAACACCTGGGGCGTGGGAACGTAGAAAAGGAATCGATTTTCGAGTTCTCCGACCCACCCCGTTTCTGCTGACAAAGAGCAGATTCTGATATTCATAGGTTGAACCACGGCCACTGGCTTACCCCTCCGCAAGACCGCAGTTTGCAAAGTTTGCAGTTCCGCATTGCCATTCACCGAAGTCATTTCTTTAGTTCCTCAAGCCTCGCTCTGCGTCAGTCGGGCAGTTTGCCAGGATCGAAACCAATGCGGATTCATGTACTTTATTGCGATCATCACTGTCATGTATACACAATGTCTTGACCGTAAATAATAAAATAAAAATGCTCTTTAGCGTTCGTCACAGGCACAATCAAATTGCGAACACAAGGGGGCATTTCATGAACAGGGTCACGGGATGGATTTTCGTGGCGGGGTTACTGGCCGGACTTACAACGTTTGGCCAGGAAGAGATAACCAGTCCGATACCGGAAAGCACCGCCGCAACCAACAGTACCGAAGTGCTGTGGGCCGGGATGCACGAGGCCGGCATGATCGATGACGAGCAATACCAGTATGTGCTGGAAAACGGATGCCTGCCCGGTGGCACAACTCTTACCAACTCCCCCGTTCCCGACGACTCGCTGGTCAACGACGTCGATCTACGCATCATCGGCCCCGACGCTACGGTCTACTATCCGTTTGTTCTCGACCCGAACGATCCCGGCGCTACGGCCACGACGGACGACAACTTCCGCGACAATGTGGAGCAGGTGGTGGTCACCAATACCATCGCAGGCTTCTACACGGTGGTGATCGACCACAAGGACACGCTGGTCAATGGAGGGCAGGACCTTTCCATGCTTCTCAGCGCAAGCACCATCCCCTTTGCGACCCCCGATCCCACGCTCAGCCTGTCGGTTTCCACCAACGGGCTTCCCCTGCTGGAGTGGGAGGCAGAGCCGGGAGCGTTGCAGGCGGTAATGTCGTCGGACAACCTGGCCAATCCATTGCATTGGGCGACGAACTCGATATATTCCATCATCCGCGTGACAAACGAATGGGTCGACCCCGCCGACTTTTCGTACCCGGCCCGCTTCTACAAAATCCAGGAAATCGAATAGGAGGAAATGTTATGTACAAACATCATATATATTGGATTCTTGCATCAATCATGGTTTCGACATCTGCCTTAGGCGAGCTGATCGTTAATCCGACCGATCCAACATCTTCAGACGTGGTTACCATTGATTACTCATCATGGCTTCCATGTCCGGCATATGTTGTAACCAATACGTTCCACACAATAGATGAAAACAACATTTTCCTTGGCATACAGTCGTACTTTCAGGGCTTAGGCTGCGCTGATGTATTAGTCCCCTATGCACATACCTTCACCATAGGACCGATTCCTGCCGGCGTCTACCAAGTTCAATCTAGCTTGGAACTGCTTGTGGGAACAGAGGCCACCTATCGTTTAGAATCGACGATGTTTGAAGTGGTTCCAGAGCCGTCTACCGGCATATTGACGATGGTCGGCTCGCTCGGCCTTCTCCTGTACGCCCGCTCCCGCCGCCGTGAAAAACAACTCCGCCGTCCGCGCTTCCCTACCGCATCCCCCCCGCCTGAGGAATGGTGATGAAGCATGTCTGCGTATTTTGCGCCGGTTGGCAGGCAGTGGTGGTGAGTGCCCCGGCGGACATTATGGGAAACAGATCAGTCCTGAATTGCACTAAGTTAAGCGTCCCCGTATCGTAATCATAATCCTATTCGAAATCGTAATCCCCACCCGTGGAGCGAATAAGATAATGGTTACGAGCGCGATTATGAGCGTAGTGCCCCTAAAATTAGTGCCATTCGGGTCAGTTCCGTAATCTCGTAAACTGTTATTGGACATCGAGGTTTATAGCTGCCTCGCTTCGGTATGGTTCAATTCTGCGGATTTCAGCGTGGTCCGCGGTTTCTTTGCCGGCAGAAGGGAGTTTACTTCAATTCCGTTATTTTTTGTTTAGCCACGGGATAGTTCTGCTATGTTCGCCGCTGTTTTGCCACCGGACCCGGTTAATATTGGGGAAAACGGAGAGAATTCATGAGCGTAGAGACCGATGTAAGGCCTGCCCGCATACCCGAATGGATGCGGCGTCCGATTCAGACCGACAAGGAATATTCGGAAGTACATAATTTACTGAAGAAGAACGGGTTGCATACGGTTTGCGAGGATGCCAAATGTCCGAACCGCCACGAATGCTGGAACCATGGCACGGCCACGATCATGATTCTCGGCAATATCTGCACCCGAGACTGCCGCTTCTGCTCGATTGCCACCGGCAAGCCGGAAGGACTCGATACCGATGAGCCGCGCCGCGTCGCCGAAGCCGTCGAAAAAATGCAGTTAAAGCATGTGGTGATCACCAGTGTCACACGCGACGATGTTCTAGACGGCGGCTCGGAAATCTTTGCCCGCACCATCACGGCGGTGAAGGAACGCGTACCCGGGGTTACAGTCGAAGTGCTGACGCCCGACTTCTGGGGCCGCAAGGAGAGCCTCTATAAGGTACTGGACGCCGGTCCGATCGTATTTAATCACAACATAGAAACCGTTAAGCGGCTGCAGCGGTCGATCCGTTCCGGCGCAACGTACGAGCGGTCCATGTCGATTCTGCGCTATGCCGCCGAATACGGCGACGGATCGATCAAGGTCAAGTCGGGAATCATGGTGGGTCTGGGCGAGGAAAACGAAGAGGTTTCCCAGACCATGCAGGATCTCTACGACAACGGGGTGCGACTGCTGACTATCGGGCAGTACATGGCGCCGACGCGCGACCACGCCCATACGAAGCGTTTTGTCACGCCGAGGGAGTTTGTTGATTTTGAGGACGAAGCCTATCGAATCGGATTCGATGCCGTGGCGTCCGGCCCGCTGGTCCGTTCCTCCTACCGTGCCGACAATATGGTTTCCGTTTAGCGGATCTTCGCCGGGTGAAGGGCACCCGGCCTACATATGAATTCCCGTTCCGGCTTCAACCTGTAGGCCCGCTGCCCCCAGCGGGCGTTAATCTGTTTCACGCCTGCCTGCCAGGGTTTCCGTCAGGGCGATGACCACGATGCCGATCACCATGAAGGCGATAGCGATCCATGTTTCGCTGCTGGCGGAATCGGGTAGAGCATAGTGGTAGCCCGTCACCTTTTCCTTGATCTCGTCACCCTTCTGGAAGGTCTGTATGACGGCTTCTTTCCAGGGCCAGAGAATGCTGAGCGAGCCGAAGATAAAGCCGGTCAGCAGGGCAATGGTCTGGTCGTGATATTTCCGGAAGATCCATGACAGGGCGCGGGCAAATGCGGCGATGCCGGCCACCGCTCCGATACCGACCGGGACCAGGATGGCCAGGTCGAAGGAGGAGACGGCCTTGATCATGACCAGCTGGTAGTTGCCCATCAGCAGCAGAACATATGATCCCGAGAGGCCGGGCAGAATCATGCTGCACATGGCGATGGCGCCGCACAGGAGCAGGTAGGGAATGGAGGCGTTCTCGGAGGCCGGTTCAAGAAAAGCTATGCCGCCTGCCACGGCGGTTCCCAGCACGAACAGGGTGATCACGGGTGCCGAGTAGTGCTGGATCGTTTTACCCACAAAATAGACCGAGGCCAGGATCAGCCCGAAGAAGAACGCCCATACATGCAGGGCATGGTGGTCGAAGAGATATTCGAGGACGCGGGCAAAGGTCAAAATGCTTCCCAGTACCCCGATTCCGATCGCCGACAGGAACAGCAGATCGATATGTTTGAAAAGTGCCCGGAATCGGAACGAGCAGGCGAGCTTTACGGCCTGGATGTCGAACGATTTGATCGCATTAATGAGCTTTTCGAAGATGCCCGTCAGAAGCGCCATGGTGCCGCCGGAGACCCCGGGGATCACGTTGGCTGCGCCCATCAGGGCCCCTTTAAGGATGTTCAGAAGGTACGTTCGCATAAATCCCCGCTCCCATGCTTGTTAAAGTAGGTCGAAAGTAGTAGGGATTAGATCAGACGAAGTCAATTTTTGGGTCAACAAAAGGAATGAAGTGATGACAGATCAGGAAATCTTGGACGCGGTAAACGTGATCATGGATGAAGAAATCTCGCCGGCGCTTGCATCCCATGGCGGTGGCGGTGCAGTGACCAGAGTGGAGAATGGCGTGGTTTTCATTGAACTGGAAGGTGGCTGCAAGGGGTGCCCGGGTGCCCGCATGACCATGAAGAACGGCATTGAAGCCCTGCTAAAGGAGCGCGTTCCTTCCGTTAAGGAAGTCATTGATGACACCGATCATATGTATGGCTAATCTGGAACTGCCCGCCAAGCATCGGCGCTTTTTCCGGCATCGACTAATTCCCATATGTCGATGCCTTTTATTTTCGGCTCGTTCGAAATAAATTGAACCCTTGATACCGATTTGCAAGGATGCGAACCCGTGAACCGGTGTGATGGTGGTTGAGTGAGGCTTAGAGTGGTTCACATGGAGACCTGCATATGAAGATTCTGGTTGCCGAAGACAATGCATTTTCCCGGACGTTGTTGAAAAAGACACTGGTCAAGGCCGGATATGATGCGGTGGTGGCGGAGAATGGCGATGCAGCATGGGAGCTGCTCCAGCAGGATGACACCCCGATGCTGGCTTTGATCGACTGGATGATGCCCGGCTTGAGCGGCGTCGAGCTGTGCCGTAAGATTCGCGGGCTCGAAACCCCCATTCCCATCTACGTGATTCTGCTGACGGCGAAGACGGACAAGGAGGATGTCCTCGAAGGCTTCGCCGCCGGCGCAGATGATTTTATCAAGAAACCGTTCGACAGCGGAGAGCTGCTTGCGCGCCTGCAGGTGGGTCGTCGCCTGGTGGAGCATCAGGCCTCGATGCACTGCCTGATCGATTCCATTCCCGATCCAATCTACTTCAAGGACAACCGGGGGCTGTACCTCGGCTGCAACCGGGCCTACGAAGCGTTTGTAGGAGCCGAGCATCAGCAGATCTACGGCCGCACGGCATCCGACGTTCTTCCCGAAGACATCGCGCAGCGTTCGCACATGGAGGATCTGCGGGTGCTTGCCACCGGCGAGACCGTTGAAACCGAAGGATGGGTTGAAGGCGCCGGTGGAGAAAGGTTCTATCACAACACCGTCAAGATACCCTATCTTGAGTCAGCCGCCGGATCATCGGGCATGATCGGAATCAGTCGCGACCTCACCAAGCGTATCGAGATGGAGCAGGAGATGCGGCGGCTGGCCGTTGCGGTAGAGCAGTCGACGGAATCGATTATGATCACCGATGTCGATGGGACCATCCTCTACGTGAACGCGGCCTTTGAAGCCATAACAGGCTACACGGCTGAGGAAGCCGTAGGACAAAAGCCCGGCCTGCTCAAGAGCGGCAGACATGATCAGAACTACATGTCCCGGTTGTGGGATACCATCTCCTCAGGAAAGGTGTGGGAAGGGCGGCTAACCAACCGGAATAAGGATGGAAATCTTTGCGAGGTAGAAGCGGTTATCTATCCCATTCGCGATGCCGATAATCAACTGGTCAACTATGTCGCCATCAGCCGGGATATCACGCAGGAGGCCGCCATCGAGAAGCACCTGCGGCAGCAGCAGAAGATGAATGCCGTCGGTGAACTGGCGGGTGGCGTTTCCCATGACTTCAACAACATATTGACTGCCATACTGGGTTATGTGGCGCTATGCCTGAACACGGTGGAGGAGGACAGCAAGACCTATAAGTATCTGCAGGAAATCCTGAAGGCCGGCGATCGCGCGGCCAAGCTGGTGCGCCAGATACTTACGTTCAGCCGGCAGGAGGAGCAGCAGTTCCATCCGCTGGAGCTGCAGCCGATCATCGAGGACTCGCTCGGCCTGGTGGAGACCACGATCAAAAAGAACATCTCCCTTGAGAAGGATATCGATCAGGAATGCGGGGCGATTCTGGGCGACACCACGCAGATGCAGCAGGTGATTGTCAATCTGTGCACCAACGCGGTTCACGCGTTGGGCCGGGAAAAAGCCGGAACCCTCAAGGTAACCCTCAATCAAATGCAAATTACCGCCGATGAATTTGCCGGACAGGGCGTGGAACTGCCGACTGGGCAGTATGCCTGCGTATCGGTAGGCGATACGGGATGCGGGATGACACCCGAAGTACAGGAGCGCATCTTCGAGCCGTATTTCACCACCAAGAAATCAGGCGAGGGCACGGGGTTTGGTTTATCCATCGTGCATGGCATAGTGCGGAAGCATCGAGGAGCCATCACAGTGCATAGTGAAGTGGGGCAGGGTACCACGTTTACGATGTATTTCCCCCTGCTGACCGAAGTGGCTGGTCAGCCCGCGCTGGACGCTGGCCAAACGCAAAGTGGCGCGGAACCCGGCCAGGGGCGCATTCTGTTTGTTGATGACGACCAAATGATTCTATCGATGGGCCGGGAAATCCTCGAGTCCTACGGGTACAGGGTGGTTACGGCAACGAACGGACGAAATGCAATCGAGACGTTCGAACAGGATCCAAACGGATTTGATGCCCTGGTTACAGACTACAGCATGCCCGAAATGAACGGCCACGAGTTGATCAGGAAAGCGATGGCCTTGCGCAGCGACATTCCGGCCATCCTATGCAGTGGCTACATGGAAAAAGTGGATGGGGAGGATCTCGGAAAACTGGGACATACCGCCTATATGGCCAAACCCCTCGACTGGCGGGCCTTGAGCCGGGAGATTCGCAAAAGCATCGAAGACGGTAAATAATCAGTTTATTGTCTTAAAATCCCAACGTGGCACCATAGTTGCTAGAATCACGGGCAACATTTAGGGGTACTGCATGAAAAAAATAGATCAGCTTCTTGAAGATATGATTAATCAAGGTGCGAGCGATATCCACCTTTCCACCAGCCACCAACCCTGTTTCCGCATCGATGGTGAGATGCAGTTCCAGCGTGGTACCGAAAAATATACCGAAGAGGAACTCCGTGACCTGATTTATGAGTTTGCTCCGGAGCGTAATATCCAGGAACTGGAGGAGCATTGGGACACCGACTTTGCCTACGAACTCCCCGGTGCGGCCCGTTTCCGCGTCAATGTCTTTGTCGATCACGAAGGGATCGGATGCGTCATGCGTCAGATCCCTTCCCGCATTCCTACTTTTGAGGAGCTGAATATTCCCGAAGGCATTCGTTCCTTCTGCTTTATGAACAAGGGCCTGGTCATTGTTACGGGACCGACCGGCAGCGGTAAATCCACCACGCTCGCCGCCATGGTGGACCTGATCAACCGTACGCGCCGCCAGCATCTTATTACCATTGAGGATCCGATCGAATTCAAGCATCGCTCGCTGGGCTGTCTGGTCAACCAGCGCGAAGTGCATGTCCACACCAAGAGTTTTGCCAACGCACTCCGCGCCGCATTGCGCGAAGACCCCGACATCGTTCTCGTCGGTGAAATGCGCGACCTGGAAACCATGGAAATCGCGATTGAAACAGCGGAAACAGGCCACCTGGTTTTCGGTACCCTGCACACCAATACGGCAGCCACGACGGTGGACCGCATTATCGATAAGTTTCCCGCCGACCGCCAGAATCAGATTCGTACCATGCTGGCCGATGCACTCAAAGGTGTCATCGCCCAGACCCTCTGCAAAAGGATTGGCGGCGGTCGAATCGCATCAGCCGAGATTCTCGTGGTTACGCCGGCGGTTGCCGCCAACATCCGCGAAGGTAAAACACACCAGATTCCATCCCTCATGCAGACCGGCCGGAATGTCGGCATGTGCACATTTGCCGATGACCTGATGAGTCTGGTCAAGCGCGGCATCATCACTCCGGAAGAGGCCTACGCGAATGCTATCGACAAGCCATTCCTCGTGAAGAAATTCAGTGAAGAAAATATCGAGATTGATCTCGAGCACGCTGCGCTGGACGACATCGACTACAATCTTGATTCCGTCGCAGACGCGTCCAAGAGCGAACGGGCCCGTAAGAAGCTGCACGTCAATCCCCGCGACACCGCTGCTCTCCGGGAACTGATCCTGATCCTCGCCACCGATGAAAATCCGGACGAGCGCAATGGGCATGAAGCCTTGGAATACGCTCAGAAGCTGCTCGATATCACCGGCCAGAACGATGCATTGACGCTTGTGCTTATCAGCGCCTCCTATGCTGAACTCCAGCATTTCATGGAAGCCGTCGAATGGGCCAAGAAAGCGTTGAAGGTCGCCAAGGCCAACAAGCAGAAGGATCTCGCGGTCCGCGTTCAGCGCTATATCAACCTCTACAAGCGCAACATTCCGCTTCGTGGTGAGGACGATTGATCTCGCGGCAGTGCTGATAAAGATGTGAGAGGGCTTCTCCCGGTGGAGAGGCCCTTTTTGTTTAGCTGATATCAGCCACCGGTTTCACTATCCAAACTCAGGCAGAGAATGCATTTGCATAAATAATGATCACAATTATTATGTAAATTCGGTTTATAACCCGGAGGTAAGGCATGGCTGAATCGGTTAGCAATGATGTTGTATTTGATCCGCCGAAGCGGGTTAGCGAGGGAGCCTATTTCCCCACACTGGAGAGCTACCAGGATCTGTACAGGCAGAGCCTGGAAGATCCTGATTCGTTCTGGGCTGAGCAGGCCAGGAACCAGCTTCACTGGTTCCATGAATTCTCGCAGGTCAGTGATTGCGATCTGGGTAATGCCATGAATGCCTGGTTCCTCGGCGGTAAACTCAATGTCTGCTACAACTGTGTGGACCGGCACCTGGCCACCCGCAGCAACAAGGTGGCCATCCTTTGGGAGGGGGATGAGCCGGGTGATGTGCGTCGTATCACCTACCGGGAACTGCAGCGCGAAGTGTGTCGTCTGGCGAACGTGCTTCGGCACAACGGGATCCGTAAGGGAGATCGCGTGGCCATCTACATGCCGATGATTCCCGAAGCAGCTTTTGCCATGCTGGCGTGCGCCCGCATCGGCGCTGTGCACAGCGTTGTCTTCGCCGGTTTCAGTGCCGAGGCCTTGCGTGACCGGATCCAGGATGCGCGATGCAAGGCGGTTATTACCGCCGATGAAGGCCGTCGCGGCAGGAAAACCATCCCCCTGAAACGGCCGGTGGATGAGGCGGTCATGGCCTGCCCCACGGTACAGCATGTCTTCATGGTGCGGCACACCGGATCGAAGGTGCCTTTCTATGAGCCGCGTGATATTGATCTGGGCGAAGCGATGCGCAGCGAACGGCCGTATTGTCCCGTCGAGCACATGGATAGCGAAGATACACTGTTCCTGCTCTATACCTCCGGCTCTACCGGTAAGCCGAAAGGGATTTCACACACCAGTGCTGGGTATCTGCTCTATGCGATGCTGACCCATCGCTACGTATTCGATTATCGCGAGGATGATGTTTTCGCCTGCGTGGCCGACATCGGATGGATCACCGGACATAGCTACGTAGTTTACGGGCCGTTGGCCAATGGAGCCACAACGGTCATGTTCGAATCGATTCCGACCTATCCGGATGCAGGCCGTTACTGGGACATGGTGGAACGGCTGAAGATTACCCAGTTTTACACCGCCCCGACAGCAATCCGGGCCATTGCGCGGCTGGGCGATGAATATGTGAAGAAGTACGACCGCTCCTCGCTCCGCGTTCTAGGTTCGGTCGGTGAACCGATCAACCCTGAGAGCTGGCAGTGGTATTACAATGTGGTCGGCGAAGGTCGCTGCAACATCGTCGATACCTGGTGGCAGACGGAAACCGGAGGCATCATGATCACACCGCTGCCCGGTGCCACAAGCACCAAGCCGGGATCGGCCTCCTTCCCGTTTTTCGGCATCGAACCCGTGCTGCTGGATGAGGAAGGGCATGAGCTGGAAGGAAACGGTGTTTCAGGATTGCTGGCCATCAAGCGGCCTTGGCCCTCGATGGCGCGGACCATTCAGGGAGATCATGTCCGGTTTGCGCAAACATATCTCGATCCATTCCCCGGCTATTATCTTACCGGAGACGGATGTCGCCGCGACGAGGATGGCTACTACTGGATTACGGGTCGTGTGGACGACGTGCTCAACGTATCCGGACACCGGATGGGTACAGCCGAGGTTGAGAGCGCACTGGTTAGCCATCCGGGCTGTGCCGAGGCTGCCGTGGTCGGTTTCCCGCATGAAATCAAGGGGCAGGGGATATTTGCCTATGTCATCATCAAAGATGGTTTCGATGCCGATGCCGAGCTGATCGGCGAGTTGCGCAACGAGGTTCGTACGCATATTGGGCCGATCGCAGTACCGGATCAGATCCTGATCGTTCCGGGGCTTCCGAAGACCCGGTCGGGCAAGATCATGAGGCGCATCCTGCGCAAGATTGCGAGTCAGGAAACCGACAATCTTGGGGACATTTCAACGCTGGCTGATCCCTCGATCGTGGAACTGCTGATCGAGAAAAGAAACGAACTGACTTAGCCTGAAAAGCGCTAATGGTTAAGGTTGCAAAGCCTTTTTCCATCCGTGTAGCATGCTCCCTTCTTAATTTTTGGAGGAGCACGTATGGCAAAAGAGGATGTAATCGAGGCGGAAGGTGTAGTCAAACAGGTATTGCCTGCCACCATGTATCGCGTGGAGTTGGAAAACGGACACGAAATCCTGGCGCACATTTCGGGTAAGATGCGGAAGCATTTTATCCGTATCGCTGTGGGCGACCGGGTAACCGTTGAGATTTCACCGTACGACTTAAGCAAGGGGCGTATTTCGTTCCGTCATCGCAACTAGACGTAATTCATTATGGCTAAGCGGAGTGTCTGGGGTAGCAAGGTCGGCTTTCTGCTGGCCGCCATCGGTTCGGCGGTTGGTCTGGGAAACATCTGGCGATTCGGCTACATGGCCTATGAAAACGGCGGCGGGGCATTCCTGGTGCCCTACACGGTTGCGCTCGTGGTCGCCGGCATTCCGCTTATGATTCTCGAGTACGCACTCGGACACCGCGAAAAATCATCGCCGCCGCTGGCCTTTGCCCGCGTCAATCCACTGTGGGAGCCGCTGGGATGGTGGATGCCGGTGGTGGCCTTTTTCGGAATCAACCTCTTTTATGCGGCCGTCATTGGCTGGTGCACGAACTATTTCTGCTTTTCGCTCAACCTCTCCTGGGGAAGCGACACCGGCGCGTTCTTTATGGATCGGTTTCTGCAGACCAGCACGGGTCCCTTTGATCTCGGCGGCATCCGCTGGCCCATTCTCGGCAGCACGGTGCTGACGTGGGGAGTCGTCTGGTTTATCTGCTACCGGGAAGTCAGCCACGGAATTGAGAAGGCGAGCATGATCTTCATGCCGCTGCTTTTTGTTCTCACGCTGGTGCTGGTCGGCTGGTCGCTCCGGCTGCCCGGCGCCTGGCAGGCCATCCGCGACCACTATCTGTCCTGTGACTTTTCCAAGATCAGTCTGGCCACCGACGAGGGGCGGGCCGTCTGGGTAGCCGCATTCGGGCAGATTTTCTTCACCCTTTCGCTCGGTTTCGGGATCATGATCACCTATGCCAGCTACCTGCCGAAGAAAACCGATATCGTCGGCAACGCATTCTCCACCTGCATCCTTAACTGCCTCTATTCCTTCATCACCGGCTTTGCCGTTTTCGGAACGATCGGCTATATGGCCCAGGCCAAGGGCGTTGATTTTTCCGAGGCGATCGCCGGCGGGCCGGGCCTTGCCTTCGTCGTCTATCCCGAAGCCATCAACCAGCTTCCGGCCGGAAACCGGATCTTTGGCGCGCTATTCTTCCTTGTGCTCATCGTGGCCGGGCTCTCCTCCGCCATCTCGCTGACCGAAGCATTCACCTGTTCGGTCTGCGACAAGTTCAATATTCATCGCAAAAAGGCAACCTCCATTATCTGTGGAATCGGATTGCTGGGAAGCATCGTGTTCTGCACGCGGGGCGGCCTCTTCATCCTCGATATCGTTGACCACTTCATCAATAACTATGCACTGATCATCGGTGGCATTCTGGAATGCATTCTGGTGGGATGGATTCTGAAATCGGGTGTCATGCGTAAGCACGTGAACAGCGTTTCATCGGTTCGTCTGTGGCCGCTGTGGGACTTCGTCATCCGGGTGGTTACGCCGGCGATACTGCTGATCATTGTCGGCGGTGCACTGAAGAACGATTTCAGGCAGGCCTACGAAAACTACCCGGTGGTGGCATTGCTGTGTATCGGGGGCGGTATTCTCTTCGCAACCCGGCTGATCTCGTTTGTCCTCAGCCATTTCAAGTGGGATCCGGTGCGGCTGGTGGAACGCCATCACGAGCCGGAAGATGACGATCTGCTGGTTTAGACCAGCGGCGGCTCCTCGCTGTCCGATGTGCCGCTGACCGGGTCGAACGCGTCCTGGAAGATGCCTATGCTTTCCGCTGCTTCCGATGGCTGGGCGAATTTCGCTATGTGGAAAACCGCCTCCCCTTCATGCACGAGCGGCAACCGTATCCGGCCAATCACGATTCCGGATACCGGGCTGGTAACTACTTCCTCATGGTCCCCGAAGGAATCGCTGATATAGGCCAGTGGCTGGCCGGTGGATACTTTCTGGCCCAGACTTACCAGCGACCGTGCAACACCGCTTTGCGGGGCGCGGATCCATTGCGTGCTTTTTGCAACCAGTGGCACGTGTTTTTGCGAGACGCGTTTGCGGATCATACCCAGATAAGCCATCACGTTGAGAACACCGGATACGCCGGCCCGGATGGAGACCTCGTCAAAACGCAATGCCTCGCCGGCTTCGTACACGAGACTCGGTATGCCCAGCTTGTGTGCTGTTTCACGCAGCGTGCCCGCGCGCAGCCCGAGATCGAGCACCACCGGCGTGTTGAAGGCCTTGGCCCACTCGGCCGATTCCTCGCTGCCGTTGAAGCTGCCGCGGATCTGGGGCAGGTTTTCGCGGCCGACCGCACCGGTGTGCAGATCGATGAGGTGCGTGCAGGCGGGCAGCACTTCGGTCACGAGCTGGTTGGCCAAACGCGCCGCCATCGACCCTTTTGATGAACCGGGAAATGAACGGTTCAGGTCGCGGCGGTCGGGCAGGTAGCGCGATTGGCCGATGAAACCGAAAACATTCACGACCGGAATGCATATCAGCGTGCCCTTGATGCGGTTCAGCGACCGGTTCATCAGCAGCCGGCGGATTGTTTCGATACCGTTGAGTTCATCGCCATGCAGGGCGGACGTGACCAGCAGGCATGGGCCAGCCTGTTTCCCGCGCACGACATGGATCGGCATCGTGGTCGGCGAATGCGTGTAAAAATAGGGCAGGGGCAGGTGGATTGTTTCCCGCGACCCGGCCTTGATGTCTTGGCCACCTATGGACAGGGCTGGCTGCATCAGCCCTGGCCCTTGGTTTTCGTTTTGCCTTCCTTGGCGTTTTTCTCGATGTACTCGATGATCTGCCGGGCAATGTCCTTGCCCGTAGCCGTCTCGATGCCTTCCAGGCCGGGGCTGGAATTGACCTCCATGACGACCGGACCATGGTTGGACCGGAGCAGGTCTACGCCGGCCACGTTCAGTCCCATGATCTTGGCGGCGCGTACAGCGGTTGATCGTTCCTCCGGTGTAATTTTGATCAGCGAGGCGTTTCCTCCGCGATGCAGGTTCGAGCGGAATTCGCCGGGCGCGGCCTTCCGCTGCATGGACGCGACCACCTTGCCGCCAATCACGAAGCAGCGGATATCAGCGCCTTTGGCTTCCTTGATGTATTCCTGCACCAGGATGTTGGCCTTCACGCCCATGAAACCTTCGATCACGCTTTCGGCGGCCTTTTGCGTTTCGGCCAATACCACGCCGATACCCTGCGTGCCTTCCAGCAGCTTGACCACCAGCGGGGCCCCGCCGACCATCTTGATCATGTCCTTGATGTCGTCGGGCTTGCTGGCGAAGCCGGTCACGGGCAGGCCGATTCCGCGGCGGGCCAGCAGCTGAAGCGAGCGCAGCTTGTCGCGCGAGCGCGTGATGGCGACCGACTCGTTCAGCGGGTAGACGCCCATCATCTCGAACTGCCGCAGCACGGCGGCGCCGTAGAAAGTAACCGATGCGCCGATACGCGGAATGACCGCCTCGAAGCCTTTCAGCGGTTCACCCTTGTAGTGGATCGTCGGATTGTGCGAGGCAATATTCATATAGGCACGCAGCACGTCGATAACATGTATCTCGTGCCCGCGCTCCTGCGCCGCCTCCCGGAGCCGGCGTGTCGAATAGAGCCTGGGGTTTCTTGATAGAATGGCGATTTTCATGTGGTTTGTTTCTCCAGTATCAAATCAGGTTGTAGAGTCGCTTGGCCTTGATTCGGCCGTTGATATAGGAAGCGGTCGGATCCACCACGGTGTTGCCACTCATGGCCCTTCGTCCGAGCAGCATGCGGAAGCGCATGGTGTCCCGGTTGGTCAGCGACATCTCGATTGGCCAGAGCTTATGGCCAATCTGGACCCGCGTTTCAATAATATAGCGCATCTCTTTATGTCCGCCGGAATCGCTTACGATACGCTCGTCCTTGATCGGTGCCACGCACTCGCGCACCAGATCGTTGTTTCGCTGCAGCGGGTGTACCCAGAATCGTATCAGGTTGACGCCGTTTTCAGAGAAGGGTTCGAGTTTGAAGGTATGCAGGGCCGATGTCTTTGCCCCGGTATCCACCTTGGCCTTGATGGCGGGAAGGTCGATATCGGGCAGGGCGCACCATTCCCGCCAGCCCAGTTTGAGAAGCTGATCCATTATCTGTTCCCCTGACAAAGGAATGGTTTATGAAGGATACCGGTCACAGGCTGGCCTTTCCCCGGGAGTAGGTGACGGCACGACCTGAAATGGCTACCCGGCTATCCTCGGTCCTGCACCATAACACGCCACCCCGCTGCGACAGCTGCCGGGCCGATAATTCCGCCTTTCCGAGCTTTTTACTCCAATACGGCGTGAGGGCGCAATGGGCGGAACCCGTCACGGGATCCTCGTCGATTCCATAGCGGGGTGCAAAAAAGCGGCTAACGAAATCAACACGCTCACCGGGAGCGGTTGCACAGATACCGCGGCAGTCGATATCGGCGAGGATGCGCATATCGGGTCGCAGCCCCGCCAGATCGGCTTCGCTTTCGAGCAAAACGACATAATCCTCGCACCGCCACACTTCAAGCGGATGGATGCCGAGACCTTCCGCAAGCCCGGCTGGTACGGCGCAGGGCTGCAGGTTCACGGCAGGAAAATCGAGGGTTAACCGATCGTCATCGCACGTGACCGAAAGCGGACCGCTCAGCGAAGTAAAACGGATGTGGTTGTCAACGGATTCCAGTTCCCGAAAAATAACATGGGCGGCGGCCAGTGTCGCGTGGCCGCAAAGCGACACTTCGGAAACCGGTGTGAACCATCGAATATGGTATCCCTCGCTGTCAGGTACAAAGAAAACGCTTTCCGATAGATTGTGCTCCGCCGCAATGGCTTGAAGTATGGAATCGGGAAGCCATTCGGACAATGGATACACGGCGGCCGGATTCCCTTCGAATGCGTTTTCAGCAAATGCATCGACCTGAAAAAAGTCCAGTTCCATCGTTCAGGATTCCAGTCTGGTTCTTCTTCCTTCAAAGTGGATCCGCCCCTGCGCGATCCACTGCAAGGACTCGGGGTAGGCGATATGCTCCTGTTCGTGGATTTTTTTCATTAGCGAATCAAGCGTGTCACCATCTTCGATGGCGACGCATTTCTGGTTGATGATTGCACCGGTATCCACGCCGGCATCCACGAAATGGACCGTGCAGCCCGTAAACTTGACCCCGTATTCATAAGCCTGCCTGCCGCCGTCCAGCCCGGGAAAGCTCGGCAACAGAGAGGGATGGATGTTGATAATGCGGCCCGCATACGCGTTGAGCAGACCGTCTTTAACGATCCGCATGAAGCCCGCCAGTGCGATGAAGTTGACGCCGTGCTCTTCGAGAATGTGCAGAACCCTCTGTTCTCCCTCTCCGTCGAGTTTGGTCTTGAATGGCGCACAGTCGAACCGGATGGCAGGAATGCCGTGCCTGCGGGCACGTTCAAGAATCATGGCATCCTCCACGTCCGACAGGATACACTTGATTTCAGCATCCAGCGTGCCCGCCTCCACGGCATCGATGATCGCCTGGCAGTTCGTCCCCGATCCCGATCCAAATATCGCCAGCTTCAGCATTTTCAACTCCAATTTGTAATAACCTCAGAATACTCAAAACCGCAGGCGATGAGCCCTGCTGTTTCAATTTCACTTCTTGAGGATCTTCTGCATTTTGTGGTTAACGAATAGCCGAGGCAAAGATAATATCCGCTGAATTTTTAACCTGTTACCAAAGGACGCTGCCATGCATTTGAAAATCAAGCCGCTCAATGATGCTGCTCATGAAATCTACTCCGACCACGGCCATTTCCACGAAGGCGATGCCGGCCTCGACCTCTATGTACTCGAGGAGATCACCATCGAACCCGGCGAAACCAAACCCATTCATCTGGGGATTGCCTGTGAGCCGGAAGACGGACGCGCCTATTTCATGATGCCGCGCTCCAGCATCTCCAAAACCCCGTTGCGGATGGCCAACTCCATCGGTCTCATCGACGGCGGCTATCGCGGCGAGCTGATCGCCATGTGCGACAATATCAAGGACTTCACCTACACCGCCGAAAAAGGGCAGCGCCTTTTCCAGGTGGTCGCCTGCGACTGTTCGCCGATCTACTACGAAATGGTCGATGAGCTGTCCGAAACCTCGCGCGGTGCCGGCGGCTTCGGATCGACCGGGAAATAGCAGGCATAAAAGCGTGACACAAGCATTTGCATTCTGTACCTATACTTATAAAGAGTATGGCAAAATGCAGAAATAATTCTGACTACGAAGTGAAGTCGACCTCCTTGCGGGTATGCGACATGCCCGCCAAGTTGAGGCCCCGCGAGGAGTTTGAGCGGATAGGTGCCGAAAATGTATCCGATACGGTCCTTCTTGCGCTGATACTGAGGACCGGATCGATCGGCATGAACGTAGTCGAGGTTGCCCAGCGCCTGCTTTCGTCGTTTGGATCACTCACCGCCTTGGCCCGCGCATCGGTCCGCGAACTCCAGTCGGTGGACAGCATCGGCCCGGTCAAGGCACAGATGATAAAGGCGACCATGGAGCTGGCGCAGCGGCTGACCCGCGAAAGCGTCGGCGAAAAGCCGCTGATCACTACGCCCGAACAGGCTGCCGCCGTCCTGCGTGAACGGGCCCGCGTGCTGCAGCACGAGGTCTTCTGGGCGCTGATGCTCGACACCAAAAACCGGCTGATCGGCGAACCCCGGCAAATCAGCGAAGGAACCCTGAACAGCAGTCTCGTGCATCCGCGCGAACTGTTTAAGCAGGCGCTTCATCACTCCTGCGCCGCCATGATTCTGGCCCACAACCATCCCTCCGGCGATCCCACGCCTTCCGCCGAGGACATCAAGGTGACCAAGCAGCTGATCGGTGCCGGCGAGGTCATGGGTATCAAGGTACTGGATCACATTATCGTCGGTCATCGGCGCCAGCATACCGATTCCGACTTCCTCAGCCTGCGCGAAGCCGGCCTGGTGCATTTCGGGTGATCCGCGATTATGGATCGCGGCTACACGTAGGACCGGGCTTCAGCGGCTGTATGTAGGGCGGGGCCACGCCCCCGCCATTGCTTCTGCATTGCGATCACGTATTGCGCACTCCAAATCTTTGCCTCTTGGCGTCCTGGTCAAAACCTGTCATGCTCCCGCGCGTTATGAATAGGCGAATTCTGCATTTTGAAAGCATAGGCGGGGCGAGCGGGGACATGATTCTCGGCGCGCTGATCGGGCTCGGCGTTCCCGTTGAGGATTTGAACGAGGAACTCAAGTCGCTTCAGGTCGATCCGTTCGAGATCATGGTCGAAAATGTCGTTGAACAGGGCATGAGTGGTGTACGCGCCCGGGTTGTGGTGCACGAACATCATCACCATCCGCATCATCATGGCGAACACCATCACGATCACGGCCGCCATCTGAGCACGATTCTCAAACTGATCGATGCCAGCGAGCTACCGGAGCCGGTGAAGAAGAATGCCTCGGTGGTCTTCCAGTGCATCGGCGCGGCGGAGGCTGCGATCCACAACGTGGATATCGAGAAGATTCATTTCCACGAAGTCGGAGCGATGGATTCGATCGTCGATATTGTCGGATGCTGTCTGGCGTTGCACAAGCTGGGCGTCGACGGTGTGTCGATCCGCAGCCTTCCGCAGGGGCACGGCACCATCGAATGCGCCCACGGCACCTATCCCAATCCGGCCCCGGCCACCCTGCGCATCCTTGAAGGATTTCCAACGGAGCCGGTCGATGAATCCTACGAACTGGTGACCCCGACGGGAGCGGCATTGCTGGCGTCCTGGCGGACAGCGGATGCGCCACCTGCCGGGAGCCGGGCTGCCAGAACAGCATACAGTTTCGGACATCGCCAGCTACGGCATCGTCCCAACCTGCTGCGGGCTTCATTCTACGAGACGGCTGAAGATCAAACCGCTGATCAATGCCTGGTGCTTGAATGCAATATCGACGACATGACGCCGGAACTGATAGGCTGCCTGTTTGACCGGTTGCTAGAGGGCGGCGTGCTGGATGTTTTCACGACACCGGTGTCCATGAAAAAGCAGCGACCCGGCATCCTTCTCACGGTCCTGTGCGTGCCCGCAGACCGGGAAAAAACACTTGATCTGATCTTCCGCGAATCGACCACATTCGGTGTCAGGGAGTATCTCACCAACCGCACGGTTCTGGACCGCAGCTTCCAGACCGTCGAAACACCGTTTGGTGCCGTGAGAATTAAAATCGGCAGGCGCAAGGGCGAAACAGTGACGGCCTCGCCCGAGATCGAGGATTGCCGGAAATGTGCGGCGGAGGGTGGCGTGCCCGTGAAGAATGTGTATGATGCCGCTTTTTCCATTTTTCACGAAGGAAGATAGATGCTTGCGAAACGAATCATACCCTGTCTGGACGTAACCGGCGGGCGCGTCGTCAAAGGTGTTAATTTTGTGGGTCTGCGCGATGCGGGTGATCCGGTGGAGTGCGCCAAGGCCTACGAGGAGCAGGGTGCGGACGAACTGACATTTCTCGATATCACGGCTTCGAGCGATGGACGCGATACAATGGTGGATATTGTCCGCCGCTGCGCGGAGCAGGTCTTCATGCCGCTCACGGTCGGCGGAGGCATCCGTACCTCGGCCGATGTGCGCCGCATGCTTAATGCCGGAGCCGACAAGGTTTCATTCAACACCGCAGCGATCCACAATCCCGAAATTCTCAACGAATGCTCGGAAATGTTTGGCTCGCAATGCACCGTGCTGGCGATCGATGCGCGGCGTAAGGGTGACGGTACGTGGGGGGTCTACACGCACGGCGGCCGCAATCCGACGGAATTGGATGCGGTCAAGTGGGCGGTGGAAGGTACACGGCGCGGGGCGGGGGAAATACTCCTCACCAGCATGGATGCCGACGGGACCAAGGATGGCTACGATCTGGATCTGACCCGCGCGATTTCCGAAGCAGTCAGTGTGCCGATCATTGCGTCCGGCGGGGCGGGCACCCTCGACCATATGGTTGACGCCGTTACCATCGGCAAAGCCGACGCCGTCCTGGCGGCTTCCATTTTCCACTTCGGCGAATTTACGATTCGTGAGGTGAAGGAATATATGAAATCGAAAGACATTGAAGTAAGATTATAAACACGAAGGGCTCTGAGAATAGGGTGTTTTTGTGGTCTTGGAGTCTTAAGCGAGCGTTGCGAGCGGGTGTTTAATTTGGACAGAATAAGGAGTAAGCCATGAGCAAGGAACTGGAAGAGGGATTGGAACTCGCACTGGATTGGAACAAGCTCGAGAAGGCCGTTGCCGGGACGAAGGGGATTATTCCCGTTGCCGTGCAGAATGCCGATACGAAGGAAGTCATATTGGTCGCCTACATCAACCAGCTGGCGTTCGAAGAGTCGCTGAAACGCAGGATGCTGGTGCTGTGGAGTTCGTCCCGCCAGGAGCTATGGGTGAAGGGTCTGACCTCCGGCGAAACATTCGAGCTGATCGAAGCCTACGTCAACTGCGAGCAGAACTCGCTGCTGTTTGTCGTGCGCCCCAACCGCGGCGGAATCTGCCACACCAAGAACCGGAAGGGCGAGCCGCGCAACTGCTACTACCGCCGCATCGATCTGGAGAATCCGACCCGTCTGGTCAACATCGATGAGTAGGAATCTCGCGCAAAGACGCCAAGGCGCAAAGACAACAGATGACTGAGAATGAAATATCTAAGATGGTGGTCGATGCTGCGATTCTAGTACACCGATGTTTAGGTCCGGGTTTACTTGAGTCGGTATACGAAGTGGTCCTCGCTCATGAATTAGAGAAATGTGGATTGAAGGTTGAGCGTCAGGTTCCCGTTTCCATTCAGTACGATGGGATCTCATTTGATGAAGGATTCCGTGCCGATATTATTGTTGAGGGGACAGTCGTTCTAGAGCTGAAGTCAATTGAGCAAATCGGAGCCAATCACAGAAAACAAATACAAACCTACTTGAGACTAACCGGCTTAAAACTTGGATTGCTTCTCAACTTTGGTGCAGCCCTAATGAAAGATGGTATCGTCAGAGCAGTAGATGGATTGGAAGAATAACCTTCGCGCCTTTGCGTCTTTGCGCGAGATAAACGTGGACTGATAATGAAAATCAAGATCAACGACCTGATGCAGCAGAGCGGTGTGAAGTTTGGCACCAGCGGGGCGCGCGGCCTGGCCGAGGCCATGACCGATTCAGTCTGCTATACCTATGCCAAGGGTTTTCTTCAATACCTTGAAGCGAGCGGGGAGTTGAAAAAACGGGGCGAGCCGGTGGCCTTTGCCGGCGACCTGCGGCCCAGCACGGGGCGAATCATGGGTGCCGTGGCCCGGGCGGTTTCGGACATGGGATACACCCCCGTGAACTGCGGGCGGATTCCGTCGCCTGCAGTGGCCCTGTACGGACTGGAGAACACCTGTCCGGCCATCATGGTGACCGGCAGCCACATTCCGGCCGACCGTAACGGGATCAAGTTCAACAAATGCACCGGAGAAATCCTGAAGTATGACGAGGAACAGATCCGTGAGCAGGTGGTTGAGATCGACGAGTCCATCTTCGGCGCGGAAGGCTTCGCCTTGCCTGAAGAAAACATCGATGCACGCATCAACTATGTCAACCGCTACCTGCGCACGTTTCCGAAGCACTGTCTTCAGGGAAGAAAAATCGGCATCTATCAGCATTCGGCCGTAGGCCGCGATATCCTGATAGAAATCTTTTCAGGCCTGGGCGCGGATGTGACGCCTCTCGGATTTTCCAGCACCTTCCTGCCGGTCGATACGGAAGCGATCCGCACGGAGGATGTGGAGCTGGCGCGGGAGTGGGCAGAGGAAAACCACTTCGATACGATTATCTCGACCGACGGCGATAGTGACCGCCCGTTGATCAGCGATGAAAACGGGTCGTGGCTGCGCGGTGATGTGGGGGGTATTCTGGCGGCAAAATACCTGGGGGCGGATTCCATCAGTACCCCTGTCAGCTGCAACAGTGCGGTGGATAAGTGCGGCTGGTTCAAGGAGGTGCGGCGGACAAAGATCGGCTCGCCCTTTGTCGTGGCCTCGATGATCGACGCTGCGTTTGCCGGCAGTAAAGGAGTCGTTGGTTACGAGGCGAACGGCGGTTTCCTCACGAACAGCGATTTTGACATTGGAGGGAAGGAACTGCGGGCCCTGCCGACACGCGATGCGGTGCTGCCCATTCTGAGTATCATCCTTCTCTCCATCAGGGAGAAGAAGACCATCTCGGCACTGCTGGGCGAACTGCCGCAACGCTTCACCGCCAGCGACCGCATCCAGGATTTCCCGACGGAGGAAAGCCGGAAGATTCTTGAGCGGTTTGATGAGGTGTCGGAAATCGACGCGGTGTTCGGCGATGTTTTTGGGCCGGTTGCATCGGTCGACGAGACCGATGGTTTGCGCGTCACGTTTGAGTCGTCGGAAATTCTTCATATGCGTCCTTCCGGTAATGCGCCGGAGTTCCGCTGCTACAACGAAGCCGATAGCGAGGAGCGTGTGCAGGAAATGCAGCGTATCAGCATGGATATTCTGTTGAAGTTGAAAGGATAAGTCTAGCCTGCCGCGTATTACGTACCTGCGCAGAGCGAAGCTATACGTAATAAGTAATGCGCATCATTTTGGTTGCACAACCGATCCCAGAAGCTACCATTTGCCGCTTAACCAAGAGACAGAACCATGGCCATTCAACCCGACAGAGCAACATTTCTGGAACAGGCGAACAAGGGAAACCTGGTGCCGGTGTGGGAAGAGCTCCTTGCTGATCAGGAGACGCCCGTATCGGCCTATGAGCGTGTACGCACCTACCTGCGGCACCGTGAGCACGCATCGCACACCTATCTGCTGGAAAGCGTCGAGGGCGGCGAAAACATCGGCCGCTACTCCTTTATCGGCGGTACGCCGCGTACCATCATTCGCGCCTATGGCCGCCGCGTGGAGATTGATCATCTCGATGGAAAGCCATGGATTATAGAAGATACCGATCCGCTCGACGCCCTGAAAACCTACATGTCCAAGTTCAAGCCTGTACCGGGCGACCCGTCGCTGCCGCGCTTCATCGGAGGCGCCGTCGGTTTTCTCGGCTATGACATAGTCTCGCAGTTCGAGCCGCGGGTTCCGGTGATTCAGAACGACGAAATTGGCAGTCCCGACATGGTATTCATGGTGACCGACGGCCTGATCGTGTTCGATCGCGTACAGCACCGCATGAAAGTCGTGGCCAACGCCCACATCGACAACGATCCGAACGAGGCCTACGACCGGGCCGTGGCGCAGATCAAGGAGCTCATTCAGGCACTCGAGACGCCCATCAAGCGGGTCATGCTCGACGCGCATCTGGAAGCTGAATCGCTTGAACCCGAGTCGAACACCACGCAGGAAGAGTACATGTCCATGGTCGAGAAGGCCAAGGAGTACATCCGGGCAGGCGATGTAATCCAGACGGTGCTGTCGCAGCGCTTCGAGGTGGATAACGAGGCCGACTCGCTCGACATCTACCGCGCCCTGCGCACCATCAATCCATCCCCCTACATGTTCTGCCTCGACATGGGTGACAGCTCGATGGTTGGAACTTCGCCGGAAATCCATGTCCGGTGCGAGGACAAGCGGGTTGAAGTCCGGCCGATTGCCGGCACGCGGCCGCGAGGAAAAACGCCGCAGGAGGATCTGGCTCTGGAAAAGGATCTGCTGGCCGATCCGAAGGAACTTGCGGAGCACATCATGCTGGTTGATCTGGGCCGCAACGATATAGGCCGCGTGTGCGATTTCAAGTCGGTGCAGGTTCCGGACCTGATGGTGATCGAGCGCTACAGTCATGTAATGCACATCGTCTCGGACGTGACCGGACATCTGGCCGACGACCACGATGAGTATGATGTCATGCGCGTCACCTTTCCGGCCGGCACGGTCAGCGGGGCACCGAAGATCAGGGCCATGGAGATCATTGCCGAACTGGAGAAAAGCAAGCGCGGTCCCTACGCCGGCGCGGTGGGCTATTTCAACTACAACGGCAACTTTGATTCATGCATCACTATCCGCACCGTGATTCTCGACAAGGGCAAAGCCTATGTCCAGGCCGGTGCCGGCATCGTCGCGGACTCCGTACCCCTCAGTGAGTATGAGGAAACCTGCAACAAAGCACGGGGCATGATGAAGGCCCTGGCCCTTGCAAGGCACTACCACGCCGCCCGGACAGACGGAAACGTGAAGCGTGAATATGAAACCTGAAATAGGCAGGGTAATGATGAGTGGCAGCTTCAAGTTTCAGGTTTCAACTTTAAACGTTCAGGTGTCATTATGATATTGGTTATCGACAACTACGATTCGTTTACCTTCAACCTCGTGCAGTATCTGGGCGAGCTGGGGGCGGAAATGCAGGTGTTTCGAAACGACAAGATCTCGGTGGAAGAAGCAGTCGCGCTGAAGCCTGAAAAACTGCTGGTCAGTCCGGGACCGTGCACGCCGAAGGAAGCCGGCATTTCGTGCGATATCATTCGTGAATTTGGCCCGCGTCTGCCGGTGTTTGGTGTGTGCCTCGGCCATCAGTCCATTGGCGAGGTCTACGGGGGCAATGTGATCCGGGCGGACCGTCTGATGCATGGCAAAACCTCGCCGATCATCCACGAAGGCAAAAGTGTCTTCAAAGGGCTGCCCAGTCCGTTCGATGCCACCCGGTACCATTCGCTGATAATCGAACGTTCGAGTATTCCCGATTGCCTCGAGATTACGGCGTGGACCGCTGAAGGCGAAATCATGGGTGTTAAGCACAAGGAGCATCCGGTACACGGCGTGCAGTTCCATCCCGAATCCATTCTCACCGTCGAAGGCAAGAAGCTGCTGCAGAACTTTCTGGATTTGTAGCGTATTACCTGCTGCTTATATCGCATTGATTCTAAATGCACTCGCTTAGGCTATCCACAGCACTAAGCACTAGTTCCTGTACCGGTTCACAATCGGCATGCGCCGGTCGCGGTCGAATGACTTCGGCGTTATCTTAATGCCCGGCGGCGATTGCCGGCGCTTGTATTCGCTGAGTTCGACGGCATGAACCACGCGGCGGACCAGCGCCTCGTCGTATCCCTTGGCGACCAGCCCGTCTATGCCCATGTCGTTTTCCACATAGTCCATGAGGATCGGATCCAGCAGGTCGTAAGGCGGAAGGGAGTCGGTATCCTTCTGGTCGTGGCGCAGCTCGGCCGATGGTGGCCGTTCGATGATGCTTTGGGGGATGACCGGTGCAGCGCCTTGTTCGTTCCGCCAGCGGCACAGCTCAAACACCAGCGTCTTGGGAACATCCTTGATGACGGCGAAGCCGCCGGCCATGTCGCCGTATATCGTGCAGTAACCCATGGCCATCTCGCTCTTATTGCCGGTCGTCAGCACCAGCCATCCATATTCATTGGACAGCGCCATGATCAGGTTTCCGCGGATGCGCGCCTGCAGGTTTTCCTCGGTCAGGCCGGGTTTCTTTGCGGTGCCCCAAACCTCTGATAGCGTGCGTTCGAATCCGTCGTACAGCGGTTTGATCGGCAGGGTGTAGAATTCAACATCCAGAATCCGTGCCATATCGCAGGCATCGTTGAGGGTGCCGGACGAAGAATACTGGGATGGCATGGTTACCGCTGCCACCCGCTCCCGGCCGAGGGCGTCGACCGCCAGCGCCAGAACCAGCGCGGAATCGATCCCTCCACTGAGCGCGACGACCACCCGCTTGAATCCGAGTTTGTTTACATAATCCGTCAGGCCCAGCTTAAGGGCCTCATACACTTCTTCCAGATCCGGGAGGGGCGCTTCCTGCCTCGCCGCGTGCGAAGGGTCGGCCAGATCGAAGTAGAGCACGTCCTCCTCGAACTGCCTGGCCTGGGCCAGCCTCGTTCCATCCGGTGCGAATACCATGCTTGCACCGTCGAAAACCAGTTCATCCTGCCCACCGGTCATGTTGCAATAGGCAAGAATGGTGTTCAGTTTTCCGGCTGTCTGGGATAGGACTTCCCTGCGGTGGCTAAGCTTTCCGCGATGGTAGGGCGAGGCAGACAGGTTGATCAGAAGGTCGGGGTTTTGTTCGTCCAGCGCCGCCACCGCCGTGCCTTCCGGTTCCCATGAATCTTCGCAGATATGGACGGCGACCCGCGTACCTTCGATTTCGAACACAAGCGGCTGCATCCCCGCCTCGAACAACCGTTTTTCGTCGAAGACGCCGTAATTAGGCAGCAGCATCTTGTGGTATTCGCCAATCATGTTCCCTTGATGGAAAACCAGGGCGGCATTGAACTTGGACTTTCCTTTGCCCACCGGCGATCCCACTACGACGTGCGCCTCCGGCGGAAGCGCTTTTCTGATCCGCTCCAGCTGGATGCCGCAGTCCGCGCAGAAGTGATCCTTGATGATCAGGTCTTCCGGTGGATAGCCGGATATCGTCAGTTCGGGAAAGACGATCAGCCGTGCGCCGGATACAGCCGCGGCGCGGCTCTTTTCAATGACCTGCTCCGCGTTGTCCTGCAGGGCACCGACGGTGGGATTCATCTGGATCAGCGCGATCTTCAACGGATGCTATTCTCCGGCTCTGAATAGAGCGCCAGCTGCCTTAACCGGTTTCGTATTCACCGTGCACCCTCCCCGAAGACATACGGGAGGAGTGCCGGTAGTGATACTAACAAACATCGACCGCACCTATCGCCGGTAGTTCGGCGCTTCCTTGGTGATCTTGATGTCGTGGGCGTGCGCCTCGATCGTGCCGGCATGGGATACCCGGACAAAGCGGCCTTTGCTCTTCAGTTCGGTGATCGTGCGGGTGCCGCAGTAGCCAAGACTGGCCTGCAATCCGCCGCAGTACTGCTTCATTACCTTGTCGACCGTTCCGGAATAGGGCACCATGCCTTCGATGCCCTGCGGCACCAGATCGTCGTCATCGCTGAGTCCGTAGCGCTGACGGCTGCCTTCGCGCGACTTCATGGCATCCAGGCTGCCCATGCCGCGGTAGATGACAAACTGGCGCCCTTCGTAAATGATTTTTTCGCCGGGGCTTTCCTCGGTGCCGGCCAGCACGGAGCCCATCATGGCCGTCTCGGCGCCTGCCACCAGCGCCTTGGCGATGTCGCCAGAATTGCGCACACCGCCGTCGGCGATAACGGGGATCTCTCCCTTAAGCGCGCTGGCGGCGTTGTAGATGGCAGTAATCTGCGGGATGCCGACCCCCGCGACGACGCGTGTCGTGCAGATCGAGCCGGGACCGATGCCCACCTTGACGGCATCGGCACCCGCATCGCGCAGGGCGACAGCCGCTTCGCCCGTGGCAATGTTGCCGCCCACAACGTCGATGTGCGGAAACTTGCCCTTCACCCACGCCACCATGTCGATCACGCCTTTGGAGTGTCCATGGGCGGTGTCGACCACCAGCACATCGACTTCCTCGTCATTCAGGACTTCCGCGCGTTCGTAGTCGCCGGGGCCGATGCCGGCGGCTACGCGCAGACGGTACTTTTCGTCCCGGTTGAACAGCGGTTCCTCGTTCTCGATCAGGCGTCGGACGTCGGCATAGCTGTACAGGCCGACCAGTTTTCCTTTTTCGAGCAGCGGCAGCTTGCCGATCTTGTGCTGCTGCATGATGTCGTAGGCCTGACGGAGATTGGTGTCGGGTTTGGCCGTGATGACTTCGGTCGTCATGACGTCGGTCACCTTGGCGCGTTTGGAGCGGCTGAAACGGATGTCTTTCGATGTCAGGATCCCCACCAGCCTGCCGTCGTCGTCCAGGATCGGGAAGCCGCTGAAGCTGTAGCCCTTTTCAGCGCGCTTGATGGCAATGGTTTCCAGGGTTTCGTTGACGTTGAACGTGACCGGTGTCGAGATGAGTCCATTGAGATGATGTTTTACGCGACTGACGTGTTTGGCCTGGACTTCCGGGTCTAGATTCTTGTGGATCACCCCGATTCCGCCGAGCATCGCCATGGAAATCGCCATCCGGGCTTCGGTCACGGTATCCATTGCCGCACTCAGGAAGGGGATTTTCATGCGTATGTTGCGGGTCAGCCGGGTCGAGATGTCGGTGCTGCTCGGCAGGAAGTCTGCATACTGGGTGACCAATGAAACGTCGTCAAAGGTGAGGCCCTCGTAAGGGAAGGTTTTCATGAAGTCGTCGATGTAAGAATTCTGGCTCATCTTTTGCATCCTTTTGCCAAACCATTTTGTGCATCTTCTGCGAGCGAGTCAAGTGCCGTGTTGAATATTGACGAATCACGGCGGGCCGGTGAATGCAGAATCCCGCGGTTATTGTGCTTTCAGTGTTCGTCCAACGGTATTTCCTATGGTAGAGAAATGTTATTTGGAGAGCGCATGAGGAATCTGATTAAGTGGATAGCCGTGGGATTCGGCACGGGCTGGAGTCCGGTCATGCCGGGTACGGTGGGTACGCTGGTGGGGCTGCCGATCGCATGGGCGCTGATGCAGTTCCCTGATGTCGGCATACAGATCATCGTTTGCATTGCCCTGACGCTGCTGGCCATTCCCATCTGCGGGGCGGCCGAGCAGATCATCGGCGGCAAGGATCCCGGCTGCATCGTGGCCGACGAGTACCTGACCCTGCCGATCACGATCATAGGCATCACCTCGCCGTGGGGACTGCTCAGCGGCTTCCTGCTGCACCGGGTTTTCGACATCACCAAGCCGCCGCCGATCCGTCAGCTGCAGGATATCCACGGCGGGTTCGGCATTGTGGTCGATGATTTTCTGGCGGCCCTGCTGGCGCTGGGCATCAACCATCTCATCTTTGGCTTGCTGGTTTGATCAGCGGTCCTGCTGGACGTATTTCATCAGAGCCTGGAACTCTTCCGTATTCCGCAGCTGGTCGAATTCGGCGTCATCCATCCATGCGATCGCCAGCTTCGGATCAACCAGCTGAATGCCTCGGCGCAGGGCATCGGTTGCGGCATCGGTGTTGCCCAGCTTGTTCTCGGCCCGCGCCAGCAGGAAATACATGGTGTGGTCGTTGGTGACCTGCTTTGTCAGATCGCGCAGCTGCTGGGCCGCCAGTTGCCAGTTGCCCACCTTGGTCAGATATAATGCAAAGTCGTACCGGGTGGCCGAGTCGAGCGGACGCTGGTCGAGAAACTGTTCATACGCCCGCGTGGCGTCTTCCGGGCGATCCGTCTGTTTGTAGAGCAGGGCCAGGTTTTTCAGAGCTTCGGCATAGGTGGGCTTGAGGTCGAGCGAGCGCTTCAGGTATTCCTCGGCCCGCTCATACGCCTTGGCCTCGATGCATGCGGCTCCGAGATTGTTGAGGATGTCGTAGGTCAAATCCCGGTCGGGGGCGCCCTCCAGCAGGGCCAGCGCCTTGTCGAGCTGGCCCAGCTTGAAGTAGATCATGCCCAGCGGCACTTTGACCCCCTCCAGATCGGGTACGATTTCCAATGCCTGTTCATAGTACTGGGCGGCCTGGTTGTAGGCATCCTTGTTGGACTTGCCCAGTTCCACGGCCTGTTCCGCCAGAATGATGTTGTAGGCCGCCTTCTTCAGCCACAGCACGTTGAAGGGCCGTTCACCTTCGCCGTTCCAGGTCGGGTCGGCATAGTTGCGATGCAGGTCGAGTACCCACTGGGCTTCCGCGGGAAGCGAATGCCGGGGGATGTATTCCTGGGCGATCGGGGTGGGTGGAGTTGTGTCCGTCAGGATGTCGATGTATTCCTTCACCACAACGAAGACAAGTGCCACCAGCAGGATGAGGACGGTCGAGCCCAGTACGAAACTGGTGAACTGGTGCCGCCGGATTTCGCGCTTGCGCTCTTCAAGGACCTCGTTCGATACCTGCGGGGTGTAGTCATCGCGCTGGGTGTGATCGGTGGCGTAGATGTCCTGCAGATGCTGCCGTTTTCCTGTATCCATAAAACCTGGTTCCTTTGATTAAGGCGTGGAGAGTGGAATTCTCCACAAGAGGGTGTGGAATGCAATCAAATATGTCCGGGGCTTTCGCGTCGAATGCCCGCTGACGCTGGAAGTTTCCGTCAGTTTTTCGTCCAATTCCTCCGGCAGGTAGTGGTATAAGATTTCTCCAAATACATCATTCTGAACCCGGTTTTCCCGCAGCGGGAAACCGATCTGAATAAAGGAAGCAGCATGTCGAGTACGATAGGAACACTTTTCAAGGTATCAACGTTCGGGGAATCCCACGGGAAGGCGGTCGGCGCCATCGTGGACGGCTGTCCAGCCAACCTGGCGCTCAGCGAAGCGGACATTCAACCGCAGCTCACCCGCCGCCGGCCCGGCCAGAGCGACATGACCACGCCGCGCGAGGAGGCCGATCTGGTCACCATTCTCTCGGGCGTGGAAAACGGCAAGACGCTGGGTACGCCCATCGGCCTGATGGTCAACAACAAGGACCAGCGCCCCGGCGACTACGGGGAAATGAGCAACACGCCCCGGCCGTCGCATGCGGACTACACCTATCAGATGAAATACGGCAACCGCGCCTCCAGCGGGGGCGGGCGGTCCAGTGCGCGTGAAACCATCGGCCGTGTGGCCGCCGGCGCCATCGCGGAAAAATGGCTGCACGGGAAATTCGGCACCCGCATCACATCCTGGGTCAGTACGGTCGGCGATATCGATGCGCGCGACATGACCGGAGAAGGGCTGACCCGCGAGCAGATCGATTCAAACATCATTCGCTGTCCTGACGAGGCGGCCGCCGCGCGGATGATTGACCTGGTGGCCGCCACCCGCGACCGCAAGGATTCGGTCGGCGGTATTCTGACCTGCATGGCTGAAAATATCCCGGTCGGGCTCGGCGAACCCGTCTTCGAACGCATGGAGGCCAAGCTGGCGCAGGCCATGCTGTCGATCCCGGCTACCAAGGGATTCGAGATCGGCTCCGGATTCGCGGGAGCGCGCATGTTCGGGTCGCAGCACAATGATCCCTACGAAATGAAAGCCGACGGCCGGCTGGGAACCTCAACCAACCACAGCGGCGGCGTGCAGGGCGGCATCTCCAACGGCGAGCCGATCGTGTTCCGCATCGCCTTCAAGCCGCCGGCCACGATCGGGCTCGCGCAGCAGACGTCGACCTTCGACGGCGCGGCCACCGTGCTGGAAGCCAAGGGGCGCCACGATCCCTGCGTTGTTCCGCGCGCCGTGCCCATTGTTGAAACCATGACGGCGCTGGTGCTGATGGATTTTGTGCTGCGCCAGAGCTATCGTAATGCGCTGACCTGATGAACGGATGCCTCCATCTCGCATTTATCGGCCCGGGCGGCCCGGAAATGATCGTGGTCATGCTGATCCTGCTCGTCCTGTTCGGGGCCAACGACGCCCCGCGCATGTTCCGCAAGCTCTTCGATATGCTCAACCAGATCCGCCGGACCGCCGACAACTTCAAGCACGAGATCATGTACAGCGATCTCAACCACGGCAGGAAGACGGCGGACGATCTGGCCGACTATGATGATTATGGGCTGGGAGCCGACACCGGTTTGGAAGATGAGCCTGCCGAGGCTGCAGAGGAGCCGGAGGATTCCGCGATAGATGAGGATGATGGAGAGGGCGATGCTAAACCCGTTTAGATCGCTGAAGCACCGGTTTCGGTACGATGAGCGCGAAATGCCGTTCCTCGAACATCTCGAGGAGTTCCGCAAGATGGTCATCCGCGCCTTCATCACGATTGTGATCGGCATGGCGGCCTGCGCCTATTTTGTCCCGTGGCTGACCGGCGTGCTGAGAGAGCCCGCCCAGGTCTATATCGATTCGGGGCAGATCGTGCTGCAGCACGCCGAGGTGACGGCCGGCTTCAAGATGTGGTTCAGCCTTGCCCTGTGGGGCGGGATACTTATCAGCATGCCCGCTCTCATGTTCATCATCGGTTCGTTCGTTCTGCCAGGCATCAAGGATAGCGAACGCAGGACCTTCCAGCACGTCAGTGTCTTTTCCGGTATTCTGTTCATCGTCGGTGTGGTGCTGGGCTACAAGGTCACCCTGCCGCTGGCCATGAAGGTCATGCTGGGCTTCACCAGCAAACTGGGCGGCGAGGCGATCTGGAACTACCAGAAATACGTCGGGTTCACCCTGCAGGTCCTGCTTGGTTTCGGCGTCGCCTTCCAGCTTCCGATCGTCATCATCCTGCTCGGCAAGCTGGGCATCCTCAACTCGCGGCAGCTCATGGAGAAGCGGCGGCATGTGATGGTGGGGCTGTTTATCCTGGCCATGCTGCTCACGCCGCCCGACGTTATGACGCAGATTTTGATGGCGGTTCCGCTGATCCTGCTTTATGAGTTTTGTATCTGGTTCCTGTACTTTTCCGAGGGCGGGAAAGGGCGTAAGGCAAAAGGCTCGGCCGCGGTGAAACCAGAAGAAACGGAGCCCAGGCAAGACAAGGACCCAATCGAGGAGTAGGTTATTATGGATACGTTGGCATTTATTCCCGGCATGCAGGGCGGACAGGAAGTCCTGCTGATCGTCTTTATCATTCTGCTGCTGTTCGGCGCAAAGAAGCTGCCCGAGCTGTCGCGTTCGTTGGGCAAGAGCCTGGGCGAATTCAAAAAAGGTCAGCAGGAAGGTTCCGAGCCGGATGAAAAGAAGGATGAGGAACCTAAAGCGCTCGTTGATGCAGACGAACCCGAAAGGAAGGACGACAAGGCGTAATGCGTGGCGCGTAATTCACAGACCCGTTAATCCAGGATATCGTAACGATTACCCAGTTACGCATTAGGGAACCTCCATGAGCGAACGCCAGCACATTGAACTTACTCCCGAGGAGCAGAAGGAAAACTCGGCGGCGGTCATCGCCCATGTCCTTCCGTTCGCCATCTGGCTGACCATGCTCGTCTGGGTCGACGCCTATAACGCCCGCACCATCGGAGGGGTGGTGCTGCTCGCGGTCTTCCGGCCGTGGCGATGGTATCCGCGGCTGAACCTCAGGAACATTCCGGCGGCCATCGGGGTCGGGATCCTGATCTTCTTTGTCTGGGTTGGATTCGAAACCCCGTGGGTCGCCCGGCACGCGCCCGCCGTCACCGAGTGGTACGACCGCCTCTTTGTCGACCTCGCGCATCCGTTCAAGACCCGCGAGCTATACGAGGTGCCCCTGTCTGTTGAATCGCCCGAGGTTCAGGAGGCGATCGCCCTCGGCGAGGAAGGCGCCCATCGCACCATGCTTCCGTACGAAGTCATAGAAGAAGGCGAACACGCCGGCCTGCACGAGTACGACCCGCGCGTTACCGGCCCCTGGACCTTCTGGATGCACATGTTCGGCACGACTGTTGTCATCGCCATCATCGAGGAGTTCTTTTTCCGCGGGTTCCTCTATCGCTGGATGCAGGGCAGCCCCTTTTTCAAGCTCGATGCCGGCAAGCTGCAATGGCCGATGCTGCTGGTCATTTCCATCTTCTTCGGGGTTGAACATTTCGAGTGGATGGCCGGGATCATCTGCGGGATCGCCTTCGGCCTGCTCTACATCAAGACCCGTGATATCTGGGCCGCGATCATCGCCCACGGCACCACCAACTTTATCCTAGGTCTCTACGTGGTCAAATACGGCGCCTACCAGTTCTGGTAAGTCGCACGTCCTCGTCCTTCGTACTCCTACTCGTCCTCGTATGATCTCGCGCAAAGGCGCTAAGACGCAAAGCCGGTGGAAGAAGGCTGTTGGTAGTGCGCAATTCGCATGACAAGCAACGTTCATTCCCGCCAAAAACCGCTTGCAAAGGGTAGGGGGCTAACCTATCTTTTCCGCTCTTCAATTCGTTGCGGAAAGGTGGCTGAGTGGCTTAAGGCGATGGATTGCTAATCCGTTGTACTGCGATAGCGGTACCGGGGGTTCGAATCCCCCCCTTTCCGCCAGTTTTAAACGTTGGGTTCCCCAACGGTTTTTGATCAACACCGATTAACTCGGATTTCCTTTTATAATCGGGGTCCTTCCGTGTTTGTCCGTGGCTACGACTAAATTAATTCGCTCTAACGACCTGAACTCTGTGATGGGTAAATCTGAAAAGCGTTATATGGAAAATGCGATCGCCCTCGGAAAACTGAAACCCACCTGTGGGGATACACGCAGGCATCGGTCGGTGCCAGCACGCGTTGATGGTATGGATGAGAAACTTGAAGACCTCTAGGACACCGGAGTCAAAGCAACCGCCCGAGCAACCTGCTTGAGAAATGGTATCTTGCATTCAACTCTTAGCTACGTTCTTCCTATGTGCACGATTGAATCGTAGTGCCCGGGATCCAGGTTCCCTGAAGGATACGCGATTTGACTTGTGCATTCCCGTCATCGTTTTCAATCATGTTGCGCAGCATATCGCCGGCCTGCCAGCCCATGTCGAAACGGTCGAAAGCCACACGGCTGAGTCCCGGCCACAGACGGTTCATGTCCTGCGACCCATCACAACAGACCAATCCAAAATCCCGCGGTGCCGTCCGGCCCGCCGCCGCCAACACGTGGGACAGCGCCTGGGCGTAGTATACACTTTCGACCACGACGGCGGTGTCGGGTGACAAGTCCGGGATAAGACAATTCCACTGATCGACTCGAGTGTCGTCCAGATTGATGGCATATTTACGAGACTCCAGCCCTGTCTCCCC
>JBNLDM010000108.1:0-3809 GCA_050304335.1 Pontiella sp.
AAGACGGAAGTTTGAATTCGACGTTCGCGACCGGCGCGTCATGGCAGGGTTTTCCAACCTCAGCTTCACCCAGCGCGAGGACGGATCCTACCTGATGGTCGACCGCGGCGGCGGGATCTGGTGCAGCAAGGATGGTTTGGGACCATGGGAACAGGTTACCCAGGGCAGCAACTATCCCAAGGTGCCGGGGCGTTTCGAGGATCCCGTGATCTGGCGCGGGCCAGTGCAGTACCACATGATCGTGAACGACTGGATGGGCCGCATCGCCTACCATCTGCGCTCCAAGAACGGCGTGCAATGGAAGGTCGATCCCGGCGAGGCCTACATGCCGGGCGTGTCCGTCTATGAGGACGGCAAGAAGGAGTTGTGGTACAAATACGAGCGACCCAAGATTTTCCGCGATGAGTATCGGCGTGCCGTGCAGATCAACTTCGCGTTCATCGACTCGCCGAAGGGCGATGACAAACCGAGCGACAACCACAATTCCAAGAACATCGGCATTCCGCTCGTCAAACCTCGTCTACTCACGTTGCTGACGCCCGAAATCACGCCCGCGACCAAGGAGATCCGCGTGCGCATCGCCGCCGAAAAGGATTTCAACCCCCAAACCGATATGGACTTGGAATCGCTACGGTTCGGTGCGCCCGAGGAAGTGGATTACGGGCGGGGCTGCCGTGTGTTGAAAGCGGAGCCGGACGCCGACGGCTTGGTTCTAGTGTTCGCAGCGGATGGCAATGGCTTCGATGCGGACAATTTTGCCGGAAAACTGCTGGGACGCACCGCCAAGGGCGGGCTTCTGTTCGGCTATTCCCGCTTGCCGTGGGTTGAGTATGATCTGCCTATTCTGTCCACCCGCAAGGCCGCGATCACCCGGAAGGACGACAAGCACCTGACGGCTGCGGTGGAGGTGAGCAATTTTGGTCCGGTGGCCTCCGATGCCGCCCGGATGGATATCGATGTGCTGGATTCGGATGATCAGCTGGTCTTTAAGGCGAGCGCACCCTGTCCCGCCTTGCAGCCGTATGAAAAAACAACGGTTACGGTCGCCCTGGATGCAGCCAAGCTCAAGATTTTGGAAAGCTATACACTGCGCAGTTCGGTCGCCTACCGGCACGAAGAACAGCTGGTCTACGAGGAGCAACGCGTGCTGCTCGATAAGCCGTCCGTGCGGGGCGACGCAACCTTCGAGCTGTCCAGCGGACAGCAGCCCGGCGACAAGGAAGGGGTGGATAAGCTGACGGACAGCGATGCCGGAACGAAACTCTGCGTCGAGACGGACGGCGATCCCGTTGAATTGACGATCAAGCTTGAAAAGCCGGCTGCGGCGACGTGCGTTTCTCTGGAAACGGCCCGCGATACCCCCAACCGCGATCCGCGCCATTGGTCGGTCGAAGGAAGCCGGGATGGACATGCCTGGCGGAAACTGGAGGACTTCACGTTCGAGAAGCCGATCAGCAAGCGATGCTGGCAAGTATCCGTCACATTCAGGAACACGGTGCCGTACCGGTATTATCGGCTGGTGTTCCAGGATACCCAGGGCGATTCATTGTTCCAGCTGGCCGAGCTGGACCTGCATTGAGCCCGTCTTCGGGGTGCTGTCAAATGCAAGATAGTCTATGGCGATATTTCGGATGAATGAGTGGTCTGGAGCAACGGTGAGGACGTTGGCTTGATTCAGGCGATGAATAGAAAGAATGAAAGATGGATCGTATAATGAAATGTAGTTTATTGCTGGTGGGAATCACGCTTGCGGTTGCGTTGCGCTGCCCGGCCGCTCTGGTTTCCGGAGTCGACGAAAACGGATTCGTGCGGCCGGAGGTACAGGTTGATGACAACGGATTTGGGTACAAACAAATTGAGAACGGCATTCAGGTCCGTGTGGGCAGTACCTATAAAAACATCATCTTCTACGGGCCCGGAACGGTTCGGGTCAATAGCAGTTCCGGCAAGTCGTTCAAGCAGCATCCAAGCATCGTGGTGGTCGAAGAGCCAAAGGCTCCCGCCTTCAAGCTGAACGAGGGCGAGGACGCTCTGATGATCCAATCGGAGAAGCTGTTCATCAAAGTGGACAAGGTCACCGGCGCCCTTTCGTTCTACCGGCCCGACGATACCCTGATTCTTGCGGAAAACGCGCAACAACCGACCTCGATCAAGCAGGTCGACGTTTCCGGCGCGCCAACGTACGAAGTGACACAGCGGTTTGTCTTGAAGGATCGCGAGTCGCTGTACGGGCTGGGGCAGTATACCGATCCCTTCTGGGACTATCGCGGGCAGGAAGTCTACATGACGCAGAGCAATATCGGCATCTGCATCCCGTTGCTGGTTTCCACTGAGCGCTACGGCATCATGTGGGACATCTATTCCAAGTCGATTTTCAAGGACGGACCGGAAGGCATGTCGCTCTACGCTGAAAGCGCACCGGGCGGCATCGACTACTATTTCATGGCGGGCGACACGATGGATGACGTGATCCGGGCCTATCGCAACCTGACCGGTGCCGCGCCGATGTTCACCAAAAAATCCTTTGGGCTGTGGATGAGCAAGGAACGCTACCGGACGCAGGAGCAGTTGATCGGCATCGTGCGGTCGTTCCGCGAGGCCGGCTTTCCGCTCGATAATATCGTGCAGGACTGGCAGTACTGGGGTGAAGGGGAGTGGGGCGGCGAATGGCCGCCGACCTGGAGCGGCATGATTTGGGACAAGTCCCGCTATCCCGATCCCGCCGGCATGGCTAAAACCCTGCACGATGATCTGAACGTGCAGCTGATGTGCTCCATCTGGCCGTCGGTCGGTAACGATACCGACCTGGCCCGGGAGCTGGACCAGTACGGCCTGCGCCACGAGCCGCTGCACTGGATCTCCAAAAAGGCGCGCATCTACGACGCTTACAGCGAAAAGGGGCGCGAAATCTATTTCAAACACATCAAAAAGGGCCTGTTCGATATCGGCGTAGATGCACTCTGGATGGATGGCACCGAGGTGGAGGTCGGCAACGCCTGCCACGGAGAGAAGAACACCGAGGAGCAGATCAAGCGCCTGGAAAAAAATGAGATGGGCGACTACACGCGCTACCTGAACACCTATAGCCTGATGACGACGAAGGGTGTGTACGACGGGCAGCGCGCGACCGGCAACCAACGCGTTTTCACGCTGACCCGCTCCGCCTTCACCGGCCAGCAGCGCTATGGCGCACTTTCGTGGTCGGGCGATACCTCCGCCAGCTATCAGGTGCTCAAGGACCAGATAAAAGGCGGGCTCAATGTGTGCATGGCGGGACAGCCCTACTGGACGCAGGATATCGGAGGCTTCTTTGTTCCCGGCAATTTCCGATCGGGCTCCACGCCGAATCGCGAATATAATGAACTGTATGCCCGTTGGAACCAGTTCGGCATCTTCAATCCGATCTACCGCATCCACGGGACCAACATCGACCGCGAGCCCTATCGATTCAGGGACTCCGATCCGGAGGCCTACGATGCGCTGCTCGATGCCGCCCGCTTGCGCTACCGCCTGATGCCCTACATCTACGGACTGGGCTGGCAGTCAACCGCCAATGGCTACACGATGATGCGCGGCATGGTGATGGACTTCCCTGACGATCCGAAGGTGCGCGATCTGTACACGCAGTTCATGTTTGGCCCGGCTTTCCTGGTCAACGTGGTCACCGAACCGCTGCACCGTGTACCGCCTCCGCCGGCCGCAACAATCCCCGCTCAGGCGCTTTCGACGCCCGATGGTGAGCCCGGCGTGGCCGTCCGCTATTTCGAGGGTCAAAACTTTGACCAGTTCGCCAGCGAGCGGGTCGAGCC
>JBNLDM010000109.1:0-3889 GCA_050304335.1 Pontiella sp.
TGCCGCGAGGCTGATCGAAGAGATAAAGGATCCACCCCGCCGTCCCAGCCTGGATGGCGTGGCGGCATTGCGTTCCGTGGGGGAATGGCTCGCCCTTCAAGGTCGCTGGCGGGAGTCGGCCTCCCGGTTTGCCGAACTCATGGAAATCGACAAGCTGGATCCCTGGGGGGCGGTGACGCTGGATTACCAGGCCTGCGGGGTCGTGCTGGTCGAATGCGGGGATGTGGAAGCCTATAAACATTTCCGGGCGGAGGCCGTGGCGCGTTTCAAGAACGAAACAAACGGCGATGCCGCAGGGCGCATCTTGAAAACCTGCCTCCTGCCTCCGGTGGACGAAAACACGCTGGCGCTGTTGAGGCCGCTGGGAACGCTGGTGGAACAGTGGACCGACGCGCAGCCGCCGGCGGTCCGGGCCAACTGGGCGTCGATTCCCATCGCCTTGTGGAAGTACCGCATCGGGGAGTACACCAAGGCCGGGGATTATGCCCGGGCTGGATTGGATGCCCGGGACAAGGGCCCCAGAAGAGCGACGCTCCAGTTGATCATGGCAATGGCCTGCCACCGGAACGGGCAGGAAGATGAAGCCCGGGGGCTTCTGGCCGAGGGGCGTTTGCTTGTGACGGGCCAGTTCCAGGACGGCTTGGATCGGGAGGGTGGAGGATCCGGCCTGTGGTACGACTGGGTCTTCGCGCGCATTCTGTTTCGTGAAGCCGAAGCCTTGATCGAACATAACGCCTCGATGAACTGACATCGGTTCCGCTGCTGGAACAAATCAAGAAAAACTGTAGCCCCGGACATTACGGAATACCTCTGAAGCAAGGTGATCCGTGTAGATCTGTGTTAATCGGTGGCTATAAAAGTACTTAATCCGCTCTAGACGGGGAGGATCCATCTTCCCGCGCAAATGGACATGGGCTTATGCTTGAGTACTTTCATGACCGCAATCCTGGGGCATTCACCCCGCCGAATGCCCGATTTCTCCAATAATTCAAGGCTGTTCTGCCCGATCCGATGATTTTTTTGAAAATAACTGGGGTGAAATGAGGTGGCGATGCCGCAATTGGTCTGAAGTGATTGTTCCCGCAGGAAGTCACTGCCAAGGTTTCCGCACCGCATTCGGTGTAGGGCTATGCTTGGAAAAACACAGAGGAGATGAGCATGAATACATTCGTGAAAGCCACGCCATTAATGGCGACGGCGATATTGGCGGTCTCGGTGCAGGCGGCAACGGTAACATTCGACACACCGGTTATCGCAACCAACACGTCGGTGCTGGACATCCAGTTCACTACACCGACCGCCATATTTGTGGAGGCTGCAAATGTAGGGGACAGCTCCGCGAAAAGTTTCACCACGGCGGGCGGCAGCAATATCACGTTTGCGGCGATGCAGAGCTCGCTTGGCAGTATCGATATGCCGGCGGCACCCAGCTCCACGAGTGGATACTACAATGGCGGGAGCCAGTGGAATGCCAGCATTTTCACCAACACGACGGATTTGACGGAGTGGGGTGACATCCTGCGCGGCAATGCATGGCACAACAATGTGAGCGACGCGGCCCGTCCGCTCACACTTCGATTGGCCAATCTAACCGTGGGTCAGCCTTATACCGTGTCGCTGTTTGCCGTCGACCAGCGCAGCGGCGACTCGCAGACCCGCACGCAGCGATACGCGGGCGGCTTCTCCGGCGGGACCTTTACCAACGGACTTTCGGACTCCTTCAGTACAACCAATGCCATCATGGTCATCGGGACCTTTACGGCGGATGCCACCTACCAGGATATCTTTATCCAGGAAACGGACGGCATCGGCAACGACGATACGACCCTGGCAGCCTACGCGCTGTTCAAGGTGGGCTCTGCATCGGACAACGATGGGGATGGGCTGCCAGGCGCCTGGGAAGCCCTCTATGGATTGGACGACAACGACAACGGTTCGATAAACCCGAACAACGGTGCTACTGGCGATCCCGACAGCGACACCTACAACAACCTGGCCGAATACAATGGCGGCTCCAATCCCACCAATGCGCTTTCAACCCCGCTGGATACGGATGCCGACGGTTTGCTGGATAGCTGGGAAATGGCCTATTTCTCCAACCTGATCCAGACCGGCACGGACGATTACGACGGTGACTATGCGACCAACGAAGAAGAGGAAACGGGCGGAACAGACCCCACCGATCGCCTCGCCGGTCCGGATTCAGACTCGGATGCGATGGTCGATGCATGGGAAATCCATTACTTTACCGATACGACCACTTCGGACGGCACCCTGGACAGCGATGGCGATGGCCTCACCGACTATGATGAGTTCTTGAACGATTCGGATCCAACGGATCCGTTCAATCCCTATAGCGGCACCGCGGTAATCACATGGGGATCGCCGGTAACGGTCACCAAAGACAGCGATATTCTCACCAATGGCACTTTGCTGCATGCCGGGAACTTCCGCTCTGACAGTATCAGTATTTCCGTGACGAACGGATCGGCGATCGTTCTCTTCGAAAACCGCCAGGCGCAGAACGCCATGGGTGACCTGTTGGCGGGAGAAGAAGCCCGTGTCATTGCCGGTGCCGGCGGACGGCAGGTCAATGCCGGGTTGTTCGACTCCTCCAACACCACCGTATCCGCCTCGTTCGAGTCGGTGCTGGACGGCTCCGCCTGGGAAAACACCGATCCCGGTCCGGCTCCCGGAGAGACGGATATGATCCTGCGTATGGCCGGTGTCGACGGCGCCCCGCTGGTCGATGGGGTTCATTACCAGGTCCAGCTCTTCTATTCAGACGATCGCTATCCCACCCGCAGCCAGGTCTACCATGACAATACCGTCGGCTATACGCCCAGCGATGTCGTGGCGGCGGGGGACAGCACGTATGTTGTAGGTACGTTCACCGCCGGTACCAACGGCTATCAGGATGTCTATATCCAGAATGTTTCCGGCGATGCAAACTTCCCGGTGGCGATCAATGCCTATGTACTGCGCCAGACCACCGCTTCAGGTCCGACCGTCGCACCGAATATCAGTTCGTTCTCCATCGCGGGCGGCTCGGCCACGCTGACATGGGATTCGGAGACCGGGGTGAACTATGGCGTCATGAGCAAGTCGAGCCTTACCGGGGGAACGTGGACCGAAGTGACCAATGTGCCGGGGGCTGGGGCCTCCTCCATGGCCACGATACCTGCGGGGTCGAGCCAGGAATTTTTCAGGATCGAAGGCAATTAGCCACTATGGATGCCGGCAGGCGGTGGTGAGCAACATCGCCTGCCGAGCTTGGGTTAAATCGGATTGCACTATTAGGAATAGATTAATTTGGATCCGACGGGGGCCGGCTCGTTCGGTCAAAACGCAAAGTGACCGGTAAGCGCGAAACAAATAAAAAGGAGAAGAGAGTATGGAAACGACAATAAAGAGGGTGTTGCTGGCGGCATCGGCTGCGCTGGTTGCATCCACTCATGCAGCAATCATCTCGTTCTCGGGACCGGTTGCGGCCACGAACACGGCCGTACTGGATGTGGAACTGGACAACCCGAACTATACGTTCGTGGAAGGGGTGACCTACGGTAGCGGCGCCAAAACGATCAACACCGCAGGCGGAAACACCATTACGTTTGCCGCCGATGCAGGAACGGGCCTTGGCGATGCGGACATGCCGGCGGCCAGCCCCAGTGCAACGAGCGGGTACTACAACGCCGGCGTCCAGTGGAACAACAGCCTGCTCGCCGGCAGTACAGACGTCGTTGAGTGGACCGACGCGCTGAAGGGCAACCTGTGGCACAACAATGGAAGCGACGCCACCCGTCCGCTGACGCTGCATCTGGCCGGTCTGACGATCGGGCAGGAATATTCGGTCCAGCTCTATTCGGCCGATGCCCGCTTTACCGACCGC
>JBNLDM010000110.1:0-34174 GCA_050304335.1 Pontiella sp.
AGTGCTCAACTTTCTGGGAGGCGCCCTGCCCCGCCTGCGACGCCTCGGCTGGCGCATTGATATTGAAGGGATGGCCGGAGCCTTCATGGATCAGGCGGAGTCGGTCATGCCGGTGGTGCATGTCCATCCATCCGCGAGCAACGGCTTCTTCGAGGTCGGCTACGAATACGAAACGCAGGGCGGACAGAGTCTCGACGACGCCGATATCCAGCGCGCCATCAACATGGGCGAAGCCTTCATCGAAAAGAAAGGCCGCATCATTCTGCTCGACGCCGATGCCATCGGAACCGCACGCGAGGTATTCAGTGATTGTGCGACCGGTGCCGGCGACCAGCCCGGCAGCTTCCGCATGAGCGACATCCATGCGGCCTATGTGCAGTCGTCACTGATGGCACTGGACGGCATCGATGTGGAAGGCGCACCGGAATGGATGGCCCGGGCCGAGGCGCAGAACCGCGATACCAAACTTGAACCGGTTCCGCTCGGCAGCAAGCTCGAAAATACGTTGCGCGATTACCAGAAGCAGGGCGTCTACTGGATGCGCTTCCTCGAACGTAGCGGCTTCTGCGGTATCCTTGCCGACGAAATGGGACTGGGTAAAACCCTGCAGACCCTGACGTGGCTGCAGCTGCAGCGGGACAAGGAGGATGCCCAGGGTCAGCCCGCGCTCATCATCTGTCCCACCAGCCTCGTCGACAACTGGGCGGAGGAAGCTGAAAAGTTCACACCCGGACTGCGCGTGCTCAAAATGCACGGCGGCGAACGGCACGAAAACTGGGACGATGTGGCCGACAGCGACCTGGTGATTACCTCCTACGCGCTCATCCGCCGTGATCTCGACGAATACCTGAACCATCGCTTTTCCGTGGTGGCGCTCGATGAGGCGCAGCACATCAAGAACCGCACGACGCAGAACGCCACTACGGTCAAGCAGTTGCAGGCCCACCACAAGCTGGTCCTGACCGGCACGCCGATCGAAAACAGCGTGGCCGACCTGTGGTCGATCATGGATTTCCTGATGCCCGGCTATCTCGGCCAGCACAAGGCCTTCCGGGAACACTATGAATTGCCGATCCAGAACGGCGGACCCGATGCCGAGCTGGCGCAAATCAAGCTGCGCCGCAAACTGCATCCCTTCCTGCTCCGACGCCTGAAAAAGGAAGTGGCCAGGGACCTGCCCGAAAAGATCGTGCGCGTTGCCCATTGTTCGCTCAGCAAGGACCAGCACATGGTCTACAAGAAGCTGCTGGAAAGCGCGAAGAAGGAGATCAGCAGCCTCGTCGACGCACAGGGCTTCAACAAGTCACGCATGCAGATTCTCAAGGTCCTGCTGCAGTTGCGGCAGACCTGCTGCCACCTCGACCTGCTCAAGCTGCCTAATCTCAAAAGCGAATATCCCTCGGCCAAGCTGGAACTCTTCTTCGAGCTGGTCGACGAGGCGCTCGACGCCGGCCACCGCATCCTGGTTTTCAGCCAGTTTACCTCGATGCTATCGATCATTCGCGAGGAGCTGGAGGCCCGTGAGCTGAAATACTGCTATCTCGACGGCGCTACCAAGGACCGGCAGGAACGGGTTCGAACGTTCAACTCCGACCGTTCCATCCCGCTTTTCCTGATCAGCCTCAAGGCCGGCGGAAGCGGGCTCAACCTGACCGGCGCCGACATGGTGATCCACTTCGATCCGTGGTGGAATCCCGCCGTCGAGGACCAGGCCACTGACCGTGCCCACCGCATCGGGCAGAAGAACACCGTCTACAGCGTCAAGCTCATCACCAGGAACACCGTCGAGGAAAAGGTGCTGCAGATGCAGCAGAAAAAGAAAGGCGTCATCGACGCCACCCTCGAAAAGGACGGCGACATCGGCCAATCGTTAACGTGGAACGATGTGCAGGAACTGCTGAGCGTATAGCTTCAAGTTTTAGGTTTTAAGTTTTATGCATGATCCGTAAGATACGAATCATCATGAAACATTCTTCCATTATCCTGATCGGATCCGGCTTGTTGATTGGTTTCGTTATTGGATATTCCGTCCAGGGTTCCCATCCAAAGTCGCCCGGTTCTCCTGCCGCGGATGGCAACCAGAAAATGGAACAAGCCGGAGGCGGCGCGGCAGCATCGTCGGGGGAAGAAGCGCGTCTTGCCCCATCGAATCATACACCTGTACCGTCCGGCAGCGGACTGGACGTGGACACGGAGCAGCTCAGATCCGTGGAAAGAAAGGCCGCCCGCTACGACTGGCTGCAGAAGAACGGCATGCAGACCTATGGCCTCATGTTCGATGAGAACACCTTCACTCCCCAGCCACAGCTGCTGGAATTCATGGGACTGAACGATGCGGAAAGCGAACAACTGCGCACCCAGGCCAACACAGCTGAGCAGGCCGTGAAAGACTGGGAACTGGCGAACGCCCAGTGCACCGCAGACACCGTGACCAATTGCGTCTACGAACTTCCTCCCCTGCCTGAGGAATACAAAGACGGCTTTCTCCGGGATCTTGCAACCCTGTTTGATCCCGAGGACATAGAAACGATGACCCCCATCGTCGATAAGCTGTACGACAGACTGAGCCAAAAGCGAACCGTGTCGGTGACCTATGTAACCAAGGAGGACTATCTCCAGCGAATCGCTCCCCACTACCGCGCCCAAAACTCCATCGATTCAGACATGCTGGAGCTGAATATTGTATATTACGCTGAAAACGGCAACCAGCGCGGGAGTTCCTCGACCATGTTCGGCATAGATTCAACGAACCACGACTACGGCATGCAGGCACGGTGGACCCATCTGTTCAAGTATGGCTCCGCTACCGAGTAGTCCGCCTACTGACCAATCTTCAATTTCACCGTCACAGGTGTCAGGTCGTCGGCCGCGAAACTGACATCAATGGTTCCCTCCTCGGCGGCAGCCTGAATGTAGGCAACCATTCGTCCGTGGTTGCAGGGCGCAACGTTGTCGAGGAAGTTTTCCGAGGCATCGCGCGATGCGTTTTCCAAACCGAGCAGTTTTCCCGGGCCATTGATCGTGCAGGTCACGTCGTTTTCCGCTTCATAGACCAGATCCCCTTCGGCATCGACGATGGAGACGGGAAGGACAGCCACGGCGTATTTGCCTTCAAGCCTGCCCGTGGCGTTCTTCGTCATGAGGGCATTTGCGGTGCCATCCGGCCTGATGCTGTCGGAAGCCACGGCTTTCCCGTTTTTGTAGGCAACGACTTTCAGTTCATCGGGCTGGTATGGGATATCCCAATGGATGATCGCCGTATCGGGATCGTATGGTTTACGTTCACCGACGATCTCGCCGTCGAGTAACAGCTCGGCTTCGTCGCCATTGGTGTAGCGGACCACGCGGACCCGCTGACCCTCCTCATAGTTCCATGAGCGCCCCGCATCCATGGAAAGTCGATCACGTCCGTTGCGTATCGGGTAGGTGCCGATGTATGCCACCGGCCCGGTAGCCCACAGCGCCCGCCGGAAATAGCCGCGCGGCTTGATGTTGTTGGCGAGATCGATCATGCCGGTGGTAAATCCGCGCGACGGCCAGGCGCCGGCTTCCCCGAGATAGTCGAATCCGGTCCAGATAACCTGTCCGACGATAAAGTCGTTGTCGGTGAAGGATTTCCAGGCCGCCAGGTCATGGCGTGTTTCGCTGCCGTACAGCACGCGATCAGGATAGCGGTCGTGATCCATCTGGTAGCGGTTTTCGGTATAGTTGTAGCCCACGACACCCAGTACTCCGGGATAATCCGTCTCGTTCGACATGACGGGGCCGGCCAGCGCAGCCGTCACGGGTCGTGAGCGGTCGATGCCGCGCACCACGGCCGCCAGCTTCCTGGCGATGTCGCCGAGGCGCTCGGCGTTCGGATGGTCCCTCTGGTAGCCCGCCTGGTGCTGCTGCCCGATGCCGGCCTTGTCGAGAACCGGATGGCTGTAGGGATCGTTCGGATAATCGACCTCGTTGCCGATGCTCCACATGATGATGGACGGATGATTGCGGTCGCGCTTGACCATGTCGGCAAGATCGCGCTCCGCCCACTCCTCGAAGAAATCGGCCGAACCCTGGAAACCGGGCGAGCCCTTGTTCCAGCCTGCGATCCATTTCTTCTTCGGATATTCCCATTCGTCGAAGGCCTCGTCCATGACGAGGAATCCCAGCTCGTCGCACAGATCGTACAGGGCCGTCGCCTGTGGATTGTGGCTCATCCGGATGCCGTTGCAGCCGATCGCCTTCAGTTTCAGAAGCCGCTCGCGCCATACCACCGGCGGGACGGCGGCACCCAGCACGCCGGCATCATGGTGCAGGCAGACGCCCTTGACCTTCATCCATTCGCCATTGAGGGCGAAGCCCTTGTCCGCATCGAAGGTCAGCGTGCGGATGCCGACCCGGACCGCCGACTCATCGATGACCTGTCCATTCATGCTGACGGCGGTTTTCAGTACGTAGAGCTTAGGACTCTCCAGGCTCCAGCGTTTCGGCTGGTCCACTTTCAGCCCCTGCTTCACAACTCCATCACTGCTGCTCGATACGGAAAGCTTCCTGCTGGATTGCGCCACGACCGCCCCGTCCGGATCCACCAGTTCGTGCGCCACCTCCACATCGGCCATTTTTTCCCAATCGTTCCTGACGGTCGTTTCGACATCCATGCGCGTCGCACCCAGCTTGTTCACCTCCGATGTGCAATAGACACCCCACAAACCGATGTGGACCGGATTCGCGCTGACCAGATGGACCGGCCGGTAGATGCCGGATCCGGTGTACCAGCGCGAGTCTGCGGACTGGCTGTGGTCGACACGGACGGTCACAAAGTTCTTTCCGCCGGGATTAACCCGGGACGTGATGTCGTACATGAAGGAGACGTAGCCGTTGGGCCGCTTTCCTACGGAGATACCGTTCACAAACACCTCGCTGCGGTTGTAGACCCCTTCGAAGTAGAGGTAGAACCGCTTTCCAGTTTGCTCGGCGGGGATCTCGAGTTCCGTGCGGTACCATCCGATCCCGCCCGGCAGATAACCTGTGCAGCTTGCCAGATCCGGACTGGCCGGATACTCCACGCTCCAGTCGTGCGGCACTGTGACGGGTCGCCATACGCCCTGCTTGAGCTCCCCGGTCGCGGCATCCACATCGTCCCCGAGATGGAACCGCCAGTCATGGATCAGCGTTGACGAACCGAAGCCCTGCGCAAGCATGTTTGTGGCCGTGACCATTAGAACCAGCAGAATCGAACAGGTCTTACACATTGGCTTCTCCTTGTACCTTACAGGTTCCAGAATAAACCCCTATTTGGACAATATATGCAACCCATCTGTGAGCAATACCGTGCGGGAAAGCGGCGGCGCAACCATGATGCACGGCCTCGTCACCGACACCCTCGCCAGGCTTCTTTTCAATCCCATTCCCGGTATGGCGATCAGACGAATCAACACCTTAGAAGCACTCTTGATCTTTTCTCACCCGCGGCGTTGACGCCCCCCATGCACCGTGCTACTTTCTGCGCCTTCTAAACCACTTTCGTGTCGGGGTGTAGCTCAGTCTGGCTAGAGCGCTACCTTGGGGTGGTAGAGGTCGCAAGTTCGAATCTTGTCACTCCGACCATTTTCCTGTAATCGGCGAAAACAAATATTTTCGCCGATTTTATTATGTTTCCAGCATCTCGCGGCGCGGCTTGCTGTTCTTTTTAGCGGTGGCATTACGGTATTCGTTGCCGAGCCAATCCGCCACCTCCTGCGCGGTCGGCTGCGAAGCCAGGAGCGTCCGCATATCCAGCCGCATCTGGATTGCCCAGTGAAGCGCTTTCAGCAGCGTTAACTTTCCGACAATCAATGCGCCGACCAGGCAGCCATCCCTGAACATGAACATACGATACCCCTGGTCTGGGAAATCCTCGATCTTGCGGTAGCTTCCATCCGGCGGCGTGACGATGCCTATGCTTAACATGGGTTTCCCGACCACCTTGAGCAGGTGCGAGCGGGGGATGCCTCCGAATTCGGTGGGCTTCCCGGCCGCGTTCATTCCTGCAATCCTTCCCTGGTACTTGGCGGCATCCCAAGAGCCATAGATCATGCCGTCGTGTTCGCAGACATCCCCGATCGCGAAGATATCGGGATTGGTGGTGCGCAGGTAGTTGTCCACCAGCACGCCCTTGTTGACGGTAATGCCGATTTCCTGCAGCAGCCGCGTATCCGCCCGGTCGCCGGCCGTAATGACCACGACATCGGACGTAACCAGCTGTCCGCGTTTCAGGTGCACGCCGGTTACCTGCCCGTCGCCGACGAGGCAATCGGCGATCGCAGACGTGATGACTTCGATGCCCAGTTTTTCCAGATGCTGCCGGAGCACGCCGCCACCCTCGGGATTCAACTGCCGCGGCATCAGGTAGTCGAATGCTTCCAGAAGGGTGACCTCAGCTTCCCGCTTGACGAGGGCACTTGCCGTTTCCATACCCAGGATGCCGCCGCCGATACAGGCTACGCGTGAACCGGATTTCACGACTGCCAGTACATTTCGGACATCGTCCAGGGTGCGGATGGTGAAGACGTTGTCGAGATCGGTGCCGGGAATGGATGGAACCCATGGCTGGGATCCGGTTGCCATGATCAGCTTGTCGAAATGAATCGACCGGCCATCCTGTAGAAGAAGCGTTTTTTCGGTCAGCTGGATCGATTCAACAGATGTACCGGGCATGAAATCGATACGGTGTTCGCTGAACCATTCCGGGGAATGGAGGGGGAGGCTCTCTTCGGCAATATCCCCGGCCAGCAGGCGGGTCAGATTCAGCCGGTAATAGGGATATTCCGGTTCCTTCGAGATGATGACGATCTCCGCATCCGGTGCATGTTCACGTACGGATTCGGCCGCCGATATACCGGCAATGCCCGCCCCGACAATCACGATCCGGTCGTGCCCGATACTATGCGTCTCGGGCCGCTGCGGCATCGGGATTTCCCGGAATGCCATTGCCGGCGCATTGCAGATTAGGCAGGTTTCCGGCGCATCGGATCCGTAGTGGATGTATCCACATGCCGAACAGCGCCATGTTTTTTCCTGAGCAGTCATTCCATCACCTTTCTTTAAACTGATTCGGCTACCATCCCTCAACGGTCAGAATTCGTCGAATGCAATCTGGGATTTCGGTACATTCATGCTGAGCAGCATGTGCTGCGTTGCCGTCACCATGGCGGGCGGGCCGCAGAGGTAATATTCGGCTTCGCCCGGTGCGGCGTGTTTCGCAAGGTATTCCCCTGCCACGACCTCATGGATGAAACCCTCCGGACCGGACCAGTTGTCATCCGGCAACGGCTCCGACAGCGCCACATGGAAGCTGAAGTTCTCGTGAACTTCCGCCAGCTTCTCGAAATAGTCCGTGTAAAAAAGTTCCTGCCGGGAGCGGGCGCCGTACCAGAAGCTGACTTTCCGGCCAGTCTTGACAGATTCAAACAGATGGGAAATATGCGAACGCAGAGGGGCCATGCCGGCTCCGCCGCCGATATATACCATCTCTTTTTCGGTCGGTTTGATGTGGAAGTCACCAAACGGCCCAATCGCTTCCACCACATCGCCGGGTTTCAGCGAAAAGACGTAGGAGGAACCGACGCCCGCCTGATGCGAGTCAACCGGCGGCGAAAAGCGGACGTTGAATCTTAATTGCGCACCCTCCCCCGGATACACCGCCAGTGAATAGTTGCGGCGCACCATGCTGTCATGGGCCACATGGCAGTCGAAATACCCGTTGCTCTCCCAAACACCGGCATAGGGTGCCTCAATGTGTATATCTTTCAGGGAACGGTTATAGGGAGGAATGTTGAGCTGGAGATAGTCGCCGGCGGTAAACGCAAGGGAACCCTCTTCATCAAGCGGCTCCAGCACCAACTCCTTGATGAACGTGGCGACGTTATCGTTGCGAACCACCCGGAACGATCGCGTATTCCCGGCCAGCTTGGCACCCTCTCCGCCCGCGGATTCCAGATTGAGCCAAATGGCGCCCTGCTCCTCCCTGACCTCGTAGGTGCATAGACCGACACAGACCGGATCGCGCTGCACGGAGCCGTCGCGCATGTCGAAGCGGCCATTGTGCTTCGGGCATTCAATCAGCTCCCCCTTCACGAAACCTTCCGCAAGGTGCGTTCGACCGTGGGTACAGAACCCGTCCGTTGCACGCAATACGCCTTCCTTTGTCCGGTAGACCGCGAACGATTTTTCACCGCAGTTGAACCGCACCGCATCCTCCTCCGCCAGGGCATCCGAGGGGCAGACCCGGATCCAGCCTTCGGCATCGGAAGCGGAAGGCGAACGGGAATAGATGCCCATCTGTTCGTCCGGCAGCACGCGGTTGGTTGCCGGCAGTTTTCGCTCCACAAAATAGGTTGGATCCTTCGCCTGGCGGAATACAGCGGGAATAATTTCCTTCCAGGCATTCCAGATACTGCTGTAGGCCTCGGGATAGTCCTCCTTGACCAGCTCGTACAGCTTCGGGAGGTTGTGGTACGGTACCAGCGGGAACATATGGTGCTCGATGTGGTAGTTCATGTTCCAGTATAGGTAGCGGTTGATGAGGTTCATTCTGACGGTCCGGCAGTTCTTCCGATGGTCGAGTACATTTTCAGCCAGCCCGACGTGCTGGGTATAGCCATAGATAGGCATGAGCCAGGTTCCGTACAGATTCGGCAGTCCGATGAACATGAGCGGAAGGATGGTGCCGAACACAAAACACGATGCAATGACCGCCGCATAGATCAACAGGCTGACGCGCGCCTTGAAGAACACCGCGGCATGTTCCGATTCAGGTATAAACGTGGCTTCGTCCGGAAACAGTTTGCCGGTGGCGTGCTTGAACAACTTTTTGAAGTAGTCCCGGCTCTGCGGGATGCCGGTGAACACCATGAAGAAGTTTCGCAGGACAACAGGCAATGGCGCAGCGATCTCGGGATCGCGGCCCACCACGATGGTATCGCTGTGGTGCCGGGTATGGCTCCACCGCCACGGTGTCGATTCGCGCATGACCATGAAGGATGCAATCTCGTAGAGGACATTGTTCATCCAATCGGTCTTGAAGGCGGTACCGTGGCTCGACTCATGCCATCGGGAGTCCGAGGTGCTGGCGTAGATGACCCCATAGGCCATGAAAGGCAGCACCGCCCACCAGCTTCCCCACAGCATGACGCCCAGGGTTCCAAACAGGCCGAGCAGGCCGAACCAGATCAGCGTATCGCGTATCGCCGGGCCATCCCGGCGTTCCAACAGTTTCCGCATTTCCGCCCTCGGAACCGGCGTCGTGTACCACTCGGCTTCGGCCAGTCCGTTCGCCACGGCGAGACGGGCACTTTCTCCTGTCAGGCTGTAATCAATCGTTTTCATGATATTTTCTCCATCGAATGCCGTTAAGAATGAATTGCCGCACTTCCCTTTCTTCCAGCGTAAAGACGCCTTATCGGTAGCGCTCCCGCAGCAGCTTCATCATGTGGATGTTGATATCCCACTGATTGGCCAGCGGTTCCTTGCTGAAGGGCTGGATCTGCATGTAGGGATAGGGACCGAACTCCGGACTGATCGTCAAGAGCCCGGCGCCGCGTTCGCGATGGCGCGCCACGATGCGATCCCACCAGCCCAGATGGACATCCACGACTTCCTGCCACTCCGGCGCCCGCGGATCGGGAATCTGCGGGCCTTGCTGGAAGCCGATGCGTGCATGGAAGTGATCGGCACGTTCGATGGCCAGATCAACGAATGTGACCTGGTCTTCAAGCAGTGATTCCGAGACATTGCACCAGTGGGAAAAGTCGGCCGTTAATCGCAGGTCGGGAAGATCCCGCAGGAAGCGGTAGGTGGTGGCTGCGCAGAAGCTGAACTTTCGCCTGTGCGTTTCGTGGACGACCCTGACTCCACTGGCGGTCTCGATTTCGGAAGCAAGGGCAATGAGCTCCCTGTTTTGCTCAAACGTGAACCAGTCGAGACCGGTCTGGGAGTTGATAAACATTGGTTTGGCATCGGCCTGCCATTGCAGCCGTGCACGGTACTGGCGTTTATGCTCTTCAAAGTCAGGCTCAACCGTTTCCCAGTGCTGCAGGATCAATTTCAACCCGGCGTTTTCCACGCTCTCGAGTATGCGTTGCGATTCGGCTTCGTCTCCAGTCGGCAGAAACGTTTCTATCCCGTCGTATCCGGCCGCCGCCACCAGTTCGCAGAATTCGGGGTAGGTGAGATGCTCGCAGCCCCAGCGTGGGCAGAAGAATTCAATGTTCATGAAAGGTCCTCGCTTCCGGCTGGCTTCGGATTCCACGGACGGGATGGGTCGGTATCGAACGATCCGTCGTGGAAGGTGCCGAACCACTTGTCAAACGGGATGGTGGCCTCTCCAAAGTTGTAGCGATAGTAGCGGTGATGCAGGTAATGAAAGTACGAGCCGGTCGGCAGTTTGTCGTTGAGGATCGGCCCCTCGAATCCATGATGTCCTCCCGCCGGGGTGAGCGCGGTCAACTGGGCGTTGAACAGCATGTGCAGCGGATGCGAGGGAATAATCCAGTGGATCATGATGCAGCTGAAATAGCCTAATCCTTCCAGCGGATGCATGGCCAGTCCTGACCACGGGCCGGGATTCACATTGAGATGGTGGAGCGAGTGCGCGAACCTGAACAGCGGCTTCCAGTGCAGGAAACGATGAATCCAATAGAAGTGAAACTCGCGCCAGAACGGGATCAGGAAGAACCACGCAACGAACCAGACCGGATTCATGGCCCATTCGAGATAAGGGATCCTGTGGTTGGCGTACGCCCACATGAACAGCACTTCATAGGCCGTCCAAAGAGGAACCGAGCTGATGCATGTCCAGAAGATGTTGTCGTAGACCTGGTTGTTGAACAGGAATTTCTTGTTGTCCTTCGCCTGCCAGCGCGGGTCGTACTTGTGTTCCGTGCCCTGCAGCTTCAAGGTGTATAGAATCAGGTGCCAGCCTCCGGACACGATCCAGATCAGAATCATGTTGCGCAGGAACATCTGGGCAATCCAGTCAAACCGGAAGGTGGCGCAACGCTCCAGCGACGGCTGGAACCAGAACCAGGAGGCGCAGGCGACACCAAAAAACACCAGCTGCCACGGCCAGATGAATCCGGGCCACCCGAAGAGCCATTTCATGAAGGCTTTCAGTTTGGGAGGCCACCTGAATACCGGTGCCAGCTGCACCATGTAGGGTGGCCTCCATTCACCCTTGGCATTGTATTCTCCAAACGACGTTTTTTCGTTTGTTTTACTCATGAGTACTCTCCTTGTATTTAAACATGGTGTACTCCCCTGGCTCCGCACCCCTGCGGATGAGCTTATTGCACCGGATTGTTTATCGGCTGTTGAACTCCTTTACCGCATTGAACGCTGCGAGCATGTTTTCGGCCGGCACCTCCGGCAGAATGTTGTGGATGGTGTTGAAGATGAAGCCGCCGCCCTTTGAAAACAGCTCACACCGTTCAAGAACGTGTTTGCGGACATCCTCCGGTGTGGCTTTGTTCAGGACGGAGGCGGTGTCGCAGCCGCCGCCCCAGAAGGTGATGTCGGCGCCGAATTCATTCTTCAATGTTTCCGGATCCATTTCAAAGCAGTTGGTCTGTACCGGATTGATGATGTCGTAGCCGGCTTCGATCAGGTCGGGCATCACGCGGTAGATGGATCCGCAGGAGTGCAGGAAGGTTTTCATCTGCGAGTGTTCATGGACGAATTTATTCAGCAGCGTATGGCGCGGCTTGAAGAGTTCCCGATAGGTATCCGGAGGCATGAACAGGCCGCCCGTGGTGCCGAGGTCGTCACCGAAACGCAGGATATCGACAATGTCGCCGACGGCGTTGCAGACCTTCTCCAATCCCGCGAGGTGGATTTCCATCAGGGCATCAAGCAGCCCCTCCACCGCTTCAGGTTCGGTCAGCAGATCCATCAGGAAGTTGTCGAGTTTACGGAGGAAGGTGCCCCATTCAAACAGGTTGCAGCCGCAGGTGATCATCAGCGCCTTGTCGGTGCTTTCGCGCAGCTTGAGGGTCCGGGCGCGCAGCTCCTCCCAGAAATTGTCATCGGCGGCATGGTCCCACGGACTGTGTGCAAGCGCCTGCCACAGCACCATGTTCATCGCCTTGGGCAGCCCGCTGTAATCCGATGGATAATCATCCTCGTACGGGAAATAGGTTTGATCGAAAAAGGCACCTCCCGCCGGACGGCGGGCAATCACGATTCCGTCCACCTCCACTTCGCTGGCTCCGTCTTCCCGTTCGAGCGGACGAAACCATGCAGGATACTGGGCGGTTGAACCGTCAGGCATCGTGACGTCGTACCAGTCGTCGTCGGAGGTGTTGAAGACCCGGCCGATGTCGATGATGTCGAGGCCCAATGCGTCGATCACCTCGTCCTCGACCTGGGCCAGCTGCTGCACCACGTCAAAGATGCGCGTATGCCCCGTTTCGATACCAAGCGCCTTCTTCAGCTTCGTGTAGCCCATGGCGGAAATGCCGGAACTGGGATTGGAACCCACATCAACCGGAATCTGTGCGGTTTGCCGGTGGTGGATGGCGGCCAGCACGCGTTCTCTGGAAGTCATATTAATCTCCATGAATTTATTCCTCAACCTTGTCCATCATCGACCAGATCCCGTCCGCGTCCGGCAGCGGGTTCTGGCAGGGGTCGGTATGCTTGATCCAGCGTTCATAGGTCGGGTCGGCAAGACTGCCCATCTTGTCTTTCTCTGCATCGCTCCCGACGAACTCCACGTAGAAGAACTCGTAGAGCTCGTCACCGAGCTCCACCAGGTAGATTGAAAAATCATGGTATTGCATGCGCGTCATGCGGTCGACGACCCCGGGCCATGTACTTTGATGGAGCCCTCGGTATTCCGCTTCCTTTTCCGGTTTGAGCCGGGTCACCATGGCGAATTTATGGGATCTGTTTCCGTTGGGTTTGGCGCCGTGAATATAGTTGATCCACTCCAGCTGAAGCCACGTGGTGCCATTCGCCTTCGCCCGGGGATGGGATGCAACCAGCGGCTCCAGGGTTTTCACGGCTCCGACGGACTCGAAGGCCTTGACGGCATCCAGATAGTTTGCGCCGTCGTAGTCGAAATAGACCAAATACCACGTTTTTCCCTGAAGCTGCTTTGCGTAGGTGCTGACGTTCGAGATATCGACTTCCTTGAAGGCCTTGACCGCCTCCGCTTCATTCAGCGTTTCCAGTGCGGTCATCAACGTGTTGGTCTTGCCATCCGCCGCCGCGGCAAACAAGGCAACGTGGGTCTGCTGGCCTGAAAGCAGGTAGTTTTCGTACGGGGAAAAAGCAAGCGCACTCAGGCAAAGCAGCCCAGAAGCACAAAGTATCAATGCTTTAATCATGATGGTCACCTCGCGTTAACGGAACTTCCAGTACAGCACGATCATAATTGCGAGAAGCAGGACGCCCAGCAGCTTGTAGTTGCCCAGGCCCGGCCACCCTTTTTCACGGATTGGATCGAACGGCGATGCCCAATACAGTTTTTGCGGATCTTCACCCGTCTGCTTCGGCAACGCTACCGAGAGTGCAACCTGCAATATAACGCAGCACAGGAACAGATAGACGCTCATCAGCATGAAGTTGGTTCGGGTGAAGAAGGTTTCCATGCCGGTCCCCATCTGGAAGACTTTGATGAAATAGACCGCGAAGCCCAGGATCGACCCGATCCACAGCGTCCACTTGGCGCTGCGGGCCGACGCTTTGGGCCAGAACACGCCCAGCAGGAAAACCGTCGTGACCGGCGGCGCAATGTGCGCGATAATGTCGTTGATGCCCGCGAAGATGCTCTTGTACATGTTGAGCAGCGGAACCAGCCCGATCGCCAGCAGCATGGCGCAGAAGGCGGCGATGCGCCCGATGCTCACCAGTTTGGCATCGGAGGTTTCGGGCCTTATGCGTTTGATGAGGTCGTAGCTGATCAGTGTGGAAATCGAATTGAGCGCTCCGGATACCGTGCTCATCAGCGCAGCGATCAGTGCGGCGGCCATGACGCCGGTCAGTCCGACCGGAAGCAGGTGCTGGATCATCAGGGCATAGACCTCCTTCGAGTCGGTAACCTCGACGCCCGGCAGCAGGCCCTTCTTGAGGATGGCGTAGAACATCAGCCCCGGCAGCACAAATAGAAACGGTGGAAGTATCTTTATGAACCCGGCAAAAATGGCGCCTACACGGGCATGATTTTCGTCCTTGGCGCCCAGCACGCGCTGGACGATCGTCTGGTCGGCGCACCAGTACCAGATTCCAATTACGGGATAGCCGAGAATGATGGCATACCAGGGCATTTTGCTTCCCTGCGGCCAGAGGACCGTCAGCATTTGCTGCTCCTGCGCCGTCTGGAGCACCTCCGTAAGGCCGTCCCAGCCGCCCACTTTAAGAAACGCCGCAACCGTTATAATGGTCGCACCCGACAGCAGCACGACGGTCTCGATCGTCTCGGTGAGCACAACCGCCATCAGGCCGCCTACAATGGTATAGGTGCCTGTGAGTATCGCTATGCCGACGATACTGACCCAGATATTGATACCGAACATACCCCGCAAAACCAAGGCACCGGTGGATAGTGAAAAACCGATGTGAATGCAGATGGCCGAGATGACGGCCAGTACGGCCAGCCAGTCGCGGCATTCGCGGCAATAGCGCTTTTCGAGAAAGTCGGGCAGCGTCGACACACGCGAACGAAGGTAGAAGGGTGCAAAAAAGAATCCTAGCAACAGGAGTGTAAAGGCGGCCATCCATTCAAAGTTGCCCATCAGCAGGCCATCGGTAAAACCGGCCTGGGCCAGGCTGACAAGATGCAGGCAGGAAATATTGGTGGCAAAAAGCGCCATGCCGATCATGGGCCATTTCAGGGATTTACCGGCCAGAAAGTAGTCCTGAGCCTGATGACTCCTGCTCTTTCGGTATCCAACCCAGCATCCCAAACCAACGATCAACGACAGATAGCCAATGATCACAGCAATATCTATGATGTTTTCGCCCATTGATCCTCACATTTCCTGATGGGTTTCGGCTTAATAGATATGCATAACCTATTTCACACGAGGTTTGCTTTCGGTATTGAACAGTGGTAAATATCTTAAATGAATCAATTGACCGAAATCATCAGTCATGGACACATCGAAAACAAGCTGATGTATCCGCACTGCAATCCAGGCATGGAGATCGTCTTAATCGAGGAAGGCCATCTGGAGTGGGCGGTCGACAACGTGCCCGAAGTGCTGGATCCGGGTATGGTGTTTTTCACGCTGCCCTGGCAGGTCCACGGCAGCCTGCATGTACGCGAACCAAGAAACCGTATCTACTATGTATTATTCTCGATGGGAGAATCATACGACACACCGACCGACTTTGTCCGCATGCCCAAGGCATGGGGCTTCACCCGACCGGAGGAAAAGATGCTTTCCGAGGTGCTGGTCTCGGCCTCGCGGCACGCATGGCCCGCTTCCAGGTTGTTCATCACGCTTTTCCGGGAACTGAACGAACGGCTTGACGGCGCTTCGCCACTGGACGGTTCCGGAGCGCGTGCGCTGCTGCGGGCGATCGTTGTCGAATTGGTAAATATCATAAACGAGGCGCCACAGAACCGGCTCTATGACTCGCCGTCCCGCGAACGTGTCCGGAGCTTTCTCAACGAGTTGACCCACACCCTGGATCAGCCATGGAGCCTTGATGAAATGGCCGATCGCTGCAGGATGAAGCGAACCCGGTTTGCATCGGTCGTGAAGCTGCTTACGGGCTATCCACCGGCACAATACCTCAACCGGATCCGGCTCGAAAAGGCATGCAGCCTGTTACGCAGCTCGAAGATGTCCATCACGGAAATCGCGCTCGACTGCGGCTTCAACAGCAGCCAGTACTTCTCGGAAATATTTCGGAGGAATGTGCGCATGACCCCGTCCGAATACCGCCGCATCCACCCGGAACTGGGCGCCATCCTGAAAGAGAGCTGGAGCCACCCGGAGCGGCGCAGTATTTCACAGGAAAAAAAGCGTGCCGCCGCGTTCCAGGCAGATAACGGCAACAACAGATAACCGCTGATCGAAGCATCAACGTGCGCTGTGCGCACTCACTGCCCGCATAAGGCCGGGCCTTTACCAACGGCTTGACAAACGAGCCAAACGCCTTGGACGTGCTTTTGCGGACCGCCATGTATCTACCTGAAGGTGGTATCAGTCGCAGTGGAAGACCTCTTCCGCCGAAGCCCACCATTCGCCCTCGGAACGATCTTCGAACGGTATCTGGCAGGGCATGCAGACATCCCACCATCTCCGGGTTGTTTCATCGGCCGCCATCCGGGCGCAATCCGCCTCGAAGTCGTTTCCGGTGTATTCAAAGTAGCTGAACAGGTAGTGGTTGCCGTCCGGCATCCGGCGCAGGAAAATGGAATAATTTGTTATGTTGCAGCGGGCGATCATGTCCAGGACATCCGGCCATACGGCGGCATGCAGTTTTTTGTATTCCTCGATCGCTTCCTCGCGAACACCGATGATGGATCCATAGCGCTGCATTCGTCCCCCCATGGTTTAGTGCGAGGCCGCCCGGGCCCCGATATAGCTGGCATATGAAAGTGTCAGAACAGCGCCGACCAGTAAAATCATGGACAGGGTGATCAGCTGTGCGGTGCGTGTTTTGCACGATTTCCACTCCCTGAACAGGATCCCGATCAGGCTGCTGAAGAGAATCAGCATGATCATGTGGACGGCCCAGCTGATAAACTTGAAGCTGCCCATTCGGACGTGCCCGAGGCCATAGAAGAGGAACTGCCCAAACCACATCAGGCCGGTGGCCAGCGCCAGCAGGTAGTTGCGCAGCAGCAGCGGAAGCGGACGCGCTTCCGACGGGTAGAATTCGCAGAAGGTTTTTTGCCGGATCATCAGAATCAGGCAGTAAATGGATGTGGTTACGAAGGCACCGGTATTGGCGAAAATATAACCGACATTGGTCTGCCAGTGTCCGGCGCCATGCCGCGCGGCAGTGTCAATAATTGGTTGGGCGGTATCGTTTACCGCGATGCCGTATACGGCTGACAGGACGCCTGCCAGAATACAGAGGGGAACGCCTTTCAGGATCGAATATTCCCCCTTGTCTTTGTGTTTTCCGGCCAGGTCCAGCTCCTTCATGCGGCCGGAGATACCGCACAGGGCAATGCCGATCACCCCGACAACAAGCCCTGTGGTGATCCAATCCCCGCCGGTACGGGCAAAGAGTTGACCAAGCTGGCCTTTCAGCAGCGGTCCGGTCAGCGTTCCCAGAATGCAGGAAATGCCGATGGCAAAGGCATAGGTCAGCGAATAACCGAGGAATCGGATGGCCAGCCCGAAGGCCGTTCCGCCGATGCCGTAGGCGGCCCCGAGTGCGAAGGTGACGACCATGGCGGAGGCGGGTGCCTCCTTCAACACGGCACCAAGATCGGGAATGGTGAGCATGGCGACAACGATGGGAGCAATGAGCCAGCAGATCAGGGCCTGGGAAAACCAGTAGGTTTGCCACGACCACACCTTTACCGATTTCAGCGGCGTATAGCAGGAAGCGGCCGAAACGGCACCGACGGCATGCAGTGCCGTACCTATGAGCGGAGCATCCATGGCACTTTTTCCCTTCTAAATTGCTTCGTCGAATTCGCCGAGGTTCAACGGGTAATTGCCGTATTCCCGGACCAGTCCGACAATATAGTCGTAGGTTTCCCCGGATATGTTGCTGGCAACGGAATGGTCGGACTGGAATATAAGTCCGCCGCCCTTGGCGGCATTCAGTTTGCGCAGCACTTCCCGGCGGATGCGTTCCTTGTCACCGGTCTCCCAAACCTGTATGTCGCTGTTTCCGCAGAAGCCGATCGAATGGCCGTACTGCCGGCGCAGCTCGACCGCGTCCATACCGGCCTTCACTTCAAGCGGGTTGTAGGCATCGATGCCGATCTCGGCATAGTCGCTCATGATGGCATGCACGTTTCCGCATCCATGATAAAAAACCATCAGCCCCTTTTCATGGGCATAGTCTGCCATGGCCTTGACCCACGGTTTGAAGTATTCCCGCCAGTAATCGGGCGAGAAGAACATGCCTTTCCCGTAGGCTACATCGCCCCAGATCATAAATCCGTCGATAATACCTTCGCCCGCATCGATCTGCGCCTTGGCCATATCCAGGTAAAACCGCCCTATCCTATTGATACATTCGCCCATGCGTTCCGGATAGAGGCCCATCCAGAGCATGGCGTTTTCCTGGCCGACCGCCCGGGTCAGGAATTCGGAACATTCTATGATGCTTCCGAATACTGGAAAGTCGATGTGCAGGCTCCTGGCGGTTTCAATCCACGGCGGTGAATTGCGTTCAAAACCGTCGCCTACGCCGGCAATCTGGTTGTCGCCTGCCGAGAAGAAACGGCGCGGATCGTCCGGGGGGTCGAACGTCGGCATGGCTGCTTCGAGTTTTTCAATGCTGTCGATCTCCCACTTGAACATCTCAGGCATCGGGTATTCGAATTTTTTCTTCATGTAGACGCCGAAGCCCGTTTTCACGATCACTTCCGCGCTGGTCTCTTCGATCGTTTCGAAGGGACGGATCCATGGGTCCATGTTGCAGACCGTCACGATCCAGTCCAGATCATAATAGTAATAGGGATTGGCATCCTGAGGCAGGCCGAGCTCCTTGCGCCAGCGTTCGATGAAGCCCCCCCAGAAGAAGTCGCTGATCGGCACCCGGTCGGGTTCCTCGTGCCGGACGGCCTTCTGCAGCCGCTCCAGTTTGGTCACGGCATTTGCGGTTCGCGCACCGGCTTCGACCGTCCCTGAGGTATTGAACATTCCCATGATTGACTCTCCTCTCCTTTTGCGAGGCAATCGACATGTTCCTTGAATTTATTAAATTCAATCCAGTAGAATATGTAGCATTATTTCTGTATCAGTTTAATTATTCACAGATTATCAGGTGGCCATGTTAATTCAGGAAATGCTTTCATCGCTCGATATTCATCTGCTTTCGGTCGGTCGGACGCGACCCGGTCCGGAATGGAATTTTCTGAATGTAAACAGCTTCTACAGTCGGCTGCTCTGCGTGCTGGAGGGGGAGGCTTTCATACGCCATCATGGTCGGGAATACCGCATCGGGCCTAATGAACTGCACCTGGTTCCGTGCTATACATCCGCCGACTATTTTTGCCCGAGCCGTTTCGACCACTACTACGTCACCTTTACGAGCCGGGCGTTTGGCGGCGTCGACATCTGCTCGATCCAGGAGTACGAGTATCAGCGCCAGGCCCGCCGGCTGGACATCGAGTTCCTCGAGCAGCTGCTGGCGTTGAATCCGTCGGCAGAACTGCCGGTCATCGATCCTGCCCTGGCCCGGTATCGCCAGTATCATGAAGAGCGCCGCAACTCATACCATGACCGTCCGCCGGAGATCCATCTGGACAACATGGCCTTCCTGAGCCTGTTGCTATCGCCCTTCCTGGCTACGGGAAAGAATATCAGCGGCAATACCGGCTCGATGCGCCTGTCCGCTTTCTACCGCTATGTGGAGGAGAATCTGCACCGCCCGATCACGATTCAGGATCTGGCCGAACATCTCGGCATGACACCGAACTACCTGTCGGACTGGTTGTCGCGAAACTATCGCTTTCGTCCCGTGGAGTATATCAACCGCCGGCGGGTCGAGGAAGCGCAGCAGCATCTCATCGTTTCGAGGAAAAGCATCAAGGAAATCTGCCACGAAGTCGGCTTCTCGTCCGTCAGCTACTTCTCGCGGGTATTCAGGAAACAGACCGGCATGACGGCCACGCAGTACCGTTCGCTGTACGAACAGGGTTAAGACTGGATTCAGCGTCAGCCGGGTTGGTGGTCGACAATGCCCGTACTGTGATCAACCGTGATCCGATGGCCGGGCGGAACCACCAGAAAGTCTTCATCCCATATCCCGCAGAGCAGCCGCTGCAGCAGGGTGAGACTGCCGGCAACCTTTTCATACGCCCAGCCCTTATCCACGGCCTCCTGCTGCGCTATCCGCTCGAAGCGGTCGTCGGGCTCGACGCCCATTTCAATAAAGGTGATCTGTGAATAGTTTTTCTTTGTGTCGCACAGCTCGTTCCAAAGAAACTCGGCGTTGTCTTCACCGTATTGCTCAACCAGTTCTTCGTAGCTTTTGTCCATGCCCAGCTGGTTGGGGATGGACAGCTGCCGGAGCTCTTCGGATATCTTGTCGCGTTCAATCCAGCCGGTAGTCTTGAAATAGGTGCCCGGATGGGCATCGAAGTATTCCCGGTATCGCTCCCTGCTGCCAAAAAAGAGGGTGATGCAGTCGTGCGCGCGCGGCAGCACCAGCTGCTTGCCGCGGGAGACAATTCCATTCAATCCATTGTTGCAAAGACCATAACCGAGCAGGATGGCGTCGAACTCCAACTGCGATGCCGCATCGACCTGCGCCTGGATCCGGCCCTGCATTTCATTCGTCGGAATGTCGTGCAAGCCTTTCTGGAGAAACTCTACGTCGATCTCGTGGGGTGACTGTTTAAGCAGAAACTCCATCTCACGGAAGAAGATCTCGCAACTGATCAGTTTAAGCTTCATGACCCGCAAAACCTGGAAAGTCCGACGTTTCAAGATTGGGAATGGCAAGGGCTTCCTGGAAATGGTTTCCAAAATGATTGGTCAGGTTCAGCGCGATTACGCGGGGAAGGTTCATGAGCTCGCGATAGGACTCGCGAGAATCCTGATCAAGCAATGCGAGTACAGCGCCGGCAAGCGATCCATTGCCGATCACCGTGTATTTTTCGATTCCGATGTCAGGCAGCAACCCGATCGTGACGGCGTTTTCAATGTTGATGTAATTAGCGAACCCGCCGGCAAGCACAACCTGGTCGATGTCGTGCACAGTTTTTTTCAGTTCGGCAAGCAGCGATTTGAATCCACCGTAGATCGCGGCCTTGGCCTTCAGGATTTCGGCAATGTCGTGTTCGGTCACGGTGATGGATTCACCTGTGGCGGAGTGATCGGCATCGACCAGTGTGCAGGCATGCATTCCCGCGACTTTTTCGTAACGACCCTTTGCTTTCAGCATCGCTATATCATAGCGGCCCATCGCACTGATGAGGCCACACCGGAAACCGTTGGCGATAAAGTCGATAATAGCGGAACCGCACAGTCCCATGGGAGCGGCATCACCGATGACGGAGATTTCGAATTCGAGCTGCCCGTCAAAACGGACAGCGTCAATGGCGCCCTTGGCTGCACGTGCACCGTGAAGCAGCCCGGCCCCTTCAAAGGCTGGACCTGCCGCGGTTGCACAGGCCGTCATTTCTTCCTCAAAACAGGCCACCATTTCACCGTTGGTTCCGATGTCGGTCAACAGGACCAGCCCATTCCGCCGGGATAGACTGGACACATGCATATCGGAGACAATGTCGCCGCCCAGAAAACCGGAAATGGCGGGCACAGCCTCAACAATCGCCGTGGGGTTCGCATCGATGCCGAGCCGGCTCGTTGTATCCTGGAAGGTCCGGCTGAGAGGCACAAAAGGCAGCACACCGATGCTCACCGGCGAAATCCCGAAGAAAATATGCGTCATCACGGTGTTGCCGGAGACCGCCACACGGACAATCCGATCCGTTTCGATGCCTGCACGGGCACAGAGTTTGTATATGAGCGGATTAAGACTATGCATGATCACCAACTCCTGCATCGCTTCAAGTTCACCCTCTTTGGCACAAAGCGAAATGCGGGAAACAACATCATCGGCCTTCAGGATTTGCTGGTTGTATAACGATTCTATGCCCAGTACCTCTCCGCTGCTCAAATCCAGAAGTGCGGCAACCATCGTCGTGGTTCCGATATCGACGGCCATACCGTAGCCCTCTGAAATACAGGGATTGAACGTGTACTCGGGCAACCGCATTTCATGCACAATGCGAGCTCCGTCCAACGCGACAGCAGACGAGTCGGGAATAAAGACTTCCGCATGTTCACTCAGTACAACGGCCTGGCAGGCAAGCACCTCACGCCGCTGTTCCGCCGTCACCTCAAGCTCTTCACTGAAAACGCGGTAACGCCCTTCGCCAAGCAATACGCTGCAACGCGCACAGGAACCTACTCCGCCGCATTTGGCTTCAATATGCCGCCCGGCTTCGCGTGCCAGCTCCAAGACCGTTTGGTGGCTGCCGGCCTCAACATTTACTTTCCGGCCATCAAAATGGATACATACTGTCATCGTTGTGTCTTTGCTGGAGGGACGGGTGCGGTCCCGTCCGCATCATTTGAGGACGGCACAGAAGTCGTCCCTCCATATTGAGCGATACGTGTTGATCCCGGTGTTTCGGGAGCTCGTCCTTGCACTCCATGAATACTAAAAATGGCGCCGCAATGCGACGGCTTTATTGGGGTATTGCCGGCGAGGTGTCAGGCAGCAATGCCCAGCGCGGTTTTAGCGGCTTTCACTGCCGTGTTGGCATCGTCCGAATAGCCGTCCGCGCCTATTTCGTCGGCATAGGCCTGCGTGACCGGAGCGCCGCCGATCAGGATCTTTGCACCGGACCCCTTGAGGCCTTCAACGACATCCTTCATGTAGGGCATGGTGGTGGTAAGCAGGGCGCTCAGCAGAATGCATTGTGCTCCGTTTTCGACGGCCTCCCGGTATTTTTCAACATCGCAGTCGACGCCCAGGTCAATGACCTGAAAACCTGCGCCCTTAAGCATCATGGCAACCAGGTTTTTGCCGATATCATGAAGGTCGCCTTTGACCGTGCCGATGGCCACCTTTCCGATGGGTTGATGACCGGATTCTGCAAGCAGAGGATCGAGAATATCGAGTCCGGCCTGCATGGCGCGGGCAGCGATCAGCATTTCCGGAACATAAGCTTCGTTGCGAGAAAAGCGGTCGCCGATCTCCGCCATGGCGGGAATCATGGATTCCATCAGAATTTCGGCAACATTGACTTTCGCCTCTACCGCTTCAGTGACGATGTCTGCGACATCCTTGCGCTTGCCTTTGAGAACAGCTTCATATAATGCATCATTTCTGGCCATGGCCGTTACCTCCTGTTGAGACTCGTTTATTAACATTCATATTTGAGCTCAAAAATCAATTCATGAATAGAGTGATCGAGCTGTAAAATTGTACGATCTTGCTATGCTAGAACAGGCCCGTTACCTTTCCGGTATCCACATCGACATCGATCCGCCGAAATCCGGGATTGGAGCCGGTGCCCGGAAGCAGCTTGATGTCGCCGGCGACGGGAACCACGAACCCCGCGCCTTTATAAATCAGAACATCGCGAATCGGCAGTAGCCAGTCTTTCGGGGCTCCCTTGAAGTCGGGCTCGTGTGACAGGCTGAGATGGGTTTTTACCATGCACATGCCCATCTGCCTGATTTCCGGATCGGCCTCGTAGAGGGCGATTTTCTTTTCCGCCGCTGCCGACCATTCAACGCCCGATGCGCCGTAGATTTTTGTGGCGATGGCGTGTACACGGTCCTTGAACGGCATGTCGAGACCGTACAGATAATCGAATTGTTTTTCTTCCTCGCAGGCCTCCACGACCGCCTCGGCCAGCTCGACGGCGCCTTCGCCTCCTTTGAGCCAGTGTTCGGAAACCGCACAGCGTGCGCCATGCTCCGCGGCAATGCGCCGGATGAGTTCGTGTTCGGCCGGGGTGTCGGTGTAGAATCCGTTAATGCAAACCACCGGGCTGACACCGCTTTGCCGGACAATGTTGATGTGGGCAACCAGGTTGGCGCAACCCTCCTCAAGCAGTTCCAGATTTTCTTCGGTATAGGCTTTGTCGAGCGGCTTGCCGGGTTTCACCGCCGGTCCGCCGCCATGCATCTTGAGGGCACGCACCGTGGCCACGATTACGACCGCGTCGGGCTTGAGTCCGGAGTAGCGGCACTTCAGGTTCCAGAATTTTTCAAACCCGATATCGGCCGCAAACCCGCTTTCGGTCACAAGGTAGTCGCCCATGCGGATACCCAGCATGTCGGCAATGACGGAGCTCTGGCCGATGGCTATGTTGGCGAACGGGCCGGCGTGAACGAGCACCGGATTGCCTTCGATCGTCTGCACCAGGTTGGGGTTGAGCGCGTCGAGCATCAACGCCGTCATGGCTCCATCCACTTCAAGATCGGCCGTAGTGATTTCGCTGCCGCCGCGGCTGTAGGCCACGACCATTTTTCCAATGCGTTCGCGCATATCCTTCAGGCTGTCGGCGACGGCGAGGATGGCCATGAGTTCGCTGGAGACGGTAATCTGGAAACCGGAATCCATTTCGTAGCCATCCATGTGGCTGCCTTTGCCGATGGTAATGTTGCGCAGCGCCTGCGCACAGAAATCCATGGACCACTTCAGCTGAACACGTTCCGGATCGATGTCGAGCCGTTCAATGCCGATCTGTTGCAGGCGTTCATCGTCATAGTTGTTTTCGTGCTGCATGCGCGCAGTCAGCGCAACCATCGCCAGATTGTGGGCGCTGTTGATGGCATCGAAATCGCCGGTCAGGCCGAGCGAAAACGGGGCGAGCGGAATGCACTGCGCCAGGCCGCCGCCGGCGGCCGAGCCCTTGATGTTGAAGGTGGGGCCGCTGCTGGGCTGGCGGATGGCGCCGACCGGTCGCTTGCCGATCACGCCGAGGCCTTCAACCAGCCCCATGGTGGTGGTCGTTTTCCCTTCACCGAGCGGCGTGGGGGTGATGGCGGTGACGTCAATATATTTACCGATGGGCGCATTCTTCAGGCGCTGCCAGGTTTTATGGTAGTCGATCTTGGCCACGCCGCGCCCCATGGGAATGAGCTCGTTGTCCTGCAGGCCCAGCTTGTCACCGATCTGCTGCATGGGTTGGATGTCTTTTTCCGCTTCTTCGGCAATCTGCCAGTCGGCCATTTTGGTTGGGTCAAGCTTCATGTTGTTCTCCGATCAGGATGCTTTCTTTCTGAGGTACAGGATCCAGTAGATGGTTCCGACAAAGATTGCTCCTCCGACCATGTTGCCCACGGTGACCGGGATAAGGTTGTTCAGCACAAAACCAGGGATCGTGAGGTTTGAAAGGTCCATACTGCCCAATTGGGCGACCATTTCGGGACGGTTCTTCAGCAACAGTCCCGACGGAATAAAATACATGTTGGCGATTGAATGTTCGAAGCCCATCGCGACAAACCCGGTGATTGGAAAGATGATGGAAAGAATCTTGTCGGTGACGGAGCGGGAGCTGTAACAGAGCCAGATTGCGAGGCAGACGAGGATGTTGCAGAGCATGCCGCTGGTAAAGGCCTGTACAAAGGTCAGGTTAACCTTGTGGCTGGCAATGGCGAGGGCCTTGACACCGATGGCGGTGGACCCATTGAACCAATGTCCGCTGAAGTAGACCATGGATACGACCGCCAGAGCGCCGGCCAGGTTCCCGACAAACACAAAGATCCAGCTGCGCAGCATTTGGTGCACTTTGATCTTCCGGCTCAGGCAGGCCATCACCATCAGGGTGTCCCCGGTAAAAAGGTCGGCCCCCGCAATGATGACGAGAATCAGGCCGAGCGAGAAGACCATGCCTCCGATGAGTTTGGTCAGCCCGACACCCAGGGAGGAGTCCTGTATGACCGAGGTGAAAAAGGCCGCGCCCAGTGCAATGAAAGAGCCGGCCTGAACCGCCAAAAAAAAGGCGCTGATAAAATCGCGGTTTGCTTTTCGGATGGCCGAGGCCTCGGCTCGCTTGGCCATCTCCGCCGGCACATAGGCATCTGTTATTTCTTCTTTCATCGGTACACCACGAAGCGGAGGATTATTTTCGGAAGCTGTCGCAGAACTCGCCCATGAGTTCAATCGCATCGCTGGTTTTATCCATGTCGCCATCCATCGCGGCATAGGCGGCAACCAGTTCGACCAGTTTCGGATCAGCCGGTGTTGCGCCGAATTTGTGAGCGGCATTGACGATCCCTGCATCCAGGCCGTATTCCATGGCCTTTTCAACATAGGCCCGGCAGATGCCGATCCTGCGACCGGGCAGGTCGCGGCAGCAGTTGCTGATGCCCATGGAGAAGTGTACGCCCTTCATCTCCGGATCGTTCTTGATGGCCTTGATGGTTTCGAATGCGCGGTAGGTATAGCCTGCGATACCCGGCTGCATAGGCATGTCTATCGCCAGTGGAAAGGCGGTGGCATCGAAGAAAATCTCTTCCGGCTTGAAGCCATGCTTCATGGCCTTTGCGAAGATTTCCCTGGCGAAGGCAACGAGATCGTCAACGGTTTGAGTCGCGCCGGCATCCTCGGTCATCAGCAAGCCGATGAAGGAAAAGTTGTATTCCTGTTTCAGCGGCATCATGCGGTCGGCCGAGTAGGTCTTGATCGAGTTGACCAGCGGCGGATTCACCGGCTCATCCGTGTTGTACCATTCCCTGAGTCCGGCCATCAGTACATGGTCGTCGGACGAATCGATGCAGACCGGAACCGTGCCGCCCCATTTGCGGACGAGTTTGACGTATTCCACCATGATATCGACGGCATCCTGCGGATTGGATTCACCGAAGGCATCGACGTTTACGGCAATGTAGTCGGCGCCGGCTTCCGCCTGGTTTTCAATGAGGGCGCGGACATAGTCGAGCTGCGGGCTGTCGTTTTCGTAGGCCGATTCGCCGAGTGCGTGCAGTTCGCGCATCACGGCCCCGTGCCGGGGGATGGAGGCATGGATGTCTTCACCAATATTGATGATTGCGTTTTTCATAGTATGATCCTTTCCGAATAGGTAGTTGAGAATGGATGATGAATGTTCGAGTGATGCCATGCGGGGCTTGTTGATCGTTTTGCGCAGCCTGGCCAGTCCGCCTTCCTGAGCCTTTGCCGCGAGGTAGATCTGTTCGCCCCGGCAGATCACACCTTCCTGGTTACCACAGGTGCCGTCGGGCCTGGCATCGCCGCAAGGGGAGTTGGCCAGACCCTTGGCGCAGCCGCCGAGGGTGCAGTATCCGAAGTTTTCCGCGAGGTAACAATCACCGCACAGCTCGCAATCGAACGTGGCATGTTTGATGAGCCGCTCCATGGAAAACAGCGATTTTGCACGCATACTTTCGGGATTACCGCTGCCCATGGCTTTCCTGAGCAGATGGAACCCCTTGTGCTCGGGATCGAGCAGGGTCTTGTGCATGAAGTTGAACCAGCGTTCATGCAGGGTTTCCCTGCCCGGTTCGAGCGCAGTGCGCCCGCCCTGTTCAGTGTACAGGTAGAAGGGGGTTTCCGGCGGCCAGTACAGGTTGTCCTGGAATTCGACCCAGCTTTCGCCGATTTCGGCGGCGCGGTTCAGGATGGTGCTGAAGGTTTCGTAGTCATGCACACCGCCCAGGTCGACGCCGGCATAGCCGAGGGATTTGTACATGGCCACCTGTTGCGCCGCGCGTTCAATGTGCTCTTCGAACGTTTCAGATTGCAGTCTTGCGAGGAGCGCGTCGCTTACATAGCAGCCGGGCAGTTTCCCGGAATGCATCAACCGCGGGGCCGCATTGGTGGTCGTAAGGAAGTAGACATTGCCAAGGACCGGAACATGCAGTCCGGTTTCTTCCAGGTAGAATTTGAGTTCGAGCGCTTTTTTCCAGTCCCATCCGACCTGGGTAATCAGAAAACGGGCGCCGCAGGCGACCTTCTTCTCCATCTTGTAATATTGCTGCAGCTGCGACGCCTCGGAATATTTAAACGGCGACACCGCGGCTCCGCTGAAGATCTGTTCGACCTCATCAAGTGCTCCCGGAGCGGCTTCCATCAGCGCTTTCCGGTTGAGTCGCGCGATCATCTGCAGCAGGCCGACGGACTCGATCTCAAACACCCCTTTTGCCGAAACCGGCGCGTCACCGGTCAGGGCCAGCACATTCTGCACACCGCGCTTTTTGTAGCCGATCAACATGGAGTGCAGTGCCGATGCGTTATGATCCTTGCAGCTGAGGTGCGGAATGAAATCGATTCCGTCCAGCAGGTCGCTGGCCGACAACTGTGCGAGCACGTCGGATGGGTCGAGATTGGAGACGCCGCCGGGGTTTTGCGGCAGGGCGATACCGGCCAGACTGAATTCACCGGGGATGGATGTTTCACCGGCTGCCTTGCGGCTGGATAGAAATCCGGTGATGGGGTCCATGTTGTATCCGCGCCCCGCGGCGAGTTCGGCAACAACCGAAAATCGGGTTTCATCCAGCAAGCTATGTCTGAGTCGATTCATAAAAGTTTTCGATGTGACTTAATTGATACGCGAAAGTGGAATCCGTAAATAGAAGGTTTGGTTTTCCGAGTAGAACGTTCTTGCTGCGATTGGGTTATTATATTGGAAAAGTTATTCTGGTTCATGCAGGGACGGCTGACGCGATATGACGATCTTGTCGGAATTGTTCGTGAGCTTCGTTGCCTTGAACTTGTTTTGAATAGTGCTGCCGGAGGCGACGGGCAGCGATGACGGTATTGCGCATGAGGATGGCCACGGTTACCGGACCAACGCCGCCGGGAACGGGCGTGATCCAGCCTGCCGTTTTCAGGCAGGATTCATAGTCGCAATCACCAACCAGTCCGCGCTTGCCGTTTTCATCTTCCACGACATTGATACCGATATCGATGACCACCGCACCGGGTTTGATCATCTCGCCGGTCAGCAGGCCCGCTTTACCTACAGCAACGAACACGGCGTCTGCGCGGCGGGAGTGGATGGCCACCTCGCGGGTCATATGATGGCAGACCGTAACGGTTGCGCCTTCGGCCATCAACAGGAAGGCAATGGGTTTGCCGACAATCTCCGAATGGCCGATGACCGTCACCTCCAGTCCCTGGAGCTTCATGCCGGTGCTTTTGAGCAGTTCGACCGACGCCATGGCCGTACAGGGCCCGAGTTCCAGCTCACCATAGACAATGTTGCCGATGGATTCCGGGTGCATGCCTTCGACGTCCTTCATGGGATGGATGGTTTCCTGCAAGGCCTTGATCGAGAGGTGCTCCGGGACGGGGCGTTGCAGGATGATGCCGGTGATGGTCGGATCCACGTTATGCCGGGCGATGGCCGTCGTCATTGCTTCGACCGTTATTTCGGATGGATAATGCTGCTCAACAAACTCTATGCCGGCTCTGTCCGCGTTGCGTTTCTGATTGCGGATATATCGGTCGACTGCCGGGTTGTCACCCACCCTGATGGAGACCAGTTTGGGGTGACAATGTGCCTTATTAAGGGTGGTGACCTCGCTGCGGATGAATTCTATCATCCGATCGGCAACGGCCCGTCCGTCTATGTTGATATGCTGCATGATCTGCTGCCTGCCTTTCCAAATTGATGATGGTCTAAGGTATCCGCAGCGGTGCTCAGGGAATAGCAACGATCTGTTTTGAAATATTGCATTCTTGCTGGGCTTTGATGTAAATGTGTGAATCTCCACGCATTGGAAGGCTGGTTGAGGGGGCGATATATGTCGATATTGTCAAAAAGATTATTTGATTCGGTGGCCAGGGACTACCGGAAGCAGTATGGCCTGCGGATTGGTCTGGCGGATACCCACGGGCGAATGGTAATGCCCCAATCCTCCGGCGCGGTAGAAAACCTTCCGACACTATGTAATCTGCGCAGTCATAATCTGTACGAAGCGGTACGTTGGGGGGAAGTTCAGGCCTTTTTTGCGGCTCCGGGTATCATGAGCTGGATTGTGCCGCTGGTGGATCGCACGGAGCTGAGGGGCGGACTGTGCGGAGGTTTTATTCTTGTTGAAGAGGACCTGCAAACCATCAACGCGTCGGTCAACTATCTGGTCGGCGAGGGGGCCCGGCGGCACGATGCCCAGACGTTTGTTCAGCAATTGTCTACATTCCCGCAAGAGCAGGTACGCACCGCCGGCGAGCACCTGCATGCACTCTTCTATCAGTACAGCGGCTGGACGCCGCTGACACTCCAGCGCAACCAGGACCAGATGCATCAGCAACGGCAGATCGCTGAGGAGATTCATCAGCGCAAGGTGGAGCAGAACCGCGCCTACCCCTACGACGACGAACGCATCCTGCTTTCCCTGATCCGGGTTGGCGACCGCGCCGGTGCACGAAAAATGTTCAACAAGATGCTCGCCGCCATGTTTCTGTATTCCCCCAAGCCGGTGGTTGTGCGCGCCCGTGCGATTGAGATGATGGGCTACCTGGTGCGCACTGCTGTCGAGGACAGTCCGCTGATGGAGCCGTTGCTTGAACGGCACATGAAATGGATCGAGCAGATTGTTGAGACGAAAGATTTCGAGGACCTGTGCAATGTCCTGCGCGAGGCGCTCGACGACTTCATGAACTCCATTTTTCTACAGGGCGTCGCGCCGGTCAGTCCGTCCGTCGGAAGGGCGCTCGATTTTATAGCTTCTAATTATACCGAGCCCATATCGCTTGAGGAAATCGCCGATGCCGCCGGGCTGAGTACCTTCCGGATTGCGCACCTGCTCAAGGAAGCGACCGGAAAAACAGCACTCCAGAACATACACTACCTGCGTATCCAGGAGGCCCGGCGCCTATTGGAAACCAGTGATCTGAGCTGCACGGATATCGCCTATGAAACCGGCTATGGCGACCAGAGCCATTTCATCAAGCAGTTCCGTAAATGGATGGGCATTACGCCTGCAAAATACCGCAGGACCTTCAGGGTGGAATAGAGACATGTCGGCCCGGGGTTGTGGAGTCACGATTGCGGTATCCACAACTGGAATGGAGAAGATCTGAACGTCGCACTACCATCTTTACCGGTACCCATCTGAATGGAGAGTCGTTTAGAGACAGTTCGCATCGCCATCAATCCGGGACGCCCCCCGACAAACCTCCAGTGTTTTGCATGGAAAAACACACACCTTCTGCTTTTAAATAGGCATGGAGGCTCTACAATGCACCCCATGAATAATTTCCCCGATATTCCCGAGGACCAGCTCGAAAAGTATTCCTCCGCGATTTCCCTCTCCGACATGGAAATCTTTGTCTTTCCGGAGCTGCTGTACAGCCTGGTGCTGGCCAACATTATGTCGCCGCGCATCTGGGCGTGGAAGGAGCACGACTGGTTCCGCAAGCTCGACAAGATGAAGCCGTACAAGAAGATCCAGCGGCTCAAGCAGTTCATTATCGACAATTACGAGTTCAATCTCGACCTCGACACCTGGGGATTGACCACCAAGGAAGATGAAGTGGCCCGCTTTGCACCCTACATGGATGAAAAGACCATCGGCCGAAGCAATGCCCTCTTCGGCTACGAGGGCGACAAACACTATTTCTCGCTCGATATCCGCAAGCACTTCGGGCTCGATAAGTACACCTCCAATATCATCCCCTTCTGGAAGACCGAAACACTCGAGGCCATGGATGCCTTCAAGTATAAGGACAACTATCGTGCCGGCGCCGGCGAGTGCGTCTCGCTCTCCACGCTGTATGCGGCGGCGCTCTTCATCGTGTGCGACATTCCGCTCGAGGACATCTACCTGCTTGCCACCCCGCTCCACTCGCAGAATTTCATCGATATCCAGGACGGCATCCTCACTAACAACCGCCGGTTGGTGACCAAGAACATGTGGTTCAACGGCACGGATCTGACCGCCAAGGCCCAGCGTGCGCTCCGCCACGAACAGGTGACCATCGTGGCCAACAACACCGGCTACATCCACACGGTCTATCCTGAAGCCACCATCGCACCGGAAAGCTTTGAGCACTTCCGCAAAAAGCTGGACGAGTTTACCACCACCGAAATCACCTTCGAAATCCTCGCCAATTTCCTGCGCGACCGATCCGAATACCAGAAATGCTTCCAGCTGAAATACATGCGTCACGGCAAGGCGCAGTACCTTCCGATCGAACGCGCCTATGCCTACGAGCACGGCTCTCCCTACAAGGTTTCCGACGACGCCACCCGCGACAAGCTGCTCGATGAAATCGACGAATACGACTTCTACACGGAGCCGATGCCAGACCGCATCCAGATCAACAAACTCTGCGAATACCTGAATAACAACCCCATTTCGCACTTCGATGAAGAGAGCATGACGGGACTGGCCAACAAGATCGACTGCACCAACGACATGACCCGCAAGATGTCCGTGATCGAAGGCTTGGTCGATTTCGTCCACCTCGATCCCGAGCTGCCCGATGCCGCCAGCAAGCAATTCACGAACCCGGGTCCGATCGCGATCACGCCCGGCATGCAACGCGAGGAGATCACCGCGTATCTCAAGGGGATACGCGCATCGCACCCCATCGCCGACCTGGCATTCTATGCCAGTCGCGACCTGTCCCAGACGAGCTGGCAGCCCTTCCTCAAGGCAGCCCTTGAGCGCAACCCCGTTATCGTCGAAGCCACCCGGGATCTTTCAGACGGCGAACTGATCGAGGTGCTCGAAGGCATGACCAAGGAATCGATCTACGACGGAACGCGCGTTGCCCAGCCCGACGAGGTCTGGAACTTCCAGCGTGGCGACGGGCTGGAACGAGCCATCGCCCTGGCCGATGTCTGGATAAACCGCTATCCGGAAATGCCTGTGGAGCTGGCCTGCAAAGGCGACGAAGTGAACTTGAAACTCGGCGAACAGGTTGTTCGCTTTGAGAGCAGAAAGAAGCTGGAGCAAGTGATCGTCCTTTAATGAAGGGCATCTTTAAAGTCGGATGGGCGGTAGTGGTTATGGGCCTACTTGGAAACCTTCTTTTCCGCGGCGGAGCGGATGCAAGCATCGACATTGCCGAACTGGTCAAAGACGGCGCACTGATCATCGACACGCGTTCGGCAGACGAGTTTGCCGGAGGGCACATCGATGGCGCGGTCAACATTCCATACGACGTCATCGGAAACGTGATCGAAAAGCATGAACCCAACCACGCGCGTTCCATCATCGTCTACTGCCACAGCGGTGCCCGCTCCGCGGCCGCCAGGAAATCGCTGATGCAGGCCGGCTACACCCACGTCGTCAACGGCGGCGGCCTGCACCATATGCAGCGCGAGCTCGGGCAGTAGCTCACGGAAACGGTTAAACACACAGGCTCAAGTAACACCAGGTTTCCAATCATTCCATTTGTATCACTCTCTGTGATCCTTGTGCCTTTGTGTTTAATTCCTGCGCAGTTGCGGATTTTCCACAACCGGGTAGACTATCTGAAGGATGAAGGAGCACCAGGCAGAGTTTCGTTTCTACGAAGAGCTGAACGATTTCCTCCCGCTGCATCGGCGAAAGAAAACCGTTCACCATGCTTTCAACGGCCACCCCGGAATCAAGGATTCCATAGAAGCGCTCGGTGTACCGCACACAGAGGTCGATCTGATCGTCGTCAACGACGAGTCGGTGGGATTCGGCTATCCATTGCAGGACGGTGACCGGGTCGCGGTCTACCCCGTCTTCGAAAGCATGGATATCACCCCTATCGTCAAGCTGCGCGACGTCCCTCTGCGGAAAACGGCGTTCATTCTCGATGTGCATCTCGGCAAGCTCGCGCGCATCCTGCGCATGCTCGGCTTCGATGTCCTTTACCGTACCGACTACGACGATCCGGAAATCATCCGCATTGCCCTCGCAGAGCACCGCATTATCCTCACGCGCGACCGGCGCATGCTGTACAACAAATGCATCACCCACGGACACTGGCTGCATTCAACGAATGCCGAGGAGCAGGCGCGCGAGGTGCTCAACCGCTTTGATCTCCATAATCAAATCAGGCGGTTTTTGCGCTGTCCCGCCTGCAACGGCCTGCTGCAGGCCGTTGAGAAGGAGGCGATCCTGGAATACCTCGAACCATTGACCCGGAAATACTACACTGAATTCTACCAGTGCCCCGACTGCGGCAAAATATACTGGAAAGGCACGCACTACGACCGCATTGTCGACAAGCTTAACACCATCATTGAACCCGGCCCGAAATACTGCTAGATTACCCGTGTTTTCAGGGAGGGTGTCATGTGTGAAACCTGCGGTTGCGGAACCGCCAACGAAGAGCATCACCACCATAATGATCATGACCACAGTCATGACCACGGAAATACCCAGACCAGGACGGTAACGCTCGAGCAGAAGGTGCTGGCTCGCAATGATGCGCTGGCCGACCAGAACCGCACCTGGCTGACGGAACGCGGCGTGACGGCCATCAACCTGATTTCCGCACCGGGATCCGGTAAAACCCTGCTGCTGGAGAAGACGCTGGAGCGGCTTAACGGACGGATCAAGTGTGCCGTCATTACCGGCGACCAGCAAACCGACCG
>JBNLDM010000111.1:0-19494 GCA_050304335.1 Pontiella sp.
TCGGCATCGACGGAGCGGCTGTACTGCTCGAATTCCTGTAGCAGGTTGCGGTAGCCGTTGTCGGCGACCTGGTTCTTGACATAGCTGCGCCAGCCGCATTCCGGATTCCAGAAGCTGCGCGGCTGCAGACCGAGGTACTTCCTGAAGATGTCGTTGGAAAACTTGATTGCCCAGCGGCCGTCCTCCTCGGGAAAGTTCGGCAGCATCGGGTGCGCGTAGGGCGAGCCCATGAATTCGCACTGCCCGTCAGCGATGGCGGCCTTTAGCTTTTCCAGCACATCGGGCGTCTTGATGGCCATCTGTTCGATGGTGTAGCCGGAAGCTTCGAACACATATTTGTCGTTCGGGAGCTTATCGCGGTAGGTGTCGAATATCAGCTCGTAGCTGTTGCGGATCACAAACTCGTACCGCCGCTCAGGCAGGTAGGCATAGTTCAGGTTGGCGTGATAGATGGTGATATATTTCATCCGTTTCTCCTTTATTCAATTTGCCGCAAACATACGGCAATTCAAACCACGGCCCCTGACTGAACGAGGTCGCACCAAGGAGTCACAGCTAAAAGCTGCTGAACAGCCCCCCAAAACAGATTTCCTTCAAATGAAGGCGAGTAACCAATCAAATCTTACTTCTTGGGGACAACTGTTTTCTGCTTTACATGTAAACCTAAGTGCAGTGTACACCCCGACCATCGTATTTGGCAGCAGCGCCGAAGCCATGTCGGTCAGCGGCCCCATCAGAGTACATTCAAGGGCGCGGACCGTCCTACAAAGGCTTCTTCTATGATCAGCCCAGCCCCTTCTGCTTTCACGGGTGTATGTTCATCCGGAAGCGCGCGGGAAGCTCCATTCTCAATCCTTACCTGCACGCTCAGATGCATCAAGCGCAGGAGCAGGTCCACTTCATCGCGGCTGGCCCGCAGGCTGCACGCACACTTTTAATCCCCGAAATGGGCCGGGATAATACCATGCAGCTCGAAGGTCTGCGTAAGATTCGCATGGACGATGGCATATTGATCGTCGGCTTCGTTTCTGGCGTCCGAACTGATCAGAGCTCGCTGCTGCCAGGATGGATCAACAGTCCATTTCATGCCATCTCCTGATCTGAATCTTCAGGGCACGCACTGGATCAGATCTTCTTAATGATCGAACACCCCATCAATAAAGTCCATATCGTCTGCACTCAACTGACGTGCTGCTCCACCAAGATTGCAGGCCACCTGGCGTTCGTTGCGGAAACCGGGAATCGTGCAGGCAACGTTGGGATGATTGAGGACATACCGCAGGGCGACGGATGCGAGGTCTTCTACGGAGGAGCCAAAACGCTGCTTGAGTGCCTGCAGTTTGGGCTTCAGTTTGCGAAGATGCTCGGCGTGGAACCGATCGTCTGTCGCACGGATATCACCGGGTTCGAAGTGCGGCGGATGTTCCGGATCAAACTTGTCGAGCAGGATGCCCTGCTGCAAAGGGCTGAACGCGACGAAGGACATTTGATGTTTTTCAAGCAGCGAGCCCACGACACTGTCCGGCTTGATAAAATTCGGATGCAGGATGTTGCCCCACGACTGCAGCACCGCCGGTTTTACTACCGGAACGGCGCGCTGAAAATCAGCATCAGTGTACGCCGACTGGCCCTTGAGTCGCACCTTGCCCTCCTGGACCAGCGCATCCAGTGTCTCAGCTGCACCGTTCAGCCATTCGCCGTGAGGCCCGAAATCACCGTGATGCAGATAGTAGATATCCACATAGTCCCGCTGCAGGTTCTTTAACGACTGCTCGCACTGATGACGGATGTGAAGCGGATCGTAGGCATGTTCCGCCGTGCCGCGGAAGTGCCCTACCTTGCTTGCGATAATAAAGTCCTCGGACTTAAGTCCCAGTTTCTTCAACACGCGACCCAGCATCTGTTCTGCACGGCCGTTCCCATAGACATCCGCATTGTCGAAATGGTTAACGCCGGCATCAACCGCACATTTCACGGCCGCCACGATTTCCTCCTCGTCCACATTGGCCCAACCGTTGGGTCGACCTTCCACCCAGTTCAGACCACCCATGGTCCAGCAGCCCAGACTGATCTCCGAAACGGCAATATCGGTTGTTCCCAGTGTTCTGTATTCCATAATTCCTCCTGCTATAGATATTCAAACCAGTCAAAGTCCGCATGGATCCCCTGACCAGCCACGTCATAGGCGCAAAGACCGACCATCGCTCCTGTAAAGTGCAGGATGGAGCCATAGTCGTCTGACAACTTGGACATATCGAACACACCGCCGATCTGCGTCCAGGCTTTGCCGTCCGGAGAAGCTTCGAAGGTAAGATCAGCGTGGTCGATGTTTGCGCGCAGATATATCGTCTCCGGCCAGTCATTGATGGCAAAGCGAGCGTCGGCGGATTCGTCATAAATGGAATCATCCGTCAAAGCCACACGCACAATCCGGCCAAGCTCCTCGTTATGACAGACGTGCAGGAAGAAATGGGTACGCGTATCGTACCAGCAGGAAAGACCGGCAAACTGGGTAAACCGCGTCGGCATGAATTCCATCCTTGCAGTGACCGTAGTCTTGAAGTCTGTCAGTGGACGTGCAATCAGGGATTGGTTGTGAAACGAATGCGGAGATTCCCGCCCCTTCAACCGCAGCCAGCCGGGCCGGGCGGAAAGCGACAGCCAGCTTTCATCGGCGGGCACGCGCAGGGTCTGCCAATGGACATTCAGTTCCGGCTTATCAAAATCATCGCGAGCAGATTCCTCCGGCCAAGGGTGCGGCTCGACACCCTTCGGGGGGTCCACTTCGAGCTGTGGAAGCACACCGCCGTGCGCCAGACGTAACCAACCGTCGTCGGACCAGGTCACGCGTTGAATCGCGGTTTCCCGGCCAAGGATGCAGCGGTCACCCTGATGGGCCTGTGCACTAGCTGTGCGGTCGGGAGAATCCAGATTACTTCCTCGGTTGGTTTTGAGCGGTCGACTGCACAGATGCGCGAGATACCATTCACCCTTCGGTGTCTGGACCAGTTCCCCGTGACCGGCTTTCTGCAACGGATGATCCGGCGCGTGGCGGGTCGTCAGGACGGCCTCCTGCGGGTCGAGCTCGTAGGGACCGGTGACCTTCCGTGCACGCGCCATGGAAATGCCATGGTTCCAGCCGGTGCCGCCTTCGGCCATCATCAGGTAGTACCACCCATCGCGCTTGTAGATATTCGGGCCCTCGCAAAGGATGTTGTCCTTGTGCATGATCTCATGCACCGGTCCAATCAGCCGTCGCGCCATCGGATCATATTCCTGAACGACGTTGCCGGCAAAACGGTAATGGTTTGGGCGATAATCCCACTGCATGTTGACCAACCACTTGCGTCCGTCGTCGTCATGGAACAGCGAAGGATCGAATCCGATGGCGTTGAGGTAGACCGGCTCGGACCATGGCCCTTCGATGGCCGGCGCGGTTACCAGGTAGGTATGCGGGTCCTTGAACGGGCGGCCCAGGCCGGTGGTGACCACATTGGTGTAGATCAGCCAGAACTGCCCATCGGCATAGCTGAGCGACGGCGCCCACGAACCGGCGGAATCGCCTACCCCACGCAGATCGAGCTGCGAAGACCTCGTCAGCGCATGCCCAACCATTCGCCAGTTGACCAGATCACGCGAGTGATAGAAGCGTACACCCGGCATCCATTCAAAGGTGCTCGTCGCCAGATAATAGTCATCGCCTACCCGCACGAACGACGGATCCGGGTTAAAGCCACGCAGCACCGGGTTTTGAATCATATGCTTACCTGTCACAGATACTCCTAACGGCCTTTATTTACTGTTCATCCTCCGCCATTGCAAACACGACTACAACACTATCCAGGTGAGATCGGAAAGGGGTTCCGTCGAAATAGATGCGTACTACCTGGACGCCGGCCTTCAGCGTTATCGCATCCGTCACAGTCAGTGCCTTCCATCCACCTTTTTTGTCTATTGCAACCAGTTCCACCTCCGGTGTTTCAACCTGTTCCCCGAACACGCAGCGTATCGTACCGCCGGATCCGGCCGCCCATTGATTCGCACGGCGCAGCGTGTCCTTAAAGACGGGATCCATGCGTAACAACACACCGCCGTCGTCGAGCCCGCTGTAGCCATAGACATGAATATTCCTTGCGCCGTTGGCCACATGCGTTCCGTAGCATTCAGCTGGAGGCACGACGCTGTAGATGTCGCTATAGAACGGTTCAAAAAATTACCGAACCACATGCTCAGCATCGGGGTGTTATCCCAACTAGTCAGCTCCATTGCTAATCCTCTATCCATTGTGTCTCAACCAGAACGTATGATTAGATTAGAAGGCCCAGGTTCTACTATTCTTCATGTGGTTTAATTGTAAACCGGCGTTTCCGACATGCAGCACACCGTCCGGATGGGCCGGATACCGGTCGACGACCGCATAATCCCCCCCTTGCATCCGGCGCCCGCCTGTCAATTTACAGTCACCGATAAATACAGAAGAACACGGGTTCTAATCCGGTTTTATCCGTCCTGATCCGTTGCTAGACCCATTCTGAGAATGATCTAGTTATTGATGACCGTGCAGTCCGCAACCATCTCGCTCTCAATGACCGGCATGCCGGTCTGATTGATCACCGTAATGTTCGTTGCTTCATCGGGAAGAATCGGCGTGGACATTTCAGCATGCATGGGCATGCCGTAACCGAGCAATATGGGCAGGTGCGGCAGATCGCCGCTGGGCGCCCAGCTGGTGAGATTCACCCGATGGCCGGTTCCGCAGATGGTCGCTATGTCATGCACCGTAGTCTTCGGCATGCCGCCGATCAGCTCCAGTTCGACGTCGGCATTGCTTCCGCGCCAGAGATAGAGCAATGGTCCGTGAACGATGTTTCCGCGACAGCGGCGTGTGATAATATTGCCGCTGATCAGCAGGAACGCCCGTTCCGCCCCGAGGGCAGTGCATCCGATCAACTCTGTCTTATCGCCCTCCTTCGGACCGACGATCTCGAAGCCGGCCCTTGTGTTGATGGCCGTACAGTTGATCAGCGTCGTCTTGCCGGTATCCCGGTTCTTCGGCCCGCCGCCGCCATAGGTGCGGAAGCCGTCCTCGCAGAGCGCCTTGCTATAGCCCGGGGTGATCAGATAGCGGCCGTCGCGGTTTTCATACACGGATTCAAAGTTATGCTCAAATGCCAGCCCGGAGGTCTCCGCCAGCATCTCATTCGTGGTGCGGTGAATCCCTTCCGCATAGCAGTCTTCCAGCAGCGTATTGTGCGCACCCTGGATATAGAAGCAGTGGCCGAAGGCGCGGGTGATCACCTTGCACCGTTTCAGATGGCAGTTGTCGCCACCGATCATGATACCGCTCTGTTTATGAAGCGCAACCAGATTAGGGCCACCCTTGCCGAGCAGGTCGCCGTAGCCGAAAGGCGATGATCCATGAACATAGAGCGTCACATCTTCCAGCGTATTGCCGTCGCCCCATAAGGATAGGCAGTTCCCGTTGGTGCCCTGGTTGGGACCGACATAGCGGATGGTCAGCCCCCTGACCGTATTGTTGCTCCCGGAGAAAAAGAAAAAGCGATGGTAGCCGCTCTGCGGGAGCTCGGGGTAAATCGTGGTATCAATCTCGAGCACAACGCCTTCAAGGTTGTAGGTATTGTCGCTTCCCGAAAAATCGAGGACCGGCATGGGCGGACGTCGCCCCTCGAAATCCTTTGCATGTTCGTGCACGGCGGCAATCCGCTCCGGCGTGAGGTAGTCGTTGACCCGACAGATGCCGGGCGCCATGGTAATTTCCTGACCGTCCTTGCCGGCCAGCGCCATTAATTCGTCGAGGCTTGAAACTGTGGCCGCTCCCGCATTTATCCCCGTTAACATTCCAATGATCAATGCCACGCAAAATCGCACATGGCCCCTAAGATAATCGTTCATAGCATCTTCCTATAATGCCATAATCTGCGTTGGTCGGTCTGGTTCGCGGAACGCGGAACCAGACCTTTTATTTTGGTTGCAAAGGGGGATCGTTCATACATGCAACGTGTCGCCGCTATCGCCTACAATTGAGCGCCCGGCCCCCGGTCGGCATCAACGGGGCGCGTGGGAAACGTGTGGTCGCAGTTCTTGTCGAAATACGCGTTGACCGGCAGATGCTTGAGCTTTTCGATATTGTCAAAGAGACGCTCGTTTGATGTCTCATACTGCACGATGCGGCCCTCGACATCGCTCACAGTGATCAGATAGCCGCTGGTTTCGCGACCGCGAAACGGCGATCCGAAACGATTGGCATATTTGCGCAGACGTATTGTCTTGCCATGAAACTCATGCTCGAACCGCTTTGCCGATCCAGGGGTGATGGTATCCGAGTTGCGTTCCAGCAGAATATAGTTGTCGCCGTTGCGCACCTCTTCACCAATGGCAAAATATTCGATCTTGAGTGGAAAATCATAGTTCACCGTTGCAGATGCTTTCATTTTGACACCGAAGGTCCAGTCGAAGATTGCCAGCGGTCGATTATTGTCATACGGGCCCAATGTGGTTAACGGCACCTGGTCGCTTGTCTTCGAAAATTCAATCTTGAACTTCGGAGGATTCGCTAGTTCCAGAAAACGTTGATCGGCCTCAGACAGCTGACCCAGCGGTATCTTGCGCTGTCCGTTTTCCGTTTCAAGCAACACATAGTCCGTCGTACTCAGCAACAGCGAGGCTTGCAGGGTCTTGCCGTCTGTACTGGTCCAGGAGCGGCTCTTCCTGACCTCATTCTTCAGCAACGGCGGCGGCGGGCTGGTGACCGGTTCTTCAGCCAACTTCACGGGATTTGGATAATAATCGCAGAACACCGGTCCGTTGGTCAGGTTGACATCGCCTGGGTAGACGTCGACATAGAGCGCATCGATGGTGGCACGGGAGAGCACATCCGTCTTGAAGACCGGCAGGCGCGGACCGCCCCCGTAGGGATTGTCGGGATACTCCTCGCCCTCGACCTCCACCACCAGCTGGTGATAGACCAGGCCGCCCTGACGGTCTCCCATGATGATCTGGATGTCGACGGGTACCCCGCCCTTAAGCTCGATCCAGTCGCCGACATCCTGCTTGCCTTCGCCCATGGGGTATACGCGGTGCTCAGGCGCTTTCCCGTACCAGATGTCGGAGAAGTAGTCGCGCACATCGTTGTTGTAGATCGCAAGGAGTACCACCTTGCCGTCAACACGCACACCCATGAATTTGTCACCCACCCCCCGGAAACGGAACTTGATGTCTTCCGGATAAACCAGCTTGCCCTCGTAGAGTACCGCCCATGCATAGCCGTCGGTCTGGGTCTCGCCGAAGGCCTCCGGTGCAAGTGTCGACTGCACCGTACCGATGCAAATGCACGAGGCATAGAGTTTTCTGGGTGCCCGGTAGTACTTGTTGAGCACTCGTTTATCCCAGTCCCTTTGAAAGAAGCTATGCATGATGATATCCACCTCATTGGGTACAGCGCGACCTGCCACGATGGGGGATATGGCGCCACTACTGCGGCGCTTGAAGTCGTAGAAGGTTCCCACCAGGTCGTTGCCGGTCGTAACGTCGCTGCCGAAGACCGACAACTCGCCGATTTCGGGCAGGTCGAGGAACTCCCCGCCGAATCCCGTTCCGCCCAGCAGGCCCTCGCCCGTACCCTGCAGATCGGGCAGCTGGATCTCGGGCATGTCGCGGGTTTTGACCTTCGCCACAATGCGGGACGAAGGTTTCGGCTGTGAGCTCTTCTTGACCTTCACCTTGGGTTTTTTGAGTTTCATCTTGGGCCGCTCAATCGGCGTCGGCGCCTCGAACTCCGGCTCCGGCGGATTCATAACCTTGAACACGACGAACAAACCCGCGACGAAGAATATCGCGCCATGAAAGATCAGACTTACGATCAGGCCGCTCGGCGCGCCTTTGTTGACCGTCTTCGGACCCTTGAACATATGTTTCATGTGTATCAGTATCTCCCGCAAATCAAGTTTGCGTTAGACTACCATACACCTCGAACTGGGTTAAAGCCGGAAACGGCGACGGTTCATCCGACCTGATCAACTGCTCCAGCCGTATCCACTGAACCATACGTTTCTCAAAGGTGAATTCCTGGCCTTTTCCTGTTTTCCGCAGGTCACACAACAGGGTCTCTTCGTCTGAAAACCGAAGCGTGACCTGCTTCCACCAGTTGTCGTGCGGAAAATCGGCACGCAGGTAGAGCACCACCCGGTCGATACAGACGTCACGGCCGAATTCGATCGTGATCTCTGCATCGTCGCGGCGATTAATCCCCCATGAATGATACGGCCACTCTCCGTGCGAACGGTTTTCCTTTACCCCGTCAATCACATTGCGGGCGGCAAACACCGACTCTTCGCGGGTTTCCACGTTGGCGTGGGCGTGCGGAAAGCAGTAGGTATTGCTTTGCTGGTCCATCACATTCAGCGCCAGATTCCGGTAAGCAGCAAGCTCTGCCCGGGTAGCAACGCGAACACTGATCAGGTGGCGGTTTCCGGAAAAGGCCTTCGGAGAATAGGCGATGCGTTTTTCGCCGAAGGGAATCGTATAGAACAGAACATCTTCCTTCAGATAGACTAACGCACTGCCCAGCGCATCATCGACCTGGAATACCAGATGCAGGTTTTTGTGCGACGCCTCGAGAACAATGCGGTCGCCCTCCTGGTATGGCGACGTATAGACCAGGTTGCATTCGTTTTCCGCGCTGCTAACACCGCCGGTACTGTTGTCGGCCCGCAATACCTTGAGGGTCAGCATGACAGAATCCTGTTTCATTGTAACAAGCCTCTCCTACCAGAAAAACACATCGTTGCCCTTCAGTTTAAAAAGGGCTTCCAGGTAATAGTAGTCGGCATAGACCAGGGCCACATGATGCGAGTTGTTGTGATAGGCGCCGGTGCAGTTGTCCAGGAAGCTGTCCTGCCTGTCGCTGTAATCGCACCGCTGTTCATCCAGCACCTTCAACAACTTGAGGGCAGCCTGCATGTACTCGCCTCTTTCACCTGCATCATCCGTGAAGCGAGCCAGCTCGATGAAGCCGCAAGCCGCAATGGCGGCGGCGGTCGAGTCCTCGCTGGCGGGTTCATCCGGCTGCTGGAAGTCGACGGGGATCAGGCCGCTGGCCGGGATATGATCCATGAAATAGCGTGCAACGCGCCTGGCCGTATCGAGGTATCGCTGTTCGCCGGTGTGAATGTAACTCATTACGAATCCGTACAAGGCCCAGGTCTGCCCGCGAGTCCAGGCCGAGCCCTTGGCATAGCCCTGCCCGGCAAAGCTGTTGACCTTCCCGCCGACCTCCGGATCGAATTCGACAATATGTTCGCTGGAGCCATCGGCCCGGATAAAGTTTTCCATCACGGTATCGGCATGCATCATGGCCACATGCCTGAAGCGCGGATCCCCGGTTTCCTCCGACGCCCAGTAGAGCAGCGGTATATTGAACATGCAGTCGATGATGGCCCAGCCGCGCGTATCGTCGCCGTCGGGCAGGTCGTTCCAGGCACGGATGAAGCGCCCGGCCGGATTGAAGCGGCCGGCCAGAAGATTGGCTGCGTGCAGCCCGCGACGGCGGGCATCCGCATCGCCGGTCAGTCGGTAGTCGGCGACGGCGGAAGGTAGCCACATGAATCCCACGTCGTGATGCAACCCGTAAAAGTTGTCGAAGCACTCATCCAGCCACGCCTCGGTTTTCCGGGCAATGCGGGCATACTTTTCATCCGCGGTTTCATTGTACATCAACCATAGCATGCCCGCCCAGAATCCATTGGTCCACCACTGCAGACCGTCGTCCGCCCGATAATCACCGACGCGCTTGTTGTCATGCACCCCGTCGATCGTGGTGGAGGGAATCTTGTCGGCCGATTTCTCGCTCAGCCAGGACATTTTTTCCGTTGCTTTGGCAACGGCCTCCTGCAGCCAGCGTTCATCCGTACCGCTCAGCATGTCCTTTATTCCACGCGGGGCCGTCTCTACAGCCGTCCGACCGGCATTGTTCTTATTGATTGTTGCTGTACTCATGGAACCATACCTTTTTCTATCCTATACATCCATACCGCATTCCCCCGTGATGGCCGTTCTTCGCCCCCGGCTCAGATGGGGGCGCGCTCCCCGCGTTCGATTTTCACGCGTATGCGCCTTGCAATCCCCTTGAGGATCAGACCGGCCAGCGCGATCACACCACCCACCAGCAGAATCATCAACCGTTCATTCATTTCGTTGGGCACCAGCATCAGAAGCAGCACAAAGCTTCCGTAAATCAGGCAGAGCAGGCCGAGCACGTTATACTGACGCGCATCGTTGTCGTAGGATGGCCCATGCTCCTCTACGGTATTTACCGGGGTGCTCATCTCCACGAAGAACTCGTCGACCTGCCTGGCATAGTCCGTACCCTCGTGCCTGTAGAACAGCATGGTAAGGAAGAACCATCCCGTACAAACCGTGGCGAGAACCCCGGTCGTCAACGCAATCTTGAGGTCGGCGAATTCCTGCTCTCCAAACGGCGTCCGGGGATGAAAGAGGCTGGTCATGAATTCAGGGGTCAGGTTGACGCGCAGCAGCAGCGCAAAAAGGAATCCCACCACCAGCGTACTCCAACCGGTCCAGGCCGGCGTGCGCTTTACGAACATGCCGAAGAACAGCGGAATCGCTGTCGGCAGCCCGATGGATGCCGCCACAATGAGAATGAGATCGAACAGCTTCAGTTCCTTCTGGTTGACAAACAGCAGACCCACGATAATCCAGAGCACCCCGTAGATCAGCGTGAAGATGCGTCCGACCAGAATCTGCCGGGCTTCGGAAGCCTGCTTGTCGACAATCCGGATATAGAAGTTCCGAACAAACGTACCCGACACCACATTGAGGCCGCTGTTCAACGATGTCATGCTGGCAGCAAAGATGGCGCAGACCATGAGACCGAGCAGCCCCTTGGGCAGCAGGTCGATGGCCATGGCCACATAGGCCGCTTCGTTCGGATTGTTCAGTTCAGGATATTGCGCGGCAAGGTTCGGGAATATAATGGTGGCCGTCACGGCCGGAATGAGCCAGATCGGCGACAGGAACAGAAAGCCAACAATCGAAATCAACACCGACTTTTTCGCATCCTTGCCATCCTTGACGAACACATATTTTGCCGCGCCATCGAGCATGCTGTTGTTCTGCATGATCTGGTTCATCATCAGGGTGATTGCAAACACCACAATGACCCAGGGCCGGTCGAAGAGCGTCCAGTCGAAATGCTCCGCCGGAAGCTTCTCGACCAGGTGGGTTGGCCCGCCCACATCCGGATGCCAGAGACAGAGCGCGGCCATCAGCACTGTAATCGACAGCACAATCAGCATCTGGACGAAGTCCCCGGCCGTCGCCGCCCACGAACCGCCGACCAGCGTCATCACAATAGCCGTAATGCCCAGCGCAATGATGATCAGCCGCTGGTCCACCTGGAACACCCCGTACATAAAGACGGAAATCGCATAGAGGCTGATACCGCCGAACAGGATGCGGAAGATGATTGGAAGCCAGGTGAAAACCTGTTCGTTGGTGTTGCAGAAACGTTTCCGCACGGCCTCGATGGCTGTGATGATCCGCATTTGCCGGAACCGCGCCGCCGTCAGGAAATAGGTAAAGAACAGGCCGACGAAGTTGCAGAGGAACAGCAGCAGGAAAAAGGTGCCTGTCTCGTAGGCCTTGGCCGCCCCGCCGGTGAACGACCACGCTGAAAAGGTGGTCATGAAGGTCGATGCGCCAACCACCCACCAGAGCATGCCGCCCCCCCCGCGGAAATAGTCCGAGGCCGTCTTGCTGAAGCTCTTGTAGACCGGACCCAGCGCCAGCATGAACACGAGGTAGAACCCGATTACGATATAGTCATAAATTGTCATTGGTTCCCACTCACGTTTCCTTGGTCATGTTTGGTTCCAGATCCTGTGCAAACGAACACTATGGTTATAGATGCAGACCGCCTGTGAAAACAAGCGGCAGCCGGACGTCGACCCTCGATAATCTGTTTTCATTGTAAACATAACCGCAATCAGGGAGTTGAGAGCTGGAAGAAACGTATACCAGGAGCGCTGCCGACCGATCAGACCAGGCATTGGTCGATTCCGAACCGGCTATAGGTGCAGGCTGGCGTTATCTCATATTTTTTCCGGAGTGCTACCTGAAAAAAGTTTCATTGTAAAGCATCTTGGTTTGTGATGAATTATGCGTGAACGAGGAGCGTGTCATGGCCGACCGGAACACCGCTGAATCCAATGTGAATCCAGATTTTACCAAGCGGGTGACCATTCGTGACATTGCACAGGCCGTGGGTGTATCCCATACCACCGTATCCATGGCTCTCTCGAACCATCCGCGGATTTCAGAAAAGCGTAGAAAGGAGATCCGGGCAAAGGCGGAAGAGATGGGGTATGTGCCGGACCCCATGCTCAAATCACTGATGCGCTATCGCTCCACAAAATCGACCCGGCCGGTCACGGCGGCTATCGCCTGGCTCAATCTCTGGGATGATCCGGACCTGCTGCGTAAACATAAGGAATTTGATCTGTGGTGGCAGGGTGCGTCCGAAGCCGCCCATAGATGGGGCTACCGCATCGACGAATTCGTCACCAAAGGGCTTTCGGGGGAACGCCTGACCAACATTTTGAAAACCCGAAACATTCATGGTGTGCTGATCCCACCCTATCGCGATCCGCCCACCATCAATTTGGCGGATATTCCATGGGAGGATTTTACGGTCATGCAGCTGGGCCGCCATGCGAACCAATACCGGATGCATTACGTGACCAGCTCGCAGGCGGCCAACACCGTGATGGCTTTCGATAACATCAGGGCGAGGGGCTACAAGCGCATCGGTTTCGTTTCTGCCGAGGTCCTCAAATCGCGGATGTTCGGTGCGGGCTTTTACTGGACCCAGCATTATCTCCCCCGCAAGGAACGCCTGACCATGCTGGAGCTCGATCCAGTCGACCGAAGGAAGCAAATTACCCAGCTGTCAAAATGGATCGAAAAGGAAAAGCCCGATGCCATTCTGACCGATTTCGCGCTGCTTTTGCAGGAACTCACGGAACTGGGCTATTGCGTTCCCGACGATATAGCAGTGGCAACCACCAGCATCCACGACACCCCAATCACCGCCGGCATCGACCAGAACCCCAAAGAGATCGGCCGCATGGGCTTCATAGCGCTGGCCTCCATGATCAATGACCATGAATACGGCATACCCAACATCCAGCACGAAATCCTGGTGGGCGGCACCTGGGTCGACGGCGATACGCTTCCCGGCCTGATCGAATAATCACGCCGTCGGTTTATTGTTTCCGTGTACAATTTGCAGTGCAACCAGCCGGGCAATGAGCACGGTTAAAAAGATCTGCCCGCACACCGCCTCCAGAAACGCATAGGTCTGTGCCGCAGGCGTCAGCGGCGTGATATCGCCATACCCTATGGTGGTGAGCGATACGAAGCTGAAGTAGATTGCCCAGAGCCCCCATATTTTGTCCGACACCATCGACTCGGGGATATAGAAGCTTTGCGGATGGACTGCCTGGAACAGGGTATAGATTACCGCCCAGATCAGCCCGATGAGCATGTAGGCGGAAACCGCACCGCAGATCTTGTCCGTTGTGACGGGGGTTGAATCCAGTACGCGACGCATAATGATCAGAAAGATGAGCAGGTAGTAGATCAGCGATACGGTCAACACCAGAATGGTCAGGGGTACGGGAAGATTCATGTTGAAGGCTTCGATCCCTTTGAAGACAATATTCAGCAGGCCCAGCGCTATCACGAGGAAAAGCAGCCCGCGGCTTCCCGCAGCGGCACGCATGCAGCTGATCAGCACCAGGATGACGAAACCATTCATCAGGCGCTCGATGAGCTTTAGCTCCGCCGGCACCAGCGGGAGCAGGAAAAACATGCCGATTAGCGTGATCAGAAGCAGGCTGAAGTGCCCCTTCAGCAGCGTGTCGATGAGGGCTCTGACCGCCCCTTTCAAGGCTGCATCTCCGCCGCATCCCATCCGCCGCCCAGCGAACGGTAGACTGCCACCATGTAGGTACTCACGAGACCTCGGCTCAGGGCGAGCTCATCCTGCTGGATCAGCAGGGCCTGCTCCATGTTGAGTACGTTCTGGAAGTCGGTGAGTCCCGACTTATAGAGCTCTGTAACCAGTTGAACCGATTTTTCGGCGGCAGCCGCCGCAGTTTCGAGGGATTGGATGCGGTCCTGTTCATTAGCATACGCCGCCAGTGCATCCTCCACATCCTCGAGCGCCAGTAGAACGGTCTGCTCGTAGCTGTGAAGGGCGGCCCGCGTCGCGGCTTCCTCGGCCCGGATGCTGTTCCGGATCCGTCCCCCGCTGAAGAGATTCCAGCGTACCTGGGGCCCAAAGCTGTAGGCGGTACTCCCGCTGTCGAACAGGTCGCCCGCGTCGGAGGATTCAAGCACCAGTGCACCCGGAAGATAGAGGGTCGGATAGAGCTCGGCCCTGGTGGCGCCGATGCGCGCATGCTGGGCGGCCAGCTCGCGTTCCGCCCGCCGGATGTCCGGCCGCTGGCGCAGCAGGTCGGAAGGCAGTCCCGACACAATCGCTGCCGATGCCGAAGGAATCTCGGCAGGTGCACTCAGCTCCTCCGACAACGCATAGGGCATCTCGCCGGCCAGCACGCCCAGGCGGTTGATCGCAACCACCAGCTGCTGCTGCAGCAGCGGTATAGACGATGCCGTCCGTGACCGGTTCAGTTCGGCCTGTGAGACATCCAGCAGCGGCACCAGCCCGGTATCATACCGGTTGCGGGTCAGCTTCATGGTGCCTTCCTGCGCCTTGAGGTTGGTCTCGGCCAGCCGGATGCGCAGCTGGAGGGTGCGGATTTCAATATAGGTGCCGGCTACCTGGGAATAGAGCACGACCATAAGATCGCGATAGTTTTCCACATTGGCCTGCAGCGAAGCATCGGCCGATTCCACGGAGCGGCGAATACGGCCCCAGAGATCAAGTTCCCAGGCCATGGAGAGACCGGCATTGTAGAGTTCCCCTTCCCGGTCGACGCCCGCCGGCGTCCGGGCCTCTGTGGTTTGCACGGCACTGGCGGAGCCGTCCGCGAAAATGGAGGGATAGTACTGGCTGGCGCTGACCCCGCGCAGGGCCGCCGCCTGTTCAATCCGCGCCGCGGCGGTCTTCAGGTCAAGGTTGTTGGTGGACACCCGTGTGATGAGATCGTTCAGCATGGCATCATTGAACACCTTCCACCAATGGGTGAGATTTGATTCGCCGGATTCCAGATCGGCCACGACCGCCTGGTGCCAGGCATCGGGCAGCTGCGTTTCCGGCTTTTTGTAGTCGGGACCCACCGCGATGCAGCCGGAAAAAAGCAGGGCCCAGAGAGGCAGCAATAAGACGATTTTCTTCATGGCGCGGCTCCAATGCATTTGCGCGGTTCGCAATTGAATTGCTCAGACTCTAAATAACCGATACCGCATAAGTCAAATTCCGATCTTCATAATGGCTATAAGCATACTTCCATCTCGACACAGAGATGAGTCCTATTTAAAGTCAATGAAATCCATTAGCGAGGACTGCCCCATGAAGAAATGTCTTGCGTGCGTGTTTGCGACCGGCCTGCTCCTGGGCAGCGGATGTTCCAGGAAGAACGAGTTTCAGCCCCCACCCCCCCCATTGGTCACCGTCCAGCAGCCCCGCACGGAAGACGTTACGGTCTATGTAGAATTTCCCGGCCGCACCGAAGCCAGCGAACGCGCCGACATCCGCGCACGGGTCAGCGGTTATCTGAAGAGCATTGATTTCACCGACGGCGAGCGCGTCGAGGAGGGCGACCTGCTGTTCACCATTGAGCCGGAGGCATATGAAGCCGCTGTAATGGCTGCCGAAGCCCGGCTCGAGCAGGCTGAATCCGCCCTGAAACTGGCCGAGGCGCGGCTCACCCGCATCACGCAGGCTTGGGAAACGCAGGCGGTCTCGGAAGTGGACAAGCTGACCGCCGAAGCCGAACAGCAAGGTGCGAAGGCAGGCGTCACCGAAGCACAGGCCGCCCTGGATAACGCCCGCCTGAACCTTTCCTACACCAAGATCCACGCCCCCTTTGCCGGGCGGATCGGAAGGAAGGCCTTCAGCGTCGGCAATCTCGTGGGCTCAGGTGAGTCGACCCTGCTCACGACCATCATCGCCGAAGCCCCGATCTATGTCTACTTCACCCTCGATGAACGCTCCCTCCTCCTCAGGAAGGACAAGGGATTTGAAGGCCGATCACTGGGCGATCTGCCCTCCGTGAAACTGCAGCTGGCCGACGGCTCAGTACACGGAGAAGAGGGTCGGATCGACTATCGCGATCCGGAAATAGATCCCGACACCGGCACCCTGCGGGCCCGTGCCGTATTTCCAAACGAAGGTATCCAGCTGGTCTCCGGCCTCTACGGCAAGATCCTGGTGCCGGATCCCCGCCCCGGCGCGATGCTGCTGCCTGACCTGGCGATCCAGCGGGACCTGGCCGGCTCCTATGTTCTTGTGGTGAATGGCGACAGCGTCGTCGAAGCCCGTTACATCAAGAAAGGTCCGCTTGTCGGCAGCGACCGCATCGTCGAAGAAGGGGTCACAGCCGAGGACCGGGTGATTGTAGAGGGCGTCCAGCGGGCCCGGCCGGGCATCCCGGTCAAGGCGGAAACGAAAGCCGCGGAATAAGGGAGATCCGACATGTTCAGCCACTTCTTTGTCCGACGCCCGATCTTTGCGGCTGTGATTGCCATCGTGATCATGCTGCTTGGCGGGTTTGCCCTGCTGGGCCTGCCGGTCGAGCGCTATCCCAACATTGCGCCGCCTTCCATCACCGTTGATGCCGCTTACCCGGGAGCGGATGCCGGCACCGTGGCCGATACGGTTGCCGCGGTAATTGAAAAGGAGGTCAACGGTGTCGAGGGAATGATCTACATGAACTCCGTCAGCGCCAACGACGGCACCATGAAGCTGACCGTTACCTTTGCCACCGGTACCGATCTCGACATGGCCAACGTGCTGGTCCAGAACCGCGTGGCCAAGGCCATCCCCCAGCTGCCGCAGGAAGTGCAGCGCCTGGGTGTCAAGACCCAGAAAAAATCGGCCGATGCGAATCTATACATCGGCTTCTACAGCCCCGAAGATCGGTACAGCGATATCTTCCTGGCCAACTATGTGGCCCTGCGCGTCAAAGACGAGGTCGCCCGCGTCCCGGGCGTCGGTGAAGTCCAGGCCTTCGGTGCGGGTGACTATTCCATGCGCATCTGGTTCGACCCGGAAAAGATGAAATCCCGGGGTGTGACGGCCGACGACGTAGTCGCCGCCATACGCGAACAGAACCTGCAGGTGGCGGCCGGACAGATCGGCGAACCGCCGGTGCCGGAGGGACAGGCCTACCAGATGACGATCAACGTTAAAGGTCGCCTGCTGGAAGCAGATGAGTTCGGCGACATCGTGCTGCGGACCGGAAAAGATGGACGGATCCTGCGCGTCCGCGACGTCGCCGATGTCGAGCTCGGCGCCAAGACCTATGTTATTGGCTCATCGCTGAACGGAAAGTCCTCCGCCACGATTGCCGTATACCAGATACCGGGAGAAAATGCGCTGGCCGTGGTGGATGGTGTGCGGTCGAAGATGAAGGAGTTGGAGTCCAGCTTTCCCGAAGGGCTCGAATACAGGATTATCTACGACAATACCGTGGTGATCAAGGCCTCGATCAAGGGCGTGGTGCAGAACCTGTTCATGACCCTGGCGCTGGTGGTATTCACGGTGTATCTGTTCCTGCAGAACTTCCGGGCCACGATCATTCCCTCCGTCACCATCCCGGTTTCGCTGGTCGGCACGTTCCTGGCCATGGCGGCCTTTGGCTATTCCATCAACCAGTTCACCTTGTTCGCCCTGGTGCTCGTGATCGGCATCGTGGTGGATGACGCCATCGTGGTGGTGGAAAACTGCACGCGCCTGATCGATGAAAAGGGCATGAAGCCCAAAGAGGCGGCCATGCAGGCTATGACGGAAATCTCGGGACCGGTCATTGCCACCACCCTCGTCCTGCTCTCCGTGTTTGTGCCTACCACCTTCATGGGCGGCATCACCGGCCAGCTCTTCAAACAGTTTGCCATCACCATCTCGGTAGCCACCGTATTCAGCACAATCAATGCGCTGACGCTCAGCCCGGCCCTCTGCGGCGTACTGCTGCGGCCCTCCAGAGAAGGTGGGAAGAAGGGATTCTTCGGCCTCTTCAACCGCTCGCTCGACCGAACCCGGAAAGGTTATCTTGGGGTCGTTCGGCAGGGTCTGCGCAAGGCCGCAATCAGTCTACTCCTGTTTCTCGGCCTGTCGGCTCTGGCCTTCACCGGATTCGGCAACCTGCCCGGTGGTTTCGTCCCGCAGGAGGATGAAGGCTACTGCATGGTAAATGTAATCCTGCCCGAAGCCGCCTCGCAGGAACGCACCCAGGCATTCCTTGCCAAAGTGAACGCCATTCTCGGCGAAACCGATGGCATCGAGAATTACCTGACCATTTCGGGATATTCGATACTGGACGGCGCGGCCATTCCGAACGCAGGCTTCTGCGTGGTTACCTTCAAGGATTGGAGCGAAAGGCATAACCGGCACCAGTCCGTCATTATTCGCGACCTCAACCGACGCCTTTCACAGATGCAGGAGGGCATCTCCATGGCCTTCCCGATGCCGTCTCTTCCCGGTGTCGGCATGTCCGGCGGACTGGTCATGCAGCTGCAGGACCGCGGCGGAGTCGGCATGACCACGCTGCAGCAGGTCGCCCGCGAGTTCATGCACGACGGCAACTCCCAGTCCGGCCTGACCGGCATGTATACCACCTTCCGGGCCTCGGTCCCGCAACTGTTTGTCGACATCGACCGCGACCAGGTGCTGACCAAGAATGTCTCCATGAGCGCGGTATTCAACGCGCTTCAGTATTTCTTCGGCTCAGTCTACATGAACGATTTCACCTACATGAACCGCGTCTTCCAGGTGAAGGGACAGGCCGCACCGGAATTCAGGCGCGATGCGGAACAGATCCGCCAACTGGAGATCCGCAACCGCGACGGGAAGTCCCTGCCGCTGGGCTCGGTGATCGACGTGAAGGAGATTCTCGGTCCGCAGTCGATCAACCGCTACAACATGTATCCATCGGCCAAGATCATGGGACAGCCTGAGGAGGGCTACAGCTCCGGCCAGGCCATGGCCATAGTTGAAAACATGGCGCAGCAGAAACTGCCGAACACCATGGGCGTGGAATGGACGGAACTATCCTATCAGGAAAAGGCGGCGCAGGGCTCCTCGAACATCATCTACCTGCTGGCCATCATCATGGTCTACCTGGTGCTGGCCGCACAGTATGAGAGCTGGAGCATCCCGGTATCGGTCTGCCTCTCCGTACCAACCGCCCTGCTCGGCGCAGTGATCGCCCTCATGGTGGGTCGTTACGACAACAATGTGTACGCCCAGGTCGGCGTGGTCCTGCTGATCGG